>NZ_NOVE01000100.1 GCF_002265625.1 Prevotella sp. 885
CCAATTTTCTATAGTTTTCTTTAAAACAGAACCTTATGAGTTAACTGTTACATTCTCTGTTTCTGTAGCGGTTTTAGGTGAACTTCTTTATTCCACAATAGCATTGGTATCCAACTATATGGATATACAAAGTTTTTACGAGGACATAGAGGACCGAATACAAAAAGAAACAAACAAGAATTTATTATGAGCGAAGAACTATATAAAGAATTACAGAAAGTCTATACAAAGGAGGCTTTTGCTAATATGATAAAGACTGATATACGCCAGAGGTTGCCTGAGCCATATGCAAGTATATATTGCAAACAGTTTGATAATTTCAAAAATGTTGCAGACTTCTTTGAATTTGCAGCAAAGTTAATGAGAAGACAATAACAATATGGATTATTTTATTAATAATGATATTCGTATATTAATTGTTTATGGATAATTACAACGATATACAAATAATAATAATGGCCGGCGGCGTAGGCAGCCGCTTCTGGCCCATGTCCACCCCCGACAACCCCAAGCAGTTCATCGACGTGATGGGTGTGGGCCGTTCCCTCATTCAATTGACAGTAGATAGATTGAAGCCAATCTGTCCTGTCGAGAACATGTGGGTAGTGACAAACGAGAAATACATTTGCATTGTCAAGGAGCAGATCCCTGACATGCCAGTAGATAACATATTAGCAGAGCCGGAGGCTCGCAATACAGCTCCATGTATCGCTTATGCCTGCTGGAAAATTCAGAAGAAGCATCCTGATGCCAACATCGTGGTGACACCATCCGATGCCCTGGTCATCAATACCTCGGAGTATCAGCGAGTGCTCAGCAAGGCTTTGAGCTATACTTCCGATAAGAACGCCATCGTTACTATCGGTATCAAGCCAAGCCGCCCAGAGACAGGCTATGGCTATATCGCCGCAGCAGAGCCAACATCCGTAGATGAAATCTACAAGGTTGAGGCTTTCAAGGAAAAGCCAAACCTGGAGACAGCCGAGCAGTACCTTGCCGCTGGCAACTACTATTGGAATGCCGGTATCTTCGTATGGAACATCGAAACCATCAGCAAGGCAATCCATACCTTCCAGCCAAACCTTGCCAGCATCATGGACGAGATGGCACCTTCTTTCTATACCGAACAGGAGAAAGAGGTAGTCAGCAAACTCTTCCCAACCTGCGAGAAGATCAGCATCGACTACGCCGTAATGGAGAAGTCGAAGGATATCTTTACTCTGCCAGCCGAGTTTGGCTGGAGCGACTTAGGCAGTTGGGGCAGTCTCCGTACCTTGCTACCACAGGATGAGGCTGGCAATGCCAAGGTAGGTAAGGACATCCGCCTCTACGACTGCAAGAACTGCGTAGTCCACGCCGCCGATGAAAGCAAGGTGGTAGTTCAAGGCTTGGATGGTTATATCGTAGCCGAGAAGAATGGACAACTGCTTGTCTGCTCAATGAAAGAGGAACAGAGAATTAAAGAATTTGGAAAGTAATATATGTCAAATCAAACATCAGATAATAACAAGCGGATAGCTAAGAATACTTTGCTTCTTTACTTCCGTATGCTCTTTATGATGGTGGTGTCGTTGTATACGAGCCGTGTCATACAGGATGCGTTGGGAGTGGAGGACTTGAGTATACATATAAGTGCTCAAACTATTGCTTAGTTTAGAAAGAAGTATCTTCGCTGCTGAATTTAAACAACGAATTATGTACAGCAGTGAGGATTTGATAACTAAGTAAATATCTCTGTGTGAATCTGCGCCATCTGTGGGAGACCGCAACGCACCCTACTTCAGGCAGATCAGATAAATCCGTAATCAATATATACACAAGTAGCATCCGTGGTATTGGTGCTATCCGTGTTCGAAATATTAAAACAAGAAAACATTATTAATAACTATGAATAGTTTCAGTGATATTAAAGTAGCAGTAGCCGGTACAGGCTACGTCGGTCTGAGTATTGCAACCCTATTGTCTCAGCACCATCATGTAACAGCAGTAGACGTTATTCCTGAGAAGGTGGAGAAGCTTAACAATCGTATTTCTCCTATCCAGGACGATTATATTGAGAAGTACTTGGCGGAGAAGCCGCTGAACCTTGTGGCTACTCTCGATGGCAAGGCAGCATACAAGGATGCTGACTTCGTTGTGATTGCAGCTCCTACCAACTATGATCCCGTCAAGAACTATTTCGACACAACACATGTGGAAGAAGTTATTGACTTGGTGTTGGAGGTGAATCCTGATGCCGTGATGATTATCAAGAGCACCATCCCGGTAGGCTATACTCGTAGTCTCTACTTGAAGTATGCCAAGAAGGGCGTAAAGAAGTTCAACCTTCTCTTCTCTCCTGAGTTCCTTCGTGAGAGCAAGGCACTCTACGATAACCTCTACCCAAGTCGAATCATCGTAGGCTATCCTAAGCTTATCGACCGTCCTGAGTTTGCTGAAGAAAACGAGGCTATCAAGTCTGTTACTGATGTGGAGATGTTGAAGGAAGCTGCCAAGACATTTGCTGCACTCTTGCAGGAAGGTGCTATCAAGGAGAACATCGACACCTTGTTTATGGGCATGAAGGAAGCAGAGGCTGTTAAGCTTTTCGCCAACACTTACCTTGCTTTGCGTGTAAGCTACTTCAATGAGCTTGATACATACGCAGAGGTGAAGGGACTTGACACAAAGGCTATCATTGATGGTGTAGGTCTTGATCCGCGTATCGGCACTCACTACAACAATCCGAGCTTCGGCTATGGTGGCTATTGCTTGCCTAAGGATACCAAGCAGCTCTTGGCTAACTATGCTGATGTACCCGAGAATCTGATTGAGGCTATCGTAGAGAGCAACCGCACTCGTAAGGACTACATCGCTGATGCTGTCTTAAAGAAGGCTGGCTATTACAGCTATGCCGACGATAATAGCTTCGATGCAAGCAAGGAGCACAACTGCGTGATTGGTGTTTATCGCCTGACAATGAAGTCAAACAGCGACAACTTCCGCCAGTCTGCCATTCAGGGTATCATGAAGCGCATCAAGGCAAAGGGTGCTGAGGTTATCATCTATGAGCCAACACTTGAAGACGGTACAACATTCTTCGGTAGCAAGGTGGTTAACAACATGGAAGCCTTCAAAGCACAGAGCCATGCCATTATCGCCAACCGCTATGATGCTTGTCTGGATGATGTAAAGGATAAAGTCTATACACGAGATATCTTCAGAAGAGATTAAAATTTTATCGTAATATATTCTTGTATGGCAAAGAAAACTATTTCACAAGTTGCTGTTCCCAAGGCTCGCCTTATTATCTCTAAGACTAAGTTTTCACAGTATCTTAATGAAAGAATAGCAGAAGGACACATCTTGCTTGAAAAGGATGTTTCTTTACAGATGCAACCACAAGATAGCTATTATGGTTATTCTGTAAGAAATGCAATGTCTCCTGTTCGTTTTACAGATGAACAGGAAACATTTATTTCTGAGTTTCATAAATGGACAGACTATAATTGTGAGTTGTTAAAACAATCTTTTGATATAGGTAATAATGAATATCAAGCAAAATATGTTCGTTGTGGGCAATCACTTGTTATTTCATCTAATGATGATATTATTAGGCTCTATAAAGAAGAATTAAAAGACAAAATATATTTCTTGGATTCTCTTTTGGCAAAAGTAGAACTATTGCCTTGTACCATTATAGAACAAGAAGAAAAGTTAGAAGAACTAAAGAAAAAACAGCCACTTCTATTCATTAGTCACTCTTCTGCCGATGAAGAAAT
>NZ_NOVE01000101.1 GCF_002265625.1 Prevotella sp. 885
TACAACAAAAGTATATCGGCAACAAATCTGCAACAAAACGAAGCAAGTACGCAACGAAACGGCAACAAACCCCGATGAAACGCCCCTTACACCTTATTATATTATAGCGGAAATGTTTGGAGAATCCAATTTTTTGTTATATCTTTGCAGCGAGAAAGAAGCGACCCCAATAAAGTTTGCGATTTATCTTGCGAAATTTGTTGCTTGTTTGTGACGAAACAAAGAAAATCGCTTCTTTCTTTTTCCACTTTTCGACTTATAAAGCACTGATATTTAATTATATACGTAAACATTTTGCAGATTTTGCGGTCGCTTGCGATAACTTTGCAGAAAAAGAATCCCGAAATCCCAAAGACGATACGGAATCAAAGATTTCTGGTTTCAGTAAGAAGAAAAAGTATAACAGGGAATGACTGCAGGGATAGAAAAGCTGGGTGGGAATAGACCAAGCAAGTATCAACAGTTTTAAAAGCCAGCATGTTGTTCCTTCGTAAGTCGATAAAATCGGCCTGCGAAAGAACAACACCCTGGCTAACTGTTCATGCTTACTGGACTATGGCGTGGGCGAAGATTATAAAGAAGAAAAGCCGAAAGATTTATAAGGAAAGACAGAATGCTTATAAAGAGGAAGACCTGGATATTATAATAAGGTGGAAGGGAGGGAAAAATGAAGGAGGATGCTGTGAGCCAGTGCCCTTCTCGACGAATGGACATGCTGTAGTGGCAAACTGATTAAGTGGGAATCGCTTGCGTCCCACCTACTCAGTTTGTAAGCTACCGGATGTCGTTTCGTGGGCACCTTCCGACTGAGGGGCTTTGCACTTACGTCATGCTCTGCTGACATAAATGCAAAGTCTATCAGGTGGAACTCCAGTAGCATCCTTCATGGTGTGGGGCGAAGCATTATCATCTTGTTTATAAAAATGCAAATCTTTAAAGGCCTGCTACTCATCATGGTATGAGGATTTAAGTTGTATTCATGTGTACACGTACACACCTATCCATGTATATATGTATTCACGTCCACATGAATACATTTTAAAAGAAGAATACCATTATATTATAATAAGGTGGAAGGGAGGGAAATGAAGGTTGATGCTGTGAGCTAGTGCCCTTCTCGACGAATGGACATGCAGTAGTGGCAAACTGATTAAGTGGGAATCGCTTGCGTCCCACCTACTCAGTTTGTAAGCAACCGGATGTCGTTTCGTGGGCACCTTCCGACTGAGGGGCTTTGTACTTACGTCATGCTTTGCTGACATAAATGCAAAGTCTATCAGGTGGAACTCCAGTAGCATCCTTCATGGCGTGGGGCGAAGCATTATCAGGGAAAATCAGCCGATTATCACTATGAGAACAGCTCATTTTGGTTAAAATCCGCATGTTTATACCATTTTTTTGCTGCTACGCAAAAAGATTTCGCACTATTTTTGTATCTTTGCACCCGTTAAAAGAATTTAGAAGTAAATACAATAAAAATCCTATACGGAAATGAATTTAAATATGCACATAACATCACAATCATTCGTTCAGAGCTATCGACGCTTTGAACGGAATAGTTATGTACATACATCAAGTACATCAGATACAGCCGGTATAGGATTCCCACATCATTATTCGCATAGTTATTTCTATCGGGCATCGTAACAGCGTGCCCCACAGAGAACAAAGATAATACGAAAGAGTTGGAGTTTCCTTGCCGGGAGAATCCAACTTTTTCTTTTTAGTCAACTGCTTGCATATGCTCTGACATGGCGAGAAAAAGCTGGATGAAATCCAACCATTTTTTTACGCTTAAAATGAAAGAACTATGCCAGCAAATAAGAATGCCTTAATAAGGTACAAAACTATAGACAACTGTTTGAGAAACAGATACAGAAGATGGACTCTCGATGATCTCGTGGAGGCATGTAGCGATGCTCTCTACGACATGGAGGGAATCACCAAAGGAGTATGCGCCAGAACTGTTCAGATGGACATACAGATTATGAGATCTGACAAACTTGGCTACAATGCTCCTATAGAGGTTTATGATAGAATATACTACAGATACGCTGATCCAGACTACTCTATCACTGAAATGCCTTTATCCATAGAGGACTGCAAGCTGATAAAGAAGGCTATCATTCTTCTTGAAAACAAGAAGGATAAGAATAACGAAGACACCATCCAGGTGCTCAACAAGGTACAGGATAGACTCAAATCTATTCTGAACTTTGTGTAAGGATAAAGGAGGAAAATTATGAACGAACATCAACGAGACATCGTCTTACAAGAAAGCTAAAAGGCTTCTTTTCAAGCAAAACTGCCTGAAGAGAAGCCTTTCTTATGTGGAGCTTCAAGTAGGATTCGAACCTACGACCTGCTCATTACAAGTGAGCTGCACTACCACTGTGCTATTGAAGCATTTGGGAGTTTGATGGGGATCGAACCCATGACCTCCAGAGCCACAACCTGGCACTCTACCAACTGAGCTACAAACTCCAGATAAACTCCAGATGGATTCGAACCACCACCTCCAGATCTGAAATCTGGTATGCTACCAATTACACCATGGAGTTGTTTTTTAACTTGTCGCCCCAGAAGGAATCGAACCTTCGCTAACAGGACCAAAACCCGTTGTACTACCATTATACCATAGGGCAAGTTGAGTTCGGGAGGTAGGACTCGAACCTACGAAGTCATCAGACAGCGGATTTACAGTCCGCCCTCGTTGCCACTGGAGCACTCCCGAATTTTCAAGTGGAGCCTCGTGGAGTCGAACCACGTTCTCGGGATTTTCAGTCCCGCGCATACACCAAGTCTGCCAAAGCTCCTTACTGATGTTGCCCTAGATGGAATCGAACCACCACTTGCAGATCCAGAATCTGCCGCACTACCGTTATGCGATAGGGCAAGTTTGCGGAGGCTAAAGGATTCGAACCTTTGAGACGTTGCCGCCTGCCGGTTTTCAAGACCGGTGCAATAGACCAACTCTGCCAAACCTCCAATATTGTGACTCGTGAGAGACTCGAACTCCCGACACCGACGTTCGTAGCGTCGTGCTCTGCTCCAACTGAGCTAACGAGCCAAAGTGCGGAAGCAGAAGGATTCGAACCTTCGGAACCTTTCGGTCCGGCACGTTAGCAGTGTGCTGGTTTAAGCCGCTCACCCATACTTCCTTGTTTTGATGATGCAAAGGTATAAAGGGAGAGTGAAGTCTTTTTTCGTAGCAAGGAAAAAGTTTCAAAAAAGTTGTTTTTTGAGCGATTTTTCCAGAAAAAAGGCTTTAAAGAGTCTCTTTTTCGGCTCATCCGATAAAGTCCGTGGCATCCCTACCCAAATATCAACGATACACGATAGAAAAAGAACGGTATGTCCCTAACTCCACGCAGTTGGCCTCTAAATGCCTTAAGCTTGGAGTTGAGTGATTC
>NZ_NOVE01000102.1 GCF_002265625.1 Prevotella sp. 885
CCTTCCATATATAAGTTTCCAATATTTCCTATAGAATATATGGAGACAGCACCATTTGTGGATAAAATGAGTTATGAGAGAATGACTTATAGACCATATTGGTCGAAAACTAAAAAGTATAGGCTAAAAAGAGCAAGAAGCTACAAAGGGTCTCTTCCTAACTCAAAAAAGCCTAGAAGAAATGATAACTAAAGGATGTTGTAGGATTGGTACAATGTAACGCATAAATATCCTTAATTTGTGTGCCAAAAATATAAAAATATTGATTTGCTAATTTTGATAATGGATATTGAATATGGATTAAGAGGTGTTCAACGTAGTGAGTTTGAAGTTGATAATTATCAACTTCAAAACTTTCATGCACTTGAATCAGACTGGCATGAGATATCCCATTGGGTAATGTCAATAGAAGACAATTTGTCGTCTATTAATAACAAAAAAAAACACAATGAAAGAATCTCAGCCTTATGGCACAATCATGTCCTTACAGTTCTGTTGGATATTCGCCATAAAAATCTGAAAAAGTATGCAGTCTCATTTGCCAATGGTTGCGGTACGACTTTGCAGAATGAATATACAGAAAACCTTCGAAGCAAGATAGAGGGATGGATTGGTAGGTTATCTATCTATTTGAACAACGCCTATACAGAAGGTATGCCAACACCCGTAATTCGTATTGCGGAAAGCATAAAAGAACAACTTGAAAAGTCTCTCCCGATAGCAAATTCTTCTCCTCGTAGGCGTAATTTCATACAAAGAATGTTGGACGAGAATAGTCGTCCCTATTTCTCGATGCTCGGTGCTGTAGCGGATATTCAGTCGAAGTTCGACTTTTATATGGACCAGATAGAGAATAGCGGTGATATGGATGCTGCCCAAGCACTGCTTCTTACTTTTGTACGAAACTACTGCCGCATTGTGAAACGGTTTAATCATAAGTTTGCGGAATTACCAAGTTTCTATCTTCATGAGATATTAAAGGCGACACCGAAAGATGCCATTCAAGATAGTGCATACGTGGTCTTGTCTCCAAATAAGGAGATGGTAAACAAGACGTTTTCTCTTCCAATGGGTACACGTTTTGTTGCAGGCGAAAGTACGGAAGGAAATACGCTGTACTATTCTCTTGCAGAAAAAGCATACGTACTTTTAAGTTGTACCAATATCAATATTTATCCCTACATGATTAGAGATTATTTGCTAATCTGTGCTATCATCATAGCTATTCCACCTGCAATCACAAAGATACCAATCGTGAAGAAGAACCAGAAGAACCACTGGGCATAGTGACCGAGATAGCAGCCATCATATTCCTTGTATCGCTCACGAACTTTCTTCCGTTCATCAGCAAACATGGAATTGACCTCACGGATATGCATCTGCATCTGTGCGGTCATCCATTGGTGTTCTTTAGCAAACAGTTCTTGTATCTTCTGCCAGTCAGCATCATTGACATTTACAGACACCTTTAATTTTGTGGGAGCATTTTCCAAAACTTTGTCTATGTGCTGATTGATGGTATCAACCTTTTTGCTGATAGTAGTCACAGCACCACCTAATTTTACTTCTGCACGCTGATACTGCTGAATGGAAGATTCCAGTTCAAGTGCGGCATTGATGAAGGTGTTGGTAGCCTTGTCAATGTCCTCACTTAACTGCTTCAACTCAGGAACACGGTTTACAAGTCCATCCTCGGCTTGCTGTTCCTCAACCTCGTTTTCGACATCATTCATCATATTGTCGAAGTCGGATCTTTCTTCTGTGTCTATGTTTATCTTGCTTTTTCTGATTGCCATATTGTCATTGATTTATCGGTGGAAACTTCTGTTGCGTGGTTTAGGCTTGCACATGGAATGAGCCATCTGTGCACAACGGTGGGCAAACCTCCAGTCATCTTCATCATCCTTCTTGCCCCAACCAGAAGAGGGAGCAGAACCGCCACCGCCACATGACTCAGACATGGAAGTGGCTGCGTCAATATACCCTGCAAACAACAGTATCGCTACATGAGCGACATTATCTGTTGTCGCTATATCATTATCCTCTGGAATCTGAACCTCATTAGTAAAGACATCTTTGACAGAGTTCGGAATCCACACCTTCTTGACTCCATCGCCAATGTTGATTGTGAATGCCGTTTGTGCAAGTTGAGGTTGTGCCTTTGGTTGTGATGCAGTTGGAGTTTGAACGATAGGACGAACTGGGCGAGGCGTTGAAGCAACGGATGGAGAAACAGGCTTTGTCTTGACTTGTGTAGGTTGTGGGTGCAGTTTATTCCATGTGTCTTCAATCTTTGATGCCATAAACTTTCTGCCAATCTCAGAAGCCTTGAACACGGAAGCATTCTTGCCGACTGTGTAGCCGACAAGTTTCCGCTGCTTGTCGTAACGAGGTTTAACCTCATAGCCTTTCATACGCAACAGATTGAAATATCTGTCAATGTTGAACTGCTGCATATCTGTGAGGATATGTTCGCAATCCTCCGCAAGTTCAGCCTTTCGCATATTCCGAATTTCCTGCGGTTGTTCCCATCCATGGCGCATATTGATGATTTCCGCAGCCTTCATTGCCCGAAGGTGAATATCGTGTACATCATTGGTCTTACCCTCCATATCCACACGACAACAATCAATGTGAAGGTGCAGCGTTCCAGACATAGAATCAGAGTGCAGTCCGCCCACATTCATAGAATTGGTGAAGTTGGTCTTTATCACATTGGAGGAACCGTTGGGCATAAGCCCAACAGAATCCAAAACTCTCAAAGCTTCGTCTTGGAGGTTTGCCCAATCTTCCATCGTGAAGTTTGCAGACTCTTCCTTTGATGGGGAAAGTACAAAAGTGGTCATGAACCTTTCCAACTTTCTGCCCACCGTCCTTTCCGCTTGATGATACTGGCAATGATGCTTCATCATGTACCAGATGGCGGTAGGGTCAAGACCATCTGGCATATTGTTCACCTTGACCGTTTTTGCATTCTCCTTTTCCAATGCGTACCTTACGGAATTGCCTCCATACGATACGACCTTTGCGAGCATAATCATAATTGTTCCTTTGATTGGGTCTGTACGTTTGTTGCGATATTCTCTTCAATGCTATACCAATGTTGGATAAGTCCTGCAACGGCATCAATCCACCAACGCATGAACTTCTCATTCTTGAAGAACCGAGCCTTTTCCTCAGCCGTTTTCTTGGATAGCACGTTGCTGATTTTTATCAAATCCG
>NZ_NOVE01000103.1 GCF_002265625.1 Prevotella sp. 885
AAGTCCCTTGTACATATTAATGCTGACATCATTTTTCATACAGCAAAGGTAAACATCTTTACGGAAAATCTATCATGTATCGTTGATATATTTGGGTAGGGATGCCACGGACTTTATCGGATGAGCCTGAAAAAGACCTATTCTAACATTTGCAAGACTCTCGCTTGCGACTCGCTGGAAGCTAACGACGACAAGGTTACGCTTACCACGGCACAGCTCGACTCTATCGAGGCGGACATCACAGCGAAGTACAAGGAAATCACCACTCTCTCGGCTGACGTTGACCGCCTGACTAAGGCTAACAGCGATTTGGAGGAGAAACTGAAAAAGCTCCCTGCTGACACCACTAACACGGTTGTTGATGACAAGAAGGATGGTGGCACCAACACCGAAAAGTCAGACATCGAGAAGTTCTACGACACCACCAACTCGGCTCAGGCTCTCTTTGACTCATTACCATAACAACTCACAAATCATAATTCAAAACTCCCTATCATGGCAGGAAAACTACAATTTACCCTACAAGAATACAAGGATGCTGCTCGAAAGTGGCGTTCTGACTTCCTTCGTCTGCCGATTATCGGCTGCGACGAGACTCTTAAATTTATGACCGGTCGCCCTGGCATCCGCTACAAGGAGAGTGTGGGCACGCTCAACGCTTCGGCACAGTTCGCTCCTTACTCGCCAACTCGCTCGGAGGACGTGAACTTGCAGCTAGACTTCCGAACGCTTGAAACGTTCTTCGGGTCGGTGGTCGCGAAGTTCGAGCCTAACTCGGCTATCTCTACGCTCCTCGGCACTGGTGCCACTAAGGGCGACGGACAGAAGTCTGTACCTACGGCTCGCGAGGTGCTTGGACTTATCGCCAAGTCGCTCTCCGAAAAGCTCAATGATGCTATCTGGAGCGGTGTGCGCAACGCAAGCGGTACTACCACCCAGGATCTCTTCGATGGCTTCGATACCATCACAAAGAAGGAGGTTACTTCTGGTGCTCTCGCTAAGGAGAACGGCAATTACCTCAAACTGACAGATGCCATCACCTCTACCAACGCCGTTGACGTGGCTAAGGAGATTCTGTTCTCGCTCGACCCTCGTCTTCGCTCGCAGACTCTCTTCATGTACTGCTCGCAGGACTTCGTGGATAAGTATAACGAGGGTTATCTGCTCACCCATAGCGGTATTCCATACAACACGCAATACAATCAGCCTACTGTCGAGGGTTCTAACGGCAAACTCATCTTCTGCCCGCTTGCTAACAAGACGGACTCGAAGTATATCCACATCTCGCCAAAGATCAATATGCTTTATGGATATGACCAGATGGGCGACGTGGAATCGGTTGACGTTGAGCGTTTCGATGCGTTCCTTCTCTCGTACATCGCCACCATGTTCTTCGGTGTACAGTTCGAGTCTATCGACAAGCGACGCCTGAAGGTCGTTGAACTGGCTGGCTTATAGTCTAACTCTTAACAATAGTAATTATGGCAGCATCTAATACAGACGTACAAAAATCTCTTGCATGGGCGATGGGCACACCGGAACTTCCTGGTGTGCGTCGCCGTGTGTATTATACATCCAAGAATGATATTCTTGTTTGGCCTAAACTTCCTCATAACGAGGTCGGACGTGTCACTTCTTCTGTCTACGACGGCTCCTTCACGTTGAAGGAAAACGCTGTATGGAAATACATCGACATCCTTCCTGAGAAGTCGCAGCTCACAAGTGAGGCACAGGGTGAACTGCCGTCACAGACGCAGCTCAACAAACTCGTGGCGGTGCATCCGTCGGTAAGCGAAGCGGCATCGGCTGCAGCTGCTTACCTCAATAACAACGACAACGTCTTCATCGTCGAGGACATGAAGGGCAAGCACCGTGTCGTGGGTTGCGACAAGTGGACTACCAAGACCACCGTCACACAGGATCTCGGTCAGGGTGCCACTGGCACCACTGGCACCACTATCAACGTGGAGGCATCGGACGAGTGTCCGGCTCCGTTCTATACTGGTACTATCACCACTGAGGACGGCGACATTGATTGCACAGCGTAACGGCGAGTAAAGTTATAATCATAGTTGACCATGGACAAGCGGACTCCGATAGATATGCAGGAATTCTTGAATGACATTTCCGTGCCGGACTTATCGGGTCCGCTTGATCTGTCTTCACCCACTGCAGCGCATGAACAGAAGGATATCTTCGCCATCGAGAAACGTAAGGCGTGGGATAAGTCGGTCGAAGCGCGGTGCGACTTCACCCGACGCGTCCGGCTTACTCGACGGGCGGACACGTTCTTCATCTCTCTATGGCAGAAGTCGCTGTATGGCAGAACGCTGACGGATATCAAGGGCGACGACAGTATGGTGGCGTTCTTCGCTGATAGCATCTCACCACTTATACGTGACATCCTCGGTGAGGAGCTGAACACGGGGGCGTGGTGTATCGTCACCACTCCCAAACGTCGCCATCTCGTCAAGAACTTCGCCACTCGCATCAGCGAAATGATTGCTTCCCAACTGAACATCCCGTTCTACGAGGATGTTGCTTTCTGCCATTCCAAGCAGCGTATCGGGGCGGTGTTCACTATGAACAATCTCCCCAAAGAGCCTAACTGCATCGTCTTCGACGACTTCGTTACTACTGGCTCTACGCTGAAGGCTATGCGCAATGTGCTTACCGAACATCACAAGAATTGTGTGTTCTTTACTGGTATCAATAATAAATTGTAATCATTATGAACAATCTCACAGACAAACTCCAGCAATGGCTCGACACTCCATCTGCTGAGCGTGACTGGAACGAGGGTGCAATCCTTCTTCTCCAACTCACCAACAACACCATAATGTATCGTAATCTCAGCATCAATCCTAAAGGCAAGGCTGAGTTCATCGAAGGCAAGCTCCGTGCCTTCCTCAAAGCTCGCCGTGAGGTCGAAGCCCACGACGAGGTGAACATCATGCAGGAGCAAGTGGATGCTATCGTGGCAAGTCGAACAG
>NZ_NOVE01000104.1 GCF_002265625.1 Prevotella sp. 885
AAGGCTCTCAATGCCGTACCAATCGGCAATACCGCCTTGTCATGGATGCCACCCAAAGGCGATGATGATTTTGTGTTTCACCTTCCTGCCAAGGCTAATGTGGATGCAGCCCTTAAAAGGATAGCCAAAAAGGTGGGCATTGAGAAGAATATCTCTTTTCACTGCTCTAGACATACATTCGGAATATTGGTACAGGCGGTTACCGGCAACATTGAGACTACCAAGAAACTGATGGGACACAAGTCGCTCAAATCCACCGCCATCTATGCAGATGTGCTGACGAATGAAAAGGTCAAGGCTGTTGACAACACGAAGAAAGCCTTTCGAGGTCGCAAACAGCGTGAAGAGAACAAGCAAATACCGAGGACAAAGCGGACAGCAGCCACCAACACCCATCCACGCAGAATAACTTTTTTACAGGATAACAAGTAAACAGAACTTTTCAGGGTAACAATCAGTTAATTTCACTTTTGTAGTCCCCATATTTCGGGCAGGGATTTCTCTCTGCCTTGGGGGACTACACTTTCAAAACAAGCAATACAACAAATCATAAACAATTAAATTACAGGATAATGAACAAAACTATCGACACCGAGACTCTTCTTTTGAAGGTAGAGTCACATGAGCACCGCATTGGGATAATGGAGAACCTACTCCGTGATGCCAAGCAAGTATTGACACTGGAGGAAGCAGCCTTATTCATGGGTATATCAAAGAGCAGTCTCTACAAGATGACACACAAGCATGAACTTCCGTTCTTCCGTCCCAACGGCAAGATTATATACTTTGAAAAGTCCGAGCTTTTGAACTGGATGCGCCAGAACCGCAGTATGTCCGAGGCTGAGACCAAGGCTGCAGCGACCAAGCACATGAGTGAACTTTGTAAATAGACATGGCGATGATGAAGGACGATATTTCCCATGAGGAGTACAGAAGCAAGTTGGCAAATGTTGCTGACCTTGCCGTGAGCTACATCAATACTGGCAACGGCTACTTTCGGATGCGTGATGCTTTCAATCAGCTTGCCGAGCAATGCGGAGCCAACAAAGGCATCAACGATGAAGCAACTATCGGCAGAAGAAAACTTCTTGCCCAGTCTGTTTGCATTGAGTGCATTTCACGATTAAGCAATCATTCTAATGACAGGTTGCAAGGCGAACTCTATGTTATAGCAGAGGACAATTCCCCAAGGCGAGGACGGCACAGATGATTTTCTCTTTACTGAGAAAAACAGTCTTGCCATTTATGGTTATAATATTCAAAATTTACAGAAGATGGATAAACAAAAGATACATTACTGCTTCACGCTGTCCGATGTACAGATGGAGTATCTTCGCTGCAAGAAGTACAAGATTGACCGCATGGAATGCTTCATGTCTCTTGCCTCTCTTGCTGAACGTGAAACAACACTTGTACCTATCAGCAAGACCCAACAAGTGGAAATCTTGTGTGGGCAATGTATGGTTGACAATACCCAACTTGCCAAACTCTGGGATAAAGACCGCAAGACCGTACCCAAACTTTTACAGGCTATGGAGGTTGTTGGCATTTCCTCTTCACAAAAAGTTGGAGACAACCGCATCATTACCCTGCATTCCCTCTCTGGCTGGTATGTGGACGGAAGATTTGTCAAGAACGGATTTTCATTGAAACGCAATGCGGATGGCTCTGCAATCATCCACACGGAAGTTCCACAAGCAAGAGTAATTGTTACGACAACAGAGGATAATACAAAGTCGGACAAGGAAGATGGGCATTCTGCCAATGGAATATCCGATACTGACAACAAGGGCAATTCTTCTACAGCAGATATTTCTTCTTCCCTAAATTCGACTTCATCTAATGACAACAGAAGCGTGAGTAAGGTCGGAACTAATGGCAATCTTTCCGATGCTGTTACTGATGGAATTTCCCCACAACAAAACTACTCCAGACAGTCTGTTGGCAATCCTTCTTCCATGCAAGAAGCAGATGCCAAACAGAATGAGGGAAAACACAACACATATCCACAGCATCTGGCAGGAGGACAAACACAACAGTCTAATGGTTCTAATGCCAATGGTTACAAGCCTAACGACTCCCATAACGGCAATCAATAGGCATTCAGAGGCTAATGAGCCACTATACCGATAAATCATCCCAAAGGACGATTGACCGCCAGAGGCTACCGCCAAACTGTTATACGTTTAAGCAGCCTTGGGGACGGACGCTGTTAAAAGTGCCGTCATTTTATAGGTACTTTTCGAGAAATCCTTTTGTAATACAGAAGCCGTGTCCGTCTTTCTGTATTCCTAAAAGTTTCTCGGACTACTCGCAGGCTCGCAGTCGTGACCACCTTTGCAAGGTGCTTGTAATCATCCCATTTTAATCAGAGACAAGGACAAATGAGAAAGAAGAACATCATAAGGAAACCGCCTACGGAAGTCCACACCTACCGATGTACGAAAGAAGAGTTGAAGCAGCTCCAGACGCTTGCCAAGGAGTGTGGAATAAGTCTGAGCCGCTATGTCGTTGAGACTGGTTTGAAGCACCGTCCACGCATGAGACTCACCAAGGAAGAGGTGGACGCTCTCAACTCTCTCGCCATCGCAAGGACGGATTTGATAAAAATCAGCAACGTGCTATCCAAGAAAACGGCTGAGGAAAAGGCTCGGTTCTTCAAGAATGAGAAGTTCATGCGTTGGTGGATTGATGCCGTTGCAGGACTTATCCAACATTGGTA
>NZ_NOVE01000105.1 GCF_002265625.1 Prevotella sp. 885
TAGAAATTGGTATATAAGGTATCTGTTTTATTGGTATTTACTCTTTTATTTTTCAACTAAATATTTCTCACACAAAAGAATACGGATTCTGACGTTTTGTGGATTAATATTCTTACTGATATTACCAGAGATTGAAGCGGAACAATCTATTAGTTTTCTAAGTGGTATGTTTATTTCTGAATTCAGTAATATTAAGAAGTTAATGTGTCGGAAATATCTAAATGGGGGGGGATCTTATTTCTTGTAGGTATGAGTTTTCTTGTATTAAAACAAATTTCTATTATTCGAGATTTTGAAGGTACTGTTTTGTATAATGTTATCCAGATGATTATAAAATGGAATATCTCGCTGGGGGTAATTATTTTATATGTAGTAATAGCAAATAGAGGCATTAAGTTTCGCTTTTTCTCTTGGTTAGGAATAATATCGTATGAGCTATATCTTACTCATTGTAAATTTTTGAATTTACTTAGTGGTGATAACTCATTATTAAGTATCTTGGTTTTTTATAGCATTTCTGTTCTTACAGCAATTGCATTGTATCAATTTGATAAACGTTTAGCATTAAAATTTAAATAAACATGGCAAAATTTATTGCATTTTATCTTCCACAGTATCATCCTACCAAAGAGAATGATGAATGGTGGGGACCTGGTTTCACAGATTGGCGTTCTACGGTTTTGGCAAAACCGTTATTTAAAGGACATGTACAGCCTAAAGTGCCAGCCGATTTAGGCTATTACGACTTACGTGTTCCTGAGACTCGAAAACAACAGGCAGAGTTTGCCAAAGAGTATGGAATAGACGCTTTCTGTTATTGGCATTATTGGTTTGGTAATGGCAAACGATTGCTTAATTTGCCTTTTGATGAGGTTGTTAAGTCTGGTGAACCTGACTTTCCTTTCTGTTTAGGATGGGCTAACCATTCTTGGTATAAGAAAGCGTGGGGAGGAAAAGGTAAAGATCAACTACTGATTGAGCAGCAATATCTCGGAGAGGAAGATGATGCGTTACATTTCAATACAATGCTTCCAGCCTTTAAAGATCATAGATATTTACGCCATAATGGTAAGTTGGTTTTTATAATATATCAACCGCTTGCAAATCCTCATATAAAGGAGTTTATTCAAAATTGGCGGCAATATGCAAAAGAAAACGGATTGAACGATTTCTTTTTTATAGGTAAAGATAAATACAGTACCGATAAAACGAAGATTTTGGGTTATGGCTTTGATGCGGTCTATAATGATAATATTTTTGGAATATTACATCGTGAGCCAAAATGGAAGAAAGGAATACGGTTCCTTCTTAATAAAATAATGCATCATCCTATGGTATTCAATTATGGTGAGGCTATAAAATATATGTTAACTGATGAAGAAAAAAAGGAGGATGTGATACCTTCAATTGCCCCAAATTGGGATCATTCACCTCGTTCTGGTGCCCAAAATGCAATGTTTATCCATTCTGAACCTAAGTATTTCCAAAAATTAGTTGAAAATGTGGAGGAAGTAGTAACAAATAAGTCAAATGATTTAGTGATTGTGAAATCATGGAATGAATGGGGAGAAGGTAATTATTTGGAACCAGACTTACAATATGGACGTGGCGTTCTTGAAGCATTGAAAAAGGGGCGTAGTAGATGGTCTAAATAGTATTTGGGCTCTTCCTGTCATTAGTTTCCCGATTTAAAGGGATACTAATGATTTGAATTTTACTATATTATATCTTATGGATTTATTTTCTGGCATACGGCTCCGCCCTTCTCAGACTGATGGGCGTCGAGCCAATCATGAAATGAAATATGATTATCGCTCTCCGATAGAGAGTGATTTGGGACGTGTGATATTTAGCTCGGCTTGTCGCCGTCTACATGATAAGACGCAGGTTTTTCCTTTGACATCGGATGATAATATTCATTCTCGTCTCACGCATTCTATGGAGGTGATGAGCATTGGACATTCTTTTGCATTGAATTTGTTCGAAATACCAGCTTTCAAGGAGAAGATTGGAGTTGATGCTAGTGATGCTAATCAATGCATCAGAAAGTTGAGAGATTTTGACTCTTTACTTGCTACTATTTGTCTGGCTCACGACATCGGTAATCCTCCATTTGGACATTTTGGTGAAACTGCTTTACAATGTTATTTTGAGAGATTGTTTAACGATTTGAAAGACGATTTGAATCAATCTGAAAAAACGCATGTGTTTCACCATCCTATAATTCTTGGAATGTTGAAAACTGCGAAGGATGGTGAACAAGATTCAGTTGTAAAGGATTTGTCGGCTTTTCTTGATGATAATAATCTGTCAAAATTGGATTTTACATGTTTTGATGGAAATGCACAAGGCTTCCGAGTGCTTACCAAGTTGCAGTTCTTGAATGACTTGTACGGTTTGAACCTAACAAGTGCCTCTCTTGCAGCTTTCATCAAGTATCCAAATTTTGGCCCCAAAGATAAAAGTAGAAGTATATCTGGCTCATCCGATAAAGTCCGTGGCATCCCTACCCAAATATATCAACGATACATGATAGATTTTCCGTAAAGATGTTTACCTTTGCTGTATGAAAAATGATGTCAGCATTAATATGTACAAGGGACTT
>NZ_NOVE01000106.1 GCF_002265625.1 Prevotella sp. 885
ATTATAGATTAGCTCTGCGTTCTTCCTTTCATCATAACAAGCCCCATAAAACCATACATTGTTTTGCAATTCAAATCTACAACTTGTTTTTCTAAAGATTCACGCATTGTCCCATCTCCAACAAAAACTAAATTATACTTATAGGATTCCTTATTTAACAAAGCCAATGCAGAAACTAACATATCCAATCTTTTCACTTCCGTTAGTCTCCCTATAAATATCAAGACAGGATTATCATTGCCAAAATGCTCCTTATATAAAGTTGAGACAGATAAGGTCTTTCTAAGAATAAGTTGCTTATCATAATCCAAAGAATTGTGGATAACAAATATTTTATTCTTATCAAAACCATTCTTTGCCATCAAGTCTTTGGCATACTGACCATAAGTAAAGATTCCATCAGCCGATTTATAAACAATTTTTTTTATAAATCCCTGAAAGAAAGATTCTTTGCCATACCATCCATGTGCCCAAAAATAGAGTCGCTTTTTCTTAAAGAAGAGTCTTTTCAATATTGCAAGACACCATATAGAGACATTTCGGGGTTCACCAACCATAAAGAAATTTTTGTATTCCTTTTTAAATAGCAAGCTTACCATGTCTTTGGTCGCATAAAGATTTGCATGAGGTATATCCACGACATGCAACATCTTACAATGCTTGTATTTCTGAGGATTATAAGTCTTTACCTTATAATCGTAGTCTCCAAAATACCAGTCACAATCATACTCTTTGTCTATCTTTTCATGAATTGCTTCACGATATAATGACGGAGTATCAAATATCATACATAATTTTTTGACATATTTTTATTCAAATTTTATCTCTATTAACTTATAAATCCTAGTTATCTTGATAATTTTAAAACTAGGATAGCGCAATAAAGTTGTACAAAATTTATTAATAACATCATTAGAATAATATTCCCTTCCAAAACGTCTAAGTTGTACTTTCTTAAAATCCATGTCTTCTTTATAATGTCTTCTTATCCAATTACACAGCTTAAAACTTATTGACAGTTCATATTTCTCTGCATAATAAAAAGTAGACACTATGCATGATTCTACGAAAGGATTCTCTTCATACACCACATCCAACTCACGCTTCATCAAAAAATCACAAAAATTTTCATCATAAATGAATCTTGAGTAATTATAGTCATAAACTATAGCAGAGAAATTAAAAAAAGATGTTCTTATAAGATTTTCTGGAGTAGGAGCCAATAATTGATCTGTTATACCCTTGGTATCTTCTAATCTCCAAATGTCAACCTCCATTTCTTCCAGTATCAATTTTACACCGTTAAACTTGTTTCGTCTTATCTCAGCAAGTCCTAATTCTCGTAATTTCTCAAGATGATTTGGAGATTACATGTAGGGTCAATCACCAAATCCAAATCACGATGCTCAATAAACCCTAACAAGAAATTTTTAATAACTCCACTGAATATATAAAATTCAGTCTGCTTAGATAATTCATCCAATAATCTAATTATTCCGTGCGGAAAAAACGTATTTAGATAAAGATAGAACGAGTTGCTTTGGTTATCTATGACATTCCGTAAAAGGCTATAACGATCCCTACCCATTATTAAATCTGCTGACCATTCAATTTTCTGTAGTGTGTAACAGCAAATTTATCTGTCATACCAGAAACAAAATCACGAATCAATCGCATTCTTTCCTCAAAGGTAAAGTCCATAGGATCAAAGACATCATAAAAATCCCAAGCATCTTTCTTTTCACCAATAGCCTGGAAGTGTTCTTGAAGTACAGCTTGAAAGGTTGTCTTTGAAATCAAATGCTTAGCATGAGTACGGAAAGATTTCTCTGGATGGAACAAATACTTTACATAATAATCTATGATACCTGTCAGTACTGCATTACCAGTTAACTCCAAGGATTCGATTTCGGGATGAGAATAAATATCTCTTCGGCAAATATTCTGAATGGTATCTGCCAAACTTGAATTATTGTCAGTATCAAAAACAAGTTCCTTTTTATAATCACCATCTAATATATCATCATAATGTTGCATAAAATTATCTATGGCAACACTTACGAAGTGTGTCATCAATTCAGTTCGCAGCTGAACCATTTTCTTCTTGGATGGAGCATTCTCATTAAAGTGCTTTTCCGTCTCATTCAAGACCTTCTTACCATCGGCGTCATTTTTTAATATTTCCTTAAAATTTTCGTACTTAACCCATCCTTTAGAAATGGCATCCTCATAATCCATAATAAGATAACAGATGGTATCAGCTGCTTCCATCAGATAAGAGAAAGGATGACGATTAAAGGCATACTCACCCAATTGAATGATTCCACAATTAGTCATCACCTTATTCAATTCTCCAAATTCTGTGGTAAACACACCATGCTTCTTGGTAGATATACGGCTCATCCGATAAAGTCCGTGGCATCCCTACCCAAATATCAACGATACACGATAGAAAAAGAACGGTATGTCCCTAACTCCACGCAGTTGGCCTCTAAATGCCTTAAGCTTGGAGTTGAGTGATTC
>NZ_NOVE01000107.1 GCF_002265625.1 Prevotella sp. 885
ATAATTCCGCACCCAACATCCGTGTAAATCTGCGCCATCCGTGGGAGAATAATTCCGCACCCAACATCCGTGTAAATCTGCGCCATCCGTGGGAGAATAATTACGCACCCTATATCCGTGTAAATCTGCGACATCTGTGGGAGAATAATTACGCAATCCTCCCAGCAGCAAACATTTCGCCGAAGTCTTTCGCTCCCTCAGCCAGCTGATGATGGCAGAGTCCGGGCAGCACCTCCCTCAGCTGCATGAACAGCCGTTCGCCGGGAGCGTCGCGGTCAGGAAACATGTGGAACGTCGTCCCGAGCCTCTCTGCCAGCCCCCTCAGCAGCCCCTTGTCTGCCTCAGAGAGCAACGTCGCAGAAGGAATGGCCACGGCCTTATGACCGGCTGAGAGCATGGCCCAGCAGTCTGAACAACCCTCCGTGATGTATAGCGGCTCGCCCTCACTCAGCAGCGCCGTAACCGGAAGATTATAGACTGAGCAGCGCGACCCGTAAGGAAACCTGAAACGAGGCACGTCAGCTGCCGACCCCACCTTGCCGTAGTCCAGATTGCGGCTCTGCATGCCCGTCAGGCGCCACTCCGTGTCATAGTAAGGCGTCTGAAGCCAATGCGTGCCATGACGGTCAGTCCACGAAGTCAGCCGGCACCACCTCACCACACGACGGTCTATCCCGCGCTCCTCGAACAGAAACCTTTGCGCCTCGTCGCTCAGCCACGGACGCTCGAAGAAGCCTGCATAGCGTGCGGCGTCAAAGGGCTTCAGCGGCGTGACGGCAGAAGGCGTTTTCGGCCTGTATTCTTCCACTATTATGTTGGTGGAATCAGCCAGCCAACGGCAAGCGTCGGGAAAGTCCTTGTGCAAATGACGCATCACGAGGTCGATGGTGCCGCCATGTGCGTCGCAGGCGAAGCAGCGGTAAGTGTTACGTCGCACGTTGAATGTCAGGCTGGCATGATGGTCGTCATGGAAGGGGCAGAGGCTCTTGTGCCTCGTCACGCGCAGCCCCAGCCGCTCCGCCACCCCCTCCACGGGCAGCTGGCGGAGCTGTTGTATTGTTTCTCGGTTCATAATTTTAAGTGAAAAGTGAAAAACTCCAATTCCTAACTCCTAATTCCTAACTCCTAAATATTCCTTCGTCTTCGTGTAGAGTCCGGTCTGTGCGGAGTGCGTGATGAAGCCGCGGAATATCCATTTGTATATTTGGTTCTTTGTGCCCTCCTTAGTCTTGCCGAGCGAGATGCGCAGCGCCTCAAGCTGAGCTTCGTTGAACGAGTCGGGCAGATCGTCGAGCAGATTCTTCGGACCACGTCTGCCAGCCTCGCTGACGCTGCCCTCGTCCTGACCGAGCATGTCGGCGAATACCTGCATCTTTGACCATATATCGTGGTAGACGAGCCATTCCACGAGGCAGCTCATCGGCTTTGTCCATGTCTGCTTGTTGAGCGCCCAGAGCAGGCATCCGGCTTTCCATGCCGATACGAGTGCACGCTTGGATATGTCCCAAAGGGTGTCGTCGTCGGTGAGGTCGGCAAGCGAAGCCATGTCTGCAGCAAGCTGGTCGACAAGGCGGTTGAGCGGACTGATGATGAAGCGACCCTTGCAGATGGCGAGACGAGCGAGGTATTCGTCCAGACTCTTGTAGAAGTCGTCGCCATACTTGCCTTGGCGTGGTATGCGTCCGTCGCGACCTTGGCGTGGCTTGTAGGAGAAGACAACGCGTCCGAAGGTGCCGTTGAAGAGTTCGTTCTTATAGAACTTGCGTGCGGCGAAGGGCGTTGAGGAGATTGTGATGTTGGCACGCAGAACGGGGTTGCCCGTCACGCCGTCGGCTGTGGCTCTGAGCGCTCCTGCTCGCTGGCGGTCGTAGATGTTGCGCATCATCTGGGATATCTGGCGGTGTCCGCCGCAGACCCGGTCTGCCATTTCCACCTCGGGCATGTTGAGGTATTGTGTGCGCTGTCCGAGCTTCTCGCATCCCATGGCGTTCTGGATGAAGGCAGCGTTGGTGACGTCGGCTGGCGGAAACCAGAACGCCACGTCGGGTCGGGCTGGCTTCTCCTTGTTGGCACTCTTGGTCTTCATCATCTTCTGCCACTCCACGAGCTTGGCGAGTTCCTCATCGTCGTGAGCGCGGAAGTCGCGGCAGACGGCTTCCACTATACTTGAGAGTTGGCCCTTGCCAGCGCCACTATCGGCTACGAGATTCGCCAACATTCCGCTTGGTTCCTTCCAGCTGAGGTCGGGATACATGAATTCTGCTCCACTTACGTGTGCGCCAAGGATAGGGAAAAGCATTGGGACGATGGGCTGGTGCATGTCTTTTGAGACTTGCGAGAGCAAAAGTGCCACGCTTTCGAGTCCGC
>NZ_NOVE01000108.1 GCF_002265625.1 Prevotella sp. 885
AAACCGTTTTTGAAGAAAGCAAAAAGTATTCTTCACGATCAGAATTCAAAAAAATGAGTTCTGGTGCATTCCGTATTGCGTATATGAATGGGTGGTTAGATGAAATGAACTGGTTGATATACCCAGCACCAAAGCCAATCAAATGGACGAAGGAGGCTGTATTTGAAGAATCAAAAAAATATTCATCTATAAATGATTTTAATCTTAAAAATGCTTCTGCATATACAGTTGCACGGAAAAATGGGTGGTTAGATGAAATGATATGGTTAAAAAGGAAATATGTTATTCGTGGTTTTTGGCAATCACGTGAGAATGTCTTTAATGAATCTCATAAGTATAGAACTTTAAAAGAATTCAGAGAAGGTTGTTCTACTGCCTATTATTCTGCAATAAGAAAAGGATGGTTGGACGAAATGACTTGGCTAAAGAGAGCTGAACGCAAACCTGATGGTTATTGGAAAATCAAAGAAAACGTTTTTGAGGAATCTCACAAATACAACACGACTACAGATTTTTGTAATGCTAATTATCTCGCATATAAAAATGCACTTGACAACGGATGGTTGGATGAAATGATATGGTTGAAGAAAAATCGAAGGCAGAAAAATGGATATTGGCAGAATAAGGAGAATGTCTTCAATGAAGCAAAAAAATACAAGTATAAAAGTGATTTCCACCGCAAGGCCCCGTCTGCTTATGTTACCGCATTGAAAAAAGGGTGGCTTCTTGAGATGACATGGTTTCAGCCCAAGGGAAACGAACGGGCCATCGAAGGATCTATACACATTATTTATGTTTATATTGATGAGGATAAGAAGTGTGCTTATGTGGGAGCCACCAACAATATTGAACGCAGAGATTATGAGCATAGAACACAAAGCAATGATACTGTTTTTAAATATTTTGCAAACGAAGACAAAGATGTTCCCAAATATAAGATATTGAGGGAAGGACTTACTGTTGTAGAAAGACAGCGTGAAGAGCGAATACAGTCTCTTTATTACAGAGATATACTTCATTATACATTGCTCAATAATATAAATGCTACGGGTGAAAACACGGGGTCTTTAGGAAGTCTTGTATATAAATGGACAAGAAGCAAAGTAATAAGAGAAGCAGAAAAATATAAAACGCCAACAGAGTTTTTTACAAATTCAGCTGGTGCTTATGATGCTGCTCTGAAATACAAAATGATGAATAAAGAAACATTTCCTTGGTTCTACAGCAAACGAATGCCTCCGCGCTGGTGGAATGTAAAAGAACACGTCTTTGAAGAATCAAAGAAATATAAAACTTGGAATGATTTCTTTTGGAAGGCATCTGCTGCTCATTTTTCTGCAAGAAAACATAAGTGGGAATCTGAAATGACATGGCTTGCTCATGATCGAGCGACACAAGGCTATTGGCAAAATGAAGAACATGTCATTGAAGAATCTAAAAAGTATTCCACGAGAACAGACTTCTTTAAAGGTTGCCATGCCGCTTATGATTATGCTTTCAAACATAATCTATGGGCAAAAATGCCTTGGATAAAGACTAAAGTGAAAGAACAAGGATATTGGACAAGAGAACGTGTGTTCGAAGAAGGAGCCAAATATTCAACCAAAAAGGCGTTTAAAAAAATGGCGTCAACTGCTTATTCAAAGGCTGTAAAAAACAAGTGGATAGACGAAATGACTTGGTTTGTTTCCGATGTTAAGCCTATGGGATATTGGCAGAATAAACAGATAGTAATTGAAGAGTCACGCAAATATTCTTCACGTAGCGGGTTTAGATGGGGATCAACAAGTGCATACAATTCTGCTATTAGTAATGGTTGGATTGATGAAATGACATGGTTGAAGCGTCCGCAGAATTACAATTTTAAGTGGTCTCGTGAAAACGTGTTTATGGAATCACAGAAGTATAATTCTCGTAGCGCTTTTAAAAAAGGATGTCCATCTGCATATAGAGTTGCAAATAAAAATGGATGGTTAGACGAAATGGTCTGGCTAAAACAAAAGTGTAACAAAAATCGTTAATAAATGGACGATGTCAAATTCAAAACATCAGAGCATTGGTTTGAAATTGTAAGAATCAATGAAGTGTAGAAAAGGTATTCATTAGTGTCCCATTAAAAAAGGGACACTAATTACGCTTAT
>NZ_NOVE01000109.1 GCF_002265625.1 Prevotella sp. 885
CGATATCGAAATTGTCTAGTATTTCTTTGGGAAGAACTAGACGGGCTAATTGTTCAAGCATGTTCATAATGCAAAGATACAAAATACTATGAAATAAAAAACACCCCCAGTACTTTTCCGCTGACCCCTAATAAACGTTAATTAATTACATTTTTATTCTCTTTTGATTGCAGATTCGAATAATTCAGCATAAATTTGCAAGCGCAAAAACGATTTAGGTGAATTATTGATTAAGAAACAGAATACTAATTAAAAAAGTGTATTTATGAGAAAAGCTTTACTTTCGGCGGCTTTCATTGCCGCTTGCATCTCGGCTTCTGCACAGAAGCTCACTTACATTCCATGGACAGACAACGCCTTTATACAAGGTACAGTAATCAGCAACAACGGTAAATACGTAGCCGGCAGCGACTTCATGGGCCGCGGCTTCATCTACGACACCGAGAATAAGGAGATGAAGTATTTCGTTTCGCCGCAGCTTGGCGGCGAGGATACCGAGTCGACGGTTGATGCCGACGTGCGTTGCGTTACCAACGACGGTATCGGAGTGGGCTATCTCGAGGAAGTGGCAACAAAATTCGATTTCGCCACAGGCAAATATGAGAAGATTCTCGACGAGGGTTCAATTGCAAACTACATCACAAGCGACGGCAAGATTTTCGGCATCACCTACAACAAAGCCTACCAAAAGACTCCGATAATGATTGTTGACGGCAAGAAGACAGAACTGCCGCAGTCGTCAGAGGCCTGGCTCGGATTCGAGAATGACGGTATGGGCATCAGGGGCGGCAATGCCGACGGTTCGGTGCTCCTCGGCTACGGACAGGACAACTATGCCACATTCCCGCTGATGATTTGGGCTCTCAATAAGGACAACACAACTTACTCCGTAATTCCAGTTTGCAAGAAATATCTCGATGCTTCCGACTTTCTCGACGGTCCGCAGGACTTCGACTGGTTTGAGGGTGCTGCAATCAGCAGCAACGGCAAATATGTGGCGATCAACCTGCACAACAAAAATGAGGAACAGAGTATGGAGATAGCACGGTATAACGTGGTAACCGATACATACGAGAATATTACATGCCCTGAGCTTTCGGCAGACATGTGGTATTATGCCAATGCCATTGCTGACGACGGCACTATCGTTGGCTATATTGAGGACCAGATGAGTGGTGCCCGTTATGCCTGTATCGTAAAGGCCGGCGAGACTGAGGCAAAGCGCATGAGCGAAGTGTTCCCTACGCTTACCGACATCGTAAAAATGGACGGTAACGAGTTTAACTCTCCTTGTGCCATCACTCCCGACGGCAGATACATCGCCGGATTCGGATATGTTGATATGGATGACGAGAATCTCTGCTGGGGTACATACTACATCGACACCCAGAGCAGCACTGACGGCGTTGACAATGCCGCTGCCGATGCCAAGGCAAGCAAGGTTGTTGCCTCTTACGGCATCGACGGCAAGAAGACCCGTCCGGCTGCCAACCGTCTTCACATCAACAAGTTTGCCAACGGCAAGGCTGTAAAGGTGGTAAAATAAGGCGCGGTATTATTCAAGATAAAAACAATGAGCGCATGTCTGGAAGTGTTTCCGGCATGCGCTCATTGTTTTTTATTATCTGTAAACTTCAGTAGACTACAATTTACTCTCCCCCTCCACATATTCCTCAAGGAAGAGGTGCTCCCCGTCGAACACTACATAGGAGAACTGCCATATCCAGTCGCCGAGAATCATCATCCTTACCTTGCGCGAGAGGTTGAGGTCGAGCTCGATATGCCGGTGGCCGTAGATGAAATAGTCCACGTTGGGGTGCGTCTTCATGTATTCCTTTGTATACCTCACGAGATATTCCTTGTCCGGCTCACCTGAAAAAGTGTGTGGATTAAGCATACAATCTTGTTAGTCTGAAGAGAAAGAATTTCTTGTCAATGATACCCCGAAGTTGTGCTCTGAAATGCTTGACTTTTGCATTGAAAGATTCTGCA
>NZ_NOVE01000010.1 GCF_002265625.1 Prevotella sp. 885
CGCCGGTCGCCATCAACAATAGCAAGCTATCGTCATGCTGCCCCTCGACTTGCATGTGTTAAGCCTGTAGCTAGCGTTCATCCTGAGCCAGGATCAAACTCTACATTGTAAAATATCTTTTACCAACTCTTACCGAAGTAAGCGTTGCTTGTTTGTATCTGTTTCAGAACGAGCTTCCAAATTAGAGTTTAAAGTCAAACAAACTTGACGGTTCGTTTTCTTCTACCCAAGAACGAATTTCTTCGTTCTCGCTTCTTGTACTACTTTATCTGTCTTATGTAAATCTTTTCAAAGAACTCTTTCTTAATGCTTTACACTGAACGTTTCTTCTCTTGCTTTGCTTGAGGTTTCGTTCGTTCTCGAAAGCGGATGCAAAGGTATAGCTTTTTTCCGTATCTCCAAAACTTTTGAGCAAAAAAGTTAAGGAAATCTGCACTTTTAGAGCTGAAATTGATATATCTCAACTGAAAACTGTGTTCGATAACAGCAACACATTAATTATATACAGTTGAGAGTTGAGAATTGAGAGTTGAGAGTTTAGGGGTTGGGAGAGAAAATTCCTAATTCCTAATTCGGACGGTGGGTGCCGTCCGACACAATATTTGCATTCCTGATGCTCAATACTATGAGCTCAGCGCACGACAAAATCTTTGGTGCGAAATTCTCGAGTTTTGAGCGGTTTGAGCTAATGCGTTTGCGCACAGTAGGTTATGCGATTTTCTGACGAAGCGTTATGAAATCAGACTCGCAAAAGAGCCGTTTTTTGATGCAATAGCGCCACTTTTACACTACAATAGTGGCACTATTATCATGCAATAGTGCCACTTTTACTGTCTAATAGTGGCACTATTGGAGTGTAAAAGTGGCGCTATCATATGGCATGGGTGCTGTTTGCACAGCAAAACACCGAAAAAACAGCAAACCTAAACTCTATAATCAATTTTTATTTTGTAACAAGTTTTTACCGTTTAGACAATATTTGCATAGTGGGCAGTAAGACATGTTTTTAAGCAAGAAGACATTGAGCCATTTTATTCTGCTCTTTGTCTTTTCCATCTGCCATAGAGATATCCCGAAACGCCTGCCGCGATTATTATGTAAATGGGCGAAACCCCAAATAATGCTATCAACAGACAGCAGACTATGGGTATCCAGGCGTTGCGCCATGAGATATTGGCGGTCTTTGCCATCTTGAAGCACGGAGCGGCGATGAGCGCCACTACTGCGGGACGCACTCCCTTGAAGAATTTCTCCACCCAGGGATTGTCCTTGAAGTTATGGAAGAACATGGCTATGATGATGATGGCTATGATGGACGGGAGGGCTATGCCGACGGCTCCGACGATGCCTCCCCATACTCCTTTCAGCTTATATCCGATATGTGACGCCATGTCGATGGCGAAAATACCCGGCGTGGACTGCGCCACCACCATGATGTCCATAAATTCCTGCCGGTCCATCCACTTGTTGTTATCCACGAACTCACGCTCCATGATCGGTATCATGGCATAACCGCCTCCGAGCGTGAACGCACCTATCTTGTTGCAGGTAAGGAAAAATTTGAGCAGCATATATATAACGTATGTCTCTTTATGATGTTACAAAAAAAGAAAAACGCCAGACAATAGACCTCACCGGCCTTATCTGGCGTAATTATTCTAATATAAATATTATGGTAATGTCCGATTATTATGAATAGCGCAAGATCTGACCGGGACGGAGACGCATGGTCTTCGAGATGTGGTTCAGCTTACAAATCTTGTCTATCGAAACACCGAGCTTCTTAGAGATGGACGCGAGCGTCTCACCCTTCGTAACCTTGTGATACTGCACCTGATCGGTAAGACCAGACGTAGCGCGGTCGTTGGTGGCATAGTCGTTGCGCGAGTTGGATGCGTAAGAAGAGCCGTCCTTCTTTCCGCGTGCTCTTGTAGCAGCTGCCGACTCGCTGTCATACGTCGAGCGGTCGAAAGCATAATAGTCGCCTGTTACGTCCTGCTCACGGAAGTCGAACATAAGAGCGGGATTGAGAGCCACGCCGCAGAGACGTGTCTCGAAGTGAAGGTGCGAACCCGTGCTTCGTCCTGTGTTACCACCGAGACCGATGACTTCACCGGCGCGAACCTCCTGGTTCTCATCTACGAGTTGCTTCGAGAGGTGTCCGTAGATGGTCTCCAGACCGTTGTTATGTCGGATGACGATATACTTACCGTATCCTCCGCCCTCGTATCTTACAATTCTGACTTTTCCTGAGAATGCCGCACGGATGGTATCGCCGATATACACCTTGATGTCAAGACCCTTGTGCTGGCGTCCCCAGCGCGAACCAAAATTACTGGTTATGACGCGGCTCGTGGTGGGCATGCAGAAATGACGAAGGTCAATCTTGTAATGTTCAGGGAGTTCTGTGGCACGGTGTGCATAGCGGTTGTCCCATCCTGCGTAGAGGTCTGTCGCGGGCGACTCCGCCTCTTCTCTCGCTGCGATATTTCGCAACATAATGGTATCGACTGCTGCCATCTTACGGTCTACTGGAGCTTGGCGGGCAAGAAGATCCTGACCATGCACCGGTATGGACGCTACGGCAAGCAGCATCGATATTGTAAATTTCTTCAGCGTTTTCTTCAAATTCATTTTCTTTAGGACTCGTTTTAGATTGGAACGAGTTTATCGCTCCTTCGAAAGGTAATCGTTGAACAAAAAAAGGCGTTCAACCACAAGTTTGCAACATGCACATTGCAATTTGCATTTGCGTTGCAAAGTTACAAAAAAAATCTGTCAATAAGGTAGTTTTACGTACCTCATTAACAGATTTTGTAATATCTTTAACAATTAAACTTGCTCATTTTAAACAATTTGCACTATTTAATGCATATCTTGCGCGTTTTGCCGTTATCTCGCACAACGTAGACACCCTTCTTCAAAGAGGCGCCCAAAGGCATCTGACGACCACTGAGATCGTAAATACGGACTTGCGCAGAACCATTGTCTTCCCCTACCCCACTGATGCCTGATGCTGCATCCCATACGGCATTGGCAGCACGACTTTCACCAGTGTTATAGACAGCCTTGACGCTATACGTAACGTCGGTGTCGACTGATCGGTTATCGGTATACTTCGTTGCTGTTATGGGCGATGCGTTAAGACGCATGCCGTCACGATAGACATTATAGCCCAGAAGCTTCAGACCTGTTCCTGCTTTACGATACTTTATGTCGTCCACGAAGAGAATGTACTGGTCCTTCGACGTGCAGCGGAGAGCGAAATAGCGTGCTCCCTCCGGCAGGTCGGCAGAATACTGCGTCCACTGTCCAGGAACGGTAATCGTGGAACCTACCTTCTTGAACGAACCGATGGATTTTCCTTCCACAGAACACAGCACCTCCATCTGTTCCTGCGTGCCGTAATAGTTGTTGTTGGGGCTGCACGCCCAGAAGGTGATGGTCTGCGCTCCGTCCACCTCCGGCGAGATAAGCCAGTCGTCGTTGGCGGTATAGCGTCCGGCACTGAATGCGGCTGCCACCTGCGAGCCTGAATGCGTCGGGAAATACAACGGGCTAAGACTGACGGCAGAGGGGTTGAACACCTGGAACGCCATCGGAGCCTCCACATTGTCGTACTGCACGAAGTCGCCCGAACCGTCCTGAATGCCGAGCGTGGACGCTCCGTCGATGTCCATCAATGTCCACTCACCGAAATGGCTGATGGTGAAGGGCACGTACGACTCGAAGTCTTCCACCACATCCTCAGCCTCAGCTCCATTGCTGATGCCCTCCGGCTCACTCCAAGAAAGCGCTACCGACTGCATTCCGTCAGCAGCCTCAGCCTTGGCGTCCTTCACGAACGGACGACCGGGAAGGACTGTGACGACAACATTCTTCGACACATTGTCCGAAGCGTCCTCATCCGAATTCCACGCAATCTCAGCATGATACAGACTGGAGAGAGCTGCATCAGAGTTGGGCGCATCCTTCAGTTCCACGTCTGTGTTCTGCCCTGCGGCAAGTTCGTCAACGTGCGTCTTGCTGACAAGCGTCTCGCCACGATAAAGACAGACATCGAAGTCGGCAGCGTCCTTATCGCCCGTGTTGCTGATATTGGCAAACACCGTAACGTCGTCGCCTACGCTAACCTTGTCAATCATGGCGCTTACGTCGCCCATCGTAAGATTAAAGGACAGCGGGTCGTCTACGTTTATCTGGTCTATATAAAGCGGCACGATGGACGTAAGGTCTTCGGTATTGCCGCCCACACCTGTGAAGATGAGCTGCACGTATTCGTACGAACGAAGGTCAGAAAGGCTGTAGCTATATTTCAGCCAGCGGCCGTCGTTGTCTTCACCGTCGAAATCGTTGGGCAGAATATCATCGAGCTGATGGCGCTTGCCGTCAGGAGTGCGCAGAGCCACACGCAGATGATGGATGGAACGCTTCATGTTCCATACATAGAATGTGAGACGCGGATTACGCGTGTCCTTCAGCGTTATCTTCGGTCCGATAAAATCAGAGCTGGCGCCTGTGGTAACCGTAGAGAAGGCTATGAAGCCGTTGTCAAGGTCGGCAGCATCAGCGTATGTGCCGTACTGCATGATGTTCCATTCTGCAAGTGCACTCATCGAGCCGTACCAAGGACCACGCTGCATGCTGCGCTTTGCGAACGATTCGGCATAAGGCACAGCGTAAGGCTTGCCCACGAAAATGGTGTCCGTGGGCGCGGCGATGCCCTTGCCCTGCTGCGTGCGCGGCGTGATGACATACCATGCCAGTCGCTGCTCGTCGCCCTTCATTGTCATCTGCTCCGAGAACGAAGGTTCGCTGACCGTGGTGCTCTTAAGCGAGCTGCCATCCACATTGGCGATGTTATACTTCAGAGAAGCCTTGTCTATCAAGCCTCCGTGCTTACCCTTTGATGGAGCATCCCAAGAGGCTGTCACCTGTCCGTCATCTGTGCTACTGATTCTAAGGTTTTCGACAGCAGCGGGCTGGTCCAATCCCACATACGTTGAGACGGTGACCGTCTCGCCTTTGCCTACGGCGTTCTCTGCCGTTATCTCATAGCTGACAGTTCCGTCAGCTGATGGTGTGTCGGTCATCTGGCAGATATCGCCGGGGATGATGTTCGAGAATGTCTCCACCACCTTATTGTCCGTGAGTCGCTTCACGGTGATATGCTTCAGGTTGGCGGTCAGCGTCTCGCCACCCATATTCACCACGGGAGCCTTGAACAAAATCTCCACCTTGCGGTCCGTACTTGATCCAACCGGCTCTGCCTTTGCCTCCGTCACAGCACCCGGACACTTCACCGAACCGATGCACTTCACCTTGAGGTTGTCCAGATACAGATAACTGCCCTCTGCATACAGACTCAAGGCATGCACACCGATGTGGCAGGCACCGTCATGCTTCGGTACGAAGACAGCCGACAGCGTGCGATAATTGACATTATCCACCTTCATAGGAGCGAGAACCGTCTGCGTCAGGCTTGCCGCCTCCGCCTTCTGTCCGGCAGCCACAGCCACCGTCTCACAATAGCCTTCCTCCGCCTTCACGTCCATCGACACTTGATAAACCGAATCCTTGCTAAGATTAAACGCCGGCGTAACGAGCCAGTCGTCATCGTCGAGTCCTTCCTGACTGACACCGCAGATAAAGCAGTCGCCGAAGAACTGCCAAGTCTCGTCGTCTTCATTGGCATCAATGACGGTCATGGTCTTGACAGCCACTTCGTCATTGAACGGCTGGTCATACGGTAGCTTCAGAGCCGAACCCACCTGCACCACATTGGTGCGAACCTTGTCGCCGTACTCGCCAGCCACTTTCGCAGCCACCTCATAATAATAATATCCCATCTGCAGGTCTGCCACTTCCTTGTCGTCGAAGGATGTGGCGCTGCCATCGTACACCACCTTGGCATCGGGCTGACGCGTGACGGTGTAAGTGACGAGCGACGGATCGAAATAGCCGTCATGATTGCCTCGCTGCGGAGCTGTCCACGACACGCTTACCGTCTGGGCGTCCTTCATTACAGCCTTCGGCGACACGGCATTCACCACATCGCTGCCCGCCCAGAAGTCGCAATAGGCGAACTGGCTGCGTCCCGCGCTGTTGGTAGCCACCGCTTTCATGTGGTGCATGCCACGTGTGAGCGTCAGCGCAGCCTCAACACCGGCTCCCGCCTGCGACTGTCCTTCCTTAAGCAGACTGCCGTCCATCCAAAGCTTATAGCCCAGAGACGAGGCGAGATTGCCGCCGCCAGCCGTACGGTCCGGCATTGCGATGAGCGCCTTGCCTGTCAGCGACGTTCCTGTGAGCGAAGCCTTCAACGACGTTGGACGTGCCGGGGCATTGTCATCGGCATACGAACCGGTGGTATATATACCCGTAAACTCATATCTGTCAGGTATGGTGGTCAGCGTAGTAACAGTTCCGTCAGTAAGATTCACCTCGCATATCTCCGGACTCTCATGCGTATAGTGAGGCGTCATCGCCCAGAGCATACGTCCAGAAGGATAATCGAACGTGGCACTCTGCGCATACTTCACCGTCTTGCCTGTCTGACCAATCTCGGTCAGAGCGCCGGTGGTCTTGTCCACGCTGTAGAGCATGCCGTAGATGCTGATGCCGTAAAGCCGTCCGTCCTTCGTAGCAGCCAAGGCTATAAGCTCCTGCTTAAGGTCGGCTATCTTCGAGGAGAATCCTGTGATGGTGTTAAGCGTACCGAAGAAGTAGCCGTTGGTGGTGGCACTCTCACGGAAACATCCGTACACACGGTCCGTAGTGGGATCATAGGCAAGGTCGGAAGCCACACTCGAATAGGTGGCAAGATGGCGTTCCTCAATGAGTCGCCACCCTGCATCCACGTCATATACTCGGAAACTGACCGTACCGTCATAGTCGTACGGCGAATAGTCCACCATGTAATAGCGACCGTCTACGTATACGCCGCCACCGAAAGCCGACAGATTGTCGTCCAGCTTCACACTCTTCATCTGCGTGGCATCGTTGGCAGGGAGCGAATAGATGCCGAACGGCGCATCGCTGCCCATGTCTTCCCAACCATGTCCAAAGATCACACTGCCATATATGGTCGGCTGCGTCTGCGCGAAGGCAGAACCGCAAGCCGATGCGATGGCAAGTGTCAGAAACAAAGATTTCTTCATCATGCTTTTCATTTTATTGACATTACTTTCTTACCGAAACCTTAAACGCGCTGCCGTCCACCATAACGACATATACGCCCGGTTCTGCCTCTACGGTGATATGAGCTTCACCGGCGAAGGTACGTACGAGACGACCGTCCACGGTGAACATCTTCACCATTCTGCCTTCTGCGCCGCTTATCTCCACACAGCTCTTTCCGCCGTTTACCACAACAGCAGCTGTCGAGGCATTGTTGATGGCTGAGAGGTATGTGATGGTGGCTGTATTAGACGGTTTCGACTCGCCCTCTTCGTAAGCAGCCGTCACCTGATAAGCATAGCTGTCCGACTGGCGCACGTCATCGTCGATGTAATAGCGCTGGTCGATAGGCTTGGCATTGAGCTTATGACGGTCGCGATAGACGTTATATCCCACGAATGTAAGATTCTCCTTCTCCGCACCCTTCGCGATATACGAGATGTCGTCAATAAGGAGAGCGAACTTGTTGTTGGAGACGCAGCGGATGGCGAAGTACTTCGCACCCTGCGGCAGTTCAACCTTATACTCGTCCCAACTCTTCACGTTGCTAACGTCGATGGTCTCGCCTATCTTCTTGAAGCTGTCGATGGTCTTGTCCGAAACGGAATAGAGCACCTCCATCTGCTCGGGCACTGCACTTGCGATGCCAGCCTTGGCGAAGAACCTTACAGTCTGTGCCTCACCGCAAAGCTCAGGCGACACAAGCCAATCGTCGTTCTGCTTCTTTGTGAAGCCACCGTCGGGCGATGCGCAACTGAAACTTACGAGCATCTGTTCGCCGGAATGGGCTTCCCACGAGGTGAACGGAATGCCAGCCTGGAGCGAATTGAACACCTGGAATGCCATCGGCTCACCGGAATTCTCGTACTGCAACGGTCCGAACGATTCGCTGAGTGTTATCTGTATGGTATTCTGCAAGTCGCAGTCGTACGTGGTCCAGTCGCCGAAGTCGCTGATGGCAAATGCCTTGTAATCGTCGAAGGTTTCGGTGGTACGCTTCAGACCGAGACTGTTAAGGTCGGGAGCCTGCCATGACAGACCCACATTGCTCTGGCGTGACGAAGCCTCAAGACCGGAAGGTGTAGGATAGTCATTCTTCTTCACACGTACGCTAACGGTGTTCGACGCATTGTTGTCCTCTATCTGGTCGGCAGCGTAGTCAACAACAGCACTGAACTCCACCTTGTCATCATCCACAACCGTAACCTTACCGTTCAGACCAATGGTCTTGGCACGATCAGCTGAAAGCGGGTCGCCCGTGAAGCGACTGAACTCCTCACCGTTCTTATACACTACGATGGTGTAGTCGCCGGCGGCCACCTCATTGGCTGTATTATTGCGCACTGTGAGTTGCAGGTCAGCCATGTCGCCAGCCTCAACCTCTTCGGCAGCGGTGAGCTCAACTGCCATGATGTCGTTATCGGCGGCATCTACGATGGCAACATTGTCGTAAGCGAAGAACTCTGTAGTGGTATTGACAGCCTCGCCCTCGAAGCCGATACGCACATAACGGCAGTCCTTATACGGAGTGAGGTCAATGCTGAAGCGCTGCCAACCCACGGCGTACTGGTCAGAAATAATCTCCTTCACCGGCACAAAGTCGGCATAATCCTTCTGCACGCTGACTGTCAGCTTGTCGCCCTTGCCAGTGCAGTAAGCCCAGAAGTTGAGCGTAGGCTTCGCCATCTCGCTGATGTCCACCTTCGGCGACTCGCTACGCACCGCCTTGCCTGTCTTGTCGGCAGAGAACGACTGCATACCGCCGTCACCGTCCTGTGCCTGTGCTGACGCGCTGCTGGTCATGGCGTAACAGTAAGCCTCGCCTACCTCTCCCTTGGTCATGTTAGTAATCCACGGTCCGCTCTCCATCGTCACGTTCTTGAACGACTCAATCATCGGCGCCTTGATGGCTGGACCGCCGATTGCTGTGCAGGTTTTCCAGTTGCTGCGACCGCCACCCGTACTGCTCACGGCATATACGCTGTAACCGTTGTATGCCTGACGACCTGCCTTAATTGTCAGCTGGTCATCGTACGATGTCTTGCTGCCAAGATTGATGTCGTTGGGATCGGTGCCCACTGATATATAATATGTAAGGTCGTTAGGATCTATGTAGCCTCCATGCACGCCCTCCGGCTGGTCCCAAACCACGTGTATCAGACCTTCCGTTTCGGCATCCTCGTAAGCCCTGAGATTCTTCACCGCACCCGGCTCGTCAATGCCGACGAACACCTTGGCTGTGGTCTCCAATCCTTCGTTGCCGGAAGCGTCAACTGCATGCACGGCATAAACGCACGAACCGGAGGGCACGCTCGGATCGTTGTATGAACATTTCTGACCTGGCGTTACAGATGTGAGCGTAGTGAGCGACTCGCCGTTACGCGAGATGACGATGTCCATCTTGTCGGTCAGCGCCGCACCGCCTAACATGCGCGTCGGAGCCGTGAAGCTGAGCGCAGCAGTAGTGGCGCCCTTCTCGCCCGGTGTGACCACAAGGTCAGTAGGTGAATCTGGAGCAGAAGCCGATACCTCAGTGATGTTGAGATTGTCTACATAAAGATGATTGCAGTCAGCGTCTGAGATGGCATGGATGCCGAAATAGCGCATGCCATCCTCCGTAGCACGGAAGGTGCCGGAGAGAGTGCGACGGCGAGGCTGATAAGTAACCTCCGTAGGTTCGATGACGATGTCGGTCATAGCCTCAGCGGTGGCGTCAGTTCCGACAGCTGCAGCCACACGCTCCGTGGGATAGTCGTTGACGGCATCGAAAGAGAACTTATATGCGGCACCCTTCTTCATATTTATGGGCGGCGTGATAAACCAGTCGTCAGCAGCATTAGAGCTGTTGGCGGTGTATGCAACCATATTATAGTTGCCGTCAAAACTCCATGTCGAACCGTCATCATTGGCGTCAACGATGGTGAAGTCTTCCATTGAAGCACTGGTGCTCAGACCGTTATGATAAGGCAATGAGAGACTGGAGCCAACGCTTACCTCCACGGATGTGGCAGGCTTACTCTTCAGGTCGCCATTCAGAGCCGTCACCTTATAGTAATACCACGTCATGTCGGTGGACTCTACGTGGTCGACGTATGTAGTGGCGGCGCAGTCTGTTGTGACAATCACGGAGTCGGCAGTCTCGCCCATCTTGAAGCGCGAGATGGCATAGCGGAGGTTGTCCTTATCGAAGTAGCCTCCGTTGACGGATGCCTCCGGCGCCTTCCATGTCAGCGTCACATCGTTGCCCTTCGCCTTCACCTTCACTGAGGTAGGCGGCATAGGCACGTCATAGCCCACCCACTTGGTGTCTGTGGTCTGCTCACTGACGGCAGCCGGACGAGCGGTGGTAGCAGGAATCTCAGCTGTCACGCTGAATACGCTGTTGCCACTCTTTGCAGCAGTGAAAGGAGCGGTGACAGCGGCACCGGGTGCAGCATTGGCGTGTGCCACAGTCTCACCGTTGATACGTACAGTATAAGCAATATCGGCAGGAAGACTCTTGCCTTCGACGTCAAGCGTCGGCATCGTGAACGCCACGCTACCGCCGGAGAGCGACGTCATCGAAACGCTCAGCGAGCTGACAGGCTTGGGAAGAGTGGCGAGGTCGAGGTCCTGCTTGAGGAAGATGGTGGAGAGCTGGTCGTAGGTCTGCTCGCCTTGCCATGTGTCCTCATTGAAGCCGTAATTCACAATCTCCGTGACGTTAGCAGTAGCAGGATTCACCTTAAGGACGTGCGTAGCCCAATCCACGTCGGAATAGGCAGCCCAATAGATGTCGCCGGTGGCATAATCGCACGTGGCACTCTGGAAGAAGGGCAGGATGCTGAATCCGGTGTTGCCCACAACAGTAGCCTTACCAGTGTATTTATCCACGGTGTAGAGTTTGCCTGTCTTAGAAATCGTATATAGTTGTCCGTCGCGATTGAAGGTTAGCGCCACCATGCGCTCTGGCATCTGAGCGATGGGCTGGCAAGAATAAATCACAAAGGGATAATCGTCCTTTGTGGTGTAAGTAAGCCTTCCGAGCGTGAGATACTTGCCGGAATAGTCGGCGTCAGAAAAAATGCCATAGATGGCCTGTGTCTCAGGGTCGAAAGCGAGGTCGGAGGAGATATCCGTAAAAGCGAAACCCTGACGTTCCTCGCCGATTGTCCAGTCGGCTGTGTTGTAGCCATAAAGATGGATTGGGAACGTAATCTTCGAGTTGTCCTCGTTCTCCTCATAGTACGACGACCAGAACTTTCCCTGTGCATAAGTGGCGCCGCCATAACATTTCACATCGTTGCCGACTGGGGTGAACACTGTGGGGTTGGAAGAATTGAAAGTGTAGAAACCTGCATCGCGGGATTCGCTTGCCGACACATAAGTGTAAAACTGCAGGTTCGTAGCAGCTTTACGAGGATAGTCCGCCATCACTCCTAATGACGACGAGGTAAGAAATGCCATTGTCACAAATGACCGGACAAGGGCAGTAAGGGGTAAATCTTTTTTCATAATGCTAAGATTTTATCTGATTAACTGAATTTTTGTTCAAATATCACTTAATAACGCAAAAGTATAAAAGATTCCGCAGAAAAACAATAAATTAGTGATATAAGTTGAATAAAGGCGTATATATACAAAATTGCCACACTTCGGCAGCATGGCTCCCATAGCGTGGCAATTACTTATCTCAATTTTTCAATCTCTTCTTCTGTAAGTCCGGTATAACGCATTATCTTTGATATTGGCTCACCATCCTCAAGCATCATCTTGGCTGTTTCAGCACGACCCTCAGCACGACCCTCAGCAAGGCCTTTCTCACGACCCTCAGCAAGGCCTTTCTCACGACCCTCAGCAAGGCCTTTCTCACGACCCTCAGCAAGGCCCTCCTCAAGACCCTCACGTCTTCCTAAGAGTGCAGCCCCTTCAAGCGTGGCATGATAGTCGCGCATCACCTTCAAGCTCTCATCATATTTTTCTCGCTCGTCCTTGCTTAAGGCGGCGATGTCTGTTATCTCGGAGAGCTTCTTGAATACAGCATTGCGCGCCTGGAAAGGCATTCTTTCAAAAGTACTCATGTTCTTTAAGATGTAAATCCAACGTTCAAAATCGTTTTCGCATTCATCCTCTTCATTCTTTGCGAACAGAGGAAGCATCAAGTAGATAAATCGCAAGCGATCGGAAAAGACCGTATTGTCCTTCATATCCATCAGGGCGATGTCCGTACGGAACTTCGTCGGCGTACCGTCTTTCATATCATAATTTAGCAAACAGACAGTATAGACTGGTGCCAGACAGTAGTTCCACTTAACATTCGTGTCACCCACCGTACCTTTTACGCCTTGGTTGACAATGTCGCGCGAGGCATAATAGATGGTTCGGTCTGTAAAGAATGGCTGATAGCGGTTCTGCATCTCCACAATAATGTGCTCACCCTTGTCTGTAGTGCAGTAGATATCATAGATGATACCTCGCATTTCAACCAGTTCCGGCAATTGTTCTTTATCCTTGAAGACGAGGTCTGTGATATGATGCTCGCCGTCAAGAAGGTCATTAAGGAACTTTATCAATAAGTCCTTGTTGATTTCCTGACCGAAGATTTTCTTGAATCCCCAGTCGGAGAATGGATTAATGAATCTTGGCATAGGCTATTGTTTTTTGCAAAAATACAAAAAAATCCCCAATATGCAATTATCATAAAGCAGAAATAACCCGCTCTCTCACGAAATGGCAGCCCAGTTGATGTTGGTATCGCGCAGCTCTCTTAGGCGTCGCCATAGCATGGCATATTCTTTGGACGTGCAGGTGGGGTCAGCATCAATGATTTTCTGTGCCTCCTGTCGGGCAAGCGCCACAAACTGTCCGTCGCGGGCGATGTCCGCAATCTTAAGGTCGAAGGCGATGCCGCTCTGCTGCGTGCCTTCGAGATCGCCGGGACCGCGAAGCTTGAGGTCGGCCTCGGCGATGCGGAAACCGTCGTTCGTGTCGCACATGATGTCGATGCGCTTGCGGGTAACGGCGGAGAGTTCGTAGCCAGTGACGAGGATGCAATAGCTCTGCTCGGCACCTCTTCCAACACGACCGCGGAGCTGATGGAGCTGGGAAAGACCGAAGCGTTGAGCGTCGAGGATTACCATTACGGAGGCATTGGGAACATTTACGCCCACCTCTATGACGGTGGTGGCAACGAGAATCTGCGTCTCGCCACTCACGAACTTCTGCATTTCAGCGTCTTTCTCTGCCGACTTCATCTTGCCGTGCACCTTGCTGATTTTGAATTCAGGGAATATCTGACACAGCGAAGCGTAGCCTTCCTCAAGGTTCTTCAGGTCCATCTTCTCGCTCTCGGAGATAAGCGGGAAGACGATATACACCTGACGACCGAGGTTTATCTGCTTGCGGATGCCGTTATAGAGCGACGTAAGTTGCTTGTCATACTTATGTATGGTCTGTATGGGCTTGCGTCCCGGCGGCAACTCGTCGATGACACTCACATCAAGGTCGCCGTATATGGTCATGGCGAGGGTGCGTGGGATGGGGGTGGCGGTCATCACGAGGATGTGGGGAGGATTCTCGCTCTTAGCCCAAAGGCGCGACCTCTGCTCCACTCCAAACCGGTGTTGCTCATCGATGACAGCCACACCAAGTCGCTGAAACTTGACCGGATCCTCTAATACGGCATGCGTGCCGACGAGAATCTGTACCTCGCCGGAGATAAGGCCCTCAAGCACCTCGCGACGCTTCTTTCCTTTCACTATGCCAGTGAGGAGTTCCACACGGATGCCGAGACCGCGAAGAAACTCCGTTATGGTGGTGAAGTGCTGCTCGGCGAGGATTTCGGTGGGTGCCATGATGCACGCCTGAAAACCGTTGTCGAGGGCGATGAGCATTGTCATCAGCGCCACAAGTGTCTTGCCGGAACCTACGTCGCCTTGGAGCAGACGGTTCATCTGCCTACCGGAACGCATGTCGTCACGTATCTCGTGCATCACTCGCTTCTGCGCACCGGTAAGACTGAAGGTGAGGTTCTGCGAATAGAAGTCGTTAAACAGCTTGCCGACATGCTGGAATACATAGCCGCGATACTTGCGACGATGGTCGGAAGCATAGCGGAGAATGTTGAGTTGCACGTAGAACAGCTCTTCAAACTTCAGACGGTCGCGTGCCGCCTTCATCTGCTGCGGCGTCTTGGGATAATGTACGCAGCGCAACGCCTCATCGCGCGAGACGAGGTGAAGCGGTTTGGTGATGAAGGTAGGGAGGGTTTCGGGGAGCGGGTCCTTCAGTTTGAGAAGCATGTTCTTGACCGTCTTCTCTATCACTCGCGACGTGATGCCCATCTTCTTCATGCGCTCCGTGGTGGTATAGTAAGGTTGCATGCCCATTTCGGAGAGCTGAAGGTCGGAGGCTCGCTCCATCTCGGGATGAGCAAACTGGAAACGTCCCTGATAGACGGTAGGGCGACCGAAGACTACGAACTCCTGCCCTACCTTATAGTTCTTATATATATATTGTGCTCCGCTGAACCAAACGAGGTCGGCTACACCGGTGCCGTCGCTGAAATGACCGACCACTCGCTTCTTACGCGCCGACATCTCGAACTCCTCATAGCTGAGCACCTTGCCCTTTATCTGCACGAAGGGCATATCGGCGGAAAGCTCACGAATGGTATAGATACGACTGCGGTCGACATACTTATAAGGAAAATTCTCGATAAGGTCACGCCATGTGGATATCCCAAGCTCCTTGCTCAGGATTTCCTTACGTTGGGGGCCCACACCGGGCAGATACATTATGTCTTGCGAGAGTATATCCATATTGAGATTTAGGAGTTACGAGTTAGGAATTACGAATTACTGTTTGCAGATAAAATCCGCAAGGAGCAGGTCGTAGGGTGTGGTCAGCTTGATGTTCTCACGACAACCTTCCACCATCACCACCTTGTGTCCGGCTGCCTCAGCCACAGACGCGTCGTCGGTGAAGGCTTCGCTGTAGGGCACGTCGTAGGCGCGCTTGATGAGCTGGATGTCGAAAGTCTGCGGTGTCTGGACGGTGCGATAGTCGGAGCGCAGCACGTTATGGCCTCCGTCTTCGCCAGCCACGTAGCGCAGCGTGTCGGTGACGGGCATTACGGGCATGGCTGCTCCATGCTCACGGGCAGCCTCATAGGTGCGAGCTATGACGTCCACGGTGACAAAGGGTCGTACGCCGTCATGGATGCCCACCACGCCGGTGGCGTCGTCGGGAACAGCGGCTATTCCGTTCTTGCATGACTGGAAGCGGGTGTCGCCGCCGTCCACCACAGTATGCTCCACGTTGAAGTGATATTCCTTGCAGAGCTGACGCCAATAGTCTTGCTGGGCGTGAGGCAATACGAGGATGATGCCGATGGCTTCGCTGTACTGACGGAAACGCTCTATGGTTCGCATCAGGACGGGCCTGCCGTCAACGAGGAGGAACTGCTTTGGCAGATCGCCGCCCATACGCAGTCCCTTTCCTCCTGCCACAATGATGATATAGTCCTTGTTCATACTACTCGAACATCATGCCTTTTCTCAGATCACTTACCACTTTCTCGCCCTTGAGGATGGAGAGGAGGGTAAAGGCATACTCGAACGCAGCTGCCGGACCCTTGCCCGTTACCACATTACCGTCGACGGTGACAAGCTGGGCTGTGTAGGTGGCGCCCTTCAGCTCGCCTTCGAAGCCGGGATAGCAGGTGGCACGCAGACCGTCAAGCAGTCCGAGATGACCGAGAACCATAGGTCCGGCGCAGATGGCACTGAGAAGCTTGCCCTGCTTGGCATGTGCGAGAAGGGCATTGCGCACACCTTTGTGCTCGTCAAGGTTCTTGGCGCCAGGCATACCGCCGGGAATCATAAGGAGGTCGGCATCAGAGAAGTCGGCTTCCTCGAAGCGGACATCAGCCTTTACATATACATTGTGGGCAGACTTTACCATCTCAGAGCCGTTGATGCTGACAGTAACCACTCCAACACCACCACGGCGAAGGATATCAACGGGAGCCAATGCCTCGACATCCTCGAAGCCATCGGCAAGAAATACGTACACTTTTGTCATAATATATTGTTCTTTAGTTTGCTTACCTGAGGACGTCTTCGGGACGGAGCGCAATACACCGAACGGATCGGCGATGCGGGCGTCTTCTTCGTCCTTTTTCTTCAGCGAATAGAATCGTGCCATAACGTCATTTTTTAATAGTTGGGCATACTTTTTAATTGTATATGCAAACTTACACATTTTTTTTGGTTCTGCAGCTTTTTGAGCTCTCAATAATTTTTTAATAAATTTAATTTGTGAGACTCCATATAAAATATTATCTTTGCATATAGAAATACTGAAAACACACAATATTAACTTTAAACAAAATAACAAAATGGAAGAAAACAAGAACCAGCAGCCCCAGGGTCTTCAGATCGAACTGAAGCCGGAAATCGGTGTAGGCGTTTACGCTAACCTCGCACTCATCACTCACTCTTCAAGCGACTTTATCCTCGACTTCACTTGCATGCTCCCCGGACTGCAGCAGCCGCAGGTACGCAGCCGCGTCGTAATGGCTCCCGAGCACGCTAAGCGTCTCCTCATGGCCCTCAACGACAACATCCAGAAGTATGAGCAGAACTTCGGTAAGATCCAGCTCCCCGAGCAGCAGCAGCCTCGCACTGCCACTCCGTTCCACACACAGGACGCTGAGGCATAAGCAAGCTGACAAAGCTTAATAGCATAAAAAGAAACACGAAAGCGGATGCGACGTTCCCCAAAGAACGCCACATCCGCTTTCTTCGTTTTCTGGTTTTTGACAGGAAGACAGGTTTTTGACAAGAAGACATGAAGACATGATTCGTTGGATATGATTTTTGACAGGAAGACAGGAAGTCATGTCTAAAAATCATGTCTACATGTCTTCATGTCTAAAAAACATGTCTACATGTCTTCATGTCTAAAAAACATGTCTGCATGTCTGCATGTCAAAAAAATCATGTCTTCATGTCTAAAAAAACATGTCTACATGTCTAAAAAAACATGTCTACATGTCTTCATGTCTAAAAAACATGTCTACATGTCTAAGAACGAAGCAAGCCGTGGCTTACTCCTTGCGGAGCGCCACGGCTTTCTTATTGTTTATTGCCTTACGCCTTGCGGCGTGTCGGGCGATGTTTAGAAGTTAGGAGCGTCAACATCCCACCAAAGGCGTGTAGCCTGCTGATCAGGACCACCGAGTGCGGGCAGACCTGTTGCGTTGAGGTCCTCCTTGGTCTGAGGATCGTCAGTGAACCAAGGCAGACGGCGGATGATGTTCAGACCTGAGCAATACTCAGCGTTGTCACCCATTGTGAGCGAACCGTCACCATCCTCAGGGTTGAGGACAGGGAAGAGACGGGGATAGCCTGTACGACGAAGGTCAACCCAAGACTCATAGCTGTAAGGATAAGAAGCGATGTACTTCTGAGTGATGATCATCTCAAGCTTCTTCTCGTTGTCAAGAGAGTTGTCCCATTTAACCGGAATCTTAGTAACGCTCGGCATATCTGGAGTCTCACCAGTCGGATCAACGTAAGTGTAGTCCTTAGCCTTTGTTACGTTCATGTAGTCCTCAAGCATATCCTTGTACTTGATGTCATCCATGTCGCGGTCCTCAAGGAAAGCATAGCGGATGCCCTCCTCATAGAACTGCTGTGCAGAACCACCCATGTTCCAGCCACGGAGAGCGCCCTCAGCACGGAGGAAGCAAACCTCAGAAAGCTTCATGAAGTAGCACGGCGGGAAGTGTGAGTTCATGTACTGGTTGTCAAGCTTAGAGAATGAGATATACGAGTTGGTACCAGCACTCTGACCGATGCCAGGAACAGTACCGTCACGCATACCTACGATTACAGACTCAGCAGGTGTGGTCTTAGGAGCAGAGCCCTTGTTACCGGTCTTCTCAATAGCCTCAGTGTTCTTCTTGAAGAGGTACTTAACGTACGGGTGGTCAAGGCTCTCGAGCATGCTGCAGAAAGAAGCGCCAAGACGTGAGTCACCCCACTCTGAAATCTGAACAATAGGATGGTCGAAACCAAGAACAGAAGCATAGAGAGCAAACTCATGTGAGGACTGAGAGATAACACCGTCACGAACGCAGCCTCAGCCCATTCCTTAGCTGTCTGAGGCTCCACCTTTGCGAGGTGGATAGCCATACGAAGCTTCAGTGAGTTGGCAAACTCAATCCAAGGCTGCAAACCCTCTGCTTCATAAAGATCAGCATTCTTAAGCAACGGCAGACGGTTGATGAAGATGTTCTTCACAACCTTGGTCTTATACCACTCTGGACGCTTCTGGAAGTGCTTGAAAGCAGCTACACAAGAGTCGATGTTAGCCTTTGCGCTGTAGTAGATGGTACGGACATCATCGTATGTAAACGGCGACTCGTCACGGTTCTTCTTGAAATCGTTGTAAGGCATCGGACCGAACATATCAGCATTCTCTATTGCAGCATAGTTATAGAGCAAGAGATAAGCTGCCTTCAGCTCAGGGATAGAGTCAAGGTCACCGTTGTTGAGGATGGGAGCGATACAGGTCTTGCAAGAAGAGAAGCCACCGCCAGGACCGCCGTTGAATCCCTTAGAGAGGTGATATGTAGACTTCAACTCAGCGTTAGAGTAAGGGAAGTCCGAGTGAGGTACGCAGCTGTACTGAACGTAGTTGTCAGGACCAAGGCAGAACTGGAACTGGTATGCATGAGCCTCAGGCTTGCCACCTTCCTTACCGCCACGGATGCTGTAGATACCGGTGAGGGCTGTTCCGAGTTGTGAACGGAGACGCTTGTAAGCGTTCTGATACATTTTCTCGGTGATTTCTACATTATAATTGATGCTGTCTGCCTTACCAGTAGAGATGGTAGGAGGTGTGACAACCGTCGTTTCCTTCTGGAACTCGTCAGACGGAGTGTCGTAGTCAAGACATGACTGCAGACCGAAAGCCGAGAGGACCATGGCAGACATCAGAAATATCTTAGATGTTTTCATATTCGATTTTTTCTATTCTTATTATAGATGATGTTGTTTATTAGAAGTTGACGTTCAGAGAGAAACCGAATGAGCGTGAAGAAGGCATGTTGAATACCTCGAATGCGCTAAGACCAGTTCCTGTTGAGAGCGACACGTCCGGATCAACGGGAGCATCCTTATAGAGGAAGAAGAGGTTACGCGCGATGAACGACAGGCTCAGGTTCTTGTTTGCTCCGAAGAGGTCACGGAAGGTATAGCCGAGAGAGAGCTCACGCAGACGGAAGTTGGTTCCGCTGTAGAGGTAACGCTCGATATCCTGAGGTGCCACACCACCAACTGACTGATAGTAAGCCGAAACAGGAACAATACGACCGCTGCCGTCGTCAAGCTTGACACCGAGAACATTCTCGCCATAAACTGCGTCAGCGTAAATCTTGTTAGCCTCAGCGTTGAGACGAGCGTCTGCAGAGCGCTGTGACAGACCATAACCGTCGAGGAACGACTCAGTCATAGAGAGCACCTTACCGCCGATACGTCCGTTGATGAGGAACGACAGTGTGAAGTCCTTATATGAGAAGCTGTTGGTCCAACCCATCTGCCAGTCAGCGTTCATGTTGCCGACATACTTGCCATAGGTGTTCTCTGAGTCCATCTGTACACCACCCTGAGAGTTGAGCACATACCAGCCTTCCTTAGCTGTGCCGTTCTTAACGGCAGCATCAGTGGCCTTGTAACGCTTGAGGTCAGTTACGTACATATCGCCGAACTTACCACCTTCCTTATAGAGCACCTGTACGCCGCCTACATAGCTTGCGATGATGTTCTCCTTGCCAGTCTTCTCGTCGTAAGCTGTACGGAGAATCTTGTTGCTGTTGTAAGAAACGTTGTAAGAAGTCTTCCAACGGAGGCCCTGTGCGCCGAACTTGAAGTCGTAGCCTACAGTAGCCTCAACACCCTGGTTGCGGATCTTACAGGTGTTCATCGGGATTGACTTACCTGAAGCGTTGGTACCAACGAGGTAGAGGTTAGACATCGTAGCGTTATAGTATGTAAGGTCGAGGCTGAGTCGGTTGTTGAGGAACAATGACTCGATACCGGTCTCGAATGAAGCGGTCTTCTCAGGACGCGGGTTCTTGAAGGTAGCCCACTGTGACGGTGTGTAAGCGCCAGTCTCGAGGTTGATGTTCTGCGAACCGTACACCTGGTTAGGAATAGAGTTACCTACCTCTGAGTAAGAAGCACGATACTTCAAGTAGTTGAACCACTCGGGGAGCTTCACCAATGAGCTGACAATGGCGTTGGCACCAAATCCGAAGTAACCGTAGTGCTCGGGCGTACCACGATCCTTAAACTGACGGAATGAGCGATACCAGTCCTCACGGTATGATCCGTCGACATAGATTTTGTCCTTCCAGCCAACCTGAGCTGTGAAGACAGCACCCTTGTTCCAGTCTGAAGACTTGCTCTGTGAAAGAGCGCCAGGACCACCTGCTGATGTTGAGAAGTAGTTGACGAGTGTGCTGAGCTGCTGGCGGTTTGCATAGTAGTATGTAGCGTTGCCAGAGTCGTAAGAGTGTCCCTCGCCCTTAGTGGTGTGACCTACCCAACCGAGAGTTGCAGAAACATCCCAGTCGCCGAATGTCTTGTTATAGTTAAGCATGTAGTCGGTGTAGATCTCAGTGGTCTTGCTGTAACCCCACCAGTAACGTCCGTAGTCCTCCATACCTGAAGGAAGCCATGTTGTAGCATAACGGCGTGCGTCTGTCTCATACTTTGAGAAGTCCATACCGATACGAGCCTGGAAAGAGAGGCCGTCATAGATATCGAGCGTACCGGTTACGTTACCGAAGAAGCGGTCTTCCTTGTTCACGCCGTTGTTCTGCTTGAGCAGCCAGTACGGGTTGTTCTGACCATTCTCCTGGTATGCCCAGTTCTGCTGCGGACCTGTAAGGTCTGCACGGTCAGTTGTCCAAGAATATGTATTGTCGGCGTTCTTCTTGTAGTAGCCAGTCGGCTCGCTGCGCCATGTGCCTTCAGCGTTGGCGTAGTTGTTACGATAATAGTCCATATCGATGTTGCGGGCAGCCGTATACATGTGGTAAATCGGGTTCATTGCAACACCACCACCAGGACGGTTCTTTGTCTTGGTCTGGATGTAGTTCATCGATACGTTAACGCTCAAACGGTCGAAGAACTTGAAGTCCTGACGGAAAGACAGAGTGTGACGGTTGTATGAGTTCTTAGGAAGCATACCGTCAGAGTGAGAGTTACCGTAAGAGAAGTAGCTGCTCATCTTGTCAGTACCACCTGAAAGTGCGATAGAGTTGTTGGTCGTTACACCAGTGCGATAGAAGTCGTCGAGGTCGTTCTTAGCATAGTCGCGGAGATGAACATTATTCATCTGACCTGAGAACTTCTCCGAGTTCATAGTAACGGGCAGACCGAGGTATGACTGACCGTCAGCACCTGTCATCTTATACTGGCTCATCTCAGAAACCTTGGGGCCCAGCTGTAGATACCCACCTTACCGCTGGTAATGTTGCCCGCATCGTCTCTAACCGGAGTAACAGAAGCGCCGTATACGTTCTGGATGTCCGGAGTGAGGAGCGGGTTGTCGAAGGTTACGTTAGAAGAAACCGTGATTGCCATCTTGCCCTCACGTCCCTTCTTTGTGGTGATCATGAGCACACCGTTGGCAGCCTCTGAACCGTAGAGGGCAGCAGCGTTGGCACCCTTGAGGACGTTGATTGACTCGATGTCGTCAGGGTTGATCATTGAGAGAGCGTCGCCACCCTCAGAAGCACCTACTGCGAGCATTGAGCCGCTACCTACCTCACCACGTGTGTTGTTGCTCATAGGCACACCGTCAACTACGATAAGCGGAGTACTCTTACCCATGATTGACTTGTTACCACGGAGGAGGATCTTGGAAGCACCACCGGCACCACCGGCAGACGGAGTGATGGTCACACCTGATACCTTACCCTCGAGAGAGTTGGCAACGTTGGGGTCCTGTACGCGGTTGAGGTCAGAAGCCTTAACCTGCTGTGTTGAATATGTAAGAGAGGTTTCCTTACGCTTAATACCCATGGCGGTAACAACGACCTCCTTAAGCACTGAGCTTTCGTCAGCCATCTTAACGTCTACGTTAGTACGACCAGCGATCTTAACCTCCTGTGCAGTATAGCCGATGTAAGAGAATACGAGTGTTGCGTTCTTGTCCTTTACATTGATCTTGTAGTTACCGTCGATATCGGTAACGACACCGAGACCAGTGGCACCCTTTACAACTACGCTAACGCCAATGAGGGGTTCGCCAGTAGCGTCAGTAACGCAACCCTGCACCAGATTCTCATTTGCCTGAATCAAAGCGTTGGGAGCGGTTGTTCCTGCAGCAGAAGCATACTGAGCCGGCACACCTGCTGCGAGCAGGGCGGCGAAAGCAGCCTTCAAGAACATCTGTCCTTTTTCGTTGGAATTGTTGTTCATTGTTTTGATTTGATTTAAAATGGAAAAGTTATAGCTGTTTTCTATAATGCGAGTCGGCGGCTCAAATAAAAAGAAAAATTTTACTGAACTACCGACTCGCCTTTTCGTTGTTGATTATTTATTCTTTCTTAGTGGTATACATTAAAGAAATAGCCTGAGTCTGCGGCTTACTTCTTAACCACGTTTACGGCCTTGTAGAGCTTGCCGTCCTTCATTACCTGAACTACGTAGAGGCCCTTACCACCTGTTACTGCCACGTTGACAGCCTCACCAGCGCCAGCGTTGAATGAGTTGGTCTGGAGGAGTGCGCCGCTTGCGCTTACGATGTTGATGGTGTAAGCACCACCCTCTGCGAAGCGGAAGTTAACGCTCTCTACGAACGGATTCGGATAAACTGAGAACTGAGCGTCGCGGTCTACACCGTTGATAGCTGTAGGCTCAGTAATCTCGATTGCGTCGTCAACCATCTTAGATGACTCGCCCCAGAAGTTGGTGAGCTGTACGCCTGCCTCGTAAGATCCCTCACGAGCGTAAGTGATGACAGCAGCCTTGTCTGTCTCAGAAGAGATACGTGCACCTGCGAGGAGCCACTTGCGGTCTGTCTTAACCTCGAGTGTACCCGGGATGCCTGGATAACCGGTGAGGTTGTTGTCAGAAGCCACCTTCTTATAAGCAGCGCTGGCTGTGTTCTCACCGCCACTGCCGTCCATGAACACCATCTTGGCAACATACTCAGCACCTGCGTGACCGTGGTTAGCGAATGTAGAGTCTGCCTTATTGTAATCCTCGAAGGTGTAGTAGCCCTGGAGACCCTCGGGCACTGAGCCGTCAGCGAATCCCTTCATGGCTGCCTTCACCTCGTCGTCAGTAAGAGGCTTGTTCCAAACCTGAACCTCGTCGATGGTTGCGTTAAGACCTGCCTTGTAAACGCCACCGCCACCGATGAAGATGTTTGCAGTGGTCCATCTGTCGATACGGCTGTCAGGATTGTCCTCACGGCGTGTTGAGTTTGCGAAGTTGTTAGGACCAGCTACGCACTTGCCGTTGAAGTAGATCTTCTGCTGGCAGTCAGCACCCTGAGTAACGCAGATGTGGTTCCAAACGCCAGGATTGAGGCTGTAGCCTGTGGTCATCATCGACTCTCTCGGGCTATCGTGACCTGTCCAACCCATTGTGTTGAACGAAACCTCGTTGGCTGCGTGATCCTGACGGCACTCGTTCTGACCAGCGGGGATAGCCGGACGAACCTGTACCCAGAGGTCACCCCAGTTATTGTGGGGCCACTTGTCGGCAACAGTGTTCTTGTTGATGAGGTTTGTACCCTGCTTGTCGTGTGCATAGTTGTCCACCTTCACCCAAAGAGCGTATGAATAAGACATGCCCTGCTGGATTTCGCCAGGAATCATGAGCATGTTGGGGTCCTTCACCTGAACACCGCGTGACACCTTACCCTCGCCGTCGCGAGATGTGTAAGAGATATTGAGAGCCTCAGAGGTCTCAGCCTTGGTCTTGTCGACGCTTACAGTGTTGACAACGGGAACAGCACCAGTCTCCTCGGGAGATACGTGAATCTTACCACGGAGTACCTGCTCTACGCCCTTTGAGTCAACGATTGTAACGTCGTATACGCCAAGTTCGTCGATGGCAAGCTCGAACGACTTAACGTTCTCAGCAGTCTTAACCACCTTGGCAGTCTCAGCGTTTGTAACCTTCCAAGACTGTGCGGGATCTGCCATTGCGTCCTCCAGACCTACGGTGAATGTCTCACCCGGCTTTACAACCTGACGGTCGAGAACCACCTCGCTTGACGGAGTGTCGTATGCTATCTCCTTGTAGTCGCTCCAAGAGATGTCGCTCTTCTTGATTCCGTCCGGCGAAACGGCACGTACACCGAAGCGGCACTCGCGACCCTCGAAACCGCTCTTGATAGGAGCGTCAATCACGTAGGCAGCCCATGATGTGGTGGCTGTGAGATACTGAGCCTCCTGATCCTTCTGCTGCATCCAGATTTCGTAGTACCATGTGTCAACCTCGTCGTTGTAAGTCTTAACGCCGCCTGTCTCCTCCTTGGCTGCATAACGCATCTTGAAGTCAACAGTGCTACCCTTACCACGAAGAACCTCCACCTCCTTAACCTCAGGAGCTACCGGAGCGAAGTTCTGCTGCGGGTTGCGGACTGCGAGCTCGCCAACGAGCATCGAGTAGTCAGCAGCTGTATTCTCGGTTGTGATACCAATGAGGGCGATGTTGTCGCCTGACTTGATACCGAGCTTGTCGAGAGTTGTGGTGAATGTTGTCCACTCGCCGAACTTCTCAGCTGCAGGGATGTCTATTTCCTTATATGATGTAACATTGTCCTTGAGAGCAACGAAGAGCTTGGCGTGTGTGTCAAGTTCGTTATTCATCTTGTATGTTACAGAGATGTTGTATGTAGGCTCTACTGTGAGAGATGTGCGATAGAGCTTTACACGTGAAAGATCTGTAGCGCCGCTCAGACGGAGGCAAGAGCCACCCCAGTAAGCGTCGTCCCATGTAAGCTCTGCGTTAACGAGACCTGATGTAGGAGCCTGCTCAGCTGCATTTACCACCCACCAACGCCATGTAGGAAGAATGTCCTGTGTGTTGAGGTTATGCCACTTGTGGTCGAATGTCACCTTACCCTCGCTGCGGAACTTCAGACCGTTACCGAGGTTGAAGCGTGATACGAACGGAACTGCCTGGATGGTAGACTTGGCTGTATTGAAGCGAGCCACACCATGGAAGTTGTTCTTCAGGCTTGCGTTTGCAAGTGTTGTAGTACCGTTTACTGCGGGTACGTTAGCCGGGTTGCGGTTAGCACCTGAGAAGATAAGTTCCTGCTTCTCGAGGTATGCCTTCTGGATGGCTACGTCAGATGTACCGTAGTCGGTAGCACTCTGATGGATAAGGCCCTGTGAGTGAGCGCCCCAGAAACCGATGGATGCCTTTACGCCCTCGAGGTTACGCCAGTCGGCGTTGTAGAAGTTTGAAAGGTCGCGGCCCTGGATGTCGAAGCCCTTATAGTAGTCGTACGGGTCGCGACCCATCGACTCAGCATAAGCGGCAGAGTTCTGAAGCGTACCCTTGCCGGTGTTGTAGTTAGAGAACATCATGTCAGTAACCACATGACCGGCAGCACCGAACATTCCCTTGTTGTGACTGCCAAGACCCTGGTCGAAGGTGATAGCACCGTTGTCGTTGGTACCGTCATACCAGTGAAGCTGGAATGCCCAGCCTATTTCCTCTGCCTTCTTGTGACATTCAGCGATGAACTCCTGGAACTCTGACATTGTGTCGTAGTCAGAACCGAACTCTGAGTTTACGCCAATGCCGTCAATGCCGTAGTACTTGAGCAGACGAACGAAACGGTCAACGTTCTTGAAGTTGTCATTATCGTCACGCTCTGTCAGCTTAGTGAAAATCTTTGAATAGATGTTGCCACCGTCAAGATAAACGGAAGCTGCCCAAGGAATTGAGAGCACACAACCCACCTTTACACCGTTCTTGTGAGCAACGTCAGACAGACCTGCAGTCACGCGGAACCAAGGAGCTGTCCAGTTGCCGTGGATGTCGAGGTAAGACCACATTGAGAAGTTGTCACCTTCGAAGCAGTAGCGGGGAAGAGCCTTCCAAGAAGAGGTAGGATCGTCCAGCGGAGTCCAGAGACAGAACTTACGCTTCGGGTCTGCCACGTTGTTGGCCTGATAAACGTTGTCGGTGATGCGCTTCAAAGGACGTACACGAGAGATATAGAACTCGTCGTCGATACGGCTTACACCTATGGGCTGATTGCCCGGTTCCCAAGTCTCCAAGTTAGCGAGAATGTCGCTGAAGTTGGTGTCCTTGATATCGAGCGGATGAGTCGGTGTACGCTGGGCATAACCCATGGCTACACAGAGCATTGCTGACGCAAGGAGCAAATTTCTCTTATTCGTCATAAATAATACAGATAGAGGTTTTAGATAAAAAAAATAGTTAGATGATTTCTGAGTAGTTGATGGAAAGCAGAATGCGGTAAGCCATGCCGGCTGCAGAGAGCCGGCTGGCGTACCTCATTCTGCATTTATATGACAAATTGTCAATAGTGATGCCTATATTACTTTCTGATAAGCTTCATAGTGCGAACCACCTTGCCGTCCTTCTTGACGGTGAGGATGTAAGCACCTGCATTAGCGAGGCGAACCTGCATGTTGCCGCCAGCTGCGATTGCAGCAGCCTTGCGAGCCTGAGCCTGTCCAGCCACGTTAACAATCTGAACGTCATAGTTGCCTGCCTCAGCAAACTCTACGATAACGTCCTCGCCTACTGTGTAAGCCTTCAGCTCTCCGTTGCCGAGCTGGTCGATGCCAGTGCCGCTGCCGATTGTGATGGCAGAGAATACGCGCTGGTCCTTACCGAGTGAGTTAGAAAGTGTCAGAGTTACGTTGCGAACGCCTTCCTTCTCGTAAGAAAGAACTGCCTTACCCTCTGTGTCGTTACCTGACTGAGAGATGATGTCAGCCTTAGGAGCACTCCATGTCGGAACTGTCTCCACCTGGTAAGCTGTACCAGTGATGAACGGACAGCCTGAGGTGTACTTAGGAGCAACCCATACGAACTCGCCCTGACCCTCGTCACCTGTCGGAGTGTAAGCGTGGAGACCAGCCTGAACACCCTTCTTCTGACCTACAGAAGCGAATGTGAAGTCGTCGTTGGCAGCCTTCTCGTTGTCCCAGAATGCGATGATGCCTGCAGGAACATTGTTAGAGTCGATAGTACCCATAGTGGTCTGTACCTCATCAGCTGTAAGAGCGTGATCCCAAATCTGGAGGTTGTCAATAGCACCCTTGATACCGCTACGGAATGCAGCGTCACCACCTACAGCAAGTACCTGCATATCTGTGATGTTGTAAGGATTCTCCTGGTAGCCCGGGTCGCCTGTCTTGTCACCAGTGTTAGTACGCTTCCAAGAAACAATCTCCTGCTTCTTGCCATTAACGTAGAAGTCACCGCGAAGACCACCTTCTGCATTGTAGTCGAATACGTGAGTAATGTGTACCCATGTACCTACCGGCAGTTTGGTGTTACCATAATTATACTGGATCTCGTTGTTGCTGGTTTTGTCAGCACCACGCCATGTGTATGAGTTGACAACACCCTCCTGGTTGATGTTTACCCAAATCCAACCCCAGTCAGTCTTAGGCCATGCATCAGTCTTGTTTGCTACAGAGAAGAGCTGTGTATCACCCTCTGCAAGCTCGTTGATCTTCAGCCAGTAAGATACAGAGAACGACTTAGCGCCTGTGATTCCGAGGTCAGAACACTTGGCACCGTAACGATACTCCTGGAGGTCAACACCCTGTGAACTTGCACCGTTAGCCTCGCGAGCGGTGTACTTCATTGTCACCTGATCGCCAACCTTGATAGAGATAGGCTCCTCGCTGTCGTTAGCTGTGAGAGTATAGATTTCAGGCAGAGCACCTACGCTCTTGTCTGTAATCTGAACATATCCCGGATACTCGCGTACCTTCTCAATACCACTTACGTCGCCAGTGAGCTTCAGTGTGTAAGAACCGATATTCTCAAGGCCGTTCTCCACAGTAACGGTCTTGCCGTTGCCAGAGTATACTGAGTTGCCTTCCTCGTCAAGGAGCTCCCATGCAGCGTCCTTGTGCTCAGGATCCACATAGCCCATAGTGAACTTCTCACCCGGCTTGATAGTGGTCTTGTCAATCTGTATGTCGTCGCTGAGTGTGTATGAAGTCGGAGTGTTATACTCTGTCCAAGCAATCTGCGACTCTGACTTCTGGTCAAGGGCTACGGCAGAAACACCGAGGCGAACCTTAGCAGCCTTGTTTGTTACTGGGATAGAGAAGAACATACCAGCCCATGAAGTTGTTGTTCCGCAGAGAACCGGCTCCTGACCCTCTTCCTGAGCATAGAGCTTGAAGTAAGAGGTCTTTACGTCGATGTTGTAGCAAGGCTCGTCCACTGCCTTGTTGTTCTCCATGTTCCAGATGAGCTTGGCATCCATACCGGCATAGCTGTTATAGAGCATATCGCTGCTTGTGATGACAGGAGCAGCAGGAGCAGCTGAAGTGCCACGAACGATAGAGAACTCACCGAGGAGAAGGCTCAGGTTCTTGGCGTTCTTGAAGTGGAGAGCTACGAGAGCGAGGTCCTTGCTGTCGAAGTCAGTGCCAACGACAAACTTCTTCTCAATCCACTCCTCGTCGTCTGCCTTCTGAGAAGTCTTGAGGACGTTGTATGCTGTTGCAGATGTCTCGCTGCCCTTTGCAGAGAGCAAGAGGTCGATGTCTGAAGTACCACCTGCGAGCTTATACTTGAATGTGATGACGTCACCAGCCTTGAGAGCATACTCTGTCTTGAAGAGGTGGAGATACTCGTCAGCTGTAGAACCGGTAAGACGGATGGTAGAGCCACCGAAGTAAGCGTCGTCCCATGTAAAGTTAGCGTCAAGTCCGTTCTCAGGAACGTCAGTAGCCTTGTTGCCGAGCAGCTTGCTTGCGAACCACCAGCGCCATGTCGGGAGGTAGTCCTGCATACCTACGTTATACCAAGAGTTGTTGTTCTGACGCTTACCCTCGAGGTTGAAGTACTTACCGTTACCGAGGTTGAAGTATGTGATGAACGGCTCCTCAGAGAGGTTCCAGCTGAGGGCTGAACGTGCTGTCATGAACGTAGACATACCGTGCCAAGCGAAGTTGTCAGCGTTGCAAGCGTGACGGTCTACGATAGACGGACAGTTAGCCGGGTTGCGGGTACCGCCGGTGAAGTAGCGCTCGATACGCTGGAGGTATGTGTTCTGCTTAACGTCGGGGTTAGAGCCCTTCTCACCACGGCTCTCCCAGAACATATTGTTGGAGTGAGCACCCCAGAGACCGATAGAGAGACGACGTGAAGGAAGGTATGACCAGCAAGTGCCTCGCGGCTCACCGCCCTGCATGTTTACACCGCAGTAGAGGTCGAGCGGATCACGACCCATTTCCTCAGCCTTTGTCACCGACTTATCCATAAGATATGTACGGTTCCATTTATAGTTGAAGAAGAGTGATGTACGGCGGTTCTCACCGTCACCGAATGTCTCCTCATTGTGCGTACCAAGACCCTGGTCGAATGAGATACCACCACCGTCGTTGGTGCCGTCATACCAGAAATTCTCGAAGAGCGGGTCGTTCTTCTCGGCAGCCTTTACAAGGTTAGCATGGAAGTCGCGGAGATCCTCAACAACACCCTCACGGTCATAGAACTCTGAGTTGTAGCCCATACCGTTGATACCATAGTAGCGGAAGAACTTGGCAGCGAGTTCCGCGTCAGCAGATCCCATAGCTGTGATCATCTTCAGCCAGTCGCCACCAAGACCTGCGTTAGGAATGGAAGCCACACCCGATACGCCCACACCGTTCTTGTGTGCTGCGTCAAGGAAAGCTGCGGGGATGCGTCCCAATGAAGCTGTCCAGTCACCGTAGTGTGTTACGTACGACCACATTGAGAACACCTCTGAGTCGAAAACGCCGTTAGGAAGTGCGTTGAAAGCAGGATCGCTTACAGGAATCCAAGCGATAAGCTTCTTGTCGTTCTCAGCAGTAAGGTCGCGTACCTGTGTGGCGGCGTTACGGAAACGAACATGCGGCTTAACACGTGAGATGTAGAAATTGTCATCCTTAGACAAACGATGGTTGTTCTGCCAGTTCTGAAGTGCAAACTGGAACTTTTCACTACCGGTGTCCTTACCGGCATCGATGTAACCCTCGCGCAGCTGCTGCGCGTTTGACGACATTACGCTGAGCATCAGTCCTGCTGCGAGCGTAAGGGTCTTGCGAGTAAAATTCGCCATTCTTGATTTGTTTTAAGTTATAGATATTCAGTTTTGTTGAGTTTTGTCTTGCACGGTTAGATGCTCGACACATATCTCATACAAGATTATTCTATGTTGTGAAAATATAGCAGAGGCTTCCCGATGCACATCCAGTCTATACCACTAATTTTTACCTTAGTAGTTCTTAAAAAAAAGTTTGAAAAAGTATCGTTCAGCTTCTTAGGTTTTTATATTATATCGTTTTTCTTTTGCAAAATTAATCAAAAAGCGCGTAACAAAAACAAACGCACGCAATAAATTTAACTTTATTAACATTATTAACATTAGCACCACTGCGTGCCGAATTTTGAATTAGGAATTGTTCTCGGCTTCGTCTACACCAAGGCAGATACAAACTTAGGAGGCTATGGCGTCTCGCCGTAGCCACGCAGCCTACTATAACAAAACACCAATCAGCGCCGTGTCCCGAGGGGACACGTATCCATCAGAAACCCACTGCAAGCTCCGAAGGAGCGCAGCTGTGGGATAAGCATCACCTCTCCCTCTTCTGGTTCCGCAAAGCGGGACCGACTATCATCCTCAATATCAGACGGGATGTGTAAGTCCCCCTTCGGGGAACTCATTTTGGGAGGGGCATATTTACCCACAGCTGCGCTGCTTCGCAGCTTGCAGTGGGTTTCATGATATAGGTCCCGCCCAGCGGAACCCGCAGCTGTAATACGTAACTTAGTACCATCAGCTCATACTCAATCTGCTCGCGTCCGTGGGTGATTATATCCTTTGTTGTTTGTATAACAATAAGCTGCAACACAAACTTAGGAGGCTATGGCGTCCCGCCGTAGCCACGCAGCCTACCATAACAAAATATATTGCTGTACGTGGGGTGGGCTACCATAATGCTGTATGTGGGTGCGGGGCTACGGCGAGACGCCATAGCCTCCTATGTTTGCTTTTGCTGCTGTATAAATTCTTCCTAATGCACGGCAGCAAAGTTGAAGTTGCCATTGTCTGTGCCCTCAAACACAAAGACTGTGGAGGCGGGGAAGCTTAGGGTAAGCTGGTCATCGATATTGATGGGCTTATTCACCTCAATACCCTTCAGTCCTCCTTCTACCGCCACCTTCTGGTCTGCAAACGAGCTGCGGAGCGTGATGGTGGTCTGAATGTATGCAGGGATGTCGAGCATTTCACGGAGCGTAGTGGTGAACTGACGTTCCTTCACATCGGGATTGCGAAGGGTGAGAGTTGCCTTCTTGCCGTTCCAAGCAGCCCAACCGTAGACATTCACCTGAGTGCCGTCCCATGGGTTGCCACCCACCCAGTGAATATCTGGCAGCACATCGGCATTACGCTGTTGCCAATCCATACATTCCGCCAAGTCCTTCCACAGAGCGCCAGCCTTGCCCTCGTTGTCCTCAATCTGGTCCATCAACTTATAGTCGGTGTATAGCTCCACCATACCCGAGCCACAGCCAAAGGCACAACGCATCTCACGCAACACACCGTCATAGCTATAGTCGCTCGGAGTGTAAGGCTTGCCTTTCTCGCTAAGGATTAGTCCGTGCGTCATCAAAGTGTTGATAGGACAGAGCGGCGAACCTTGCGTGAAGATCTTATAAACCATGTGGTCACGATAAGTTATCCACTGTTCACGGTCTGTTCCCGTATTGCCGATATACGAGCAGTCGGCATCCTGTCGCCATATCGCATCGCTATAATGGAACCAGAAGGGCGAAGCCCATGTACCCACGGTAGTGTTAAAGAAGATGTCGGGACGTGTCTTGCGCACGGCACGTTCTATGCTGATGATTCCTTCAGCATTCTCAATGCCGGTGTCACCCTCATCAGGTCCGAAGGCTGTACCTTGTGCGCTGATGCCGTCAAACTTGAAGAAGCGGAAATCGTAATTGCTAATCATGTTGTTGCAGCAGTCGATGAAGTAGTTGTAATATGCCTCATTGCTCAACTGCATACCGCCACGGTTTTCCCAATACTTGCGACGATAAGTGCCGCTACCGCCGTAACCGCCTACCGGACCTAACCATGCACCGATGCCCACACCCATGCTCTTAGCCAGACGGTCTTCATCAGCGAAGCCATTGGGGAAGTTCGGATTGAAAGTCCATGTGCCGTAAGCATCCCAACCATCGTCAAAGACGAAAGCATAGGGGGCCTTGCCATACACATCATAGAACTTGTCCTTCCAGTGCTTCACCACGTCTGCGCACTGTGTGGATGTCATGTTCTCCGAGTAGTCGCCCTTTGTGTTCTTGAGGTCGGAAGCATCATACACGCCGTTATTACCTACGGCATTGTTGCGGTCGATGTTTAGCTCGTACCACGAATTGTATAGGGGGAACGCACGCCAAGGCACTGCACGTTCGCGCTCGCTATAAGCCAGAAACGAACGACGTGCCTGACCGGGAGCCACCAATCCTACAACGGAGCTGACCTCCCACGGCTGACTCTTCTTAAGCGTAGTGTTGCGGCGCCAATAACCCTGAATAGGCACATCGGCTGTAGCAGACATAGTGTCTTCCACCTCAACGGAGTTTACGCCCATAGGAGTTTCAAGACCTGCAAATATCTTATTGCTGGCAATAAGCGCGCCGCGTGTATTACCAACTACCTCCGGCACGCTCTGTGCCTTATACCCGTCCACATTGTAGATCATAGGTGTTATGGACTGCATGGCAATATCTTTGTCGGCAGACACGTCAAGGGTGGTGCGCAGATAGTGGCTTCCGTCACGCAGCACAGCATGCCAGACGATATTGAGATCACCCTTCTTAAACACGGCTTTGAGCGCTTTACCGTTAAAGCGGTCCGACCCCTTCACGGCATTTTTGTCGCCGACAAGATTTTCGGTGCCGACGCTTACCAGCTCCATCTCTGAGGATGTGAAGGTGCTGCCGTCACCCAATACCACTTTAAACAGTTCGGTGCCTGGTTTAAGGTTCATCTCTTCGCAGCCATTAAAGATCAGCTTGCCCTTAACTTTGGCAAACTTGGCTGTCAGCAACGCGTTCTTCAGTGTCCACTCCTTAGAGCGGCTTACCAACTGTGCTTTGTCGGCTTGCACTTCCTGCGGAAAAATCACCTGCTGTGCCACGACGTTCTGTCCGCTGCCAATGACAAGGCAGAGAACAGAAGCTCCTAACCAACGCTTCATTCTATTATTCATTATCTTGTTCATTATATTATTAGGTACTTTGATTTAGTAGACTTATACATTTATATAAAAGCGGGGTATAGACATCCCATGCTTGCATATCTCAGAAGATTCAGTATTGATAAAGAAATATTTGGCAAAGGTAAGCATAAAATTCGATACAACAGCTCCATCAGGAGGGAAATCACTGCACCAAGGCTGATACAAACTTAGGAGGCTATGGCGTCCTCGCCGTAGCCACGCAACCTACTATAACAGAACACCAATTAGCGCCGTGTCCCGCAGCCTACCATAGCAGAACACCAATCAGCGCCGTGTCCCGAGGGGACACGTATCCATCAGAAACCCACTGCAAGCTCCGAAGGAGCGCAGCTGTGGGATAAGCATCACCTCTCCCTCTCCTGGTTCCGCAAAGCGGGACCGACTATCATCCTCAATATCAGACAGGATGTGTAAGTCCCCCTTCGGGGAACTCATTTTGGGAGGGGCATATTTACCCACAGCTGCGCTGCTTCGCATCTTGCAGTGGGTTTCATGATACAGGTCCCGCCCAGCGGAACCCGCAGCTCATACTCAATCTGCTCGCGTCCGTGGGTGCGAGGCTACCAATGACTTGCTGTACGGGGGTGCGGGGCTACGGCGAGACGCCATAGCCTCCTAGGTTTGCCTTGGCTACTTATGCGTCACACTCTTTATAACTTCTGCAATCTCCCTTGCGCAGCGCTTATCATTAAACGTCCGCTCGGCTATTTGTCTGCCTTTCTCTCCCATGCGACGCGCCTCCTCTGGATGCGTGGCGATGTAGTCGACGGCGCGTTGCCAGCCTTCCACGTCGCCGTAGGGAACGGAGATGCCGCAGCCGTCGCGGGAGAAGTCTACCGGGATTTGGGGGTTGCGGCTGCAGATGATGGGCAATCCCAATGCCAATGCCTCCACCACTGTGGTCAAGCCGGCGGTGTAACGGGTCTCCTTGCAGCAAATCACCACGCACGATGCCTTTGCCACCTCGCACGCTATCTCGTAAGGCAACAAGCCACATATCTCCACCACCTTCACGTTGGCGGAGGGATGGCAGTGGCGCACGGCGTCAAGGTTGGGATTGGGGATGGAGGGGTCGGCATTGATGCCTATATATAATATAAGGTGGTGAGGAGTATTGCGGAACGCCTCGATGAGCGTGGGCTGGTCGCGCTGTTCCTTACCCGTGGCAATGAAGACGGGAGCCTCTGCCCCACCCTCATGAGCAGACGCTTGGCGAGCCTCAGCCACCGAACGCGAGATGCGGTCGTAGAAGTCGAGGTCGGCACCCCAATGTCCCACAACCATGCGGCGCGGGTCTGCCTTGCGCGACTTAAGAGAATCGTCAACGAGCTTCTGCGAAAAGAAAATCATGCGGTCGAAACCACGATAGAAGAGTCGTCCTCCCAGCTCGCGCAACCGGCTCTTAGAGGTGACAATGGGCTGGTGATGCCATACGATGATGGGCTTGCGGAAGAGACGGAGAGCACGGAGGAGCACCACCAGTTCCAGCCCCTTGTAATGCGTGGCATACACGGCGTCATACTTCTCACGGCAGGTGAGCACACGCCATGCCGTACTAATGGCGGTGGCTATACGGGAGAGCGTCTTCTTCGGCGAACGATGCCAGACAACGCCGATGCCGTTGTCTTTGAGGTGGCATGCGCCATAGAGGAAGTGCGAGGGAAACTCGCCGTCCTTCATTCTGTCAAGACAATACTGGATGTTCTGCGTGTGGTAGAAGTAGACGTGCATCAGTTATTATTTAGTATTTATTATTTTTTACTTATTACTTATTATTTTGTACTTATTATTTTTTGGGGACTAGATACCTGTAGTTATACACCTGCATGAAGGGATGGAGGAGGGCACGCAGGAGCGCCACGGGGTCTTTCTCATAAGTATAGAAGAGGACGTGACGATACTTTACGTACATTCGCATAAGGGAGAGGAGGGAGAAGGGCGACGTGCCACACTCGGCATGCAGGAGCTTCAGCGCGTCGGCATAGATGGGGTTGTTGGTGGTGACGCCGTCACGAACGTCCAGCGTGCCAGCCTTCTCATGTCGCCACACCCACTCTATGAACGTCAGGCGGGCGGCGAAGTGCTGGCGCATCCACGGCTTCACCTTATGCCAATGACACATACCGTACCACACCATATAGAGGGCGTTGTCTGCCTGGCGGACACGATGGGCGTCCACTCCCACATACGTGGCAGTCTCAGCATAACGGCGCTGGCGCACAAGCACACGGTCGATAAGGCAGATGGCGTCAAGGGCAGCCGCTGCCGTGGCTGTCATCACGTCGTAGCACGTGCGGCGATAGATGTCGGGATGTTCTGTTTCGGAGGGAATATAGTCGAGCAGCGTGCGGCGCAGCATCTGGCAATGTCCCATCATCGAAGCATAGAAGAGGCGGATGAGATTGCAGTTGGGGCGGCGCGGATCGTAGCGCACCTCGGCTCCGCTCTCCGAGAAGGGCACGGACCGGCATACGCACATCATCATGTGCGGATCAGCCATCGCTGCCACCTGCTCCTCTAATTTTGTCGGCATCCAGATGTCGTCCTGGTCGCTGACGGCTATGAGGTCGCCCTTGGCACGGCGCATGGCAGAGAAGAAGTTGGCGTTGATGCCCATCTGCTTCTCGTTGCGGAATATCCGCATCTCCATTCCTTCGGGCGCCTTGGCTGCATAGTCGTGGAGGAGGTCCATGGTGTTGTCCGTCGACCCGTCGTCCTGAACGATGAGTTCGGCAGGGAGCAGCGTCTGCGAGAAGATGGAGTCGAGCTGTTCTGCAAGATGGCGTGATGCACCGTTGTATGTGCACATCACTACGGAGAGCGACATATTATGTTTCATAAAAACTATTGATTACCAGTGGCGGTCGCGACCGAAGATTTTCCTTATTCTTCGCGACACAGCCTTGAAGATATAGCCGAAATTGCCGTAGCGGATGTTGAGCCACAACTCTTCCATTGAGCGTCCTGCCTTGATGAGCGGATGACCGTAGGCGTAGGTGCGATAGACCTGCTCCTTGAAGTCGACATCCTCTATGACGTAGCGCGGATGGCGGACGGGGGCGTCCAGCTCGAAGCGCTGCATGGTGAAGAGTCGGCGGAGGCGGCGCGGCATGGTCTGCAGCGAACCCGTATAGTGGGTGGAACCGTCGGTGGCTCCGAGATTGTTTATCATGTTGCGCGTCGGCATGATGGCAAGACCGGAGTTCATCACCATCGACGTCCAGAAGATGGTCTCGTAATACTCCTTGCCCGACGCACGATGGTCATAGCAGGCACGAAGCGTGTCGAGGCAGTAGCGGCGCTGGCGCATCACGGCGTCCAGCTGGCGCTTCGCATCGGGGTCGTCCAGACAGGCGTACGTGGGGTCCCATGTGTCGATGACGCGGCGCCATGAAGCCCATCCCCAGATGGAGAATACGGAGGTGAAGAGATAGTCGTAAGGACTGTCCACCTGCTCCTCGGGATTGAATCCGGCAATCATCCACACCCTCTCGTCGTCGGCATAACGGTCGAGCATCTCCTTGCAGAAGGGGAAGAACGACTGCGAAGGCACGTCGTCGTCCTCGAGGACGATGCAGCGGTCCACAATGGAGAAAGCCCATTTCTGCGAGATATATTCCGACGGGTCGCAACCGAAGTTGCGCTCCTGATACTTGCGGTGAACCTCGCACTGCCAGTCGATGTCTTCCACGACGCGGCGGCAAGCCTCTATGCCCGGCATATCGCGTTCGCCACGCGGTCCGTCCTGATAGAGGAACAGCTTTGAGGGACGCGCCTTGCGCACCTCGTCGAACACGCGGCGCAGATGGTCAGGGCGGTTAAAGAAGAGTATGAGGACGGCTACGTCCGTCTTGTAAGGTTGTGGATTCATAAGCATTAAGGGGTTTAGGGGTTATGTCGTTTTTATGGTTGTCAATACTTCAGCCTTCTTGTCGCCCACATCAGGACGACGAAGAGGAGTGTGCCGCTTACCAGACCAGCCAAAGCGTCGATGGCGTAGTGTGCCTGGATGTACACCGTGGAGAAGCAGAGCAGCACGTAGAAGGGTGCCATGACGTAGAGCAGACGACGGTTGCGGGTGTGCCAGGCGAGCAGCATACACACGGTGGCGATGCCTACGTGTGATGAGGGGAAGGCTGCCGTGGGGCGCTCTCCCGCTGCCTTGGCATCCTCCACAAGGTCGTAGAAGAAGCCCTGCGTATATCCGGGTGTGGGCAGACATTCCTGATGAGTGTTGAAGTAGTCGCCGACGGCGGGGAATACGCCTGACATGATGTTCTCCATGCCCACTGCCTTATAGTAGAACGTAGGTCCTGCGACTGGCACGAAGATGAACACCACATAGAAGATGAAGAACGACGCCAGCACCACGAACGAAGCTCTCTCAAACTCGTTGTAACGGCAGACGAAATAGAAGAACGTCGTAAGGGCTATCATCGGATAATAGCTCGTATAGCCAAGGCTCATCAGTTCCGAGAAGACGGGCCACGAGAATGTGGAGACGAAGCTTATGGCTGGCTGGAATCCGAAGAGCTGCTGCTCACAATGACAGAACACGTGGTCCAGGTTGGGGAACATACGATTGATCTCGTACGTGTCGGGATACCACCATGCAAGGAGCGACATCTGCGCCACGACGCGCACACAGCGGGTCAGGCGGCAGGGCACGAGCCTGTAGACAAGCCACAATGCCAAGGTCATGGCCACGGCACGCACGCGTCCCCATATCATCGCTTCGGGATTGGGCAGTGTCGTGAAAGTGAAGAGGGTGATGAGAAGCGTGAAAGTGGCGTATGCCAGCACCAGCCACTCAAGTGCCATCAGCCCACGCTTGGGATTCGCCTCGATGGCGAAGAGTTGTTTTATGAATTTCATTATTTTTCTCTGGGTTATCTGTATGGTCTCCTCTTACAACCATCCGTTCTCCTTATACCACTTCACCGCCAGACGCACGCCGTCCTTCAGCTTGTAGTGGGGATGGTAGCCGAGCTCGTCCATTGTCGGCTCGATGTCGCAGCGCCAGTTGCGCTGACGGAGTATGTTAAACTTGTCGTCGTTCAGTGCTATGGGCTTCTTCGTGATGCGTGCTATGCGCTCGCCGAAGAAGGTGATGACGCGCAGCACCCATACGGGAGCCACAATGCGGAGCATCCACTTCACGCCCATCTCTTTCTTCAGCAGGTCGGAGAATTCAGTCGACTGATAGACGTCGCCGTCCGAAAGGAAGTACTTGCGTCCGCTCATGCCGCGGTCGAGGGCGAGAAACACTGCCTGCACCACGTCCAGCACATACACGAAGGTGATGTCCTGACGACGGAAGCCCACGGCAAAGTCGACGTGCTTCTTGATGCTCTCCGCCATGAGGAAATAGTCTTTCTCACGCGGGCCGTACACTCCCGTGGGGCGGAGGATGATGTACGGGAAGTCGTTGCCGATGGAGTCGAGATAGCGTTCTGCTTCCAGCTTGCTCTTGCCGTACGCCGTGTTAGGGTGCGGACAGTCGTTCTCGGTGATGTCCTGATAAGGCTGCCGTTCGTGTATGGCTCCGTAGACGCTGAGCGAACTGAGGAAGACAAATCGCTTTATGGGCATACCAAGCTCGATGATGGCATCCACGAAATGCTTTGTTCCCTCGGTGTTCATGCGTCGGAAGTCGGCCTTGTCTATGCACTTAGTCACTCCAGCAGCATGCACTATGTAGTCAAACTGATGGTCTGCAAGTTGTCGCTTCAGCTCATCCTTGGAGTTGAAGTCGAGTTCGATGAAATTTATTCGCTTGTCCTTGAGGTAACGCCGTGAGGTGGTTTTTCTCACCGCCGCCCATACCTCCATATCACGGTTCAGGGCTTCCTCAACAATAAAACTGCCAATGAAACCGCTGGCACCGGTTATAAGTATCTTGTTAGTCATTATGATAATTGGTACATAATCGCTTGCAAAGATAGCAAGATTTGGACGAATAGACGATTTTATTGAAGATTAATTCGTTTGTAACATAAATTTAGCGCTCTGGGACATTGATATCTCAAAACTTTTTTGTTTATTTGCATAGTATATACTAAAAAGATAAAACCATGGGAAAAGGAAAGAAAGGAGGCAAACGCCTGACAAAGAAACAGCTCGTACCGAAGCTGGAGGAGCTCTTCTCCTCGAATCCCGGCAAGACGATGTCCTTTAAGGAGATATTCAGAAGTCTGCATCTCGACACACACCCGCTGAAGATGCTTGCCATTGACATTATGGAAGAGATGGCATGGGACGACTTCATCACGAAGGTGTCGGACAACTCATACCAGCTCAACCAGAAGGGACAGGTGCAGGAGGGTGTCTTCCTGCGCAAGACCAACGGCAAGAACACCATTACGCCGGACGGCAGCGACAAGCCGATTTTCGTGGCAGAGCGCAACTCGATGTGGGCGCTCAGCGGCGACCGCGTGCGCTTCTCGTGCATGGCGCGTCGCAAGAACCATATAAAGGAGGCGCAGGTCATCGAGATTCTGCATAGAGCGAAGGAGACGTTCGTAGGAAGAATCTCCATCGACCACGACCTCGCGACGCTCATCTCGCCGTCTAACGTACTCGCCAACAGCATCATCATTCCGCGACGCAAGCTGAAGGGTGCCAAGGAGGGCGACAACGTGGTGGTGAAGATAATGGAATGGCCGGACGCTGACCACCGCAACATGATCGGTGAGGTGACGGACGTGCTGGGCAAGTCGGGAGACAACGACGTGGAGATGAACACCATCCTCGCACAGTACGGTCTGCCGTATAAGTATCCGAAGAACGTGGAGGAGGCTGCGGAGAAGATTTCAGCAGAGATAACGCCGGAGGACTATGCCGAGCGCGAGGACTTCCGCGACACGTTCACGTGCACCATCGACCCGAAGGATGCCAAGGACTTCGACGACGCGCTGTCCATCAAGAAGCTTAAGGACGGCCTCTGGGAGGTGGGCGTGCATATCGCCGACGTGAGCCATTACGTTAAGGAGGGCTCGGTCATTGACAAGGAGGCGGTGAAGCGTGCCACAAGCGTGTATCTCGTCGACCGTACCATACCGATGCTGCCCGAACGTCTCTGCAACTTCATCTGCTCGCTCCGTCCTGACGAGGAGAAGCTGGCGTTCTCCGTGATATTCACTCTCAACGACGACGCGGAGGTGAAGGACTATCGCATCGTGCACACGGTCATCAAGTCGGACCGCCGCTATGCCTACGAGGAGGTGCAGCAGCTGCTGGAGGACAACGGCGTGGTGGACGGAACGGGCGAACCGGCACCGAAGGCTCCCAAGGGAGGATATAAGGGCGAGAACGCTGACCAGCTTATCACGCTGGACCGACTGGCTAAGAAGCTGCGCGCGGCACGATTCAAGAACGGTTCGGTAAGGTTCGACCGCGAGGAGCTTCACTTCGACGTGGACGAGAAGGGCAAGCCCATCCGCTGCTACTTCAAGCGCTCGAAGGACGCCAACAAGCTAATCGAGGAGTTTATGCTGCTTGCCAACCGCACCGTGGCGGAGAGCGTGGGCAAGGTGGCGAAGGGCAAGAAGCCGAAGACCCTACCCTATCGTGTGCATGACAATCCCGACCCCACAAAATTAGAGACGCTGCGCGAGTTTGTGGTGAAGTTCGGATATAAGGTGAAGACGGACGGCACGAAGGGTGCGATGGCGCGTTCGCTGAACGCTCTTATGGACGCGTGTGAGGGCAAGCGTGAGCAGAACCTCATTCAGACTGTGGCGCTGCGTGCGATGATGAAGGCCAAATACTCCATCCATAACACGGGTCACTTCGGTCTGGCGTTCGACTATTACACGCACTTCACATCGCCTATCCGCCGTTACCCTGACACGATGGTTCACCGTCTGCTGACGCGTTATCAGCAGGGCGGACGTTCTGCCAACAAGGAGCATTACGAGGAGCTGTGCGAGCACTCGAGCGAGATGGAGCAGATTGCTGCCAACGCCGAGCGCGACTCCATAAAGTATAAGGCTGTGGAGTTTATGTCGGAGCGCATAGGCAACGTGTACGACGCTCACATCTCCGGCATCCAGTCGTACGGCATCTACTGCGAGATTGACGAGAACCACTGCGAGGGTCTGGTACCGATGCGCGACCTCGATGACGACTACTACGACTTCGACGAACGCAACTACTGCCTCGTTGGCCGTCGCCATCACCACAAGTACCAGCTGGGTGATGCGATACGCATCAAGGTGGCAAGTGCCAACCTCGAAAAGAAACAGCTCGACTTTACGCTGGCGGAATAGGAGTTTTTGAATTAGTAGGTTTGCTTAATCTCGTAGGCAGGGCTTTGACAAAAACATTCATCCACAATCCGCTTACGGGCGCAAACCCTAAACGGGTTTAAACAAAAGGCTTTACGTCAGGTCTTACGAGAACAAGTTCTCGACAACCTGACGTAAAGCCTTTTGTTTGTGCACAGCACGCGCCCATAAGCGAAAAAAACAAGTAAAAACACAAGAATGCGGGTGAGATTACATATTCACCTTAAATGCAAATATCGTACAAAGAGTAAAAACATGTTACAAAATAAAAATCAATTCTAGAGAATCAGAAAGCCGTTTTCATGGTGTTCTGCTGTGCAAACAGCACCAATGTTTAACGATAGCGCCACTTTTACAGTACAATAGTGCCACTATTAGAGTGTAAAAGTGGCGCTATTGCATGATAAAAGTGGCACTATTAGAGTGTAAAAGTGGCGCTATTGCAGCAAAAAGTGGCTCATTTGAGAGCTGAATTTCATAGCGTTTTATTAGAAAACCGTATAACGCACTGTGTATAAGTACGTTATCTCAAAACGCTCAAAACTCAAGAATTTCGCACCAAAGATTTCTTCGTGCGCTCAACTCATAGTATTGAGCATCAGAAATGCAAATATTGTGTCGGACGGCGGACGCCGTCCGACACTACATTTTACTTATTAACGCTGATCTTCATAGCCTGACGCTTGCCGTCCACCTTGTAGCTAACTACGTAGACGCCGCGCTGGAGACCACTTGTATTGACAGTGCCCTGCTCTGAGAAGACGCCAGTTGCCACTACTCTGCCAGCCACGTCAGATACGGTGTAAGCGGTGCCGGCAACGGCTGCAGTGTTGGCAGAAGTAATGCCATCGGTCTGGGCATCAGTCATGTAAATCATGATGCTTGCAGTACGTGAGTAGTAGTTCTGATGGCCAACCTGTGTGAAGTCGAACCACTGCTTAGCGTAATAGCTGCCCCACTCATAAGCGGCGTTGCCCTCGAGCGGACTGTTGTACTGTCTGAAGCTTACGTAAGGACAATAAGTGTCGCAGTTAACTGCTGTGAGGACTGCGAGGTTCTTGCCAGCCTCATACTTGAACGGCTCGTCAAGAGCAATGGTCAGATCACCAGTGCTCTTCTGTGCGATGCTTGTGATGCCGTCGTAAACGAGAGTGAGCTGTTCCTCAGGAATCCATCCGTCCTTAGTGTTGGTAAGGTCGGTGTTGGCAAGATAGATGCGTACGGGGATTGACTCCACGTCGCTGTACTGATAAAGGGCGTCATACGGCCAAGCCATCTTCTGGATGAGCATATCCTTATTTTCACCGATTTCGTCAGCAGAATAGATGTTGAGGGCTGCTGCATACTGGTTAGAGAGGTCGAACGGTGAAGAGCTGGCTGTTGAAGAAGACTCAAGGCCGATACCTACAACGTCACCATCAAATGCCTCGCGTACGATGACAGTCATATAGTCTGTAGTGTTGTCGTCTGCATACTCGTCGTCAGGCCATGTGCGAACCACGCCACAAATGGCGGTGGTGTCGGCCACCTGCGGTGTCCATGCCACCTCAACGTCTGCGTATTCGCCGCTGTTAAGAGTAACGGCAACGTCCTTATGATTGAGTTCCTCACCGTTCTTGTCGACGAGAGTGACGCGATAAGCGTAAGCCTTATCGGTACCACGGTTCTCTACGCGAACAGTATAGACGCTTTCCTTCTTTGCCATCGGCTTCTCAGGACCGCTGATTGAAACGGCAGCGAGGTTAGACTTCTCTGCCTTCTTCACACTAAGATTGAACACCTCAAGCCAGTCGGCACGCATCGGAGAGAGAGCGTGGATGCCAAGGTTCTTGTAGCCGTCAGACTCTGCCTTGAAGACAACACCGATACGCTGCTTGTCGCGGTTGCCCTTGACGGTAACGGTGTCGAGGACCTGAGCAGGCTTTACAGTATACATCTCGTCAAGGAGAGCAAACTCGAGCTTGTCAGCGCTGTAAGCGTGAAGCTCCATCTCTGCGCGGTATGTGGCGTCCTTCTCGAAAGGCATGTAATAGCTGATGAGCCAGTCGTCAGAAACGGCTGTGCTGGAAGCCTGGTGTCCCATGACACGGTCGCCGGAAGAAACCTTGGTCCACATCCATGCGTAACCATCCTTATTGGCATCCATAACTGTCCAAGAGTTGTCAGCATCGAAAGCCGTGAAATCGAATGTCACGGGCATTGAGTAAGCAGGACCGAAGACGCGGGTCTCGGTCTCCACAGCATTGCTCTCGCCGTCGGCGTTGGAAGCCACAACAGAATAAGAATACTGACCTACGGGCGAGATGTTCTCGTCAGATACGGTGGTCTGCTTCAGACCGTCGGCGATAACTCGACCGTCGGGCTTGCGCACTACCTTATAAGAAAGAGAAGAAGCGTCAACGTAACCTCCGTTAGGACCTAACTCGGGCTGATTCCAAGAAATGACAGCCTTGTCATAACCGTCATGCTGGAGAGTAAGAGTGGTGATGTCAGCAGGAATGTCGCGACCCACGAAGATGCGTACCTTCTCCTCGGCACCCTCGCCTACAGAGTTGGAAGCCACTACAGAATAGAAATGATAGCCACCCTTCACGTCGCCGAGGTCGTCAGTGTAAGACATCTCCTCGCCCATTTCGGGATTCTCGAAGGTCTTGATAAGTTCGCGGTCACGATAAACCTTGATGTCGGTAAGAGAAGAAAGCTCCTTGCCGTCGAAGGTCTGTGTGGGGTTCATCCAATAGAGCGCGACGGTGGTAGCGCCGTTCGCACCTGGAACACACTCGAAGTCGCTGACTGCGGACGGCGTGCCCTTTGCAGAAGCAGCAAACGGAACGTAGAGACCGGCAATCTGCGGGCTGTTGCCAACGGCAGCCACCTTCTGTGCAGCACCTGTGTTGATATCGACAGTAGCGATGCAGTCGTCGAAGTCGGTTCCGCCCATGAGGTTGGCAGCCCAGTAGAGAGTTTCGTCAGAATGGTCGAACTCCATACTCTGATAGTATGTGGGATGCCATCCGGTGGCTCCCACTACAGTGACGTTGCCATTGGTCTTGTCAATCTTGCATAAATCTCCCTCGAAAGAGATGCCGTAAAGCTGTCCTTCATAGGTGCAGGCAAGCGTGAAGAAGCGACGGTCAAGGTCGGCAACGAGCTTGCTCTCGGCAGTGTTGAGGTCGATGGTGAAGAGCTGTGTGTATGCGTCGTTGAGAACAGAGATGGCATACATAGTCTTCGTGCTATAGTCATACGACATATCGTTGATGTGGCTGGTGTAGCCCGAAAGCTCGCCTACCGACTCAGTAACATCCTTCTCGATGTCGTAACGAATCAGTTCCACGGGAATCATCTTCTGCGTGGTAAGGTCGGTCTGCGTAAGCTCTGCATAGTAGTAGCGCTCAGCGTAGGCACCGGCGGTGACATCATGGTTGGCATCGCCAAAATACTTTACCAGACTGAAGCGGGCACCCTCTGTGAAGGGGAAGCTGACGAGTCCGTTAAGCATATTGCCGTCGGTCAGATCGAATCCGAGCACACCGTAAGCGGTCTTCGTGGTGCCGTTAGCCTTCTTGATGACGAGGGGCGCCTGACGATTAGGAGCCGAAGCGCTGGACGCTGGCTTACGTGTGTTCAACTGAGCGAGACACTGCACTGCAGGCATCACTAACAAAGCGAGCAACAGACTTGCAGCCTTGTGGAGAGTTGAAGATCTTTTTCCCATAAAATACTGAATTTTGTTAGAAATGTTTAAAAGCACGGCGACAAATTTAGGAAAATTAAACGATATCACCAACAAAATATCAACATTTCACAGAATAAAATATACATTTTGTTAGAAATATATTATAGATATTGACAAATGTATAACAACAAAGTAAGGTTGTTAAAAATCGAACATCAATATATTAAATAATATTATTCAAGTGAAAGGGAGTATATAATATTTTTCGGATATCTCTCTCACAATCGTTTTCCCACTAATATGGCATGACTATATGAGGGGGAAAGCGGCAAAATCACTTTTTTTCGATAAAAGATAAAAAAAGTTGCAGAAAAGTTTGGAGGTTACAGAAAAACTCACTACCTTTGCAATCGCTTTTAAGAACAAAGCTTTTACGAAAGCAATAAAGCAAGGGCGCTTAGCTCAGCTGGTTTAGAGCATCTGCCTTACAAGCAGAGGGTCGGGGGTTCGAATCCCTCAGCGCCCACAACGAAACGGATAAGTCAAATGACTTATCCGTTTTTTTTGTTTATATCCCCAGGAATGCCGGAGCAGACAAGGGAGTACATAAGTTTTACAAGCAGCCGTTACTAACATAGGAGGCTATGGCGTCTCGCCGTAGCTACGCACCCACCCATAGCAGAACACCATATAGCTCATTATAGCTGATCGTTAGTGGGTGCGTGACTATGGCGAGACGCCATAGCCTCCTATGTTTGTCTTGCTGTTTATTGTTATTACAGCAAATGATTATCACGCTTTGACACGGCAACAACGAATTAAACGAATTAACGAATTGTTGGCAACTACAAGCAGCCGTTACTAACATAGGAGGCTATGGCGTCTCGCCGTAGCCAAGCACCCACGTACAGCAAAACATTGTTTATGGTAGCCTCGCACCCACGTACAGCAAGACATTGGTAACCCCGCAACCACGGACGCGAGCAGATTGAGTATGAGCTGATGGTACTAAGTTACGTATTACAGCTGCGAGTTCCGCGAAGCGGGACCTATATCATGAAACCCACTGCAAGCTGCGAAGCAGCGCAGCTGTGGGTACGTGCGACACCTCCACCTAAATATAGTTCCCCGGAGGGGGACTTACACATCCTGTATGATATTGAGGATGATAGTCGGTCCCGCTTTGCGGAACCAAGAGAGGGAGAGGGGATGCTTATCCCACAGCTGCGCTCCTTCGGAGCTTGCAGTGGGTTTCTGATAGATACGTGTCCCATCGGGACACGGCGCTGATTGGTGGGCTGCTATGGTGGGTTGCGAGATACGGCGCTGGGGGGCAGCTATGGGAGGTTGCGGGACACGGCGCTGATTGGGGGCTGCTATGGGAGGCTGCGTGGCTACGGCGAGACGCCATAGCCTCCTAAGTTTGTATCTGACTTGGTGCAAAATTAAAAACTAAACAACTCCTAACTCCTAATTCCTAACTCCTAATTCCTAACTCCTGATTCGTGCGGCGCTTCGCCGCACGCCATATCTGCCAGCTATTGATGATGTTCTGCCAAAGGATGTAGCAGCCGGGACCTACGGAGGAGAGGGGTGAGAGATAAGTGCAGGCTATCCAGATGGCGAAGGCAGTGTTCTTCTGACCCAATCCCTGACCAGCATTGACCGTAACACCGAAGCGTCTGCCAATAGCGCGACCGCAACCGAACTGGAAGAGGCAGAGCACGAGGGAGAGGAGGGCTATGAGGAGGAGGAAGGAGACGGAGGTGTCGGCGTGCAGGATGTTCTTCATCGTGGTGCCCGAGACAATGAGCAGGGAGCAACCCCAGAGGTAATAAGAAAGGTCTTTGACGGAGACAATGCGACGGCACAGACCGTGCATGTAATGCTTGACGATGTAGGCAAGGAGCATCGGGATGACCAGCACCGTGAACACCTTATATAATATAAGGGAGAAAGCGGTGATGAATCCGATGTCGGCTCCCTCGTCGAGCATCGGGAAGCAGATGGGGATGAGAAGGGCGGTGATGAAGTTGGAGAGGAACGTGTACGTGGTCATCTCCTCAAGGTTGCCGCCAAGCTTCTGCGTCACAACGGGGGCGGCAGAAGCACACGGACTGATGATGCACGTTAGCAATGCCTCGGCAAGGACCAGAGCGCGACCATGCAGACCCAAGGCGAGGATGGCAGCCATCACTGCCACCACGCAGAGCACCTGAAAGACAGCCACCCACCAATGCCATGCCACGGGGCGCATCTTGCGGAAGTCCACCTTGCAGAACGTCACGAAGAGCACGCAGAACATAAACACGGGGAGGAGCGTGGCGAAGACGGGAGAGGCTTTGGTGGCGAATCCGTCAAGGGCGGGGATGAGGGCAAAAATGAGATAGACCCCTATACCCGTGCCGATAGACACGGGAAGGGTCCAGTTCTTTATGAAGTTAAGGATGTTCATGGCTGAATGAATTACGTTCAGGGGTTAGCAGCCGGTCGGAGGTTATTGTCCTCCAAGTCGGTCGAAGAAGACGATTATCTCCTCCCATGTCTTGAAATCGTCGCTGCCCCACTCTATCGTGGTGCCCATAAACTCGGGTTGCGGTGTGGAAGCAACGAGGTAGTCGCCATAGATAAGCTGGCGTTCATTGGTGAAGAGTACGTGTCCCCAAGCCGGAGCACTAAGATATTCCTCCACCCATGCCATGTCTGCCACCATCTGCTCGGGAGAATTGGAAGGCGACGGGGCGAGGATATAGACATTGTAATGTTCGAGCAATGCCTCGTAAGCCTTGTGCATGGAAGCGGTGGCGTGTCCGTAGCTGTCGCGAAGAGTCTGGATGTCGATGTAGACAACAGGACGCTCACGTTTCTCCTGGCGGTCGTCGATGTAGCGGATGAGCGGCAGCAGATAGTGCATGGCTATCTTGTCGGTCAGACGATGTTCGCCGTGGAAGGTGATGGCGTTGGGGTAATGGCTGCGGAAGAGGTCGAAGGTGTGGACCACGGGATCGGCATCGCCGAAAAGACCGTAAACGCGGTCAGGTTCAGCCAACGATTCGGGGGAGAAGCAATGCGTGGTGGCTTCTGTGTATTCCTTTATCAGACCCTTGGTGACCATAAACTCCTGCACGCCGTCAAGACGGGGATTCTGGAAGACCTGCTTGCCGGTGAACTTAGACATCGTCTCGCCCATCTCGAAAGCGGGATTGACAAGGATGCGGTCGAAGCCGTGGAGCTGTTCGGTATACATACCGCCCATTGACGTGCCGATGATAAGGTCGGGCTGCTCCTCGTCCGCCATGGAGCGGAGCATAGCCATCGCCTCCTCGGGATGGATGGGGATGTCGCGTGCCACAACAGTGGCGTTGGGCATGAGATGGCGGAGCATCTCTACTGTGCCGGACTGTGCCGAAGAGGCAAATCCGTGAACGTACATAATCTTCTTGCCCGACATAAGGTCGGGATATTGCTTTTCCATAATGATTTTATATTAGCCTATTAATCCTAACTGATTGAGGAAGATTAGCATGATACATATTGGGCAGACGAAGCGGACCAACAGCAGATAGAGGCTGAAGAAGCGTCCGGAGAGGGTGCCCCAGTTAGTAAATTCGTCGCGAACAATCTTTCTTGGCGCAAACCATCCGAGATAGATGCAGGTGAGGAAGCCGCCGAAGGGGAGCAGAAGCTGACCCGTCACGAAGTCGAAGACATCGAAGAGCGACTTTCCGCAGACAACAAGCCAGTCTCTGCCGCCGATGGAGAGGGAGCAGAAGGCGCCGATGACGCTGCACACTACGGTAATGACGAGGGCGGCGCGGGGACGAGGCATGCGAAACTCCTCACTGAGGAAAGCGGTGCTGACCTCGTGCAGGGAGATGAGCGACGTGAGGGCTGCAAGCGACAAAAGTATATAGAACAGCACAGCAACAAGCATGCCGATGAGGGGCATTGAGGCGAATGCCTGCTGGAAAACGTTGGGCAGGGTGATGAAGATGAGCGACGGACCGCTGTCGGGGTTGATGCCAACGGAGAATGCGGCAGGGAAAATCATAAGGCCGGCAAGGATGGCGATGAAGGTGTCGATGGCGATGATGTTGGCAGCGGAGCGCACTAAATTGGTCTGGCGCGAGAAGTAAGAAGCGAAGGTGCAGAGACAGCCCATACCGATGGACAGCGAATAGAACGACTGACCCATGGCGGCGAGGAGCATGCTGCCGTTCATCTTGGAGAAGTCGGGACGGAAAAGAAACTCAACGCCTTTGGACGCACCGGGCAACATACACGAGCTGACTACGACGATGAGGAGGAGGATGAAGAGTGTTGGCATCATAGCCTTTGACGCACGCTCAATGCCTTGACGCACGCCACGGATAATGATGAAGTGGGTGGCAGCAAGGATGGCTACGGTCCACAAGACGGGACGCAGCGGGGAGGAGGAGAAGTCGGCGAAGTAACGCGATATGTATGCAGGGTCGCCATTGAGTTCGCCCATAAACGAGGCGAAGATATACTGGAGGCACCATCCCGACACTACGGCATAATAACCCGTGATGAGGAAACCGGTGAGCACGCCCATATAGCCGACGAAGCGCCAGGGACTGCCGCCGGAGATGCGCGAATAGGCACGGGCTGTGTTGGCAGCACCGTGTCTGCCGATTATGAACTCGCCGAGAATGCAGGGCAAGCCAAGCAGGAGAACGCAGACAATATAGATGATGATGAACGTGGCACCACCGTTCTGACCTGCCATATAAGGGAAGCGCCACACATTACCCAATCCTACTGCTGAGCCGGCGGTGGCGAGCACCATGCCCAGCTTACTTCCAAAATTTACTCTTTGTTCTGACATAATAACTTGATTTTCGATGCAAATGTATGAATTTTATTTACTTTTGCATCAAAATCGAAAGTAAATATGGAATATCTGAAACATTTAGTAAAACACTACCCCGTCTCTTCTTTCTACATTCTGATAATATGGGTACTCTGCTTCGCAACCGTACCTTCCACGCCGCTTGACGATGTCACGATGATAGATAAGTGGGTGCACATAGCGATGTATGGCGGCACATGCGCCACGATATGGCTGGAGTATATCCGCCGCCACGATCCGCACCGTTTCTCGCAGAAGGTGGTGAGCATCGAGGAGGGCGTGACAAGCAAGCCCCCAACCTCCCGCCTGAAGCTCTTCCTCCTCGCATGGTTGGCGCCGGTGGTGATGAGTGGAACGATAGAGATTCTGCAAGCGAACTGCACGGGTGGCAGACGCAGCGGAGACTGGATGGACTTCGCCGCCAACAGCCTCGGAGCAACATTAGGCGCAGTAGTGGGAATCGGGGTGTTGGTATGGCGTGCGACGAAGCGTGGCAAGAATTAGAAGATTGGAATGGACATGGTATTATAATATATAAAAAGAGGCAGGGCTTTGACAAAAACCTTACTCCACAGTCCGTTTATGGGCGCAAATCCTATCGGATTTAAATAAAAGGCTTTACATTAGGTCTTACGAGAACCAGTTCTCTACAACCTAACGTAAAGCCTTTTATTTGTGCACAGCACGCGCCCATAACCGGAAAAAACAAAGAAAAACACAAACAGGTGGCTCCCGCCATCCGCTACCTTGTGTTTTGTTTGTTTTTCCTTTTGTTGGCACAGTGATGCTTCGGCATCACTCATGATATCGTTTGGAGGATGGGTGTCGAGAGCAACGCTCTCGTAAATCCCATTCGCCAAACGATATCATGAACCCGTAGGGTGTGACAACAAAAGGCTTGTGGATAAAGGTTTTTGTCAAAGCCCTGCCTAACACAGCTACCTCACAGATAAATTTCTGTTTACAATTCAGCCAACAAGCAAAAAAAATATGGGCAGCCATTGGGGCTGTCCATATTTTTTTGAGTGAACTGAGTTTTTATATTTATGACATTTTCTTTTAGAAGTTGATGTCAATACCAGCTGCGAAGACGTTGTTGTTACGCGAGTAGTCGGCAGAGTAGTTGATGGCGTTGCCCGGGATGAGCTCCACAGACTCCGTTGTCTTCTTGTGCTGATAGAAAGTGTGGAAGTAAGCCACGGTGAAGCTCATCTTCTTGTTGAAGTGCCATACGCCACCCAAGCCCACTGAGTTGGAGCTGGTCACGAATGACTTGTCGTCCATGAAGCGCTTATCCTTCGATGTTGTGGCCTCCTCTTCAGGCAGACCGTAGTTGGTGCTCTGCCATCCGGCGCTGACCGTGAACTTCTTGTTGATGTCATACTCCACGCCGGCGTTATACTCCAGTGTGCCGTGGTCGAGCTTCTCCTGACGGTTGTTGTAAGCCTTGGCGTTCTTGTCGTCGAAGAAGTGGAAGCCTACGTTGATGCGGAGCGGATCGATGGGGCTGTAGCCTACGCCAACGCTGAGGTATGCGGGGATGTCAGCGGCAATCTTCTTGCCGTCAGCATATTCGCCGATAGCCTCGTCCAGCTCGGTGTCGAACTGATTCTTCAGATTCTTCATTGTCTGCTGCACAGTCTGGTTGGCAAGTACTGCAGCTGCTGTTGCCTCTGCCTGCTCAGCGGGTATACCTTTCTGAGTGAGAATCTGAGTCATCTGCGCTGAGAGGTTGGCGGGAAGGTTACCGATACTCGGCACGAGGTTCACCGACTTGTTCTTCAGACGCATACGGGTCTTGAATTCGTACTTGGCTGAGAAGTTCCACTTGCCGGTCTTGAAGTCAACGCCGATAATCGGAGTGAAACCGATGCCGTTCTGGTCGCAGCTAAGCTCAATGTTGGCAGCGTCCTTCTTAGTGGGGTCGAGCACCATATAGAGAGGCATGTTGCCCACCTTGATGTCCTCCACGTATCCGTAATAGTTGGTTGTGGCGTAAATGCCGCGAACGCCTCCGAAGACGCTGAAGTTGTCAGACACCTTGTAAGCGGCGCCGAGCGAAAGACCGAAGTAGTACTGACGGCCGTGCATATAGCTGTTAAAGCTGTACTTGCCGCCTGCTCCGAAAGCCTGGTCTGAAGAGAACATTTTCATGTTTTCTTGCTTGAGAACGCTTCCGAGGGCGCCGTCAACGGTGCGTGCAAGACCGCAAGCTGCCATGGCTGTCTCTGCCACGATGCGCTCAAACGATCCCAGACCGTTGTCGAACGTACACTTGCCGCCGCCACCGGTCAAGGCGAAGTTGCCCTGGAACGACCAGCGGCCCTTGTTGTAGGCGTATTGGAATGAGGGGATGACGGGCGCGAACGCCTCACCCTTGAATTCGCGTGGTGTGATGGGGTTGTTGACGTTATTGGTGAACAGACTGTAGTCGTTCTTTATCGTACGGTCCTGATAGGCGAGCTGCCAGTTGATGGAGAGGTGGTGGCCGTCACCGAGGAACACTACGCCGGCGGGGTTATAGTAAACGCCGTCTATTCCTATAGAAGCCTCACGGCTCATCATTCGGTTGAACGCTACATTCTGATTGGTGTTTGTGAGGAATCCTCCTGCAAACGAGACGCTGCTTGACGCAATCGCTGCTGTCAAACAAGCTGCTTTTAATTTGTTCATCTTAAATAACCTTTAATAAATTGGTTGCAAAGGTAAACAAATTGTTCTCTTTTTCCGTGTTTGCGACTTTCAATTTAAAGTCTATTAACAAAACAAACGGCTTCTATTGCACAAAGAATTAGGTTTGTGCAATAAAAGCCGCTGTTTCTTAGCTCTTTCATAACCTATAAATCCATAGGTTCTTCTTGGCATATTACATAAATTAATGTAAATTTGCTGACCCAATCAGATAAACAAATCAATCAACCTTATATTATATAATAATGAGAGAAGACTTTAAGTTTGAGATATGCGCCAATGGCGTGGAGAGTTGTCTGGCAGCGCAGGAAGGCGGCGCTGACCGTGTGGAACTTTGTGCGGGCATTCCCGAGGGCGGCACGACACCGTCGTACGGAGAGATTAAGGTGGCACGCCGTCTGCTCACCACCACCCGTCTGCACGTCATCATCCGTCCGCGCGGCGGCGACTTCCTCTATTCGCCGCTTGAGGTGGAGCGTATGCTGGAGGACATCCGCGTATGCCGTGAGCTTGGCGTTGACGGCGTGGTGATAGGCTGTCTGAACGCGGACGGTACGTTGGACATGGACGCCAACCGTCGCCTCGTTGAGGCTGCCGAAGGAATGTCCGTGACGTTCCATCGTGCTTTCGACCGCTGCCGCGACCCGCATCTCGCTCTCGAACAGCTCATCCAGCTCGGCGTTGACCGTGTCCTGACTTCCGGTCAGCAGCCCACCGCCCTTGAAGGCATCGGTCTTCTGCGCACCCTCAACATGCTCGCCGCAGGACGCATCATAATCCTCGTCGGTTGTGGTGTCAACGAGAACAACATCCGTCAGATACGTGACGAGACCGGCGTGCGCGAATTTCATTTCTCAGCCCGCACCCCCGTCCGCAGCCGCATGCAGTTCGCCAATCCCGACGTCTTCATGGGAGCCAAGGACGCCGACGAGTCCACATTGATGTATACGTCGGCAGAACGCGTGAGGGCGACAATTGGGAATGCGGTGGAGGAATAAATTGCAGTTTTTTTAAGTTGAGAGTTGAGAATACACATCCTCTCAGTTCTTCTCCTCCTCACTTGCCTTCTTCATCTCCGGGTAAGAGATTCTGGTGTGGTAGATGGCTTTCAGGCGTTCTATGAGAACCAGCTTGGCAATGGCGAGGTCGCGGAAGGTGATGGGGCATTCCTTGAAGTAGCCGTCCGTCACGTCCTGGTCAATCATGCGGTTGACGAGAGTGGAGATGCTCTCCTCCGTGTATTCTGGGAGGGAGCGCGAAGCAGCCTCCACGCCGTCGGCAATCATAAGGATGGCCTGTTCGCGGGTGAACGGGTTGGGACCGGGATAGGTGAACGGAGCCGGATCGACCTCCTCTTCGGGATGCTCGTTCTTATACTTTATATAGAAGAACTTGGTGATGCCCGTGCCGTGGTGCGTCACGATGAAGTCGCGGATGATGGTCGGCAGGTTCTCGCGCTCAGCCAGTTTCACGCCCTCCGTGACGTGCGAGATGATGATGCGGGCGCTCTCCTGATAAGTGAGTGTGTCGTGCGGATTGACGCCAGCCTGATTCTCGGTGAAGAACACGGGATTCTTCATCTTGCCAATGTCGTGATAGAGGGCACCCGTACGTACGAGCAGGGCGTTGGCTCCAATCTTATTGGCAATCTCGGCGGCGAGGTTACCCACTGTGATGGAGTGCTGGAAGGTGCCGGGGGCTATCTCGGAGAGGTCGCGCAGCAGACCGCGGTTGGTGTTGGAAAGTTCGAAAAGCGTCACGCTCGACACGAATCCGAACATCTTCTCTATGATGTACATCATCGGATAAGCGATGAGCAGCAGCACGGCGTTAACGACGAAGTGGTAATACATGTCGTGGTCCATGCTTGAGAAATCGTTGTCCTGCATCAGCTGCAGCGCCAAATAAACAAATGTGCTGCCTATTCCCACGAGGATGGCGGTCTTGAACACCTGCGCACGCCTTGTCAGCTCACGCAGCGAATAGATGGCGATGAGTCCTGCCACAAGCTGTATGATTATGAATTCGTACTGATAACGCACGGCGGTGGTGCATATCAATATCATCGTAACATGACATACAAACGCCGTTCGGGAGTCCATAAACACTCGCACGAAAATGGGCACCATGGCGAACGGCAGCATGTAGACGCTGAGGAAGTTATGGCGCATCATGAGCGAAACCACCACCGGGAACAGCGTTATGAGCGTATAGAGCATGGCTATGGATCGCGGCTTGTTGAAGTAGTCGCGGCGGAAGAGTCCCAAGTACATTGTGAAGAGGAACACCATAAGCGTCACGAATATCACCTGACCGATGATGGTGTTGGTTATCTGCGTCTGCGTTGCCGACCTTCTCTTTATCTCTCGCTCGAACGAGCTGAGCACGCGGTACGTGTATTCGTCCACGATGTCGCCACGGTCGATGACCTTCTGTCCGCTCATCACCATGCCGCTGGCTGGCGGTATGGAGGAGAGGAGGTCGTTGCGCTCGGTCTCTGACTTGCCCTTGTCATAGATAAGGTTAGGTTCGATGTAGTTGTTGAGGTTGCATCGCTGTAGGATTGGGCGCTGCATGGCTATCTGCTCGTCGATGAAGAGCTGCTCGTAGGCGGAGAGGGTGGAATAGACGCAGCCCAATGATATGCTCTGTGCGCTGTTGCCGCTCACCAGTCTCACCTGCGAAGTGGAATCGCGGTAAGCCTCGTTATATTCGGGCGTGTCCATGATGCCAGCCTGATATAGTCGGTGCAGGCGGTCTGCTATGAGGCGCACGTAATTGTGCGGCAGTCCGGGGATGCCGTTCTGATAGTCCGCCAGGAACTTGCTGACCTGCTTTTTCTCCACCGCCGGGTCGTAGTTGTAGTAAGGCTGATAGGTCTCCAGCAGCGAGTCTTCCTGCTCCTTGATGGTCTCGTCGGTCTTGTAGATGGGGAAGTCGAACTTGGCGATGAACGATCCGTACATCCACGGCTTTCCGATGTCGTAGCGGAACTGCTTGCTTTCGTTTCGCGGCAGCGCCCATACGATGAGGAGAACAGTGATTAGCACGAGTAGCGTGCGGCTGAGGAAGTTGCGCCACTTAAGCTTTCTGCTTGAATAGAATTTTTCCATAATGGTGTTGTCTTTGGGATGTCGTTTAGGTGTCCTGCGGGCTTTGCCAGCGGACGATTGTGCTTATATTCTTATGTTTAGACTGCAATATTACGAAAAAAATGTCAGAATCGGAAAAATTGTACTACCTTTGTAAAAATAAACGATATACAGATACATAAACATATATATATTCATTTATGTCAGAGAGAAAAGTAAGGGTGCGTTTCGCACCGAGTCCTACAGGACCTTTGCACATCGGTGGTGTGCGTACAGCATTGTATAACTATCTTTTCGCCCGCCAGCACGGCGGAGACCTGGTGTTCCGCATTGAGGACACCGACTCTCACCGCTTCGTTCCCGGAGCAGAGGAATATATCATCGAATCGTTCCGCTGGCTCGGCATCAAGTTTGACGAGGGTGTGAGCTTCGGCGGCAATCACGGACCTTACCGTCAGAGCGAGCGTCGCGCCATATACAAGAAGTACGTTGACCAGCTCCTTGCTGACGGCAAGGCTTACATCGCCTTCGATACGCCCGAACAGCTCGAAGCCAAGCGTGCCGCTGTGCAGAACTTCCAGTACGACGCACGCACACGTCAGGAGATGACCAACTCGCTCACTCTTCCGAAGGAGGAGGTGGAGCGCCGCATCGCCGACGGCGAACAGTATGTGGTACGCTTCAAGGTGGAGCCCGGAATAGAGGTGCACGTGAACGATATGATCCGCGGCGACGTCAAGATAAAGAGCGACATTCTGGACGACAAGGTGCTCTATAAGAGCGCTGACGAGCTGCCCACATACCACCTTGCCAACATCGTGGACGACCATCTCATGGAGATAACACACGTAATCCGTGGCGAGGAATGGCTTCCGTCAGCCCCACTGCACGTGCTTCTCTATCGTGCCTTCGGTTGGGAAGACACCATGCCTACCTTCGCTCACCTGCCGCTGCTCCTCAAGCCCGAGGGCAAGGGCAAGCTATCGAAGCGTGACGGCGACCGTCTCGGATTCCCCGTATTCCCGCTGGAGTGGCACGACCCGAAGACCGGCGACATCTCTTCAGGCTATCGCGAGAGCGGCTACTTCCCCGAAGCAGTCGTAAACTTCCTGGCTCTGCTCGGATGGAACCCCGGTACGGAGCAGGAGCTCTTCTCGCTGGACGAGCTTGTGGAGCAGTTCGACATACACAAGTGCTCGAAGTCAGGCGCCAAGTTTGACTATCAGAAGGGCATGTGGTTTAATCATGAGTATATCCTCCGCAAGTCTAACGAGGAGATTGCACGACTCTTCGCTCCCATCGTAGCCAACAACGGCGTGGACGAGAGCATGGAGCGCATCACCAAGGTGGTGTCAATGATGAAGGACCGCGTAAGCTTCGTAAAGGAGCTCTGGCCTCTCTGCTCATTCTTCTTCATCGCTCCGCTGGAGTATGACGAGAAGACAGTCAAGAAGCGCTGGAAGGCAGACTCGGCTAAGGTGATGACCGAACTGGCAGAGGTGCTTGAGGGCATCGACGACTTCTCCGTAGAAGGTCAGGAACCCATCGTGATGAAGTGGGTGGAAGAGAAGGGATATAAGCTCGGCGACGTTATGAACGCCTTCCGTCTTGCCCTCGTCGGAATCGGCAAGGGTCCCGGAATGTTCGATATCTCAGCCTTCCTCGGCAAGGAAGAGACGCTCGCTCGTCTCCGCAAAGCCGTAGAGGTGCTTAAGTAAGAATAAGCACACATCCATCCACAACCAAACAAAGAAATGTATAACATAGTCATCTACTTGTACCTGACCGGCGTCGCCATAGCCAGCCTCTTCAGCGAGAAGGTGAAGAAGATGTGGCGAGGGGAACGTCAGACCATAAAGCTGCTCCGCGAGAAGGTCGACCCCGACGCTAAGTATGTATGGTTTCATGCGGCTTCGCTCGGCGAGTTCGAGCAGGGCCGCCCGCTTATGGAGCGTCTGCGCCAGACCCATCCCGAATACAAGATTCTGCTCACCTTCTTCTCGCCTTCGGGCTACGAGGTGCGCAAGGACTATAAGGGAGCCGACATCGTCTGCTATCTGCCCCTCGACACCATCCGCAATTCGCGTAGGTTCCTGAGGGCTGTGCGTCCTGTCATGGCATTCTTTATCAAGTACGAGTTCTGGTACAACTACTTCCACATCCTTCAGCATCGTGGCGTGCCCATCTACAGCGTGTCGAGCATCTTCCGCAAGGACCAGGTGTTCTTCCGTTGGTATGGCAAGCAGTACGGCAAGGTGCTGAGTTGCGTGACGCGCTTCTTCGTGCAGAACGAGGAGAGCGACCGTCTGCTGCGCACCATTGGCATAGATGCCTCGGAGGTGGTGGGCGACACCCGCTTCGACCGTGTACTCCAGATTCGCGACGCTGCCAAGCCATTGCCCATCGTGGATGCGTTCCGCAAGGGCAGGACAGACGGCGGAGACGGACCGGAACATAAGGTGTTCGTGGCAGGATCGTCATGGGGACCGGATGAGGATATCTTCATCCGCTACTTCAATGAGCATCCCGAATGGCGTCTGATAATAGCTCCGCACGTCATCAGCGAGGACCATCTCAAGCAGATTCTCTCAAAGCTGCGCCGCAAGACCGTGCGCTACACGCAGACCACACCCGAGGAGGCAGCTACGGCTGAATGTCTGATCATAGACTGTTTCGGCCTTCTCTCATCGGTATACAACTATGGCGACGTGGCATACGTGGGAGGCGGATTCGGTGTTGGCATCCACAACGTGCTGGAAGCGGCAGTATGGAGCATGCCGGTGTTCTTCGGTCCAAACAACGCACACTTCCAGGAAGCGCAATGGCTGAAGGCATCGCAGGGTGGCATCGAGATAACGGCGTACGACGATTTCGCTGCTATGATGAACCGCTTCATCGCCGACCCGAAGCTCATAGAGGAGCGTGGCAAGGCTGCTGCAGAGGTTGTGGACAAGCATACGGGAGCAACAGAAGCCATACTGAAGGCCGTAGGGCTGAAGTAACTTCAGACAAACATAAAAGACAGCAAAGCCAACGATTTGTATATGGCATACCATATCAATTCGTTGGCTTTGCTGTCTTTATTTGTTTATATACTAACCGAACTTTAGCAAGTTCACTATACTAATATGTATCTTTCTATTCTATTCCGTTCCACTCATGCTGCGTCGCCATGTTCTCAAGCCGTAGATGGCGATAACCACGAAGCAGATGAAGGGAAGGACGAAGGATACGTTTACGGCGGGCATACCGATGACGGTGCCGCGGTCGATGATGGAAGCCTGGAGCGGGGGCAGAACGCTACCGCCGAGGATGGACATGATGAGTCCGGCTGCACCAAACTTGGCGTCATCGCCGAGTCCTGTCAATGCAATACCGTAAATCGTGGGGAACATCAGCGACATGCAGGCGCTTACTCCAACGAGGCAATAGAGGCCCATACGGTCCTGCAGGAATATCACGCCGACTGTTAGCACACCGCCAGCGATGGCGAGAAGCATCAGCAGTCGTCCCGTATTGATGTAGCGGAGGAGGAAGGTGCAGATGAATCGTGAGCAACAGAATATCACCATTGCCACAATATTATATTGCTGCGACAGCACCTCTGCCTGCTGTTCTGCCATGCCTTCAGCCATAAACACGCGTGTGCCGTACTGGATGATGAAGGTCCAGCACATAATCTGGACGCCCACATAGAAGAACTGCGCTATGACTCCCTCACGGTAATGTGGCAGCGAGAAGATGCGGCGCAGGGTGGGAATGAAGTTGATGGCGTGGTTCTTGTCGCCGTTCTTCGGCATTCGCCAGAAGAGGATGACGAGGAACATGACGAGGATTACGAGGCCGATGACCAGGTAAGGTCCGATAAGCACGGAAAGGTCGTATTCCTTTACAGCCTCAAACTCACTTTCGCTGAGCTGCGTACGTGATGCCGTATCGAGCGGATTGAGCTTTGCCTGGATGAAGTTCATCGCCACGAACATGCCGAGCAGCGATCCCATAGGATTGAACGACTGCGCCAGATTCAGTCGGCGTGTGGCTGTTTCCTCCGTTCCCATAGAGAGAACATAGGGATTGCTGGACGTCTCAAGAAACGAAAGACCGCAGGTAAGGATGAAGTAAGCGAGCAGGAAAGGATAATAGTCGCCCGTCATCTTGGCGGGATAGAAGAGGAAAGCGCCGAGTGCGTACAGACCGAGTCCGACGAGGACGCCAGCCTTATAGCTGAAGCGGCGGATGAAGATGGCGGCGGGGAACGCCATTGCAAAGTAGCCTCCGTAGAACGCCACCTGCACAAGAGCGCCGTCAGTGGCTGACATACGGAATATCTTTGAGAATGCTTTCACCATCGGATTGGTGATATCGTTAGCAAATCCCCACAGCGCGAAGCAAGACGTGATGAGGATAAAGGGGACGACATAGCTTACGCCGTCCTTTGAAAGTATTGACTGTTTCATTCTTTTAGGTTAGTATTTACATGCTGTCTCTTACTATCTGCCTCATCTCTCCCACTCCACTTACTTCGCCCTTGGCAAGTGCCTGCGTAAGGATGTTGCCCATACCGGTGGCTTCCACGGGTCCTGCCATGACGGGGATGCCGAGTGCCTGTTGGGTAAGGGTGTTGAGGAGCTGGTTCTGCGATCCGCCACCGATGATGTGGAGGCAGCGTATGGGTTGAGGCAGCATATCGTTAAGGTGGCTTACAGCCTTGGCATAACGTGCGGCAAGCGACTGCAACACTACGCGAGCTGTCTCTGCCTTGGTCTGCGGCACGATCATGCCGTGGCTGTGGCAGTAAGCGTTGATGGCACGTTGCATGGACTGCGGGTTCTGGAAAGCCTCGTCGTCCACGGGGATAAGGGCGTCGGTCTTCACCTCTGCAGCAGCTGCGAGCAGCGGTCCGTATTCCTGCGGGGCGCCTTCCTCGCTCCATTCTGCCATCAGACGCTGCAGTATCCACATGCCGGTGATGTTCTGGAGGAACGTTATCTTACCCCCTACTCCACCCTCGTTGGTGAATCCTGCCGCGCGTGCCTGCTCGGTAAGGATGGGCTTGTCCGTCTCTACGCCCAGCAACGACCACGTGCCTGAGCTGAGGAATGCCACGGGACACTCGTCGTTGGCGGCTGGCACAGCAGCCACGGCGCTTGCCGTGTCGTGCGAACCGACAGCGATGACGTCCACACGTCCCAGTCCTGTCTCTTCGGCGATGTCCTCGCGGAGTTGTCCGCGGACCGTTCCGGGCATTACTATCGGGCAGAAAAGGCGGCGGTCCAGTCCGAGACTGTCAATGAGAGCCCAGTCCCAGTCGCGCTTTTCAGCGTCGAGCATTTCCGACGTTGAGGCAATGGTGTATTCGGTGTTGGCCTCTCCGGTAAGGAAGAAGGAGAAGAGGTCTGGCGTGAAGAGCAGTCGGTCGGCGATGTCGAGCTGCGGGCTGCCAGCCTTCTTCATGCTAAGAAGCTGGAAGAGAGTGTTGATGTCCATCACCTGCGTGCCGTTGACGGCATAATGTGCGGTGGCGTCCACCTCCTTGAAGAACTCAGCAGCCATTCCTTTCGTGCGTTCGTCGCGATAGCAGACGGGATTGCTGACGAGGCATCCGTTGCGGTCGACGAGTCCGAAGTCCACACCCCACGTGTCCACGGCTATTCCCTTCACGTCCAGTTTCAAGGCAGCCGCCTTGCGTAGTCCTTCCTTCATGTCGGCAAAGAGTGCGGGGAAGTCCCAGTAGAGTCGTTCTCCGAGACGCACCTGCCGGTTTGTGAAACGGTGTATCACCTGCATGTCAAGGCGCTTCTTTCCGTCCTCTCCAGCGGTGAGTGTTCCGGCGATGACGCGTCCTGAGCCACCACCAAAGTCGATTGCCAAATATGTCATTTGAAGAGTCGTTTAAAATTAAATTGAGAGTTGAAGGTTGAGAGTTGAAAGTTATGATTACTTTGATTGCTAATTATCAGCTTTAAACATCAACTAATCATCGCTCTCAATTCTCAACTTTCAACTCTCAATTCTTCAACTTTATATGTTTTTACTTCGTCACCTTTCCGAGTACATAAGCCTCGAGGTCGTCTATTTCCTCAGGAGTTAGAGTATTGTAGTGGCCCTGGCTGAGGACGATGATGCGGCAAGCCATCTCGAAGAACATGGCACGCTCGAACACCTCGTCGAAGGTCTTGCCGCAAACCACCTGACCATGCTTGAGCATAAGGGCGGAATTGTGGTCCTTGAGAGCTGCCTTCACAGCCTCTGCCAACTCTGGCGAACCGGGACGGAAGTAAGGTATTACGGGAATTTCTCTTCCCACGTGGCACGGCACCTCCGCTGTTACGTTAAAGTCCTTCGGTGTCTCCTGCATGCACGAAACCACCGTGGCATACTTCGACTGGAAGTGGAGCACTACGTCGCAGTCGGGACGCTCACGGAGAACGCCAAGATGGAAACCGCTCTCCATCGAAGGCTTCACGCCGTTAAGCACCTCGCCGTCTGCCACACGGCAGACTGCCACCTTCTCCTTGGGGAGTGTAGGCACCCAAGAGCCTGTGCCCGAAACAAGCGCTTCGTCGCCGATGCGCCATGAAATGTTACCGCTTGAGCAAAGGGTCAAGCCAGCGTCGCCCACACGATGGGCCTGACGCAGAAATTCCTGTATCTGATAGTCCTGTATCATTTCCTTTTTTTGTTGAGAGTTGAGAGTTAAGAGTTGAGAGTTATGATTACCTTGACTGATAATTTTCAGTTTCATTGTCTTATACAGCGAAACATATCATAACTTTCAACTCTCAACTTTCAATTATAAATTACTTATAAATCGGTCCGTAGTTCTTGCAAGCGCGGAAGTCAGCTCCCTCCTTGTCCATACCGAATGCGTTCCATGAAGCGGGACGGAAGATCTGGTCTTCCTCCACGTTGTGCATGCAAACCGGGATGCGGAGCATTGAGCAGAGAGTGATGAGGTCGGCACCTACGTGGCCGTATGTGATGGCACCGTGGTTGGCTCCCCAGTTGTTCATCACTGAATAGACATCGTTAAACGGAGCCTTGCCCGTAAGACGCGGAGCGAACCATGTGGTAGGCCATGTCGGGTCGGTGCGCTTGTCCAGAATCTTGTGGATTTCGGGATCGATGTCAACAGTCCATCCCTCTGCGAGCTGCAGAACCGGGCCGAGTCCCTTCACGTGGTTGAGGCGGACCATTGTCACGGGCATGCCGCCGCGTGTAAGGAAGTTGGATGAGAAGCCGCCGCCACGGAAGTAGTCGCGGTTGGCAGGATACCATGTTGTGGCCTTGAGGCAAGCGTCCACGTCCTCGTCCGTCATCTCCCAGAAGTGCTTCATGATGGGGTTGCCCTCAGCGTCAGAAGCGGCGCCTGATCCGTCCAGAGTGGTAGCGCCTGAGTTGATGAGGTGGATGATGCCGCCGGCAGCGCGTCCGGTGAGTTCCTTGCCGGTAACACGCTTCACAGCCTCGGGGCTCCAGTATGTGCGCACGTCAGAGAATATCTGGGCGCGACCCGTGAGGAGGTGGTTGAAGAGCATAGCCACACCGTTGCCAGCGTCGTTCTCCGTAGCGAGAATGATCGGCTCACGTACGCCGTTCCAGTCGAATGAGGTGTTCATAAGAGCCTCGGGATAGTCGCCGTTAGGATAGAAGTCGGTCCACTGGCGCTGTCCCTGGAATCCGCCTGCGATGGCGTTATGTCCGATGGCTTCCTCCTTGAATCCGAGTTCCTCAAGGCGCGGGTTGCCGTGCATGAGATCCTTCATGATAATCATCATCTTCACGATGAACTCCCAGTCCTGGTCTTTCTGCTCGCGTGTCTTTGCCTTCTCTGGACGGTTGGCGATGTCCTCGCCCTCGTTGGTCATACAGTGCTCACGTGTCCAAGCCATAGCCTTCTCATATTCCACGGGGTCGTATACGCCCTCTGTCATGCGGCGGATGATTTCGGTGAGGTCAACGCTCTCGTTGCGCATGCCGAGATACTCCTGGAAGAAGTCGGGATTGACGATTGATCCGGCGATACCCATACAAGCGCTACCCATTGAGAGGTACGACTTGCCGCGCATCGTGGCAACAGCCTGTGCAGCGCGTGCGAAGCGGAGAATCTTCTCTGCCACATCCTCAGGTATCGAGTCGTCGCCGAGGTCCTGAACGTCGTGTCCGTAGATGCCGAATGCGGGGAGTCCCTTCTGTGCGTGTGCAGCGAGGACGGCAGCCAGATATACAGCTCCCGGACGCTCCGTACCGTTAAATCCCCATACAGCCTTCGGCCAGTGCGGGTTCATGTCCATAGTCTCTGCACCGTAGCACCAGCAAGATGTCACGGTGATGGTGGAGCCGACGCCCTCACGCTCGAACTTCTCGGCGCAAGCAGCACTCTCTCCCACGCGTCCTATAGTAGTGTCGGCGATTACGCACTCCACTGGCGAACCGTCGATATTGCGGAGATTGTCTGTGATGAGTTTTGCCACTGAGCGGGCAAGGTTCATTGTCTTCTCTTCGAGGCTTTCGCGTACGCCGCCCTGACGTCCGTCAATAGTGGGGCGTATGCCAATCTTAGGAAATTTACTCATAATCTTTAGGTTTTTATGATTTTATGGTTTTTAAGTATTGTAAGTTCTTATATATAATGTATGGTTTATTAGGCGTGATACAAAATTAAGAAAAAGTTAGCAATGAGAAGAAGTATACAATATAATTTTTGTTATAACAAGAAAATATTCGGATTATGCTTCGGAAAAATAGCGAAACTGTAGAAAAGAATGACGGCGGAACGATTGGTTCCGACGGCTTGACGGTGGGTATATATACAAAAAAAGGGGCTCCGCCGAGTCCCAACCTTTGTTAACCTTAAATCTAATACCATGAAAAACATTGCAAAGATATAGGTATTTGATGAAACGGCAAAGCTTTTGAAGCACAAATTTAACGAAAATGAAACCAAAACCCCTGTTTCTTGACCTGTGTCAAAGCAAAAAGAGGAAGAAAGGTTACAATCTCGAAGTTTTGACGGGTAGACGGAGGGGGTTTGACAGGAAGATATCATCTTTAGACAGGAAGACAGGAAGACATGTTTTTCAGACAGGAAGACAGGAAGACATGATCTTTAGACAGGAAGACATCATCTTTTTGTTGACGGGAAGCTATGGAACAAACTTAGGAGGCTATGGCGTCCCGCCGTAGCCACGCACCCACGAACGCAAGCTGATTGAGTATGAGCAGTGGGTTTCTGATGGATACGTGTCCCATCGGGACACGGTGCTGATTGGTGTTTCTGCTATGGATGGGTGCGTGGCTACGGCGAGACGCCATAGCCTCCTAAGTTTGCCTCGACAGCTTGTGAATTGCAGTTTAGTGGTGAGTTTGCCGCGGTAGGCAGGGCTTTGACAAAAACCTTTATCCACAATCCGCTTATGGGCGCAAATCCTATCGGATTTAAATAAAAGGCTTTACATTAGGTCTTACGAGAACCAGTTCTCGACAACCTAACATAAAGCCTTTTATTTGTGCACAGCACGCGCCCATAAGCGGAAAAAACAAAGAAAAACACAAACAGGTGGCTCCCGCCATCCGCTATCTTGTGTTTTTTATGTTTTTCTTTTGTTGGCACAGTGATGCTTCGGCATCACTCATGATATCGTTTGGAGGATGGGTGTCGAGAGCAACGCTCTCGTAAAGCCCATTCGCCAAACGATATCATGAACCCGTAGGGTGTGCCAACAAAAGGTATGTGGAGAAAGGTTTTTGTCAAAGCCCTGCCTAACCGGATTACGCTGACAAATTCCTGTTTATCGGTTAGTTTGCCAGACAATATTTGCATTTCTAACGCTCAATACTCCTCGCTCAGCGCACGAAGAAATCTTTGGTGCGAAATTCTTGAGTTTTGAGCGTGCAGCGATAACTTATTTATGCACAGTCGATTATGCCGACAAGGGAAGAAGTGTGCAATGAATAAGGGATATAAACAAGCATAATTGGGTGCAATAGCGCCACTTTTACACCCTAATAGTGCCACTTTTATCATGCAATAGCGCCACTTTTACTGTCTAATAGTGGCACTATTGGAGTGTAAAAGTGGCTCTATCGTATGGCTCGGGTGCAGTTTGCACAGCAAAACACCATAAAAACAGCAAATCAGAACTCTATAATCAATTTTTATTTTGTAACATCTTTTTACTCTTTGTACGATATTTGCATGGCGGACGGCGACCGAATTAGGAATTTTGAATTTTGAATTGTGCGCCAAGGCGCATTGTGAATTGTTCAATTTTGAGTTGGTAGAGGAATTGCAGTTTATCTGTGAGATTATAAATGAGCGAGACGCCATAGCCTCCTATGTTTGTCCCATAGCTTAACGTCAAAAACCTAAATATCATGTCTTCGTGTCTTCATGTCGAAAAAACATGTCTTCTTGTCTTCATGTCAAAAAAACATGTCTTCGTGTCCTAAAGATACTGTCTTCGTGTCTTACGAGGCGACGTCTTCACATCGAATAACAGACAGGATTTGCGTGTGATTTTTGGCGTTTTCGTCTACCCGTCCATCCCAAAAATTTCGTTAAATCATTTGTCAAATCATGTACATAAATTGCCTATTGGCTTGTCAAATCGTGCGATGGCCCTTATTTTGTTAAGAATTGGCCATTTTTTGTTAAGTTTATACAACGGACTTGAGCGAATTTCAGCTTATTTTGCAGTGCTGACAGACATAGCGTAAGGCATGTTGTCTCATGCAAATATTACTAACCACAAATAACGTACAATATGAGACCGCAAGACCATACTATTGAGAACGAACCTTGGCGACATTCATACGATGACGTCGAGGGCAAAATCAGGGAGCATGTGGAAAAGCTGGGGACTGAACAGGAAATAACCAAGAAACCCAAACATCACATTATTAAACATAAAACTAAATAGATAACATATTATTATTCACCTTTCAAATCATTTTTAATATGAGGAAACAATTATTACTAATGCTATCCCTACTGCTATATGCCGTAGGTATGGCGGCACAACAACCTGATTGGGGCTACAATCCCAATGCCTATCCTGACGAGCACGTCATTTATGTAGGCTTGGTAGATGACCAAGGCAGTGCAGTACAAAGTTTTAATGACAACACTTACCTTGGAGCATTCATTGATGGTGAATGCCGCGGACTTGCGAAGGTAAGCCGATATTCTGTATCGGACACCCAAACCATTTATTATTTCGCTCTGCGTGTAAAGGGCACGAATACTGACAATGGCAAGGCTATCTCGTACCGTTTAAGCGTAGGTGGTAATCATTCTTTTGTTTTCAACGACCTGAAGCCTGCCGCCAATGCAGTAACCTATACTAATAATGGTACCACCGGTAAGTTGTCAGCACTCTATCAGCTGACGTTCATACGTCCTGGGTATTATAGTATCGTCCAGCCTGAAGTGAGAGTTAAGGTAGGTGCAGAGTTCAATTTGTTGGATTATATCACGTTTGAGCCTGCAAATGCCAACATACCGGAAATGAACTGGACCATGGGGCAAGGTGAGAAAGAGAATGAATATGCCTCCATCAAAGGCAATACGTTTAAAGCCCTTAAGTCGACTGGCAAATACGGTAGTGTTAGCGTAAGTCCGAATCTTTGGGGCATGAAGCCTACCGGACAGTACACAAAGGTTAGTGTACGTGTCATCCAGCCTGCCACCTCTATTGAGCTTCGCGACGAGTATAAGAATGGCATCACAGTTAACTTGGGCGACACTGCTGCCCTCAACACTGTGCTTCGCAGCGGCTACACCACAGCACCTGCCGACTGCAACGAGGAACTGACATGGAAGAGCAGCGACGAGACTGCCATCCGTCCGATGACAAGTGAAAGCGACCTTGGCAAGTTTGAGCCAGTAAAGACCGGCACTTACACCATGACGCTTAGCGGCGAGAATGCCAGCGTGGACCTTAAGGTCACAGTCATTAAGCCGGTAGAGTATATTACGCCGGTTGGCTCCGTTAAGACTATTAAGATGTTTGTAGGCGAGAACCTTCTCAACATCCTTCCGTCTGGATATAAGGTAATGCCGGAGGATGCTACAGACCGCAGCGTGCATTACGAAGTTAACCAAAGTTTTAGTGATCAGGGAGTGTACGAGGATGGTGACGGAGCTTATAAGTATACCGACATATTTGGTGACTTATATTTTAATGAAGGTGACGAGATGATCGCCCTTAAGCCAGGTAGAGTTCGTGTTGTGATACGTTCAATACAGAATCCGCAAATGGCTTGCGAATACGAGGTTATCGTAAAAAGAGGTCCTACGAACATCACGTTCAAGCAGGACGAGATGACATTCTTGATGCCAAGAAAGGATACTGACAAGTGGGACATCTCTGAGGATATCCGTAACAACATCATCATGACACCGTCATGGCCTAAGTATGAAGAATATGAGTCGTACGATATAGCACAAAGCAATTTGGATATCTCTTCTCTTACGGATGCCGTAAACCTGTATTATGATTTCAAGAAAGACAGCCTTTCTGCATCTATCGATAGTATAGGTCAGGGATGGATTGATGTCTACTATTCATCTGAGCGCACCATCGCAACTGAGGAAGGACTCCGAAATGATGAGTATGAAATTTTAAACCACTTCCACGTAACAATCTTGGAGTCTCTTAAGGGATTCAAGGTGGACGGATACGTGGATATGGTAAGCACCGAGACACGCGACTTCGTGCTTACTCCCGACCCCGTTGACGCAGAGGTAGACCCGTCAAGAGTGGAGGTTACTATAACTCCTGACAGCTATGTTTCTGAGGAATGGAAGAGCATAGTAGAGATTGTTCCTACGGATGAGACCATGCTTAACTATACCATCAGACCTCATAGCGTGGGCAGAGCCATTATCAGCGTGAAGCTCGACGGCGTAGAGGTGGCATCATCTAACGTCCTTATCGGTCAGCGTTATATGCAGAAGGCAGGATGGAAGTGGGCTTCGCTCTATGGCGGCGGCGTGCGCTGGAACTCTCCTGAATACGAATTAGGCAACGTGGTGGAGGAAATCCGCTCAGAAGACGCCCTTCTCCATAACGACCCCGAATACGGCTACTTCGGCGACATCTACAGTTTGGAGACTGGCACATGCTATAAGATTAAGGTAAAGGAAGAGGAGCCCGGTCTGCTTGACTTGAGAATCATGTACACCGGCGCTTACGAAGACATGCGGACTCATCGTCAGATTGTGCCGATGTGGAACTGGCTCGGCAATCCCTATCAGTATGACCACGATATCAACTCGGTGTTCTCTACCGAAGATACATACGCAAACAAATTCAACGTGGGCGACCGCATCGTATCGAAGGACAACGGCTTCGCTGAATACAATGGCGAAAAGTGGACAGGCACCCTTACCACTCTGCATGCCGGACTCGGATATATGTATTTCAATGCAGCATCAGACACCATCGACATGGAATACCTGCGTGAGGGCAGTATGCCTCAGGGCACTCCGGTGATGAACGCTCCCCAGCACAAGCAGAGCGTATGGACATACAACAGCGCTCCGTTCGCTGACAACATGACCATCGTAGCTGACCTTGGCAACGATTATTCGGCAGAACGCTTCACGGTGGGCGCCTTCGTAGGCGACGAGTGCCGTGGTGAGGGCGAGATGATAGACGGCAAGTGCTTCATCACCGTCCATGCTGACAAGGGCGAGACCATTTCGTTCAAGCTCCATGACGCCGTCAGCGGCGAGATGCGCACCATCAACGAGCAGATGCCGTTCGCAAAGATGGCAGGTTCGCTCCGCGCTCCGCAGCGTCTGACTGTAGGTGGCATCGTCACCGGCATCACAGCAGCCGACATCGCATCTTCGGGCATCGCCGTTGTGGACGGACAGATCACAGTCCAGGGCATGGACGTGGCTGACGTCATCGTATGCAACGCATCCGGTGCTGTTGTCTCAACCGGCGAGACCACCGTTACCGGTCTTCCTTCAGGCGTTTACGTAGTGAAGGTGAAGACCAAGGACGGCAAGACCGTTACGAAGAAGCTTGTCAAGTAAGTTGACTATACTAATATAACTAAAAGTTTCGCATGTCTCGAGACATGCGAAACTTTAAATAACCACTAAAAGAACCAAAGCGATGAAAAGCCACTTACACATAACCATACTGACGGCTGTGGCAGCACTCTTTCTGCATACCAGCGGCACAACAGCACAGAACATCACGGAGATTGCGAAGAGCGATCCCCTTATCATCACGGGTTCCGTAGGTACACAGAACACCTACTTTCACTCAACGGCAGGCAGCGCATACGCCTCGCCGCTGAGCAATACGCTGTTCCTCAACCTCAACATCAGCATGTATGGATTCAACATGCCTTTCTCGCTTTATTACTCCAACAACAATCTGGACTTCAACTATCCTCATATCTCCTTCAATCTCTCGCCGTCGTACAAGCAATGGCACGGACATATCGGAAGGTCGTCGGCAGGATTCTCGCCCTACGTCATGAGTATGTCTTACAACGGCGTGGGTCTGGAATATCGTACGCAGAAGTTCCGCGTGGGAGCTTTCTATGGCACGCTGCGCAGCGCCGTCAACGACGACCCTACGTCGCCCTCGCCGCGCAATCCGCAGTATCGCCGCATAGGATGGGGATTCAATATAGGCTACGGCACGGGCAGCAACTACCTCGACCTTTATCTGCTCCGCGCATACGACCGCCGCAGCTCCATTGACGAGTACTGGCAGGAGCGCATCTCGCCGCAGGAGAACATCGTGGTGGGACTGAAGGGAGGCGTTAGCATCAAGAACTGGATGTCGCTGACAGCCAACGTAGCCACATCAGCCTTCACCACCGACACCCGCGCGGAGAAGGTGACGGACAGCAAGGTGACAAGATGGGACAAGGTGTTCGACACACGCTACACCTCCATGGCACGCTTCGCGGGCGACGCCAACCTCAACATCAACGCCGGCGGCGTGAACGCCTCGCTCTTCTATCGCATCATACAGCCCGACTATACGTCGCTCGGCACCTACTATATGGCTAACAACTATCACAGCGTCGGAGCCAGCCTCGGCACCACGCTCTTCCGCCGCGTGTCGGTGGCAGCCACGTTCTCCGCTCAGGAGGACAATCTCTCCAACAAGCAGCTCTATACCACGCGGGGCTTTGTCTATTCGGCATTCATAGCCACACGCATAGCCAACCGCCTCAATCTCTCGTTCGGCTATAACGGCTATCTGCAGACGCAGGCTGACGGCACGGCACACGTGAACGACACCACTCGCGTACGTCGCGCCATGAACACCTTCACGTTCACGCCGTCCTACGCCGTGGACAACGACCAGTTCGGCCATGCCTTCTCGCTCTCTGCCAGCCTCGTGCAGAACAAGGACCTCAACCGCTTCGCCACCGGCGTGAGCGACGTAACGTCCCTCGCCATCGGAGCCAGCTACGGACTGGAGGTGAAGGCATGGAAGACCAGCTTCCAGACCTCCATAAACCACCAGTCGTCAAAGGGATTCAACACGCGCTACACCAGCGACCTCGCCTCGGTGACAGCCAACCGCGCCTTCCTAAAGGACGACGCCCTCAACCTCTCAGCCACGTTCTCGATGTGCTACAATGAGGTGAAGCGACAGTCGAAGAGCCTGTCCATGGGATGCGACATGGCTGCCAGCTACAGCATCAAGCAGAAGCATCTCTTCTCGATGACTGCCGGATTCAACAAGTACGGCGACGTCAACATCACCAAGACACGTTCGAAGCTGGACGCCACGGACATCAACATCAGCTTCAACTACACCTACACCTTCACGCTCCTCGAGATAAAGCGTAAGGCGGAGAAGGAACAGAACAAGTCGCTATAGTGTAACTTTTATTCCCACGATAAAATAAAGATCAAGATATGAACAGACTGAGATTCCACATCCTATCACTACTCATCATCCTGGGTGCCATGCTGCAGGCAGCCGCTCAGGACGTAATGGTGACGGTCAATCCGGTACAGCCCACGCTGCCTCCGCAGGCAATGCTGTACGTAGCCAATCCCGGCAACTACTTTAACGTAAGTCTGATCAACTCTTCTGGCGAGACGCAGAACGTCTATCTCGTCATGGACCTTGAGCAGATAAATCCCAACTCGGGACTTTACGTCAAGATTCCTGCACAGTATCAGCCCGACAAGCCCATCACGGTGCCTTCCGGCGGAACGCACATTCTGAGCATGGTGGAGATGAAGAATCTCTTCAATCATGTGCCCAACGACCGCATCGCCACCACCCCGGGTCTGTTCAGCGACTATGAGGGCGGCGCCTTCGGACTCCTGCCCGAGGGTCAGTATCGCATGCGCCTCGTGGCTTACCGCTGGGAGCCGGGACGTGACGCTCCCGTCATGGTGAGCAGCCCCAGCAGCGGACAGTGCATCTTCACTATATGCTACAAGGCTCAGGCGCCTGAGTTTCTGATGCCTATGCCCGGCATCGGAAGTTCTTCCGACGCTTCGGTATGCACCATGGACAAGCAGAACGCCCTCTTTACGTGGAAAGAACCCATCGTGACGTGCAATCCCGGCGCGGCACGCTTTACGTATAAGTTTAAGGTGGTGCAGCTTGTCGGCGGTCAGACGCCTGACGAAGCCATAGAGTATAATCCTGCCGTGTATGAGAAGTCGGGACTGATGTCGCCGATGCTGATTCTGCCGCAGGAGCGCATCCGCTCCATGATAGACGACATGACCTACGTGGCACGCGTCACGGCGGAACAGTCAGGTCTGGGCAGCACTTACCTCAACTACTCCATGGTGGAGAACGACGGCAAATCCGACCTCCGCCTCTTCCGCTTCGAGCCTGACGCCACCACCGTGGTGACGCCCCCAACGCCCGACAACAAGGACAAGGAGGACAAGAAGGATGAGGAGGAAGACGACGAGTTCGACTTCGGTTTCGGCAGCGGCAAGGAAGAAGTGACCGATTCGGTATATAACTTCCGCAATCCGCAGATCATCCGCCCGAGTTTCCCCGGCAATGCAGGAGCCCGCAAGTCATTCACGGGCGACGACATCGGCGTGGAATGGAAGAAGACATGGTTCGTGGGTGGCGTAGGAGAACGTCAGGACACGGTGAAGATCAATTATGAGGTGCAGCTCTTCCGCGGCGAACCAGAGATGGACCGTGCAGACATCTTCGCCTCAGAGCCGGTCTATACACACTCCACGTACGACCTTTCTGACTCCATCAAGTGGGAGCAGATCAGCGACAAGGTGGTGGCTGGCGACTATATGGTGCTGCGCGTGCTCCCCAAGAGCGAGAACGTACAGTCCGTGGCGTTCGTCAACGACTCCGTCAACGTCATCGACTTCGCCCTCGCACAGCGCATCAGCCAGAAGTTCTTCCAGTGTTCGTCAATGGTGAACATCGAGAACCTCAAGCCTACGAAGAAGTCTGCCAAGGACTTCATTGGCAAGGTGGTGGGCATCGGACAGTATCAGCTCACCATCGACGAGATGAAGGAGAACGGCAAGGACGGCGGATTCCGCGGCAACGGTCGTGTGGAATGGTCGCCGCTCGGATTGTCGCTGATGGTGAAGGTGGAGTTCGATTCGCTCTTCATCAATACCGACGACATCGTTTATGCCGGCAAGGCTAAGGGCATGAAGGGCGACACATGGGCATCGAACAACGGCGAGCAGGTGGACAAGCTCTTCTCCGACTGGGGCATTGACAACCTCATCGGCGACACTGGCATACCTTATGCTAAGATGTTGCAGAAGGAAGCGTCTAACAGAGGTCGCGACATCGCCAAGCAGCTCAGCCTCGGCAAGTATTATGACTATTATCATCGAGCTAAGGACTTCCTCACGGAAGGCAGGCTTGACAACATCATGATGCCGATGAAGCTGCCGAAGTCGGTTAACAAGACTCCGGTGGACATCCAGATTGTCAACGTGACATTCGCTCCTTCGTGGGCTTCAATGGACCTTATCGGTACGTTCACGCTGCCCGAAAGCCGCTATACGGACAACAACATCCTCATCCTCGGTGCACCGCACACATGTATCAGCCCCGACCGTCTGTTGCCGGAGAGCGGATCGATGTGCCTGCTTTCCACCATAGACGTGAAGGAACCGTCGTCCGGTTTCCAGATTAAGTTTAAGGCTCCGACCGACATCACCGTGGCTGACGAAGGTCAGGCACCTGCGGACGGATGCTACATCAACTGGCAGGCTGACTCTTTGGCAGCCTTACACATCGACATCGACATCGCCATTCCTAAGCTCAAGAAGGTGGCTAACGGCACCGCTACGGACGAGCGACCCGTGCTGAACATCCAGACTGACATCAAGGACTGGAACGATTGGACGGCAAGCGCTGCCATGGACGACTTCGAAGCAGAGGCTCTTCCGGGCTGGACATTCTGCCCGGGCGCCATTGTCTACGACCACTCCACAACGGTGAACGACAACAACATGGGATCGTTCCCCGCCGGTTATGACAAGAGCAAGGCTGACATCCGCACCAACGACAAGGAATGGATGGGCCTTTACATCAGCAAGGTGGGCGTAAAGTTCCCGAAGGCTATGGAGGTGGGCAAGGAAGACGGCGACGGTGACCGACGCCTTACTCTCGCTGCCAAGGACATGTTCTTCGACAAGTCGGGCGTTTCGCTGAAGTTCGGTGCTGAGGACATCATCAGCGCGAAGACCGGCAAGCTCGGCGGTTGGGCGTTTACGCTCGACAACGTGGGCGTGGAGTTCCTGCAGAGCAACTTCGAGAAGGCTTACTTCGACGGCAACATGAAGCTGCCGCTCGTCAATTCGGACATCGCCTATACATGTAATATATATAACCAGAAGCGCTTCAAGAAGGACAACGACAACGGCTACGCCTATATATTTAAGGTGCAGCAGGTGGAGGACATCAACTTTGACTTCATCCTTGCAGAGGCAAACCTTGAGCAGAAGCAGACTTACTTCTTCCTCGAAGCAGAGGACCAGGCTGACGGATCGACGAAGACCCGACTGGAATTCTCTATGGGCGGAAGCATCACCATCGGCTATGCGGACGAGATTCAGGGCAAGCTGGACGAGGTGAACAACAAGGTGGAGGCTGCCAAGAACCGCTCAAGCTTCGTGAAGAACGCCCTCGACGGACTGCCGCTGAAGCTCAGCATCCCCGGCATCCACTTCACAAAGATGCGCATTGCCAACTGTTCTACGTGGGAATCAATCTACGATAAGGAGGAAACACAGAAGAAGGCACACGCAGCTCAGGCTGAAGAACTGAGACGTTCGGCGTGGAAGACGCTTTGCGAGGAGAAGGAACGCAACCTCGGTTCTGAGGACAAGCCCATCTATTTCAACATGGGCGAATGGTCGTTGGCTTCTTTAGAGAAGAAGATAGGTCCGTTCTGCTTCGGCATTACACGCTATGACCTCGGCTTCTCTGGTGGCGCAATGACGCTCGACCTTGAGGGAAAGATTGGCTTGCTGGAAGACCTCGTGGTGGCAAAGGCTGGCATTCAGTTGCAGGCAGAGGTGAAGAACCTCGACGACATCAGCAACATCTCGCTGGAATATAAGGACTGTCTGTTTAACTCCATCGAGGTTTCGTCCAACCTTCCGGGCATCACCATCTCGGGAAGAATGGACGTCATACGTCCTAACGACAAGGTGAAGGACAAGGGATATAAGGGCCACCTTAAGTTTGCGCTCCCCGGAAATCTCTTTACCTTCGACTCAAACGGCGGCTACTTCGAGCACAAGGAGGAAGGCAACAACTTCACTTGGGGCTACTTCAACATCGCTATCGGCTCGGCTGTGGGTCTGCAGATTCCGCCAATCGAGCTTAACGACATCCACGGCGGCTTCTACTTCAACTGCCGAAAGGACCCGAAGGACGCAACGAAGGCCATCGCTCAGAAGGGCGTCATCGGCGTAACGGCTGGTCTGGGAATAGCAGCGTCGGGCGGCGACAACGTCATCGGCGGCAAATTCTCACTCACCGTGGTATACGACAAGGAGCACAAGCGCCTCACCACATTCATGCTTGACGGCAACGTAAGCGCTATGGCTGGCTTGGTTAATTCGAGGGCGTCCATCGTTTATCAGAACGACGACCAGTCGAAGTACCTGCGTCTGAACGTCACGGTTGACGCCACGGCGGACGGACTCGCCAAGAAGTATGCGGGTGAGATAACAAAGTACACGGAACAGCTTGCGGACAGCAAGATTCTGAAGCAGATGCAGGCTCTCAACGACACCATAAAGACCACTTACGACAAGCTGGGATCAATGGCTGGACTGGACAATCTCCATCAGGAACACAGCACGGAGGAGACACACGAGAGCAAGGATGAAAACAAGAGCGAGCAGAAAGATAACTTCAAGGCTACGTCAGGAGCCAAGATATCACTCGACTTTGGACTTACATGGCGCGACAAAGGTGTGAACTTCGACAAGGTGAAGTGGCACCTCTATCTGGGCAAACCGCAGAAGAGCGAACGCTGCCAGTTCATACTCATCGACCTTGAGGCGAAGATTGTGGAAGTGAAGATCGGAGCGGATGCCTACTTCTGTGTGGGCAACGAGCTGCCCGACAACGGCGCTCTGCCTCCTATTCCCGAAAACATACGCCAGTTCCTCACCGGTAGCCGCGGCAGCAACGGCGTTCAGTCAGCAGACGTAAGCAAGGCTGAGCGTGCCCGCGAGGAAGCCTTAAGAGAGTTCCGCGCCAACGCCACGGGTGGCGTAATGCTCGGAGCAAGCGTATGGGGCTACATCAATGTGGACCTCGGCATCCTCTATGCCGACATGGGCGCCACGGCTGGCTTTGACGTCAGCATCACACACATCGGCGACGAGGTATACTGTGTAGGCGTTCCCGGCGCAGCAGGATGGAAGGGATGGTACGGCGAGGGACAGCTCTACGCATACCTCTACGCAAAGATGGGTCTGCGTCTGAACCTCGGATTCTGGAAGGGAAGCATTGATCTCGTGGACGCAGGCATCGGCGGCGTACTCCAGATGGGCTTGCCTAACCCGAGCTACTTCACCGGCGACCTCCGCATGAAGCTCCGTCTCTTGGGCGGCCTCATCAACTTCAACCGCCGTTTCCAGTTCACTTGCGGCAAGAAGTGTGACATCTTCTACGGCAATGCGCTTGACGACTTCCAGCTTTGGGGCGAATCGTCCATTGGCGAGGAGACAAGAAAGAACGGATGGAACCACAAGATGACCATAAGTCCTGACCTGCCCACCGACTTCACCATCACTCCGATGGCACGTCTTAACGAGCAGTATCCGCTGCTCGACCAGACCGACCTCCACAGACAGATGAAGCAGGTGGAAGCCGAGAGAGAAATCCTCGAGACCACGTCAACTCGTACGTTCCGCTTCAATCCGTCGACCAGTCAGGTTAAGCTCTACGAGTATAGCGACTCTACAATGCGCGACAGCGTGATACGTTACTATAATATAGAGTTCAATGCCACTAAGGTGACGGTACGAGGAATGCGCAGCCTCAACCCCAACCGCTTCTACAAGCTCGAGATTACGGGCCTTGCCAAGGAGCTTCGTGCGGGCAAATGGCAAGATCCCCAGACATATAATGTCGATGATGGCGATTATGAAAATGTGCCATGGGAGCAGACCAAGGCATTCTACTTCCGTACCGGCAACAGCGACGGCATGAACATTCAGGACGGAGGCGACCTCCAGTCATTTGTGGCTGTGGCTTATCCGTCGAAGTATAACGAACTGAAGTCGGCTGAACCCGTCATTGCTTATGCCACTGATGTGCAGAATCCGCTCATCGTGCTCAAGGAAAAGAACGTACTGAACCGCCTCTATTCTGACGGCAAGCTCAAGTGGAAGCTGAAGAAGGACGGCAAGGTGATAGAGGAGCAGGAAGTGTATGCAGGCTGGGAGAACAGAGCTTCTGCATCATTCAAAACCAAGGTATTGCCGGGTAACACCTACAACCTCGTGCTCGACTATGAGAAGACCAAGGTGACGAAAGAGTTTGTTGTAGCGGAGAAGACCATTAGGTTCCGAGAGAAATACTACTCTAATTACACCAACGGAGCAAGTCCTAACGGCCGCATGGCACCTAAGACTATCGGCGGCTATGGGGTGATAAAGATAATCAGCTCAAGACGCTATCAGGGACCAGCCCTCAATGATAATTTAGGAAAGAACTTTAATGAGGGTTTCTTAAATGACAAGATAAAAAAGGACCTCCGCTTCGGACCTGCATTCCATGGTCCATATATGGATGCCAACGAGAACGTCGACCTTTATGCTGACGTAATGTCGCCGCAGACAAGGAAGACAAGGATGACCAAGTCGTCTGCCATAACGAAAGCATCGTCGGGCACTACCTCTACGTCGGGCAACACCTCTTCGTCCGAGACAACACCGACAAGGCGACAGCCCACAACGCAGACTTCGCCATCCACAAAATTAGGCACTCGCGTAGTGCCCAAGTCGGACGATACGTCATCTTCATCGTCTACGGAAGAGGTGAAGAAGGAGGAGCAGTCCCTGACGAGAATACCCAACGGCAAGTTGTCGGGAGGCATAAAGAAGACTGACGACGACGCTCTGCAGTCAGGCGTGACCGACGAAAAGACGATGTCTCCCGGCATTATATTGCCAGACAAGGCGGCCGACCAGGAGGCTCCTGAAGGCAAGGAATGGTATTGGGAGTACGTATTCACCTGCTACGACAACCGCGAGACCGAAGAACCGGTGGTAGCTGCCAACATCATGGACCTCAACGTCACAACCATTGACGGCGACTGGACAACCGGCAACAACGGCAAACCTCTCGACTATGAGTTGCCGTTCATCGGAACAAAGGTCGGTATGATACAGTATGACGGTTCGGACCTCAGCAACATCCCCGACGTGGAGATTGGATATAAGACTTCGGCAATGGAAAGACAGAAGAAGTATCCTAACACCAATACTCTCCTCGCCTACTACGACCCGTTCTACTACATCAGCTACCTTGCCAACTGGGCATTGATAGGCGGATGGAACATCGAGTCAGACCGTATACAGACTATGGTGACCACCACCACGTCGCTCACCTACAGCGACCTCGGCGGCAACTACAGCGGATTCCTTGCCGAAGGCGACGTAAACTACAACATCGTGAACGACTGGGAGAAGATTCGTCGCAACTCCATCTATCCGTCGGGAGGTTACGGTTCGGAATATCCGCTGCCGCTCATCGACAATGACCGTTACGACTACGTGAATCCTATCAGATGCCACGCCACCATACCGGAGTATCAGCCCAAGAACCCGGCAGGCGACATTCTTAAAAACATCGCCAACGTCTACTACCTTGCTGAGGACGTGGACAAGAAGATAAAGGAGAATGCCAAGGTGGTGCTCGATAAGGGAGGAACCACGTTCAAGACCAAGCGTGCCAACGCTGTGGAAGAATGGAACCTCCAGCACCTCGGAACCGACATCGTAGTGTCGCGAGAGGGTCTGAACGAGACTACGCAGATGATAAAGATACCGTACTATCAGATGACGTTGCTATGGTGTGGCATCATCGAGAACTCTGAGTCAGGACATAAGGTATCGCTCAACAGCATCATGAAGGGAGCCGGAAAGCGAGCCACACCGCGCCAGAGCATGAAGCAGAGCCGAATGGTGCTCTTCACCTTCACGGGCGACAAGGGTTATCCCGAAGCTTCGTTCAAGGCTAAGGAGGCGATGAAGAACCTCAAGAAGATGATTGTCCATACTTACCGTATCGACGACTATGACGTACAGAAGAAGGAGTATACGGTATTGCACAGCAGCAGTAAGCGTGACATCACCATCTACGAGCCGCTAAAGAAATTCTATTAACAGACCATAAAACGTACAGATATGAAGATAATGAAAGGACTATCAGCCGCATTCGCCGCCACCTGCGCTTTCGCCGCCATCACAGCGGTGGCGAGTGTCGGCTCACGAACCGGATATTCCTTCTATGGAGGAACACAGAACGACACCATCCCGACAGCCGGCAAGATGCTGCCGGGAGAGGTGGCGCAGGACACCACGGCTTTCAAGGGCAAGCCATACGAAGGCTCCGACATCATGCTCACGGCACGTGCCTACGGCGACCGCATCGTGCTGAGATGGGCTCCCTCCGACTATGCTGCATGGATGAGGCTCAATCTCATCGGATATAACATCTATCGCTGGGACGAGAGAAACCATTGCGACACGCTGGCGTTGGCGCTCAAGCCCAAGACGCTGGAGGAGTTTCGTGCCAAGTATGCGCCTAACGATTCGGTAGCCACCATCGGCTACGGACTCATCTACGGCGACAACCTGAAGAAGCCCACCGAGACACGTGAGGAACCGGGATCGTACGGATCGATGCTCGAGATGTATGACGACCAGGTGACGAGCCTTGCCTTTGCCATCCTCGCTTCGGAATGGCGTCAGGACTTGGCTGAGGACATGGCTATGCGCTTCGTCGACCGCAACGTACGCAAGGGAGCACGCTACACCTACATCATCCAGCCTGCCCGCCGCTTTGAGAACGACAATATGTTCATAAAGGGTAAGGAGGTCAGCAACGTGGAGAACAAGCCCTACATTCCCGCTCCTTACAACGTGGGACTGACGGACAGCATCACCGGACAGCTCGCCGTGACGCTCTATTGGACCGACAAGCACAACTCGTCGTTCGAGATTGAGCGCCGCGTGGCTGGAACGCAGGAATGGCACCGCGTCAACAGCAAGCCCTACATGCCGATGTACAAGCAGGACCTCGACGACAAGGACGAGGAAGTGATGTACGTCGACAAGGTGCCGCAGCCCGGAACCTACGAGTATCGCGTAATGGCGCACGACGCTTTCGGCGACACCACAGCACCGAGCGAGACGCTAACCGTAAAGGTGGGCGACATGAAGCCGCCCAAGGGTCCGACCATCACACTCGTCAACATCGACCGTCCCGACGAGACCGACCCCACAAAGCAGATATTCGCCACCATCTCGTGGGAGAAGGACACCGTGGAAGCAGACCTCGCAGGATTCCTCCCGCTATACTATAACGAGCGATTCACGGGCAACGACTGGAAGCCGCTCTGCGAAAAGACGCTTCCGGCAGACGCAAGGGAGGTGAAGGTGGACGTCACCGGACTCTCCACGGGCATGCTCGTCATGGCGGCATACGACAAGGCTGGCAACGTGGGCTACTCGATGCCCGTGCAGCTCCGCATCAGCGACATGAAGGCTCCTGACGCTCCCGGCAATCTCCGTGCTGAGGTTTCGGCCGACGACGGCACCATCACCCTGCGCTGGGACAAGCCCGCGGACGACGACGTGGCTTACTACGAGCTGGCTTACGCCAACGACACCACACACCACTTCCTTATGCGCAACCAGGGACAGCTGAAGGACACGATGTTCGTAGACACGGTGCAGATGACCGTCAATCAGCGCTACATATATTATAAGGTACGTGCCGTGGACTACAGCAACAACACCGGAGAGTTCTCCCCCATCCTCCAGGTGGAGCGTCCGCACATCACACCGCCTACACAGCCTCACCTCGACTCGGCTTGGGTGGACAACTCGGGCATACACATGGACTGGGTGACCGGACTGGACGCCGATATGTACTATCATCGCATCTACCGCCGACTGGAGAACAGCAGCACGTGGGACCTCATAGCCATCGTCACGGCGGAGGACGTGCTCAAGGCAAGCCCCGACGGAGTGATACATCTCACCGACAAGCCGCAGACCAACAACTCGTATTACTATGAGTATATGGTAGTGTCGTTCAACCGTTCGGAGATAGCTTCCGAGCCAAGCCTCATCTTCTCGGCACGCTTCGCCGACTTTACGGAGGCAGAACTCGGCATCAAGGCAGTCGGAACCTACGACCCCGTAAAGGACGAAGCACGTCTCTCATGGGAGCACAAGGCAGTGGACGGCAAGCAGACACCTTACTATTACTGCGTCTATCGCAAGGGCAAGGACGAGGCAGACTACACCTTCCTCTGCTCCACAGAGCCGGACATGCCGCTCCATACCGACCAGCTCCTTTCACCGGGCGAGTCAGCCAGCTATTACGTCGTGGTGCGCTTCACGGACGGAAGACGCAGCCAGCCTTCCAACAAGGTGACGATAACGGCTCCGGCGAAAGCCCCCTCTAAGGCGAAATAAGTAAACATCACAGAAAAAATCACAGGCAACATCCATCCGAAATGAAAAAGACAAGACTATTCATAACCAAGCTTCTGTCGCCACGGGGTGTCAGGACGCGTATGTGGCAACTCCTTACATGTTGCCTGTTGGCAGCCATGCCGCTGCTCACTTCCTGCGGCGAACTATTCGACGTGGACGAGGCGGGCGAGACAACGTCAGCGACGATGAAGATGGACCGCGACACCGTCTTCATCATGCCGGGCGATTCGCTGCGTCTGACCGTCACCTTCTCGCCGCCCGAGGTGAAGGACAAGGGCGTGATGTGGCTCATTGACCAGCCCGAAGTGGCACGCCTCTGCGCCGACACTCTCGTGGCACAGCAGCCCGGCACCGCCTACGTCACGGCGATGTCGTCAGCCACAATGCGTCTGGACACCTGCGTGGTGACCGTAATGACCCCGTGGACAGTTGACCGTAACAAGTACTTCTTCGACACCGTCGTCTACGCCGACATCAGCGTAGCCGGCAGACAGCTCGGCGACGACATAGCCGTGGCTGCCTTCGTGGACGACGAGCTACGAGGCATAGCCGAACTGAAGGAGGCGAAAGGCAAGCGTTATGCCGTCATCCGCGTGTACGGTCCGGTGAGCGCCTCCGACGAGGACATCATCACCTTCAAGTGCTACGACCGGCGGGAGGTGCGCCTACGCACCTTCGACGTGCAGCTGCCCTTCGACGGCGAGACGCACGGCACGCTCTCAAAGCTGATAACCTTACACCTCGACTGACGTTTAAAGGAGTTACGAATCTATAAAACCCGACAACTATGAAAAAGATATTCTTACTGATCCTCACCGCCTTAGCTTTCGCCTCCTGCACGCTCTACATGGACGAGCCGGAAGACGATAAGAAGGGCAAGGACGACAACATAGAGAACGGCGACGGCTTCAGCTCGCCGCGTACCGACGTGACCGCTGACGGCACCACCACCTACCAGTTTAACCCCACCACAAAAGTCTTCGACGAAACAAACTCTCAGTACGTCCTCAATGTCGAAGACTCTGTGGTGTGGCTTTCCACATCAACGCCCTACGAGATGATACCGCAGGTAGGAGACGCTATCTATTCCAATTTCTCCGAAACATTCCCGGACGCAATGATTGGAAAGGTGGTGTCGGTAACGAAGGAGAACGGTATGATAAAGTGTGTTTGTACAGACACCACATTAGGTCATGTATACAAGAAGCTGGACATACATGCCAGCATTAACGTAGCTGACTATATGGATCCTGCCATCGCGGACAAGTCGTTGGCTGAGAAGCGAAGATATGCCATGCAGAGGACGAGGGAGGAAGGTATCGGTGAACCTGAAAAGACGGAATTCTCTTTAGATTTAAATGCTAATAAGGATCTAAAGTCATATAAATTTTTGACAGGATCCTTGACAGGCTTTTTTAATTTTAAATACTTGTCGTTGAAATATAGAAAGATTGACTTTGACTTAAGTCTTGAAAAAGAACAAGTCAGATTCATCTTTACTGATTCAACCGTAACCACCAAAAGATTTAAGGTAGGTGGTACAGCATCATTACAGGCAGATATAATGTCAACCGCCGAATCGTCGTTGCTCCCAATCACAAAGAAACTCGAAATACCTATCGGTTCTTCCCCTGTAGTAGTGGGTTTTGATCCTTCACTTTCTGTTTCTGTATCAGGAACAGCCGAAGCAATTGGTGTAAATCGTGAAACGTCAGTACAAAAGATGGGTATAGAAAAAACCGCCAACAGTTCGAAACCTAAAATCATCAACTCCAAATATTCCAAATCACAAATGGAGTCGGGTAATGATATTAACGGCAATCTTACCATAAATGCAGACCTGACTCTTGAATTATATGTTGCTGTAAAGGGATTGGACAAGTTCTTCAGACTGTATGGTTCAGGAACAACCGGACCTCAACTTAAATTAAGTGCCGATACAGATATTAATGATATGGGAGTACTTATAAACAACCCACCTACTATAGAAGCAGGATGGAATCTGAGTTTTAATATTGGTGCAAGGTTCCAGCTCTTGAAGGAAAAACCGATATGGAACTTCAAAGGCACGATATTCGAAGGATACTGGCCAGTCAAGACATTCTACTTGTCGCCAAGAATAACGTCTATGGCTATAATTCCTCTCGACTATGTTTCAGATATGAATGTAACCAAGAGGCGTTATGTTGCCAGAGTATGGTTCACCGAGACACCAAAGACCTTCAATCCGTTTGTGATAATATATAATTCAGATGCAGAATTGGTGATGAACGATTATTTGAAGAAAAAGAGCAAGAACAGTTGGGAGACAGAATTTGAGATAGACAACAAGAAGAACAAGACGTTCTACGCCATGGTTGGCTACGATGACGATTCCAAACGTGCGATTTATTCGGACAAGACACCATTCGGAGTGCGGACTATAATGGAACTGAGCAATTGCCGTCAGGCATGTTCGTATACAGATTTCGACAATCCGAAGAGACCGGTAGGTTATGAAATCAGAGGTGAATTGTATACAAGCGGAAAGAGCACCGTTACGCAATGGGGCATGCGTTTCGAACTGCATAGACCCGACGGAACATTTGCTGCATCCTCAAAACCCGTATTCTTTGAATTGAGAGACGGCAAGAAGAAGTGGGGACTCAGACTCAACTCAAGAAAGCCTGAGAAATATATCATAAGAATCGTCCCAATTTATAAAACCGGATATGGTAAGAAAGATAAGTTTACGGCTATGGAAGATAAGGCTATGGAAGTGACGCTTGATCCAGAGTTCGGAGAATGCAAGGAACCGACATCGGAGGATCCCAATATCTACTTCGATCTTTTGCAGACGAAGTAAGCTAAACATAATATTGAGCCTTTGCAGTAAATATAGCTGTTTTCTTGCCGTTATCGGCAAGAAAACAGCTATATTTGCATATTATTACTCACTTTTTATGCCGATAACGTATGGAATATATATCAACAAAAGAATATGCAGACTTGCATGGGATGTCAGAAAGGACCGTGCGCAACTATTGTGTGCAGGGAAAGATATCGGGTGCTCAACTGATAGGAAAGACATGGAGTGTTCCTGCGAATGCTCCATTGCCACAAAGAAAGAATGCAAGGAATAGTGTTTCGCCCCTTCTTCAGTCATTAAGAGAACAAAAAGAAGGGAGGATGAAGGGCGGCATCTATCATCGTATACAGATAGATATGACCTATAACTCTAATCATATTGAGGGCAGCCGACTTACAAAGGAACAGACCAGGTATATTTTCGAAACCAATACCATAGGAATTACTGACGAAGCGGTAAAAGTGGATGATATTATTGAAACCACAAACCATTTCAAATGCATCGACTTTATAATTGACAAGGCAAAAGAACCGTTGACGGAAGCTATGATTAAACAAATGCACGCTTTGTTGAAGGCTGGCACGTCAGATGCCTCAAAGTCGTGGTTTGCCGTAGGCGAATACAAACGATATGCTAATGAGGTGGGTGGCATTGAGACGACAGATCCTAAGTTGGTAGGCAAGGCCATCCGCGAATTGCTTAGGGATTATAAGAACAAGAAGGTGATAGCTTTCGAGGATATACTTGACTTCCACCATCGTTTCGAAACCATCCATCCATTTCAGGACGGCAACGGACGAGTGGGGCGACTGATAATGTTCAAGGAATGTCTCAATCACGCCATTGTGCCTTTCATCATAACCGATGAACTTAAAATGTTTTATTATCGTGGCTTACATGAATGGAACCATATCCCCGGCTATCTGACCGACACATGCCTAACGGCGCAAGACCATTTCAAGATGTTGCTCGATTACTTCAAGATTAAGTATTAAAGCACCCAAACCATAAGACAATGCAAATATCGTCCAAGAGAGTAAAAACCTGTTACAAAATAAAAATTGATTCTAGAGTTATGAATTGCTGTTTTTATGGTGTTTTGCTGTGCAAACTGCCCCCGAGCCATGCAATAGCGCCACTTTTACACTACAATAGTGGCACTATTAGAGTGTAAAATGACTTAATACAGATTTGCTTTACACGGTTTTAACAATTCAAAAACAGTGTAAGTAATGAAAAAAGAGCGTAGACAACCTCGTCATTTTGACGATCAGTTCCGTTTGAGTGTATTAAAAGATTA
>NZ_NOVE01000110.1 GCF_002265625.1 Prevotella sp. 885
AATGTCACGTATCAAGGTGGTGTTCTTGGTGTCCACTTTAGCATCCTCGATGCGCACCATGCGAGGTGTAGACTCGCCATCGAAGAGAGCCAGGCACTCGGTGTAGCCCTGCAGCGTGACATTAGGCAAGTAAAACGCCGAAAGAGTTTGAAACGAATTGCGTGGAATGGTAAACATCGAGCGTGTGGTGAGGAAGCACAGCTGTACGAAGCCCATGGCATTTGTGGCGAGGCTCAGACGAGAGTAAATGAAATGGCGCTCCGGCGTGGTCGTCTCTTCAGTCTTTGTGTCTGCCGTGATGACGAAGTTGGCGAAGACACGTTGCTTATCCAGCATGTGCCCCTCGATGATGGAGCGAGCATCATAGAGCATGGCGATGTTGTTGTAAGGATAAAGCGTAGTTTCAAAGATAGTGTCAGGACCACATGCGATAGTGACATATACCGAAGCAGCATCAGTAGATATTTCAATCTCCGATGGGATGTTGCAAGTGAAGACGTAGAGAGAAGGATTATAATTGATTTTCAGCATGACCTTTTTGTTTTCAAAGATAACAGGCTTTGCCTGTATAAGAAAAGACCCAACCGCTGCGTTGCTCTGCACGGCTCGAAGGACAAAGGGCTTTAGTATGGAGTGTAGGCAAGTGCGGACTTGTTACGATCTTGCAGCAGCGACAGAAGAAAGCCCGACTCCTTCGAGCCGGGCGGAAGTGGAAGACTGCCTAAGCAGCCTTTTCAGCCTTTGGCTTGCGCCCTCTCTTTTTCTTTGGCTTTTCCTCTACTGGAGCTGGCTCCGGCTTCTGCACCTCCTGCGCCGTGGGAGCTGTGGCTCCCTTGGCTTTTGCAATCTCTTGCGAGAGGCGTGCGAGGCAATTATCAGAGATGTTCAATCCCAACCTCTTTTTGAGGAGGAAGGCGAGGCGCATAGCCTTGTATGCACTTGTGCAATACATCTTGTCTGAGCTGTTATCGCTTGTGTAAACGACCCATACATTGTTTGTGGACTTGCCGGAATTGGCTTTAGCTGCTAAAATGACATTTGAAGTATTCATAACTTTCTTATTTTAAGAGTGAAACAATCTGATTAGTGAATGAGATAGACTTCGATATAGCTGATGTCTACAAAGCTGTCTGCTGCGAGTGCTTCCGCCTTGACGCTTGCCTCAGAATGGCTGTCCGCCTCGATTTCGTATTCGATATACTCGCCATCTTCTCCATTGATGACAACCTGATAGAGATTGCTTGACAATTCAACCTGTCTTGAACTTCTTTTACCGAAGTGATATTCTGAATTAAAAGTGGTGTGTACCATAATCTTTGAAATTTTATTTGTTCGACTTAAAAGTGAAGCACCGAAGTGCTTTTGTAATTTTTACGTGCATACAAGGAGCAGCAAGGAGAAGGCATGTAAATGCAAGGGATAGCCAAGATTATTTCATCCTTCAGGGCTTGAAAGATTTTGGAATGAGGCAAACCTGCCCCAAAAACTTTTGAAAAAATCTTAGGCTAAGCGTGGAGCGCGACCCTTTCAGAATGCCGCTTGCGCTAACTTTGCAAAGGAAAAATCAGTAAGCATTACATTTGGTAAGTGCTTCACGTCGAACAAATAAAATGATTTGGTACGAAAGAACACCACTTCAGAATATTACTCCGGAATAATAAAAGAAGAAGACTGGTGATATGAATTGTGCAATCTCTGTTGTCATCATAGGATGGGATGGCTACTTCTTTCATGTTGAAATCGTGGCAGACAGATACCTATCTTTAAGGCAAGCAGAAAGGTGGATGTGCTTGTGGCTACAAAAATGAACATCAGCAGTATCGGAGTTCATTCACTAA
>NZ_NOVE01000111.1 GCF_002265625.1 Prevotella sp. 885
GCCTGATGTCACGCTGCAGGGCTACACCGAGTGCCTGGCTCTCTTCGATGGCGAGTCTACACCTCGCATGGTGCGCATCGAGGATGCTAAAGTGGACACCAAGAACACCACCTTGATACGTGACATTCTAAGTCCTATTGCTATAGAAACCCGCATCGGCAGCAAGTGCCGACTACTTCAGTTCACCGTTCATCGTGGCTTTCTTGCCAAGACGTTCTATGTCACTAACCGCACACCGAACCTCACGCTACTCGTGCGCAATGAGTTCAACTGCGATGAATACATACATCTCACTTGCGTCACAAAGAGCAAGCTCGACCTCGACCGTTCCACAGCCACCTCGCTCGGTGTCACCACCTTCTATGATGACAAGTCCGCCTACGAGTATGATGTGGAGTCCTCGATGCTTACCTTCGAGGAAGCCAAGCACTTCTCCCAGCTCCTCCTTTCTCGCTATGTCAACATCGTTGAGATAGGTGGTGCCCTGGCACCCATCACCATCACTGACATAAACAGTGAAATCTCCGATGCCGACAACGCCACGAACAGCATCAAGTTCAAGTACAAGTACAGTAGCCATCATTTCCCAATCACCATCGACTACGGCAACAACATCTTCGATGATCCTTTCTACCGCACCTTCGATTAACGCCCATCGCTATGCAATCCATCCACATCTCCACACTCCGCAAAATCCTCTCCAGTCCCGAACCCATCGACATCCGTCTATGGACTCGTAGCGGTGAAATCCAGTCATGGCACCGCTGCATCTCCCTCAAATATAATTTCTATAAAGGCACAAGACGAATGAAGCTGCTGGACTCTAATGAAATCCGGCAGCTTCGCGATGTGTGTATATTTGAGGTGAATGGGATTGAGGTGTATATGTAATTTGGCTACCAAATTATGTTAATTGGCTACCATTTCGATTGTTGTTTCAATAAAAAAGCGTATCTTTGCATCGTAAACAAATATATTGAATTATGGTTGTAGTTAGCACAAGAGACTTTCGTACTAATCAGACAAAGTATCTGAATTTGGCAAAAGCAGGAGAGCACGTAGTCCTAAAATCACGTGCTGGCAGTTTCCGCATCTTCCCAGATGACGGAAGTAATACCATTGACGCACCGCGCGACTTGATGAAAGAACTCAGAAACGCTTTGACGGAGGTAAAGGAAGCCATTGCCGGAAAGCGTAAACTTCAATCTGCAGAAAGCTTGCTCGATGAGTTGTAATATTACAGTATCGGTTTCTGACGACTTCGCAAAAGAAGCAAAACGTCTCGCTAAGAAATATCCAAGTTTTAAACAAGACTATAAGGAGTTTCTTGAAAGCATTAAGAATAATCCTTTGCAAGGCGATGAAATTACAAAAAACATACGCAAAATCCGTATGGCTATCAAAGCTAAAGGCAAAGGTAAATCTGGTGGAGCAAGGGTCATTACCTTCAATGTCCTTACAGATGTGGAAAACGGTAATGTGTTTTTTCTTCTTCTCTATGATAAAGAGGATGCTTCTACTGTCAAAGTCAATGTTGTCAAGCAACTTGTGCAAGACATGGGATTTGATATTGAATAGATTCTATAATGAAGCTGTTGGAATTATTCAGATTCCAGCAGCTTCTTATCGTATTTCTGTCTATCAAATTATTCTTCTAAATTCTTTGAAATCTCAAAGTTATGTTGTATCTTTGAAAACAAAAAAAATGATAAATATTGATTTCACACGCGTAAATAATGTTAGCAATAAAAGTTTAGACAATTTATTTGGAGGACTTGTCTCTTCAATTAATAGTTCGTCTGTTTACTACTATACAGATATAAATGCTTTTCTTA
>NZ_NOVE01000112.1 GCF_002265625.1 Prevotella sp. 885
ACGAATATCGGTTCTGTCACCTGGTCTCAGCTCGTTTTCGTCAAGGTATATGTGAACAAGCTTTGTTTCTTTCTTTTGCTCTACAAACACGTCTTTAAGGTCGAACCAATCCAGCATGTGTTCGGGCAAAAGACATTCTGCAAGGAGTCTATACTTTTCCATATTTATCCGTTCTTTGACTTTATAAACGGACAATATAGTGTTTTTATTGTACTACGATATCCACACACTTTTTCCAGTGGTCCTATCTTTGCATGCGGATTTAAATCCACTAAATATTATTTATATTTAAAACTTTGGGCTTATGAAAAAGATTTTTTTAAGACCTAGGGATAGGCAAAAAACAAGTTATTCCCAAAAAGCTTCAAAAGAGCATTACTTGTGTTCCTTAAATCGTATTCTTACTGGCAGATGCCATTCTGGTGATGAAAATGGTATAACTACCTTATCCAAGGTTATATTGTAGTAGACAAATAATTCTATAATGAAGTACGATGAATAAATTTTTGAAAGAAACGTTGAGGTTATTTGCCATTTTTTTTCTTTGTGGGATGGTATTCTCGTGTATTTATATGGAGGATGGTTATTATTCCCCTCGCTATTCTTATGACGTAGCAATTTGCAATGTTCCAAAGTTTTATGATAATAAACAAGGAATTTATAAAGGAGAAGTCTTTTTGATAAGGCCTGATTCGTCTTTGGAGGCAGTACCAGAAACAGTAGAGGTGGAACTAGGCAATTATGCAAATAAAGATTTGGTCATTAAGGGATTTCCTATAAAATATTTTTTCCACAAGGTTAATGATGGTAACTTTTTAGCATCTGTTCCTTCTTATCTTTTAGAAAAACAGGTAGATATTTCTTTTAAGTATTTTTTATATGGATATTTGGAGTTCCAAATGTGGCCGTCTTATAAAAGTATAGACGGAGATAGCATAGATTCAAGTTATGACAAATCTTTATATATAGGAGTTCAAAACAATAGTAATTTTTATAGTGATAGTGTTTACAATGCGGATAAGACACAAAAGCTAAAATATGAAGTGTATGGTATAGAAGAAGGTGATAGTGATGCAATAATACTAGAATTGTGTAATCTGGAGCTGGATGATAAGACGTTTAATCCTGAATATAAAGTTCCTCTTGCAAAGATTAAGATTGGCAAGAAACAAGTTATTCCCCAAAAACTTTAAATGTTATGAATGGACTTATAAAAAACTCATTGTTGTTATTTTGTTTTGTATTTATTGGAGGGACATTCTTCGCTTGTCTTGATGAGGATTGGCGATTACCTGATTCCCATATGGTAGTTTGTAATGTTCCTAAATTTTATGATGAAAAACAGGGAAGTTATAAGGGAAAAGTCTTTTTAGTAAGAGCAGATTCTTCCTTGGACACAATATCTACTATAGAAGTAAAATACGGTAATTATGCTGATAAAACGATAGAGCTAAAAGGATTTCCAATAAAATGCTTCATTCAGCAATTAGATGAAGAGTTACCTTGTAAAATTCCATCTAGTATGTTGGATAGGCAAATTAATCTCAGATATAAGTATTATCTCTATGCGTACTTATGGTATGAATTGGAGGGAGATAGTATTGGTCCCAATTATCCTTATAATTTATATACGGGCATAAATAGGGAAGTATATAATGATAGCATATATAATGAAGAAAAAACTCAAAAACTGGCTCATCCGATAAAGTCCGTGGCATCCCTACCCAAATATCAACGATACACGATAGAAAAAGAACGGTATGTCCCTAACTCCACGCAGTTGGCCTCTAAATGCCTTAAGCTTGGAGTTGAGTGATTC
>NZ_NOVE01000113.1 GCF_002265625.1 Prevotella sp. 885
TCTAATTTTGCCTCTAACCTCCAAAAAGAAGCTATATTTTCTATTGTCTTATTCATTATACATAATAATTAAGTTAACTATCCTAGTAAGCATCCCTCTATGGCAATACTGTTCAACCCCAGTGTTTACTGGGATTGAGAGGATTCCATAGAGTTGAATAGATTTATCGTGTAAAAAAATGTGCATAGCGAGTGTCTTTGGGTACTTGCATTAACATATCTTTGTATACTATGCCATCCCCAGAAACAAAATGAATGTCCTTACAGAAGACATCTTGCCACCATCCGTTTTTCATGTCTTCGTAATACTGATCCATAAGATCAGCATCAAAGGCAGGTATTCTGTCTTTATCTACCTTTATCCCGTACATATTGTCTAACTTACGGCTGATACTTTTTATCGTCTCGTGGTGGACAGCATTATCCTTGACATTAATCTTGACAGCTTCAAGAGAAACGACGGGATTTTTTTCAAACTGTTTCAAGAAACGCTTCCATTGTACTTGTAGCATGTCTGAAGGAAAGTATTTTTCTCCATTCTTTGATTCTTCAAATATCTGCTGAGAAATTGAAGGATCATGTCTGAAGAAGACTTTGTGTACCTGAGAAAACTCATTGAAGTTTGCTCCTTTATCCATATTAAGCAAGAAACCATGTTGATTTCCACTTCTCATAAACGGTTGTTTGCCTATAGTTGACAGATACTGCTGTTTTTGAGGTGAAAAAGCACCTGGCTCTGCCAATTCATAATAATACATCACTCCAAGACTGCTTGTGTCTGTATGAGGTGTATATTCATCAAAATGATAGTCAGTTACAGCAAAAAACTTCGCGGTATCTATGTCTGATGTCAAATCGAGAAAGCTGGTCTTGTTGTAATAATGCTGAGCCAATCCGCCATAGTTTACCTCAAAACGAAAGATGTCATGCCACAAATCAATACCTTGTTCAAACAATTGCACAAGTGGATGTGTAGCCAAGACAGCTCGAAGTTCATCATATTGAATAAGTTCCTTTAAAAAGTAACTCTGTTTAGGGTTGCGGAAAAGCCCAGGAGTACAGACATCATAATACTTACTTTGTCCACGAAACAGAAACTTACGTCCGTAAAGATTTGGCTTTATGGAATATTTGCCACTCATTAACTGATTTACAATAAAGGCATCAGCAGGCAGTTCCGGATGACAGTAAGAAGATTTACCATCAGCCCATTTTATATTATAAATATTTACATCCGCACAATAATTAAATTGCCTTTTAGCCAATATATTGCTCATGTAATAATCTTTCTCAAAAGCCTTACGCTCTTCTTCTTTGATAAATCGGCATGTTTCCAATACATTGTCAAACGGACGTGTTTCTGAACCTTTTTCGTTATTTGATATGTTAGAGGAAATAATCAATGGTTTTGTTGCTATATGCAACTTCAATTCTGCTTGACGTGCTTCTTTGGTTTTCTTCGCACGATAGCAAAATTCGGGACCACTGGAAAAAGTGTGTGGATATCGTAGTACAATAAAAACACTATATTGTCCGTTTATAAAGTCAAAGAACGGATAAATATGGAAAAGTATAGACTCCTTGCAGAATGTCTTTTGCCCGAACACATGCTGGATTGGTTCGACCTTAAAGACGTGTTTGTAGAGCAAAAGAAAGAAACAAAGCTTGTTCACATATACCTTGACGAAAACGAGCTGAGACCAGGTGACAGAACCGATATTCGT
>NZ_NOVE01000114.1 GCF_002265625.1 Prevotella sp. 885
CACCTACGCACATGATTGACGCATCACCCAGCCAAGCAACGCTTGCAGCGAGCTTGTCTGACCTCCTCGTCAATCATCAACACGCAAGCGTCATCCGTCTTCCACGTCATTTCATTCCGTCATTCTTTCTCTCAAATGACACAAAAAAACTTACACCCAAAAGATGTAAGTTCCTGTATATGTTTTTTAATCTAAAGCCGACATTATAATCCAAAAAATAGCAAGAGCTATCCAAAAGAAAATAAATAGGAACAATCTACTAAATTTTCCCCATATTTTTCTTCTATTGAGAGTTTTATATATTCCATAATAATGGTCGTAAATATCCTGATTGCAATTTGATGCTTTCAATTTGAATAAAAGTTGCTTAAACTTACAATAGCAAGCGTCGGGATATTTATTGTTAATTCTATTTTCATCAGTTCCATCACCAAATATAATAGGTTTCCATCCGTTTATTAACATCTGCGAATGGAACAAATCCAATGTGTTACAAATATCATTTACATCATTTGACACGGTTGTCCCCAATACTTTGTCAACATTATCAAGAACTGCACGATTCAAACCATTCAACTGATTTTGCTGAATCTGTTCTTCATGTTGCTCCTGACGTGCTTTTGATTGAGCACGTCTATATACAGATGCATGTTTATCACCAAAAACAGCATTACTAATAACTTTACCTAAATCTCTTCCTACTTGATTTTTGGCAGATTGAAAGAACCCCATATTTTATGTTTTTGCTGCAAAAATACTAAAAATTTCATTAAAATAGAAAATTACGCAATGATTTTAATTAACCCCTATCTGATGCATAGCCATTAGATAATAGGTAAAGCTACGCTTTCTATTGTCTGTCAATGCGAGAAAGCCGTCTGACTTATGGCAATCAAGATTGCTATAAGTCTGACAGCACTCTCGCTTATTCAAATAGGTATGGCAGAGGTATGGGATAGAAAAGGTAGTGCGCCTATTGTCGGGCAAGACCGACAGGCGCATTACCTTTTTATCCCTCACCACTGCCGCATTACCGCCCGATGGGTCGGGCGTGGCGTGTCGCTCGTTTGGTGTTGTGGGCGGTGGTTCAGTAGCACGAAAGAGCGCAGTATAAAGCCGAAACCTTCGTTTTTTCTCACATATATTGCAACATCCGCAAGCCATTGATGCCCATCCGATACCCAATAGCCTTTCGTGGTACGGCAAGACCTTCGGTTTGCTCGGCTTGGAGGCTTAAAGTGCCGAAACTCGGTGCTTTTCCGAAACTTTTTGCTTGTTTCAGCCTTATTTGTTCAAGCCGAAACCCTATATCGTGCCGAAAACCCGATGCTTTGCCGAAACCTTTTGCTTGTTTCAGCCTTATTTGTTCAAATCGAAACCCTCGTTTCTTGTGGAACTTGGAGCGGTTGTGCATCAGCGTGAAACCTCGGCTCGCTTTCGTCATCAGCGAAACTTGCAAGCCTTTTTCGTCACTTTCTGCCTTTTCGCCTTTTAGCGCAACTAAGGCGGTTTTGCGAGTGTGAGAAACTAAATATTAACATTTGTTTACATATTCCGCAAAGGTCGGGCGGTCGTAGCCGTCAGCAAGGACAGGGCGGTCGGGGGGTCTTTATCAAGACGGGTTAAGGGAAAATCCCTTAACAA
>NZ_NOVE01000116.1 GCF_002265625.1 Prevotella sp. 885
TGCAGAATCTTTCAATGCAAAAGTCAAGCATTTCAGAGCACAACTTCGGGGTATCATTGACAAGAAATTCTTTCTCTTCAGACTAACAAGATTGTATGCTTAATCCACACACTTTTTCAGGTGAGCCGAATATTTGCATCCAAATTGTCAAGCAATTCAGAAATGCGAGTATTCACATCTATGGAATCAATATATCTCATCTTAAAAATAAGGCTTTAACTTATTTACCGTATCCATAATAACATCCCAATTTTGATGTTCAACCCAATTCCAGCGTTCTGGAGTACCAAGAGCACTAGAGAGTTTATATCTTAGATATTGAGATCTCAAAGTTGTTTCTGGATTAAATACCATTATACGTGAATCTTCAACATACAAATATCTTTCGCACTTCTTTGCAAACTCATAAGCTTCTGTCAGAGTATCAAATGTATTCCCTTCCATTTCTGACTTTACAATATCAGAAATACAAATATCAACAGGAATACAATGTAGATGTGCATGGAAACAATGGCGATGATCCTTGCCTATCAAGCAAGATCCCGTTTTTCCATGCTCATAGAAGATGCATGCGCCATAAACTATATTCAAGACATCTTTAACTTTCTCTTTTAAGTCAATAAACTCTTGTAAAATTTCACTTGATATATTAGCACAAGCTGGAATGTGCTCCTTAGATACAATCAATAGATAGCCTTCAACTATTGGACCCAAAGAAACCATTACATAGAAATTATCTGTTGCATACAGGATTCGCTCCTTTTCTGGCGGATAACAGAATCTACACGTTTCTTCTAACTGACAAGCTAAATCAACGATATTGTTCACTCTTTTATTTTCCTTTCCCTTATCTTCACCGCTGGATTACCTTGATATATTCCGTTCTCTTCCATATCCTTTGTAGCCACACTGCCTACAGTTAGTATGGCATTACGATGGACTGTTACTCCAGGACATACTGTTGTCTTTGCGCCTATCCATGCTCCATCCTCAATATGAATAGCAGCATTGCGATATGGCATAGAGGATATGGTGTAGTCGTGGTTTCCGGTCAGGAGCAAAGCACCCTGTGATATGCACACATTGCTGCCAATGACCACTTTGTCAAGATTGTCAATCCAGCAATCTTCACCTAACCAACAGTCATCACCTACCACTAAGTTCCATGGCGACTTGATGATTACATTGTTCTTTATCACCAGTCCTTTTCCTATCTTTGCCCCGAACATGCGAAGCAGTTTTATCTTAACACCCATAAATGGATTCCATGAAGCTCTTACTATAAGAGCATTCACGAAATACCATAAAGTTGTTTTTAGAAATCCTGCCCCTTTGTTGAAATCAGTTCCATCAAAATCTTTTAATTTAACCGCCAAACTCATAATACATTTATTCCAATATTTTTTTATACGAATCGACTAATGACCTTTTAAAAGAAGTTCTATATAACAAGAAGCGATTTCTATTCTCGTCTTTAATTTTAAGAAAAACTTTACTCTTATTATTATAAAAGTATTCTAATTTGTTTGCTAAATCCGTAGAGTCTTCAGATTTAAACATTGTTTC
>NZ_NOVE01000115.1 GCF_002265625.1 Prevotella sp. 885
GGCTCATCCGATAAAGTCCGTGGCATCCCTACCCAAATATCAACGATACACGATAGAAAAAGAACGGTATGTCCCTAACTCCACGCAGTTGGCCTCTAAATGCCTTAAGCTTGGAGTTGAGTGATTCAGCCGAAGCATTTGTCGCCCGTGATGTGAAGTAATTGAGGATTTCGTCCTCGTATGCCTTTACCGTGTCTCTTACGGACTTTATCTCACGCAGTGTGCTTTCCGTGACTTTTCCGTACCATTCATGGAGTTTGTCCTTCGCTTTCTCCTTGTCGAGTTTTTTGTTCTTGAATATGTTTCTTAGTGAATTGATGAGACTGTGTGCCTCCTTTAGTTTCGGGTACAGTTCGAACAACAGTTTCGCACGTTCCTCCTGACAGTCGGTCCATTTGTCGCGGCTCTTGAGCATCTGCTTCCTGCAGCGTGTCAGACATTCGACCTTAGTTTCCTCATTGGCCAGTATCTGAGGCGTGAAACTTGTACGCCGCATGGGCTTGCGGCCACGTTTTCTGCCTTTGGGACGCTTGTGCTTCGCACGATATGCCTTTCGCTGCTTTGCCAGCCTGTCCAGTTTCTTTTTGAACTCCGCCTTCTGTCTCTTCTGTTCCTTTACCGCCTCGCGTTTCAACCGCAGGCGTATTTCCTCTATTCCGTCACTGCCACGCTGTATGACGTGGAAGCAGTCGCGGATAATGACAGCTTTGGGGAATACCGCTTTCGCTATAGCACCCATGCTGTTTGACAGATCCATCGTTATGTCGGCGACTTTCAGACGGACATCTTCAGGCAGAAGCATCAGCCTCTTTATCACTTCAGACGGCTTCGTTCCCTTTATTATGGCAATTACCGTATGTTTCTTGCCGTGGCCGTCCTTGTTGTGGAGTATTGTGTATACCTCATGGCAGAATGAGGTCTCGTCTATGCCCAGATGCTCGCCCATGTTCTCTGGCAGCAGCACCCATTCTGACGCATGCGGACCTTGTGCCCATGAGCGGAAATCGCTTAGCACATCCTTGTAGTTCTTCTCAAACGTGCCACCGTCTATCATGTATGTGTGAGACAATGATTTTGCGGTCACCGGCTCATTGTCCATCCGCTGCCTTTAAAAAAAGCGCAAACTCTTTTGAGTATTGCGTCTGCGCATGGACTATGCTTTCCAATGGGACAATGTAGTTGTGGCCGTCCGCTGTTGTCCATCTGCGCCGGCGGACATGAAGAATCGTCTTGCGGTCTCGGACAGGAAAGTCAAGAATATGGCTCTCTTCCGTAAAGCCATTTGGCTTGGCTGAAGACATTTCCTCGGGACGGTTGTCTCGCTCATCGAGATACAAATGAAGAATATTGTGGTATAGGTTGTCTTCTGGGTTCGGCACCTCGGCAAAGTCTACCACATCGAAATATTCAAGGACACCATCTGGAAGAAAGTAAGATGCAAGTCCCTTGTACATATTAATGCTGACATCATTTTTCATACAGCAAAGGTAAACATCTTTACGGAAAATCTATCATGTATCGTTGATATATTTGGGTAGGGATGCCACGGACTTTATCGGATGAGCC
>NZ_NOVE01000117.1 GCF_002265625.1 Prevotella sp. 885
GTTGGTAAAAGATATTTTACAATGTAGAGTTTGATCCTGGCTCAGGATGAACGCTAGCTACAGGCTTAACACATGCAAGTCGAGGGGCAGCATGACGATAGCTTGCTATTGTTGATGGCGACCGGCGCACGGGTGAGTAACGCGTATCCAACCTGCCCTTGTCCATCGGATAACCCGTCGAAAGGCGGCCTAACACGATATGCAGTTCTCCGCAGGCATCTAACGAGAACGAAATGTAAAGGAGAAGGATGGGGATGCGTCTGATTAGCTTGTTGGCGGGGTAACGGCCCACCAAGGCGACGATCAGTAGGGGTTCTGAGAGGAAGGTCCCCCACATTGGAACTGAGACACGGTCCAAACTCCTACGGGAGGCAGCAGTGAGGAATATTGGTCAATGGGCGAGAGCCTGAACCAGCCAAGTAGCGTGCAGGATGACGGCCCTATGGGTTGTAAACTGCTTTTATGCGGGGATAAAGTGAGCCACGTGTGGCTTATTGCAGGTACCGCATGAATAAGGACCGGCTAATTCCGTGCCAGCAGCCGCGGTAATACGGAAGGTCCGGGCGTTATCCGGATTTATTGGGTTTAAAGGGAGCGTAGGCCGTCTGGTAAGCGTGTTGTGAAATGTCGGGGCTCAACCTGGGCATTGCAGCGCGAACTGTCAGACTTGAGTGCGCGGGAAGTAGGCGGAATTCGTCGTGTAGCGGTGAAATGCTTAGATATGACGAAGAACTCCGATTGCGAAGGCAGCCTGCTGTAGCGCAACTGACGCTGAAGCTCGAAAGCGTGGGTATCGAACAGGATTAGATACCCTGGTAGTCCACGCGGTAAACGATGGATGCTCGCTGTTTGCGTCTGACGTAAGCGGCCAAGCGAAAGCGTTAAGCATCCCACCTGGGGAGTACGCCGGCAACGGTGAAACTCAAAGGAATTGACGGGGGCCCGCACAAGCGGAGGAACATGTGGTTTAATTCGATGATACGCGAGGAACCTTACCCGGGCTTGAACTGTAGGCGAACGATTCAGAGATGATGAGGCCCTTCGGGGCGCCTATGGAGGTGCTGCATGGTTGTCGTCAGCTCGTGCCGTGAGGTGTCGGCTTAAGTGCCATAACGAGCGCAACCCCTGTTCTCAGTTGCCATCGGGTAATGCCGGGCACTCTGTGAAGACTGCCTCCGCAAGGAGTGAGGAAGGTGGGGATGACGTCAAATCAGCACGGCCCTTACGTCCGGGGCTACACACGTGTTACAATGGCATGTACAGAAAGCAGGCCGTATGCAAATACGGTCGAATCCCTAAAACATGTCTCAGTTCGGACTGGGGTCTGCAACCCGACCCCACGAAGCTGGATTCGCTAGTAATCGCGCATCAGCCATGGCGCGGTGAATACGTTCCCGGGCCTTGTACACACCGCCCGTCAAGCCATGAAAGCCGGGGGCGCCTGAAGTCCGTGACCGCAAGGGTCGGCCTAGGGTGAAACCGGTGATTGGGGCTAAGTCGTAACAAGGTAGCCGTACCGGAAGGTGCGGCTGGAACACCTCCTTTCTGGAGAGA
>NZ_NOVE01000118.1 GCF_002265625.1 Prevotella sp. 885
AAATGACTTAATACAGATTTGCTTTACACGGTTTTAACAATTCAAAAACAGTGTAAGTAATGAAAAAAGAGCGTAGACAACCTCGTCATTTTGACGATCAGTTCCGTTTGAGTGTATTAAAAGATTATTATGAGAGTGGTGTGTCTTATGGTCAGATTTCCCGTAAATATGATGTTAGCAGTGGTAACGTCATAGCTTGGGAGAAGAAATACATGAATAAATGTGTATCTTTGCCTACAGATATTATAGAACTGGAAAAACAGGTATTTATGGCAAAGAAAGCAAGAGATTCAAGACCTCAGCAAGTTATGAGTGAGGAAGAAAAGTTAAGAGATGAAAATGCACGTCTGCGCAAGGCTCTAGAGTATTCGGAACTTCGCAACGAGGCATTGAATGAAGTGCTGAAAATCGGCAAGGAAAAATACGGTATTGACCTGCTAAAAAAAGCTGGCGCCAAGCAGTAGACAACCTTCGGCTCAGACATGCAGATACAAGTATCAGCTGTCTGAGCGGGCTGTTTGGCAAGACTCGCGAAGGCTATTATTCTGTCAGCAAAGCTAAGCGTAACCGCCTAGAGCTGACAGAAAAGAAGATTGTTGACCATGCACGCCTACTACGTAATGAGGCCCCCGGAATAGGAGCTTATAAGATGTTTGTAATACTCAAGGACATCTTCCTCGAAGCTATGCCAGGACGTGACAAGTTCTATAAGATCATCAATGAAAATGGGCTTATGCTCAAACCTGAACGTAGACGTCACACAACCAACTCTAATCATAACTATCGCAAATACAAGAACTTAACACAAGGCCTTGTTGTTACTCGTCCCAATCAGCTTTGGGTCGCAGACATTACATACGTTGATACCGACGACGGTGTGATGTATCTACACCTCGTCACAGATGCGTGGACACATGAAATCATAGGCTGGATGCTATCCGATTCCCTCATGGCCTCAAATACCATAGCAGCGCTAAAGATGGGCATAGAACATAATGAAGGTGCTGACCTAAGCGAACTTATACACCACTCAGACCGTGGTTCGCAATACTGCAGCAATGCCTACATAGAGATACTTAATTCCATCAATGCATCAATATCTATGACGGAGGACTACAAGCCAACAGACAACGCAATAGCAGAACGTGTCAACGGCATCATAAAGCAGGAATGGCTATACCGTATGAAGAGGCCCAAGAATCTGGATGATGCTTGCAGGATCATACGTGACATAATTGACTTCTATAATAATAAGCGCCCGCACATGAGCAACGGAATGATGACACCAGTGCAAAAGCGTGAAAGCTATACAAAGGTAGCATCATAGATAATGGGAAAAACAATCCTGAGGCTAAAATTTGCAGATAAAAGTTTTATATGTAATTTTGCATATTGAAACGAATATGTAAAGCGTTTCAGTAACACTTTTCCTGCATTGTAAAGTTATTCAGTAAAGGAACAAAATGAGAGTGAAGTAAATTAGTAAAACAACAAGAAAAGTGTAAAGTAAAATCAGTTAAAGTCAAAAG
>NZ_NOVE01000011.1 GCF_002265625.1 Prevotella sp. 885
CTGATGCTTTTTTCTGGCGGATTAGCACGAGTAAAATCTGCAGAAGGTTGGGGCTTCGTCAATGAAGATGGCGAAGAGATTATCGCTTGTAAATATGAAGAGGCCTGTGGCTTTTCTGAAGGATTGGCAGGAGTAAAGTCTGCAGACGGTTGGGGCTTCGTCAATGAAAATGGAGAAGAAATAATCTCTTGTAAATATGAAGAGGCCCATTATTTTTGGTTAGGATTAACAAAAGTAAAGTCTGCGGAAGGTTGGGGCACCATCAATAAAGACGGTGAAGAAATAATCCCTTGCAAATATGAAGAAGTTGAAAGTGTTCGTAAAGGAATGGCAAAAGTAAAGTCTAAAGAAGGTTGGGGCCTCGCCAATGAAAATGGAGAAGAAATAATCCCTTGCAAATACGAAGATGTTGATGTTTTTTTTGACGGATTAGCACTCGTGCAATCTAACGAAGGTTGGGGTTGGGGCTTCGTCAATGAAAATGGTGAAGAAATAATCCCTTGCAAATATATAGATGCTGATGATTTTTTGACGGATTAGCACGAGTGCACTCTAAAGAAGGTTGGGGCTTCGTGAATAAAGATGGTGAAGAAATAATCTCTTGCAAATACGAAGATGCTGATTATTTTTGGTTCGGAGCAGAAACTGCAGAGGTTAAACTGAATGGTGAATGGATTACCATTGACAAAACAGGCAAACAAGTAACAGAATAACAAGTGACAACAGAGACTGCCGAAACGCTGCAAAGGGAGTAGGCAAAACTTTTAAAAGACATGAGACATGTTTCTCTTTCTATGTGGTATCTTGATAGTTGTGTTTGGCGGCTACATACTGATAAGTGTCATACAACTCGTCTTTATGATTATTGGCTGGATTATCCAAGCCATATTCAGTTTTTTCGAGTAGGAAATCAATAAAAACCAGTTTTAAGCAGATTTTGCAAGGTCTGATTTTTTTATTTCAGAAAAACAGGGTAAATTTCGCGCGACAACTAAAAACATTAAAGATATGATGAACAACAATTCTACAACAAACTGTGAAAAGAAGCCTATCATCGACAACGATGAGGCTTTGCGTCTTATCGACCTCATCCAGCAGGGCGACTCCAATGCGGAGAACGAGTTGGCAGAACTCGGTTTTGTCTTTGTCAAGGCTGTGGCAAGGCAGTATGTGGGCAAGGGCTCTCAAAGGAAGAACTCATTGCAGCCAGTCGTTACGGAATGTTACGTGCCAGCCATAAGTTCGACAAGTCGCGTGGCTTCAAGTTTGCCTCGTATGCCGTATGGTGGATGCGCGAAGCTATTCTGCAAGAGATTCGTAAAAAAGAAAACAACTAAACGACAAAGAATATGATACGCAAAAATTGGGGTGACGACGGTGCACTTACACTCATCAGAGTGGTTCTTGAAAGGACTGAGGACCAAGAGTTGAGAGAACAACTGCTGGAGTTTCTTCAAAACAACGAAGAGCTATGGTCAGATGCTCACGTGAAAGACTTCTATACATTTGCCACCACTCTTGCCAAGGAGTGGCTGGCAAGTCATCAATCATAAAGTAACTAAACAATACGACTGACAATGAAAGAAATTAACGCAGAAATATATATAAATTGGGATAATGACGGAGTTACTGTCAAACTCTCTGACGAGGAAGCTGAGAATTTGCTTGCATTATGGAAAGAAGCCCAAGACACCATTCTTCATGATGTGGAGGAAGAGGACTATTGGGAGAAGTTCGACCCTTGGTTGCAGGAGAAGGCTCCCGACCTATACGAGAAGATAATGAAAGCCTTCTATGAAGACTTAGCTGAAAGATTGTGCTGCGACACATGCGACGGAGATGGTTTTGTCTCTTTTTCTCGTGATATGGATGGAATATATTTTGATGACAGCAATGAAGTTGTCATCAATCAAATTTTTCCTCCATCAGAATAAAAGGTCTAAACGAAAAGAAAATGAAAATATATCTGAAAGTAAAGAAAGACAATGCCTATCAGGTTACCAGCCTTTGGAGCAAGCACATCAAAGAGCAAATTCTGGAAACTGTCAAAGAAGTAAGTCAGAATTGGATGTTTGAGCCGAAGTTATATCCTATGTTTTATCAAGAGGATACGCATAGCCACTTTGTTGAAGCAAACAACGAACGTTTCTTCTTCGAATGTTTGATGTACGAGCTTTGCTTTGTGTGGGAATTAAACGATTTCGAAGGATACGATGATGAGTACTCTGATTTTGCACGCGAAAGAGATGTATTTTTAGATAAAGATAAGGTAGAACCTTCCAAGGAATACGTCTATATCGGTTCGTACATATATGGACAGGAAGAACCGCTTGCTCTCCCTGGACTTGTATTCGACCCCGAATACGCAGAGGATGGTGAGGTTTTGGCAGAATGTATGTTTACGAGTGATTTTGAAGACGAAAAATTAAAACGGGAATATATGTCTAATGGAAACTATGAGGAATGTGAAAAGGATACTCCAGCTTTGTAGCATAGCCCTGTTGGCATTGTCTATATGCTCTTCATGTTTGAACAAGTCTTCCGATACAAGTCTCGATAAGAGCTATGGTAAGTCTGACTCTACCGAGACTTACCATACAATAGTCTCTGACGACAGTCTCGTGACAGCTGTCTGGCATAATACAGGCGAAGGCGGAACCGCACCCGATATCGACTGTGTGGTGAAATTCAAATCAGAAGATGGCAAATTGCACGAGGAGCATAGACCTCTGCTTCGACTTGCCCATCCTAATGATGATTACAGCCACCATGAAGTGCAGAAGATTGTAAGTCTTGACGATGAATACGGCAATCGCTCCTATGTGTTCTTCCTCTCAGCCAAAGTGGGAAGCAACGAGTACGCTCACGACATTGTGGCTTTCGAGATAGCCGGTGACAGTCTGCGACCATTGTACAACTATAACATACATAATAATACAATTCTATGGAGAAATATCATATAGGACAAGAGATTCTGAAGGAGGTAAAGGCAAAGTTTCCTTCAGTGGCTGCCTTTGCCAGAAAACAGCATCTCGCTACTCTTGCCAGAAGATAAACTACATACAATATTGCCAAGCCAAACAATGGATGTGGTGGAAGAATATCTTCTGATGCCACGCAAAAAGCCGCTCGTAGTGTTCTACTGTGGTGTACGCAGTCGCAACCTCCCCCATTTTGTATGCAAAAAGGGCGAGGAGATATATGGCAAAGGCATGGTGAGAAGGATAAGTCTCAACCCCATAGAACTGATGCGTTTTGAGCTTGGCGTGATGTCGCTCGCCAAAATGCCGCAGAAGGTAGTCGTGATAAGATGTACTATGGCAAGAGACTATAACACCCATGTACTCATTGCCGAAATACTGGCCCAGGAGTCGGGAAAGCACGTCGTGCTGCTATGCCTTGACCCTATTCATATTCCAACGCTGCCAAATGGACGAGTGGTGTTGAAGTCGTTCGCCGTATCTACCTTCAACTCCTGGCACCAACGTGCGCACATATTCATAGCCGATGATATGGAAAAGCGTTTCGCTTACCTCATCGAACTGTTCCAAGCCATCAAAGGCAAGGGATATATGGACAGAATATACGACAGCATAGAGGGCAACGAGAATTGGGCAGACACCTTGAAATATTTGCTGGAAGAGGCAAAGCAGAATCTCACCACTTACGAAGATATTGTGTTGGAAGAAAGCAGCGATAAGGACAATCGTCAGGTGGAATATCATCAAGTGAGCACCATTCAGCCTACTATTAACGACTTGAATCGTTCAGAAGGGATTTCACATATCCGCACCCATCTGCGCTACCGCATGATTAAGGAGACTGGCGAGATTTTCGAGTATGAGCCGATGAGTTTCGACCAAGCGAAGGAAATGATGTTGAAACTTGCGACATAAACAGTATCATATCAATAACAAGATACCTATACCGCTTTTTGTCTTTTATATAAAAAACGAGCATTTATTTTGTCTTTTAATCAAGATTCTGTAACTTTGAGCGTATTTTCATATTATACGCAAAAAATAACTAAGATAAATATATAAAAGCCTATGGCAAATTTATCAAAGTCAAAATACATCACTTGTTGCCAATGTCCCAAGGCATTGTGGCTGAAGCAGTACAAGTCAGAAGAAATGGTTATCGACCCGTTGACGCAGGCACGTTTCGACGCAGGTTCCGAAGTGGGCGAACTGGCTAAGCGTCTGTTCGGTGATTTCGTGGAAGTTACCGTTTATAAGACGGCTGCCGACAAAACACAGCGCCTCGACCTCGGAGCGATGGCTGCAGCCACACAGAAAGCCCTTGCCGAAGGTGCGGAGAACATTGCCGAGGCAGCGTTTATATACGACGGATACTATTGCGCCGTCGACCTGCTGCACAAGACACCCCAAGGCTATGCCATCTATGAGGTGAAAAGCAGCACCGACCTGAAGGAGCTGGAAGTGTATGCACAGGATGTGGCATATCAGAAATATGTGCTCACCAACTGCGGGCTTACCATAACGGGCACTTATCTTGTGAACATCGATAACGAATATGTGCTTGACGGCAAACTCGACGTAAAGGGATTCTTCCGCATAAACGATATCAGTGAGGCGGTTGCCAACGAATATGTCAAGGTGCCAGCCCAGGTAAAGGCTGCGAAGAAGGTGCTCGAAGGTGGAGAACCCAAGCAGGATTTGGCAGAATACTGCAAAAAGCCATACGCCTGTTCGTTTTGGAACTATTGCAGTCGCAATGTCATACCTTCGCCATCAGTCTTCAACCTGTACCGCATGTCTTTCAAGAAGGCATTGGAACACATGAACGAAGGCCGTCTGTCGCTTGAAGATATGAGACAGGAGAAGCTCACCGACCTACAGCAGTTGCAGTTGGAATGCACATTAGGCAATACTTCCTATATCAACAGGAAGGCTATCGGTGAGTTCCTGAAGAAGCTCTCCTATCCGCTTTATTTCCTCGACTTCGAGACTGAGCAGACCGTGATACCGAAGTATCAGGGCACGCATCCATACCAGCAGGTCACGTTCCAGTATTCGCTTCATTACATAGAGCATGAAGGCGGCGAACTGAAGCATCGTGAGTTTCTCGGCATATCGGGCGAAGACCCTCGCCGTGCCCTTGCCGAACAACTCTGCAAGGACATCCCGCTCAACGTATGCACCACAGCCTACAACAAGGCTTTCGAATGTACCCGTCTGAAGGAACTGGCAGAGGCATTCCCCGACCTGGCGCCACATCTTCTCAACATCGAATCGCACATCGTGGATCTTCTCGACCCGTTCCGTGCCGGCTATTATTACCTGCCAGCCATGAATGGTTCGTTCTCCATCAAGAAGGTGCTCCCGGCATTGTTCCCCGATGATCCCGAACTCGACTACCACAACCTCAGTGGTGGCGTGCAGAACGGAGGAGAGGCGATGAGCATTTATCCTCAGATACAGTTTATGGAGCCGGAAAAGCAAAAGAAGGCTCGCCGAGCACTGCTCGACTACTGCTGCCTCGACACACTGGCCATGGTGAAGCTGTGGGAGAAGCTGAGGGAAGTAAGTGAAGAAAAAACAACTAAAACATTTAAAAATATGATGAACAACAGTTTTATAGCAAACTGTCCCCAAAACGAGGATAAAGCTATAGAAAACCTATTGAATGCATTTATAGACAACTTAGACAAAAAATCAAAAGAGCAATATCGCCAAGTTCGCAATATATTAGAAAAAAAAATAGAATTCAATACCGATGCCGAGAAGAATTTTCTGCCTCTGCTTGTCAAACTTATTGCAAGCGGCCGCATAGATGATTGTAAAAAAATGATTGACTTGGTAAGACATTCGGTATATGTCTACAAATGGCCTAAAAAGCAAAAAAGCTACAGCACATACTGCAACAAGTTTATCGACTTCTTGGAAAAGTTGCTCAACTCTACATCAAAAAAAAGCACAGGAATAAAGAAAGACATTACTTCTAAATGCACAACTCCTGCGCTTACCGGCACAGAAGAGCATTGGCTTAAAGAAGCCTTTCAAGGGTATAAGGTATACTCACACGAACAACTGATGAAAAAGTTTACGGCCAGACTACGCAGTCAAGACCGCATTTCAGGCAATAAGGTATGGTTGCCCTTAAGATATATCTCAAAGCTCTACAAGAAGAATGGTAAGGCTAAAGAGTTCTCTGACTGGCTGAATAATATGGCAGAAGAAATCTTTGTTCACTACAAGGATGATAAAAATGAAATAAAAAGCGTACAGTTTAAAACACAGCAAGTGTACCTCGTCTTTAAGAAGAACTCTAAATGTAAAGGCACATACAATGTGTATGTTGCATTGTCAAGGGAGAACAAGAAATACGAAGCATACACTCCAACTGGAGAAGGCAATACCAAAGTACCTATGACTGTAACAGATATATCAGATATTGCCATTGACCATGTGAAACCTATTGATCAAACCCTTAGAGATTTGAATAATGCAGGAAAGATTGAAAACCTAAAGAAGGTTTCAGATGCATACCAGGAAATGATAAAAAAATCCCAGAATTCTGATAGTAATGCAGAAAACGCATCGCTTGACGGGTTAAATGTTGATATTGATGCTCTTACTAATGAACTCAATCTTATAAGAGAAGATGGAGTACTTAGACTTATGCACACCAAATACAACGGAAAGAAGAGCAACTCATCTACATATAAAAAAATCATTAAGATTAAAAATAAGAATACATACTATGGCATATTAGGAGAAGTCATTATTGACGGTGAAGATGAAGAAAAAAAGCGTTATCTTTATTATAATCTCAAAGAGCAGAATGCACCGATGCGAGTTGCATTAAAAGAGCTGAATGGTACAGAAGTACAGATAACCAAGGCGATTATTGACTACATCTAATCATTCCTGATTTTTCGACATCTCATTCCGGCTCTTCCGAATAGCGATATAGGGTGCAAAGGCTAAAAACTATTTACCTTTGCGCCCGTAAGTATTAACTTAAACAAATTATTAGTATAGCAATAACTGATAAGATTGAAGAATACATCGCTGGCAATCCAAAGCGACCATTAAAAGAATATTGGTATGAATAAGAGCATGTTTGACAAATGATATGCCAAAGAAGATAACATTCAATGACATTCTCCAGAACAAGATAAAAGACTTTGTCGGTACCAAGCGGTGGAGCAATTCACAATTTGCTTCACGCTACTCGGACACTTATGCCGAAGTTTATGGCAAGATGGAGGCGCCCAGCACCTCTACCTCGCGTAAGCTTATCGAAGAAAAGGGTCACGAGTATGCCGAAAAGGAATGCATTATTCTGGAGAAGCTCACATCCATCACCTTCTATAAGATGTGGCTTGAAGAGCAGAAGCCTCTCATTACAGCAGGACAGTCAGCAAGGACGACATGAGCATTGCTTTTATGCTATAATTACAAGAATATTCTATAATAAAAATAACAAAACAATGGAGAAAAATCAAATGATGGATATGCATGTAGAAATGGGTCCTGACTCAGAAAATGTCATAGACAGCAGTTCGCTCGACCCTCTGTTCGAGGAAGCTGCACGCATAATCGTAACAATGCGGTCGGGCTTTGCCTCGTTGATTCAACGGCGCTTGTCTATCGGCTACGGCCGTGCGGTCAGAATTATGGACCAGTTGGAAAAGGCTGGAATCGTGGGCGAGGCACAGGGAAGCAAGCCGCGAGAAGTGAAAATTCAAGATGAGAACAGCTTGGAGAATCTGCTTGCGGCATTGAATAACCCCAAATCCTAATCACCGATATTTCCTAATTCTTGATTTCCAATTCCCCTACCTTATCATACAGCGTCTGCAGAATGGCTTTGCCCTTCTTTACGCGGGCGTCGTCGCCAGCCGCTCCTTCCTTGTAGAACACGTGGTTGGCGGCGTTGTCGTAGACGCTTACGCCCGTGTGGTCAAGATAGCAGAAGCCGTTTACGAAGGAGTAGAAGGCGAACTCGTTCGTGTAACTCTTGTCCAGCACGTTGCGACTGAAGCCGAACTCTCCGTGCGGCAGTCCCAACTGTGCCAGCAGCGTTGCGGCGAGGTCGGTCTGATTGGCGATGCGGTCCACCTCCATCGGTCCCTTCACGGCTCCACCCGTCCATATCATCGGGATGCGGAAGAAGTGCGGGGCGAAGCGCTCACCCTTCTTCGGGTATGGGATGCCGTGGTCGGGGAGGAGCACGATGAGCGTATTGTCCCACTGCGGAGACTTCCTGAACTCGTTTATGAACTTTCCTATGCAGTCGTCCGTGAAGGCGAAAGCGTTGAGATGCTTGTCCTCGAACTTCTTGAACGGCACTTCGAATGGCTCGTGACTGCTCAGCGTCAGGAATGCCGTGAACCACGGCTGTTTCTGTCCCTCACGCTCCTTGAGCATCGCCAGCAGACGCTTGAAGGTGATATTGTCTGGCACGCCCCACTTGCTGTAGTTGCGGTCGTGCATGGAGAAGTCGTCCTGTGATGTCAGCTTCTGGAAACCGCCAGCCATGAGATAGCCGCGCATATTGGTGAAGTTGATGTCGCCGCCGTAGAGGAAGTCGGTCTGATAACCCGCCTTGCCGAGCGACTGCGCAATGTTTGGCAGCTTACGCGCAATGTTCGGCACCTTCATTATTGAGAGCGTGGGCAGACCCGGATAAGCGCTGTACGTGCATACCGTGCCGCGGTCCGTACGGAAACTGTTGGCGTAGAGGTTGGAGAAGAACACGCCCTCGCTGGCAAGACGGTCCAACGACGGCGCCACTCCCTTCACGCCGCCCTGACGTTCTATCATCGTGGAGCCGAAACTCTCCATGAAGATGAAGAGAATGTTGGGGCGCTTGGTGTTGAGCACGCTCACCGTGGCTGTGTCTGCCGTGGCGTACATTCCCTTCATGAGGCTGGCACGCTGCTCCTCGGGGAAGAAATCGAACTCGTCCTCATACTTCTCGCCGAACTCCATGCTTGCCAGCAGATTGAACGCCGGATTGATGGCAGAGAGATTCAGAAACTGGTCGTTGCTGTAGTAAACGCTGCCCACATTGGCTGTAGACACTCTGATGCCGCCACGGATGACGAGAAACAGCAGACCGCCCACCAACAATGATCCGACCGTGGCAAGTCCGCGGCGCGTCATTCCCTCTATGGCGTCCAGGCGTCGGGGCGTGATGCGGCGCAGCGTCCAGGTCGTGCCGGCAGTAAGCAGCAGGATTATCAGTACGCGCAGCAGGATGTATCCCGTCGACACGCTTGCCGCAGCGTTCTTCGGCGAGTCGATATACACAAACACCGCCTTGTCTAACTTGCTGTCCCAGAACGAGAAGAGCGAGGCGTCAGCAATGAATATCAGCGACACCAACAGCATCATCACGGCATAATAAGGCGTCGTGACCTTCCTCAACGGCAGCCCGCGCCACCATACCGACACCAACGTCAGCAGGAACGGCACGATGGTCAGATAGCCCGTGGTGGTGGCGTCCAGCGAAGCGCCGTGCCACATCACGTCGATGTAGTCCGAAACGGAGTAGGTCCGTTGGGCGTTGCAGAGGATGAATAATGGTTTCTGGACAAGGAAGTATGTCCACATGATGAGGAAACAAGACACAATATACTTGAGTCTTTGCAGCATGCTATGCATCTTTTGTGTATATTTAAGTATGTATGAAAAAACTGTGATGTTGTAAATCGTGTGCGAAATTACACATTTTTTTTTAGAGACAAAGACAAAACGGAGTGTGATTTTCAGAAATATTAGGTATTGACATAATAAAAGAGGGTGGGGCAACTACTGCTATTAAAGCAGCGTTGTCCCACCCTCTTGCTATTTAGGTAAAGCCTGTGCCGGCTTTACGCGATACGTTTACTTGCGCTTGATGTTAAGCTTGAATGTGGCGTTGCCTACCTTCACGATGTAGGTGCCGGTGGTTGCCGCAGCAAGGCTTACAGTCTGGCGATAGTCGTCAGTGGCGATGGCGCTTGCGATGAGCTTGCCGTCAGCAGAAGCCACTGTGATGCGGTCGCCGTTGTGAGCGCCGAGGACGATAAGCTGTCCGTCCTCCACCTTAAGAGTTACGCCGTTCTGACCGTTAACGCCGTCGATGCCAGTGGCAATGATGGTAACCTTGTCAGAGAACTTCTCACCAGCTACCGAGTAGACAGCCGATACCTGATAAGTGAGATACTTGTCAGAGAAAGCCTTCGTGTCTGTGAAGACAGTGTCGGTGGTCAGCTCGTCGTTCAGACACTCGCCGTTGCGATATACGTTGTATCCCTCAAAGACGTTCTTGTCAGACGAAGCCTCGCCCTTGGTGTCCACAGCCTTGAATGTCATGTCAGCGTCAGCCATGCGCTTGGGCTGGAATGCCGGAAGCTTCTTGGCTGCCTTCTTCTCTGTGCCGGGAAGGACATTAGAGTAGGGGCTGAGTCCGATAGAGATGTTCCAGTTGGCGTCTACCTCAGAACCCGAATCCTCCATTGTCTGCCATGTGATACCGTCAGAAGAGTAGAGGTCGCCACGTCCGCTGCGTGCCGGACCACGGTCGTATCCGAGAGGAACAGTGATTTCGTTCTGCTCGATGTATACTGCCACGCGGAGGTTCTTGCCTTCGTCAATCTTAAGCGGCTCCTCAAGGTGGATGGTGTTGAATGAGTACTGCTTCAGATTCGGAACGAACTGCTGGCGCACGAGGGTGTTGTTCTCATAGACGAGGAGGAAGAGGGCCTCAGGAATCTGATTGATGTATACCTCTACATCGCTCAGAGCGAGATTGCCATATCCCTTCAGGTCAGAAGCAAACCAGCATGCGCCTGCAAAGAACGCGCCACCATTGGTCAGACCACCTGCCTTATAGTTGTAGCCGTCGTGCCAACGCAGATAGATGGGTTCGCCAAGAGCCGGGAACTGCCATGAGAGGCGGTTGCCTTCAGCCTGCTGTGCAACGCGGAGGTTGGTAGGAGCAAGCGAACCGTTGTCGTAATAGAGGTCGATGCTTACCGGTGCCGACTTCTCGCTGACTGCGGATGTCTTGGTAACAAGCTCGAACTCGTAGCTATACTTGCCTGCGAGCAAGTTGCGGTCAACGTAAGAGATGTCGTTTACGGGATTTGCGTTAATCTTCTCGCCGTTGCGATAGATGTTGAATCCGTAAAGATTGCTCTTCGGCTTGGCGGTGTAAAGAGCCACGCCGTCAACGTACTGCTTAGGCTGTGATGCGTCCTTTGCCAGAGCCACATATTCTGTTCCCTCAGGAAGCTCGCAGAGGATGTCCTGCCAAGACTCAGAGGTCTTATATGACTGGAGGAAGATGAAGTTGGCGCGGTGTGTGCCACCAGTTGAATAGTAGACACTGATTGTGCCCTCGCCGTCGTGGTCGTCAGCGTTGCGGGCTGCGAGGCGCATGTAACGCATACCCTCTGCAGGGATAACGCCGAATGCGCTGTTCTGAGCGTCAACGGTTATTGACTTGCTGCCGTCGAATGCTTCGTCGTTGCCTACGGTCCATCCTGACTTATAGCTCTCGCCGTTCACACCATAAACCTCTTCGCCGATGTTGTTGGCCTCGAAGTTCTCCTTGCTTGCTGCGTTCTGATACATGTCAGGGTCAGCGAAGGTGAGGAGCACGTTGTAGCCGTAAGACGATTGCTTGGCGTTGGTGTTGACAGGAGTCTTGGCTGTGCCGGTGCTGATGATGTCAACTGTTGATACAGCAGACATGTCAGATGTCTCGCCATTGATGTAGACGGTCTGTACAGCATAGTCATACTCGCCTTCCTTAGTCTCTGTCTCTTCAAAGTAGCGGCGTGTGAGCAGTTCAGCGTTGCGCTTCTCTCCGTTGCGGTAAACGTTGTAACCAGCCACTGTGGTCAAGCCACCGAGGTCGAGGATTACGAACTGTACCGGTTCGCCCTGACGCTGCAATGAAAGGAGCATGTAGGTGATGCCGTCCTTGCCCGTGAATGAAGACATACCGCCAGCCGATACTGCTGCGATGTTGTCTATCTCGACATACTTGCCGAGGTCGATAGATCCGACGCGATTGTTCTCCTCGTCATAGATGCCTACGGTGTACTTGTTGGCGTCGTTGCCCTGCTCGAAAGCATACAGCTTGCCGTTGTAGTAGGCTGTACCTGAAGCTCCCTTCAGAATCGGACCGGTGCCAATCTTGCTACCGTTCTTCGTTACGTAGATTGAAGTCTGCCAGTCGCCGACCTCGAAGCCACCCTTACCGTCGTCCAATGATGGTATGTAAGCCATGTGACGAGAGTATTCTGAGATGGCGATGTCCTCCATGTTCTCCATCGTAGCGGGATCCACACGGTGGATGTTGGTGGTGTTGTCAGCTACGTACAGCCACTTGCCGTCGTATGCCATGTTACGTATTCCCTTGAGGCCGTCCACCTTGTATGTGCCGAGCTTGTTGCCGTCGAAGTCGTACTTCTCGATGCGTCCGTCCTCGTTGTATACAGAGGTGTAGACGTATGTTCCGTCAGTAACGACAGCCATGCCCGACTTCGGACCGAAGAACGAGCGTACATACTCTGGGCATCCCTCTTCTGTGGTAACGGGACGCTTTGTGATGTCAGCCTTTATCACCTGCGGCTCCTTGGTCGGATTGTCCCAACGGAGTGAGATGTTGCGGTTGCGCTCTACGTCAGCATAAACAGCGTTAGGAGCTGTCTTGTCCTTAATCTCGTATGCCTCTACGTTTACGGGCTTGCTCTCTGCCGACTCGCCGTTGTTCTTGTAGACGGATGTGACGGTGTAAGCGAATGTGCCAGTTGCGGAGAGCACGTCGTTGTAGCTCTGTGATGTGATGAGGCTGCTGTTTACCTTCACGCCGTTGCGATATACGTTATAGCCCATCGGCTTCTCTTCCGTGATGTCGGTAGGAGTGAGGTCTACGTTGATGTTGAAGTTGCCTTCAATGCCTGAGATGGCTGCTGAGAACCACTTCTCGCCGTCGGTGGAGAGGAGGTCACCCTTGTTGAACACTGCCTTGCTGTCGTCGATGCCAAGCGGCTGAACTCCAGCGTCGCTCTTGATCTCGAATCCGAACATATATTCGTGACCCGGCAGGATGCGGATGTCCTCTTCCACTGGGATAGCGGTCAGAGATCCGTCAAACTTGAAGTCGCCCTTATACTGCTTCTTGTAGATTTGCTCGCCGTCCTTCTGGATGAAGAGTGCGATGTACTGCACCGGATTGACGAGCTGAACAGAGACAGAAGAGATGCGCTTACCGCGGTAAGCGGCGATGTCGTAAGCGTCCCACTTCACACCTGCGTAGAAGATGCCGCCGTCTGTCATGCCGATGTCGTCAGCATGCTTGCCGTTAGCCCAAGTCATTGTGGCGGGCTGGTTAGCTCCGAAGAGCGGCGACTCCCATGTAAGGCTCACGTTCTTGTTGCCGTTGATGCTTGCTGCCACGCCTACCGGCGGATAATACTGTGCGCCGTTCTTGACGAGCACCTTAACAGAATCGCTCTTTGCCGACTCCTTGCCGCCGTACACGGCTGTCACCTTATAAGTGTATTCACCGTAGACGAGAGACTGGTCAGTGAATGTCATGCCGTTAACGGGAGAAGCGTTCACCTTGCGGTCGTTGCGATATACGTTGTAGCTGTCTGCCTTGGCAGAACCATTGCCTTTCTGCCATGAGATGATGGCGCAAGCGTCGCCAGCCTCTGCCTTTACGCTCTGCGGTCTCGGGCAAGCAGCCTCGCCGGTGACGTTGAGCTTGAAGCTAACGGTCTGGTCGCCGATCTCGGGATTAGCCATGAGAACAGCCTCAGTAGAGTGGTTGCTGCCAGCTACATCCTCAAGGGCGTTGAAGCTTACGTTGATGTCCTGCGAAGCACCTGGAGCGAGCTTGCCGTGACGCGGCGAGAAGTCGAGCCACTTGTCTGTCTCGCAAAGAGTGTAGCGGAAGAAGAGGTTAGGCATCTGGTTGAGCGATCCCAAAAGGGTGAGCTTGCCAGGTGTGATGTCTGTAGAGGCGAAGATGCCGCAGACATAGTTCTGACCGGTGTTCTGGCTGCCGAGCACGTATCCCGGAGCGTCGGTAAGCGAGTGCTTGACGTCTGTAAGGGCACGCTTGGCAGTACTGAACTGGCGGATGAGCACCTTGTCAATCTGCTCTGACGATTCTGCCGTCATGTCTGACAACCAGAGGTAAGGACCGCCGGGCGATACGTTGTCGTAAGCCGAGCCGTAGATAGATACGCTCACGTCAGTGCTGATGTTGCTGAAACGTGAGAGAACCTTACCGTTCATGTCGATGAATCCGATGGTGGTGAAGCTTCCTACCCAGAATCCCTTGCGGTCAGGGTCGTAGCTACAGTGTGTGATTTTGAGGTCAGGCTGATCCTTGACGGTTATGATTCGCACGATGCGACGGTTGTCGAAGTCGAGCTGGAAGAGACGGTTCGACCAGTCGCTGCCGTAGAAGTAGCGTCCGTCGTAAGTGATGTCGTAGAGCTTGTAGTACATCTCGGGGATGCTGAACTGCTCGATGAAGCGACCGTCCTTGTCGTACTTCCAGAACTTGCCAAGCTCGATGGATGATGTAGAGTAATAGAACTCGCCGTCGAAACCGATAGACTGCTGCAAGTCGCCGGATGCTGTGAACGATGGCTGCTTCTCCCAACGGTTGGTGTCGTCGCCAGACTGCTTGGCGGGCTTGGCTGCCAAGTGCCAGATGAGTTCGCCGTCACCGTTATTGGTCATGCGCAATGTCTTGACAAGGCTCGATTCTGCGTTGATGTCAGCGACTACTTCCTTAGCTGAAAGGTCGGCTACCGGCTTGGTCATAGTGACGTTGATGCGGTTGCTGGCACCGTTCTTAATCTGGAACTTACCTTTATATATATTATATCCGTCCTTCTTAGCCACTACCTCGTACTCGCCTTCCTCTATCTTGTCGAAGGCAATGTGTCCGGCAGCGTCAGTCATGGTGTTGATGACAGCGCCGTGATCAGCTGTGAGCGTAACGTCGCAATCTGCAATGTTGCCTGTAGAAGCTGACTTGACGTCAAGCTGTGCCGATGTCCATACCGGTGTCCAGATCTTCACGTCGTCCACATACCAGTAGTTAATCCACTTGGCGTACTTACCGTGAGCGCGGAATCTGACGCGGAAGAGGTCAGAAGAAAGAAGGTTGGCGAGCGGATACTGGAATGTTGTCCACTCGAAACCGCCGTTCTCATTGTCGAATGTCTTAATCTCCTTCCAAGTATTGCCACCGTCCGACGATACCTCTGCAGAGAGATAGTCGACGTTGGTCTGCTCGCTGTTGCGCAGCTTCAGGTTGAAGCGCAGCCATGTGTTGGAACGGTCTGCTGTGTGGAGCTCACGTGTCATGAGCGCCTGGTCATAGTTCTGGAGTGTGGACCAGCTGTATGTAGCAGACGGGTCGATGAGTCCGTACTCATAATAGTCGATAGACCATTTTGACTCAGTGCTTCCGTCCTGCTGCGTCTTCGACCACTTTTCCTCATGGAGGGTCCAGTCGTCGAAGTCGTCGAAGAAAGGCAACATACGTGTGTCAGGCACGTTGACGTTGAGAGCCACGCTCTGCTCTGACACCGAACCGTCCTTCTTGACAGCCGCTACAGTGTACTGATAGTCGCCGTAGTCAGGCACCTCGTCAGTGTAGCTGACGCTTTCCACGGGCTGTGAGTTGAGCTTCTCGCCGTTGCGATAGACATTGAATCCCACTACGGGGTTCTTTGCTGCGGCGCGTGCCATGTTGGCAGACTCGGGTCTTACCTTGTTTGTGCCTACGAAGATGTCGTCAATAAGCAGCATGAAGGCGTCGTCCGAAACGCAGTTGATGGTCACGTAACGTGCATCCTTGGGGATGTCGTAAGCCACGAGAGTCCATTCGTCAGGCAACTCTACGTAGGGCGATTCGTTGACGAAGGTGAAGTCTGACGGCTGTGTACCGGTTGTGGAGTAGCCCACACGGATTCGCTCAGCATTATAGTTCTCGCCTGTCTTGTAGCTGCGAGCCCAGAAGCTGATCTGGAAATCAGCGTCAAAGTTGAGTCGTGGTGAGATGATGTAGTCGTTGTTCTGCGCGTCTACAGCACAGAAATCGACGAGCATCTTCTGTCCAGAGTGGGGCTTGTAGTTAGGATTGTCGTTTACGGCAGGAACTGTCTGCCACGGGTTCATCACGACGTAAGCCATCTTCTGTCCCTGTGTGGGGAACGTACAGGCCTGCCATGTATAGGTAGGCTTGTTGTCGGCGTCGATGTATGTCCATCCGATGCTTCCAGGAGAGTTGATGGCGAAGTCGTTATGTCCCTCGAAGTCCTCTAAGAAGCCGTCCACAGGCTCCGGTGAAGTCCATGCCAAGCTTACTGTATGTTCGTTTACGCCAGTGAGACGGAGATTGCATGGTGCTCCGTTAGCGTCCTGCGCAAGAGCCTGCATCGGTGTGGCAGACTTGACGTGCAGCGCTTTCTCCATCAGTTTCTGCGATGGTCTGACTTTCTCGCTTTCATCGTTCTTAGCACCGATCCCGCTCTTGAAGCTTCCCACGGAAGCCCAAGCCAGCGAGACTGCTGTCGCTGCCAGTAACAATGATGTGATTTTATTTGGTTTCATATTCAATATTGCTGGTTAAGGTTTCACTTATCTGATGATTGTCTTTGTACGGAATGTGCCGTTCTCGCTTGCTACGCTTACGATGGCTACGCCCTTCATTCCTGATGTAGGTATGGTGAGCGAAGTGCCTGAGGCTGTGCCAGTGTAGAGAGTGGCGCCGGTTGAAGAGGTGAGAGTGACGTTGCTGCCGGGCTTCAGACCTTCCAGACGGAGGTCGTTCATGCTGTTGGTCAGCGTCACTGCTGTGCCCTCTATTACGTCGCTGATGGCTGTTGTGGTCTTCTCGTAGTAAGCAGGAGCCGACTCGTCATAGAAGATGTTCTGCCATCCTGATGCCACCCAAATCTTGTAGCGTCCCTTGTCGAACTCGCCTTCTGTCTTTTCTGGAATGTCGATGCTTGTAACACCTACGCCACCTGCTGCCAAGTCTTCCCAAACCTTTCCATTATTGTAGAAGAGTGTGAGATACTTGACGCGACCGTTGCGTCCTCCGTGCTTGAAGTTGAAGCGCAGCTTCTTGTAGTTCTTTCCTTCGAGATAAGAAGAGAGATCCACTTCCTGACCTTCCGAGTCGTACTGGCTGAGTACGGTCTTAGGTCCGACGGTCTGCCATGTGCGCAAGTCCTTTGTGCCTTCAACGGTAAGCTCTGACGTTCCGAGCGGGCCGCTTGTGGTTACGATGAACTTGCAGTCCTCGATGCCGTCCTCAAATTCCTTCAGCGTTACGCTTCCCGTGCTCTTGAAGAACAGCTGACCAGTGCTGAGATCCACGTCTCCAGTTACTTCCTTATAGAACGACATCGGTGCAAATGCAGCCTCCTGATTCACCTGGTCTGTCTCCTTACCGAAGTAGAGATAATATCCCGTGGCACCTTCCACCGGTGTCCATTCTGCGTGGAGAGCAGTGCCGTTGCGCTCAAACTTGGTGATTACCGGAGTCTTCAGCTTGTCTGTCACCATTACGTCCCACAACCACAGATAGCCCTGCATCTTGTCCGAGCAGCATCTGAATGCTACGTAGATGTCCTGACCGGCATACTTGCTGAGGTCTACCTCTTCCATGTGCTGCTGTGCGAAGTAGTCAGCGAATGAGAAGCGCTCCACGAGATTGAAGTCCTTAAGGTCGCTCGACTTTGTGGACACGAGCACCTCAAGATTCTCAATGGATGTCTGTTCCGACACACCTCTGGTGAAGAACAGCGTTCCGTTCTCTGGAACGTGGAAGCGTCGCTTGCAGATAAGATAGTCGTCGGCGTCGTTCCAGTAGTTGAATGAATAGACAATCGATCCTGACGATTCGTCTGCCACCCATGTGGTGCCGTCGCCGTTGTTGTCGATGATGCGCCAGCAGTCAGGCTGTCCGTTTGTCCATGAGAGGAAGTCGTCGTGGAAAGGATTGTCAACGGTTATCTCCGCTGTCTGACATTCCGTAGAGAAGGGCAGGGTGGCGCCGTATACGGTCTGACCGTTGCCGAGCTTCATGTATGCTCTTACGCCGTATTCCACGCCGGGCTGAAGGTCAGTCACGGTGAGAGAGGGCGATGTGGTGATGTTCTCCACCTTGGCGTAGCTGGTGTACTGCTTGTCGTCCAGACTCGGCTCGTAGGTGTCTCTGCTTAGTGCCCAGCAGAAACCAGCCTCCTTGATGTCGGCAGCCGTAACGTTTCCGTATTCAGCCTTAAACGTAGCGCGTGTGTCCCATACATCCACAGGAGTGAGAGTCTTTACGGTCTGCCATTTGCTTGTTCCGCCCTTTACCTGGAATCTGATAAGTCCGTCGCCCTCGGTGATGTTGGTCACGGGCACTCCGAGCGGCTCGTTGTTCCAGTTGATAGCTGCCGGCTTTGAGGTGTCGGTGAATTCCGTATTGCCCGTTGTTCCCGGATAAGTGTCTCCGTTGCGCGAGTTGGCGTCGTCGATGTTGTCCGCCGGAACGATGTACATGCATCGGTGCTGTGCCGAGTTGTTAGGACCGTTGATGCTCCACCATTTCTCCTGCATCTCCTTGGTGTAGTCGTAGTGTGTAATCACCAGACCGTGTGCAGGTATGTATTTGTCCCATCCAGTCTTCTGACGGTTCTCAAGGATAAACCATTCCATGCCGGTTCCTGCTTCGCGTCCGGGCTGTGCGTTGATGAAACGTGCCTTGTTGTTGGCGATGCTCTCAAGCGTCACGTCCTCCGGATTGAGCAATTCCTTGATGTCGGTGCCCTCGCTCATCCATCCCATCTGCATACGCTCGAATGCCATGAGGCAGGGCGGTGTGCGGCTATCATTGTTGTAGCTACCTGAAGCGTAGAGGCTGTAGTCGCCGGGGTCAAGACCCACGCCATTGTCGTAGCTGTCCGTATCGTACATATCCTTCAGACCCAGAACGTGTCCGAACTCGTGTGTGAATGTTCCGATGCCGTCCATAGAAGGAACTGCAGGAGCGCCTGGCATGCCGACAAGCTCAGCCGAACAAGAATAGTTGTTCACCTTTATGCCGTCATATTCAGGCTTGTCGTCGCCCATGTTCCATGAGTGCGGCCAGATGTCGTCGTCGTTGGCAGTACTTGCCTCGCTGTATCCGGCGTATATAATGTAGCAGTTGTCCATTTCGCCGTCACCGTCGTTGTCGAACTGTGAGAAGTCGAGTTGTGGATTGTTCTTGCGAGCCAGCTCAAGCGCCTCACGCACCATGTCGCGCGGATTGGCGTCAGTGCCTTGTGTGTCGCTGTAGTTGCCGCCATAATAAGCTGTAGGCTTAGACAATGTGTATGGTCCGACTACCTGGAAGTTCGGGATGAACTGTCCCATTGAGTTGTCGCGGTAATAATCCTTCACGCTACCCGTACCACCGTTGGTGTTATATCCAGGCTCGTTCAGCCAACGTGTAAAGTCGTCGTTGGAGTGACGCATGGTGCTGTCTGCGAAGTTGACGAGTATCACGAGATACTGCGACTCCTTCACCTTGGCGTTCTGACCCATGACTCTGCGTGGAGCCACAATCTTACGGTCGAGCGTCTTGGCAGGCGCCTTGCGCATGATGTTGGTGCGTTTAAGGAAGTCGGCGTTCATGGTCTGCGCTGCCACAAGGTTAGCCACGACCTGACGTTCCGCTCCGTTACGTTCGTTGATGTTGTGTGCGCGTTGCTTTGTGGCAATGCGCTTTCCGGTCTTCATGTCGTAGTCGACATAGCAGAAGAATCCTTCGCGGTCTTTCTTCAACATGAATCCGTCGGATGTGGTTACAAAATGATAGTTCTCGTCGCCTTGTATTCGTACGAGCAAGGTAGTGCCGTCGGGCTGTTTCATCACTATGGGCCTTGGGTATGCTCCGATGGCGTTAGCGCCATGCACACTGCCCATTGCGATGGCAGAAGCCAGCAGCAGTCTTTTGAAACTCTTCATAAATGTATCTTTTAAAATGTTGTGTTATTCTTTTAGTATTTCTATTTACGGTGAAAAAACGAAAAAGAACGATGCAGGACACGGAAAATTGTGCCCGTAGGCCTGCACCGTTCGTTTACGTGCGTTTTAATTTCACATTATTCTTTGATGGCCGGTGTCGTACTGTGTTTACGACTGTCGTCTTCTTTTTTTACTTAACGACCTTCTTGAAGGTCTTGCCGTTCTGGCGGATTACGTAGATGCCCTTCTTGAGAGCCTTTGTGCTGTCAGCAACCTTAACGCCACCGATGGTGAACACCTCTACGTTGTTGTCTACGTTAGTCTCTGCTGAAACAATGCCTGTTCCGGGGTCTTCCTTGCCACCTGTTACATAAGTGAATGTGAAGTCGTTGTCAGGCATGAAGCGGAAGTAGATGGGCTGTTCAGCGTCCACTGTCTTTGTGAGCCAGTATGACTCCTGATCGTTCTCATACTTGTATTCGAAGTTAGGATTGTCCTCATTGGTGAGGTTCTTGGCGTCCTCTTCGTTGCTGTATGTGTAAACGCGGCTGTAAGTGTTGGTCATGAAGACGTTGTCGCCCTCTGTCATGTAAGCCAATACCCAGAACTCAGATCCTCTCTTCACCTCAACAGACTTACCTGCGTAGAGGATGTAAGGATTGTTGGCTGCGTAACCTGCGGGTATGTCGCTTTCAGCGAACGTAACCTTTGTGCCCTCTGCGTTGCCTACAATCTTAAGGTGTACGAGCAAAGCATCGCCCTCGTTGAGCACCATTGTGCCACGATAGATGTTGGTGGATGTCTCGCCTACGAGTGTGCTGGTGATCATCGGTGACATATAGTTGTCATTACCGTACTGATCCTTGCCGTCCTTACCGTACTCTACTGTGTTAGAGGCATTGAAGTCACCGTCGTAATCAACGGTTACCATGCAGTCTCTTGTTGCTTTATAGCGCAACCAAACGCTGTTCTGATTGTTCGGGAATGCGTATTCGTTGCTCTCTATGTCGATAGGCAATGAGCGGATTTCGCCATTTGCGAAGTCGCCTTCAGTGAGTGTGAATGCGTCACCAGCCTTGCAGTTCTGCAGCTTGATGAGATATTCTGTTCCGTTGGTTGCCTCCACAGAGTAGCTGATACCGTTTACGACAGCGTCGTATGTGCCGCTCCATGACTCGGTGCCACGCGGGAAGTCTACTGTTACGGCAGGATTGTTAGGCTCGATGGAGAGCTTGCCGGTGCGTGTAGCAGTGTATTTATAGTAGCGTGTGCCTTCGGCTGTGATGCTGTTTTCGCCGAGAACAGCCTCGATAGGATTAGTGATAAGGTCGCCCTTCTCGATGTCCTTCATGCTTACAGAGAAGCTGAGCGGTGTCTTCTCCACTGCAGACCAGCGGATGATGATACGCTGTGCGCCGTTTGTGGTGTTGACATTATATTCTGCGCTTGATGTGCCGTTGGCTCCGTTCCACTGGTTGCCCTCAGGATATACGGACAGTGCTGTGCCGTTAGCTACGGTTCTGTCAGCGTTTACGACGAGCAACTTGTTGGTGTTCTCAGGAACGTCTATACCATAATATATAGTACCTGTAGCCTCGGGCAATGTCTGCTGTGCCGGGAGCGACTCAATCATGATTGGCTTGCTCTCCTTTTCGCCGTCCTTATAGTCCTCCATTGCCATGCGGAATGTCTCTGGATCGCTTGTGCCGTCAATCTTGTCGACGAGTACATAGAGCTGTGTGCCGGGATATTCAATCTCTACGCGAACATTGTATGAACCCTGCTCTGACTTGGCTAATGTGCCGTCGTACGAGATGCTATACTTGTTGTTGTATATCTTGACCACTCCACCGGGCAGATCGTTGTCGCTTGTGATGGTGAAGAAACCAGCCTTTTCGGGAGTGTACGTATAATAGTACTGTCCGTAGTCAGCAGGTACGGTGTTGTCGCCTTCCACCATTGCGAACGGCATATCCAGCGAACCGGGCTGAGGATGTGCCAGTTCTGAAGTGAACGTGATAGGCTGTGTGGTGTTGAATTCGAAGTCGTAAGTCTTGCCTTTCTCTACGCCCAGCTTCGTCACGTACATGTTATTGTTGTATTCAGACTCCACTCTATTGCCGTTTACCGTTGTCGATTCAGCCAGATATGCTCCGGTGGTGATCACCAGCTGTGCGTCTTCCGTGGCAGTGTATGTGGCGTAAGCCTTGTATGAAGCATAGGATGTGTTGTATGCGTCACCTACGAAAGTCATTGTTCCCGGCACGATGTTCACGGGATTGTCCTTCTTCAGTCCGCCGTTAATGTCAGCTACGTCTTCCACGCTGTCTATAACGAATCCTGTTTCTCCGCGTCCCTGTACAAGGAAGAAGTAGGTGTTTCCGGCTTCCATCGGATAGCCGTTAATGCCATACTTGAGGTTGGAAGACTTCATATTGACGGTATCCTTTCCCTGCACGCCGCATACTGTCGGATAGGTGTAGGTGTTGGGCAATGGACCCACGCCGATGACGCTGTTCTTCTCCGCAGTGTATTTCCAGATGATGGTTTGCATATCGTCGCCATCCACGTTGTAAGTGTTTTCTCCTATCTTTGCCTCAATGGCTGTATCGTAGGAGTTTTGTGCCATGCTTGTGGTTGCTGTAAGGCACATCATTGGAAGCAAGAGTAAATACTGTTTCATAACTTCTGGCTTTTTATTGGTTTTAAATTATTCGTAATCGGGGCTTGGAAATTACGATTTATTTCTTGTTGTAACGCAAAAGTAAAAAATTATTCTTAAACTTAAAAATTTTTTATAAGGAAATATAAAAAATACACTTATAAAAAATAAATTGAATAAGCCTACGTGGGTATGTAAATAATAAGAAAAACAGGGCGGTAGTAAATAAAAGATTCGGTTTGCAAGCATGTTACTACCACTGTTATTCATAAATAAGCGCTTTTCTTCTCTTTATAACTAAAACTCTGATATTTTTACGTCAAAATGATTTGGCTGAAACGTGCTTAATGGTAACGAGAAATACATTTTGTCAGAAAACTATGCTTTTGCGTCGTTGGTGTAATGTGGGGCTGGTGTGGTCTGCTAATAGCAATGCTTAAATGTTGTCAAAGTGTTATGTTCGGCGCTTATGCCAATTGGTACGAGAGCGCTTAACTTTTGATACGAGAGCTTACGCCAATTGAGATGTGAGTGCGTATCAATAAAAAAAGCGCTCTGAAAAGGCTTTGCTTGTTTCCCTTTCAGAGCGCTTCTTAAATATGTATTATGCTATTTACTTCACTGTGCACTTTACAGTCTTGCCTGCTACGTGTACGATGTAGAGACCAGGTGCGAGGCGTACAGCCTTCTGACCGGTTACGGTGCCGGCTGCTACGGTTGCTCCTGCTGCGTTGCATACGCTGTACTTGGCGTTGTCGGCGTTGATAAGGATGGCGCCGTCAAGTGTCTTAACGCTGCTGTCGCTGTCAGAGAGCGAGCTGATGGCTGTTTCTGTGCCTCCGTCCACTGTCATGTTGTCAATGAAGATGGGCGCCTGCTTGTCGGCTGTGGCGTGGAAGGCTACGCGGAACTTCTTGTCCTTGGCGTTGCTGAAGTCAATTCTGTGCTCCTCCCAACCGCTTTCTCCGAATACATTAATAGGCTCGCCGATGGCTACATAGTCGTATGTCTTGTCGTACTGCAACTCAATCTGGATGGTGTTGTCAGTAGCGGAAGCGCTGTTGTAGTGGTAGACGTAGAATGAGAGGTAAGGATTGTTAACTCCAGTGATGTCCACCTGCGGCGAGATGAGGCGTGCCTCGTAGGCGTCCTCGCTGTTCTGATAGAACATTGCCATGCCGTTGTCATCGTCCTGCGGATATACGTCCATAGGCTTCTTCGAGCTTGTACCGGTAATCATTGTCCAGCAGCTTACGTACTTCTCGCTAACCTCAACGATGCCCCAAGGCTCTGTAGAGGTGAATCCGCCTTCGAACGACTCGTTGAACGGGAGAGTGTATGCCTTACCGTAGAGAACGTCATTCATCTGTATGGGGCTGATGCCGCCCTCTGTCTGTGCCATGATGATGAAGGTGATGAGAATCTGGTGTGCGCTGGCGTAGTCGTCAAACATTGCCTTGGGCACGCGAAGCTCGCTGCCTGAAACCTCGCCGTCGAGCAGCTGCGGGTTCTCCATCAGACCGTACTGGTAATAGATGGCGTATGTCAGCTTGCTGAAGTCGATGTAATGTCCGTCGCTTGACGTTGTCGGTTCGGTCCATGAGAGGATGAAGGCGTCGTCGTCCTCGGTGATCTTGAAGTTTGTGGGTGCTGAAGGCACGCCCTGACCTACAAATGCGGTGGTGTATGCTCCCTCGCTGGCTCCCTTCTTGTTAACAGTTATGACTGTGTAAGTATGACGACCTGCGCCTACAGTGTTGTCTGTGAAGTTGCATGACTCGCCGGGCTGGATGCTGGTGAATGTCTTGACAGGAGTCTTCTCATTGTCGCGGAACACCTTGATGGTGAGGTTGTCGGTAAGGGCGTTGCCCTTGGCGTCCTTGGTAGGAGCTACGAAGCTGATGGCTACGGTGTGCTCACCCATCTCGCCAGCTACTGCCTCGAGGTTTTCCACGTCGGCAGGAGCGTTCTCGAAGTTCGATCCGAGAATCTGGATGTCATAGAGAGTTACCTTACGCTTGGCAGCGCTGCGGCAGAAGAATGCGAAGAATGCTGTGCCGTCCTCTGTGGCTGTGTAAGTGAATGTCTTCTCTGAAAGTCCCTCTGTGTAGTCGGGGATGTTGTCGAACGAACCGATCTTGGTCTTACCGTTGGCAGGATCGGTGTTGCTCTTTACGAGGAGCAGGTCGAGGTTGTTGCCGTAGTCCTGATTGAAAGCACTTGCCACCTTGAATGTGATGGTATATTCTGTGCCCTTCGAGATGTTCATCGGAGGCAGGATGAGATAGTCGTCGGCTACGTTGTTGCACTGCGAACCGTCGTAAATGGCAGCCATGCCGCCAATGTTAGAATTCTTAAACTCCCATGTGGCGTCGTCGCGAGTGTTGACGATGGTGTATGTGCCGTGAGTGTCAGTATTGCTGAAGTCGTCGTAGTAAGGGATGTCGGCGAAGTCGCCGTGTGTAGCATGGTTAGAGAGGCCTTCCTCGCCGGTCTTGCCGTTCACCACAGCCTTCACGCCGAAGTAATAGTCAGAGAACGAATGGCTGGTGACGGTGCCGTTGAAGGCGAGCTTCTTGGTCTGTCCCACTTCCTTACCCTCGGGATACTGTGTGATGACGTATGTGAGCTGGTTCTTGTTTACGGCGCCACCGTTGATACCCTCTGTGGGAGCTTCCCATGTGAGGTTGTAGTTGCCGTCAGCTGCAATGCTGAGAGAGATGTTGTTCGGTGCCTTCGGTGTGTCATAGCCGGCGTATGTTGAGATGGTACGTGCGGGACCTTCGCCCACGCTGTTGGCTGCCACCACCTTAATCTTATGTATGCCTGATGTGTTGAATTCATAACCTACGTTGACAGTCTGTCCTGCGCTTACGTTGTCGACGGTTCTGAACGGAGCTTCTTCCTCGTCCACATAGAACTTGACGCTTACCTTGCCAGTAAGCGGCGTAACCTTATCGAACGACATAGTCGGAGCAGTGGCTCTGATGATGGCTGATGTTGCGCCTGGCACGTCATACTCCACGTTGATGTCTGTGCAAGCGTCGGGAGCCTGCTGTGTCACGCCAGGAGTGGTGGCTGCTACTGGAGCCAATCCTCTGACGTTGGTGCCAGCGGGGAAAGCGCCCACCTTTGTGGCTTCGCCCGTGGTCTTCGAGAGTTCATATAGAGTATAGTTGCCGCTCTTTGAGAGGTTCTGATAGAGGCGTCCGGTTACGGGATCGACGATACCCACCATGATGTCGTCGCTGTAAATGCCGGTGGCTCCGATCTGCTTTGTCTCGCCGGTAGCGAGGTTGATGTTGTAGAGCATGCCGTCATAGTCAGTGGCATAAGTCACGCCGTAAGCGTCTGTCACCACCATATTATATAATGAAGGAAGTGTGCGTACGAGTGTCTGGTCGCCGGTCTGCTGGTCTACGACATACACCTCACAACCGTTCATGGTGTTCTTCAGACCATAGAGCGTAGATGTCTGTGGGTCATAATTAAGGAAATGTGGAAAATAATAACTTGGTGCCAGTTCCACTGCATTGTCAAAAGACCAAGTGTCGCCGTCGAGTTTGTAGCTTACAAAGCGCAGCTTCCAAACCTCATTATAGTTGTTGATGCGCGGCTGATAGAAGAACAACTTGCCGTTGCCGTATGCCGCCACCACTCTTTCGGTGATGTAGCCGATCTCGTTGTCGGAGAACACCTCTGTCAAGGACAGCGGGTCTGAGTCGGCTGTGAACTTACTGATGCCTACCGTAGGGGCAGCAGTAACAGCATAAAAAGAGGGAGCCTGCGCTTCCGCTTTTTGAGGATTTGCCGCCGACCGGGCGGCACTTGTGGTTAGGGGATGTAACATTCCGAGAACCATCGCTGTGATAAAAAGCAAAAATCTCTTCATAAGCTACGTGATTTTGATTATTTTTAATAAATATCGGTGGCAAATTTAGCGAAATTAAACCTAAATAACAAACAAATTGCTAAATATATTTTCCGTGTGCGTACGTAAAATATAATCCGATATACTGTTACGGCAAACAATTCAAAATCGTCATAACTCCCAACCCTAAACTCACAAATTTCAATCCCTAAGAACAACTCTCAACCCTCAACTCCTAACTCTCAACTCTCAAATAGCCTGCTGCTCCTTCAGCTCCAGATACTTGTTGAGCACGTTGATGGAGAGTCGTTCGGGCGTGGTTAGCAGGCTGATGATGCCGCGTTGTCTTAGTTTGGAGACGATGAGGCGCTGTTCGTTCACCATCTTCTCCGTTATGACATGCTGATAATACTGCTCCGTGGTCTTGGGCTTGCGGCGCAGGAAGTCGGTCTTCTCATTGTCCACGAAGAAGACAAGGAGGAGGCGGTGGCGCATATTCAGCTGGAGGAGGTAAGGCAGCTGTCTCTCCATAGCCTGAAGAGACGTGAGGTTGGTATAGACCACGAGCAGCGAACGCTTGGAGAGGCGCTGGCTGACTACGGACAGCATGTCGCTGAAGTCGCTCTCGCCGAAACGTGTCTCTTGAGAATAGAGCGCGTCGAGCACCCTTTCCATCTGACCGTGGCGGCGTGACGGAGCGATGAAGGTGTCGGTATGGTCGGAGAAGCATATCAGACCTGCCTTGTCTGCCTTGCGTATGGCTACGTAGGCGAGCATGAGTGAGGCGTTGATGGCATAGTCGAGGAGCGTCATGCCGTTGAAAGACTGCTGCATGGAGCGTCCTTTGTCGATGACAGACACTATCTGTTGCGATCGCTCGTCCTCGTAGACGTTGACCATGAGCTGATGGCGGCGTGCTGAGGCTTTCCAGTTGAGCGACCGGTAGCTGTCGCCCTCCACGTATTCCTTTATATGCTCAAACTCCGTGTTGTTGCCGGCGCGACGTATGCGCTTTATGCCCATTTCCGTAAGGCGGTTGTTTATGGCGAGAACCTCATACTTATGGAGCATGAGATAAGAAGGATAGACCTTCGTGTCCGTAGGTTTGCCGCACGTGAAGCGGCGCTCCACGAGGCAGAGCGGTGACGAGGCGAACACGCGGATGTGTCCGAAACCGTAAACGCCGCGTCGGGTGGGGCGGAGGCTGTAGACTACGGTCTTGGCTTCGCGTGCTGCAAGGCGCAGACGGAAACTGATGTCGCGGCGCTGGAATACGAACGGTATCTCGTCGATGATGTTAAGCCGTAAGCCGAACGGACAGTTGCTCTCCACGCGCAGCCTTATCTGATTGTCGTCGCCGTTGGAGAGGCGGTCGGCTATCTGACGGTAGGCTGAGATGTGCCGGCGATAATATAGCAGTACGATGTCTGCCGCCGTGGCTATGAAGAGCAGCCACATGAGCATTCTGCCCACCGCATAGAGCGGCGGGAAATAATTGCCTGAGGCAAGCAGGATGATTGTTGCCACGGCGATGGCATAAAATTGGTTGGTCAGAAACATTCCTTATACGTTTTCTTTATTTCGGCACCTCCACCTTATCTATAAGCTTATGTGCCACGGCTATGGGCGTGAAGCCCTCCATCTCGCTCTCTGCTGTAAGCTGCAGGCGGTGCTGCATGATGTAAGGTGCCACGGTCTTGATGTCGTCGGGCACCACGAAGTCGCGACCTCCGATGAGGGCGTACGCCTTGGCGCAATTTAGCATAGCCACCGAAGCACGCGGCGAACAGCCCACGTACACGGCTGCCGACTCGCGGCTTTCGCCCACTATCTGCGCTATGTAACGCAGCAGCGATGGGTCCACCACCACGCTGTCCATCATCTTTCTCAACTCCGTAAGTTCTTCCTTCGTGATGATAGGCTCCACGTCCTCCAGTCGTGCGAAGGACGTATGCTCGTTGTGTCGGCGCAATATCTCCACCTCGTCGTCCAAGGAAGGATAGCCCATTGTTATCTTCATCAGGAAACGGTCGAGCTGTGCTTCTGGCAGGCGGTAAGTGCCTTCCTGCTCTATCGGGTTCTGGGTGGCGATGATGGTGTATACGTCGCCCATCTTGTATGACGTGCCGTCAATGGTGGCCTGTCGTTCCTCCATCACCTCGAAGAGCGCCGCCTGCGTCTTGGCCGGTGCACGGTTTATCTCGTCGGCGAGGATTATGTCTGCGAAGGCAGGACCGGGATGGAAGCTGAACTCCTGCGTCTTCATATTAAACACCGACGTACCGAGAACGTCACTCGGCATAAGGTCTGGCGTAAACTGTATGCGTGAGAAGCGAGCGTCGATGAGGCGCGACATCAGACGGGCGAGGAGCGTCTTCGCCACTCCCGGTACGCCCTCCAGCAGTACGTGTCCGTCAGCTATTATACACGTGAGAAGCATGTCCACGGCTTCTGTCTGTCCGACAACGACGTCGGCTATGCGTTTTCTTACCTCGCCGATTTTGGCGGCAAAGGCAGTAAGGTCAGTTCTTGTTTCCATTGTCTTTTTAGTTGTTTCTGAATGTTTTTCAAATCCTTTCCGTCAGGTCATTGATGGTGTCAATGGCCCACTTCATTTCCTTGTCGTCAATGTTGCCCTCCGTACAGTAGTCCATTCGGAGTCTTTTGAGTATGTCCTCCACCTCCTTCTCTTTCATTCCCGTCCTACGAGCGACGGTCGATACGGTGTCGTCGCTAAGCACACTCTCGAGGATGTCCACAGCCATCGTTGAGCGGATGCGCTCTGCAAAGAAGCGTGTCTTCTTGCGTACAAGGTCGGCATTGTCGGCACGCTGATAGTAGAGGGTGCCTATAAGCTGCGCAAACTCCAGCGAATGATTCTTTGGCGGCGTCATTACGGGTATGACGCGTTGGCGGCGACGAGCCTTGAATATGAAGAAGAGGAGGAGCGTGAAAGCCGTCAGATACCATGCCTCGCGCAACGGTTTCCGGCTCAACACATACCTCATGGGCGACATCTTAGCGTCGTAACCGTCATAGTCTGGCGAATAGCTTGTGGTGCGGATGACGGGTCGGTCGCTTATCTGCGTCATCAGTCGCATCGTCAGCGGCGACGACTCCTTTGCCAATACGCCGTAATTGGTAAAGAGATAAGGCATGGTTACGATGGTGAGCCTTCCTTTCCCCACTTTCCTTGTGACGGCAAGATTCAGGCATACGTCCGCACTGTCTTTCTCCGTAAGGCGGAATCCGTCATAGCAGTCGACTGCTGTCACCTCTTTTATGTCCTTGTTTTCCTCAAGCAGTCTCTTCTTTATAGAGTCCAGCGTTGCAGGGAAGAACGGACTGTTGTCGTAGCGTAGATTTGTTTGGATGGTTCTCTGGGCAAGTACGTCGTAACTTACTTTGTCCTTACGGCTGTCGTCCGTGATAACCGTTCCTGACATCATGTCTGTATACATACGATAATCTCCTTGCGGGTAAAGGCTGTCCGCATCCCAACTCACCGTGGCGTAAGCGTTCTCTTCCTTGTTTCGCAGTCTCATCTTCAGGTAGCGTATGTTGAGGTACGTGAAGTTATAGGCGTAAAGTCCGTAGTCGTAGGCGAGGATGGAGTCTGAATAACAGCCGTCTTGCGTGTCGCAATATGCCATCATCACATGACAGCCGCCTTTCAGCAGATTTCTCAGTGCACGAATGTCCATCTCGTTGAAAGAGAGATTTTCGGTTGCGATGAGCACGTTCTTATGTCGGTCCGCTGTGTCAGCAGCTATCTGACTTAGTGTCTTTCGCTTTGCCTCGTAGCCACGTGGCATGGTCTGTGCCATTACGCTGTCAAAGACATAGCATCCGAGAGGTTGGCGGTCGTTCGGATGGAAGGTGGCTCTCCATGTGAAGTTGCGAGGCATGCGCTGCCCTAAGACGAAGCAGACGATTATCATCACCACTATACCTATTATATATAAGCGCGAACTCTTCATGCCTTGCCTCCTTTCTCGTCAGCCGACGTCGTAGTGGCTTCGTTGTTCTCAGTCTTAGCTTCGTCTTTCTCAGCCTTGGCTTTGGCTACGATGTCCGCCTCTATGACACGGTTGTCCTCCGTCATCTCGTCCGCCATCTCCTCAGTTGCCTCAAAGCCTCCGTATCTTATGCGTACGAACACCATTGTGGCGTGTCGCAGATGATGGTCTTCATATTCTGCCACGTACTGCAACGGAGTCTTCGACGGAATCCAGTGTATGAGGTCGGCGTCGCTCAGCGCACGCAGCGTCTTGAGGTAAGTCAGACGCACCACCTCGCGATAGTCCTTTCGTGAGCGTGCTTCGGCGATGGCTTCGTCAAAGCGGATGCCGTAGATGGTGTCTTCCTCGACGGTATAGTCTGTGTCCTGCTTTTCCTTGCGGCGCAGACGCAGCAGTTCGGGGTGGCGATAGAACGTGACGCCGATGACGGTGGCGATGGCAAAGAAGCCGAGCACGTAAATCACAGCCTTGCCCATTCCGCCCACATACAGACTGCCGAACAGTTCCTGCAAGAGCGTATCTATCTGGCTCGCCAACCAATCCATCAGCGAGAAGTCAGAACCCTTAAACTCCGAGTCGTAGCCGTATTCGGGTTGGGTGCGCCATTGTGCCAGGCGGAGTGAGTCAACTATGAGTGTGTCGGTCATTGTTTAAAAATTGTCTTCGTTGGTGGCGTCTTTATCGAAGTCGTCGAAGTCTTTATCTTCGTGGTCAAAGTTGTCGATGTCGAGAGCGCTGCATGCATGTCCGTACTGATAAGCTATGGCAATGAGCAATGCAGAATAGCCTACATAACAGACGTAAATATAGAGAAGGGCTGACAGATAAGAGATGAGGCTGAACCATGTGGTGTTTACGAAAGAAAACCCGTCTGAGTTTTCTATCGCCAAAAAAGCTTTTGCCATAGCCGTCAGCATATAAGGAACAGAGAGAAAGCCGCAAATGACGTTTGTGATTAAGCCGACGACGAAAGTGATGGCAACGATGCCGCCCCATGTCTTGAATCCGTAGACAAAGGCTTTGCGCATTCCTGCCCAGAAACCGATTGGCTCAAACGAATAGACGGGAATCAGCAGCATGGCAGGCGGAATCAAGGCGATGAACCATGCGAAGAGTATCATGAAGACTCCGATGTTGGCAGCCTGAAGCACAGCTATGATTGCTACCACCAGTAATATGTTTACGACGAAGAACAGCATGAATGCCAAGACGCTCTTCCATGCCGCTCCCATCTGTCGTCTTGCGTAAGGCAGAAATTCCTTGAACGTCATTTTCGTGAGGTCCTCATTTACGGGCGTGCCGTCCTCGTTGGTGGCATGATAGAGCTTCATTAATGCATAGACGATGCTGATAAGGAACAGCGAGGCTATCATACCCAATATCATCGTTGCGCCGTAATTGAGTCCGAATCCGGCGAGTATGCCCATCGTGTCGTCGCTGTCGGAAGCGAGTTCGCCGTACATCATGGATGTCAGGTTGTTGAGGCTAAGCGCCTGTATTGCGCAGACGGGCAGAATGGCGATGGTGAGCATCTTCAGCAGCGGACGCCAGTTGGCTGTGATGAAGTCGGTGGTGTCGCTGAACTTGTCGCTGAACTTTCTGCGACGGAAGAACGGAGAAATCTGGTGTTTGATGAATCCCATGGTCTTTATGTTTTTTATTGTTTGTTACTATATAGATAATGTGGCAGCACAATGTAATATCCCACTATGAAAGCGAGTGAGAGGGCTATGATGCCGAGCCTGATGCTGAGCGCCATTTCGGTGTGGCGCGTGATGTAGCCTTCGATGAATCCAGCCACAATGAAGACTGGCACCGTGCCCACCACAATCTTCAGTCCGCGCTTTGCTCCGCGGCGGAAGGCGTAGAGGCGCTTGTATGTGCCGGGGAACAGCCAGCCGTTGCCGATGGCAAGTCCGGCGGCGCCAGCCACTATGATGGCTGAAATCTCGAGCGTGCCGTGCTGAAAGACAGCCACGAGCGACTCGCCCAACAGTCCGTGCTGTGCAAAGAACGCCTCGAAGCATCCCAACATTATGCCGTTATAGAAGAGCATTATGGCTGACATGACGCTCGTCAGCAGTCCGAAGACGAAGATGCGGAACGCCACTCCGATGTTGTTAAGCGTTATGCCCATGAACATAGAGCTTTCCGAACCGCCGTCATACACTGCCATCGGCGTGCCGTTGCTGATGTTGTCAAGCGTGCGCTCCACATACCAGTCGCCGAGGATTATGCGGCAGAAGTCGGGCTCGGCTGCCTGCGATGCTATGCCGATGAGCACGCTGACGATGAAGATTATGAACGAGGCGAGCAGCAGGCGCCGCTCCTCAAACATCGTCTTCGGCACCTCGCGCGTCCAGAACGTCAGCATGCGCGACCGCTTCTCTCGCTTGTTCCTATAGATGGCGTTGTGTAGGACAGCCGCCAGATTGTTTAGGTAGAGCGTGATGCGTGCCGAGGGAAAGTGAGTGTAGGCGAAGGCGAGGTCAGAGGTTATTTCGGTGTAAGCGTCGGCGATGTCGTCGGGTGTTTCCTCCGACAGGTCCTGCGCCATTATCTCCACATGTTCCCACTTTTCTATGTTTTTCTGAATGAAGGCCAGTTCGTTCATTGCAATGTGATGATAATTTGTGGTTAATGAGTGGACAAATTTAAATAAAAATATTAAATTTGCAAACAAAAAGTAAAGAAAAATGTCAGATATAACTACTGGAAACTTTGTTTGCATAGAACAGACACCAGCCACCATCGGCGATCGCATCTTTGCACGCATCATCGACGCCGTTGTTTTGGTGGCTTACACTTACTTTGCCTTATTCTTCCTGGACAAATCAGGCATTGGTGACGACACGTTCTTCGAGGTGCTTTGCGTAATCATCCTCTTGATGCCCATCTTCACCTACACGTTTCTCTCCGAACTGCTGTTTGACGGTCAGACGTTAGGCAAGTATGTGATGAAGACGCGTGTGGTGATGGCTGACGGATCGTCGCCTACGTCAGGTGCCCTGCTGTTACGTTTTGTCTGCGAAATCGTCGACATATACATGGGCTGTATGGGTCTTGTGGTGATAATGTGTACGAAGCGCCGTCAGCGTCTCGGCGACCTTGCCGCCGGTACGATGGTTATTCGGCAGGAGAATATGTCGCGCATGCGCATCTCTCTCAGCGAGTTCGACTATGCCCGCCGCGACTTCCGTCCCACCTACGCCACAGCCACAAAGCTGAAGCCGCGTCAGGCAGACATCATCCGCCGTGCCGTAGCTCCCGACTCGAAGATTAGCGACAAGCGTCTTGACGTGCTTGCCGCAAAGGTCTGCCGGGTGCTCGCTCTGCCGAAAGACAGCCAGCCCGCCGACAGCGCAGACTTCCTCCGCACCGTCCTTAACGACTATATGTATCTGAAGGGAAGTGCCGGCGTGAAGGAAGTCTGAGAATAATCCTACAACAGCTCTTACATTGTTCTGTTTATTACCTCTTGGTCGTTACGTGAACCTTTCACTTTCAGATTCTGATTGAACAGGCTGTATGAGAGCGACAGGCTTATTCCGCGCATGTCGTTGCTGCCGTATGTGCCCTCGCGTGTGTTCATATAGCGATAGTCCAAGTTGTTATAGTTGGCTTTGTGCAGGATGTCCGTAAACGTCAATGATATGGAAAGACAGTCATCGAGGAGATTTGCCTGCAATCCTGCCATCCAGTTGTTGGCGGCTTTCTGTACGCGGTTCAGTCGTTCGTTATAGCTTTGAAAGCTGAAGTTTGTGAATGCCGTGAAATGAGAACTGATGAAATAGCTCAGATTGGCGTTGCCTGAGCAGCTTACTTTACTTGCCTTGCACTTCTGTCCGAGATATTCATAGCTGAATCGTGGAATACGCATGCTTGCCGTTCCGCTGAAAAACAGCTTGCCGAATGATTTTCTGTATGAAGCGAATATCTGATATGAGTCAGAATTGTTCATGTTCAGTGGCATCTCGCATACGATGTCCGTGTTCTGGTCCGGGTTGTATGTCACGTTGCTTATCTCGTTGGTGGTGTGACTATATATAAACCCGAGTGTCAGGCTCTTCCATGTTGTGTAAAACGAATAGGTGTCCGTATAGCCAGGTAACAGCTGTGTGTTGCCACTTGTGTATGACAGTGAATCCTTGTATACGGAGAATGGCACCAGTCCCATATATCCTTGGCGTTGTATGCTGCGGTTATAATGAGCTTGGAAACGCAGACCTTGCTTTGGTGTCCATATTACCGATGCTGAAGGCAGAAAGTCTGATGTGTGTCGAGCGGCTTTATAGCTGTTGCTTTTCGTGTCAATGTTTATTTTGGTGTCAGAATATTCATAGCGTCCGCCGATGCTTGCCCATACGTTCTTCCATGATCGTTGTAAGGTCAGGTATGCGGCAGAAACATTGTCGTCCAGAACCTGATGGTTGGATTGTTGGTCGTTTGTCGCCATCTTGTTGGACGTGGCGTAGTGGAGAGAATGGTGTGTGTTATAGTATCTTCCTCCAGTCTCAGCACCTATTTTGTATGGTAAAGCGAAATTATACGCCAAGTTTATGGTAGCAAGATTATATTTGCCATCGTTATTGGTAAGTGAGTAGTTGTTGTATAGTGTCTGCCTGTTTGTCTCGTCGCTTGTGTATTTTGTGTCATTGTCAATGATGGAATAGTCGGCTGATAAAAACAGGTACGAGTTTTTTCCCGTCTTTCCGGCATAAGACATAGAGAAGGTGTTCTGGTTGGAGAGGGTGTTTTCCTTCCTTATCACATCCATTAATGTGGTCTTGGTCCTGTCTTTGTATGTCAGCGTCTCGGTGTCGTTTGTGTGTTCCTTTTCGTGGGCATAGTTGTATACCAGACTGAGCCTATGGTTGGGGCTGAAGTTTATGTCGTTGGCAAATGTCACCGTATGAGAGAACGACCTCATATAGTTGTTATTGCTCTCGTCCGAGCGGAAAGTGTAGTCGGGATGAGCGATTTCTGTAAAATAAGTTTCCTTGTTCAGGTTGCCGTATGTCCCATAGTCGTATGTCAGGCTGGATGTCCATACTCCTTTGTTAGCCTTGAATTCGAACGAGGGATTGTCCGACACCTTGCGCTTGAAGGTTGCCGTATTGTATAAGTCGAGCGAAATGCGGTCTGTAAGAGGACGGATGGTGATGATGTTGATGACGGCATTCGTGCCGGCAGGATATTTTCCTCCCGGCTCACGCTCTATCTCAATACGGTCGATGTTGCTGCTTTTTATGGTCTTGAAAATGTCCTGTGATGTCACCTCGCGTCCGTCTACATAATATTTAGGCGCACCTTTTCCCACCACCTCATACATGTTCTGTCCCACAGTAGAGATGCCCGGTGTGGCAACGAGCATGTTGCCGAGGTTGCCCAGCTTACCAAGGTAAGAGCCTTTCACATGCACGATGTCCTTGCTGCCTTCCGTTTTTATGATAGGGCGGCGGGCAGTAACATGCACCGTGTCAAGTTTCAAGTCATAATTAATCGAATCTTTGTCTGTTTGGGCATTTGCCATTATCGGCATTATGGAAAGGATACTGGCTGAAAGCAGAGTGCGTCTTACAATGATATTCATAAGCAAAAGTTTATCGTTAATATTCGACTGTTTGGTGTTTAAATGTCGCAAATTTACATATTTTTGTAATACCATGCAAGCTTTCCCCCCCCCCCTATATTTTTGTAAAAAGATATGAAAGGAGCCACAAGTATAGTTTGTAGGGCGTGATTATGGGCATGCTGTCCGTTACAATATTTGCATTTCTAATCGCCAGGAGTGCGAGCTCGGCGCACAACAAAATCTTTGGTGCGAAATTCTTGAGTTTTGAGTGTGCAGTCATAGTGCATTGATGCACAGTTAATTATGCGATTGAGAAGAGAAGCGTGCAATGAATAAGGTAACCAAACAAGCGCAATAGTGCCACTTTTACACTCCAATAGTGCCACTTTTATCATGCAATAGCGCCACTTTTACACTCTAATAGTGGCACTATTGGACTGTAAAAGCGGCGCTATTGTTAAACATTGGTGCTGTTTGCACAGCATAACACCATAAAAGCAGCGTTTTGATTCTCTATAATTGATTTTTATTTTGTAACATGTTTTTACTCTTTGTACGATATTTGCATGATGAACACCAGGACGTGTTAGAAAATTTTTACTTTGATTTGACACATTCATCATACACCGCTAACCCTTTCACGGTCAGCAAATATTTCTGACGAGGATGTCTTGGAGAGTTAGGATAAAGCAAACGTACGTATCCATCACTGACAGCAGGATTCAGATAAAGATTAAGGAAGTTTTTCCGTTCTTTAAGTCCAATTGCGGTCAACATTTCCTTTACCGACATTTCCTGGACCCCTATGACTTGTATCAGCTCCAATATATAAGGATTACTTGTATGCAGCTTGTCTTTTACTTGTGGGGTACTTATGGGATGTTCGGTCTGAACTTGTGGGGTTCTTGTGGGTATGTTCAGTTTGGGCTGCACATTCCATTCGTCCGTTGCATGGATATGTAGATAGCGGTTACGCAAGTCCCATTTTTCGCCCAACAACAGATTTCGGAAGAAACGCTCCAAATACACAGAAGTGTAATCAATTCCTTTTATGGCATTCTTGTAATTTGCACGAACCAAGGCATTGCGGAAATACCACGAGTGTTGGGCAAAAAGGCTATTGTCCACCTTGAAACCTATAGAACGGAGGTAGAGAATTGTGAATACAGCCGTTGTGCGAGTATTTCCTTCACAGAAAGCGTGAATCTGCCACAGACCAGAAACAAATTGGGTGATGTGTTCCACCATGGCGTCAGGTGATATTCCTTTATAGCTAAACTCCTTTTCATGACTGATATCATAGTCAATGGCTCTTCTCAAATCCTCCCAGTTCAGGTAGTTTACGGTATCACTGTCAAGCACCCATTCACGCTTTGTAATATCATAATCACGCAGTTTGCCAGCATGCTTAAACACACCGTCAAAAATCCTACGATGGACAGAGATATAACCTCCAGTGCTGAAATCCAATGTCTGAGACGAAAGTATCTTGGTGATGTTGGCAGAGACTTTATCCGCCTCTTGCTTTTCTTCGTCATCCGGCTCGCGCTGGGTTTTCGACTGATAATAGCTTTTTATCAGTTCACGTGCTTCATCAATGTCTATTTCGCCCTCAATGTGCTTGCAAGCCGTAGCCTTCAGATAATCAGAAGTCTGCAACCCATCCACTGCCTGCAACCCGATTGCTGTCTGCCATATACAGGCTTTCTCCTTCTTGCTCGGCTCGCCTTGGCGGATGTATTCATCGAAGTCTATGTAGCCTTGTTTTGGAATATTGATGCGATTGATGCCTTTCTTTGCCATGCCCTTCGTTTATTTACTTTGTCTACAAAGATACATGAAATTATCTTATCCGTAAAATTTTTACGGCAAATATCCAATTGAGGGTCAAGAAAGATACGCACCGACTGATTAGTGTCGGCAATAGCGGGGCTTTGGGAAGGATATTTGGCGTTATGAAATAAAGAAGGTCGTTATTTGTTGTGGAATTGAAAAGAATTATATAAATTTGCACATCCATTGAAGACACGCCTTTGTGGACAATCCTTTTTGGATACTATGTAGAACTAATAAAGTCACAGCAACTATTATTCATTAAACAAATCATGGGAGAAAAAACATTGTCGACTCGTCGAAGCCTTTTTGACCGCTATAAAGACATTTTCTTTATAGTTTTAGGCATTCTTTCCTATTCGGTCGGTTACACGGCTTTCATCCTTCCGGAGAGAGTGGTTATGGGTGGTGCGTCAGGTATAGCGGCGCTTATCTATTACGCAACGAATATCCAGACATGGATTTCGCTTCTCATACTCAACTGCACCTTTCTTCTTATCGCCCTTAAGGCGCTGAACCTGCAGTTCGTTGTCCGTACGGTTACCGGCGTGGGCATCCTGCTCTTCTTCGTCGGCATCCTGCAGCCGTTCTTCGCAGCCAACCCGATTATCACGGCTGGCAAGGACACGTTCATGCACGTGCTGATCGGCGGTGCAATGTGTGGTGCCGGTCTCGGCTTGGTTTTCTCGCATAACGGATCGACGGGAGGTACGGACATCCTCACCGTTCTGCTCAATAAGTACTTCAATATGAGCTTCGGACGCGCCATGCAGTTCGTTGACTGCACCATCATCTGCTCTTCTTACCTTCTCTTCAACAGCACGGAGAAGATAGTCTATGGTGTGGCGTTTACGCTCGTAGCCACCATCTGCTGCGACTACGTCATCAACGGTGCACGCCAGACCGTGCAGTTCCTCATCATCTCAAAGAAGTATCAGGAGATTGCCGACAGCATCAATACGGACGTGCGCCGCGGCGTAACGCTCGTGGAAGGCAAGGGATGGTATAGCAAAGCCGAAGTGGACATGCTCGTGGTGCTGACACGTAAGTACGAGTCGCAGGAGGTGTTGCGTGTAATCAAGGCCATCGACCCCAACGCTGTGGTTTCGCAGACGTTCTGCCACGGCGTATTCGGTGAGGGCTTCGAGCCTTTAAAGTAAATAATTTGTGAACAATACAGACAGTAAAATACTGCGCATAGCGGTACCGTCCATTATCTCTAATGTGACGGTACCGCTTCTTGGCATTGTGGACATGGCAATAGCCGGTCACATGGGCGATGCCGTATATATAGCTGCCGTGGCAGTGGGCAGCATGATTTTCAACGTCATCTATTGGCTCTGCGGATTTCTTCGCATGGGCACGAGTGGTATGACGTCGCAGGCGCTCGGACGCCGCGACCTTAAAGGAGTGGCTATGATTATGGCACGCGGCATGTCCGTGGCACTCGCCATCGCCTCCGCCATCCTCGTTATGCAGCTGCCCATAGGACGCCTTGCCATCTGGATGGTGGGGGCTGAGGACAGCGTCAGCCACATGGCATGGCGCTATTTCTGTATATGCGTTTGGGGAGCTCCCGCCATGCTGAGCCTCTACGCTCTGACGGGATGGTACGTAGGAATGCAGAACACGAGGCTGCCGATGATGATTTCCATAATGCAGAACGTCGTGAACATCATCGCCAGCTTCACGTTCGTTTATGTGTTCGGAATGAAGGTGGAAGGTGTGGCTATGGGAACGGTGGTGGCGCAGTATGCCGGCATAATCGTGTCGGCATGGCTATGGACACGCACCTATGGCGCACGCCTTTTCCATAGGATATGCTGGAGGGAGATAATGGAGGCGGACGCGCTGAAGCGGTTCTTTGCCGTCAACCGCGACATCTTCCTCCGCACGCTGTTTCTCGTAGCCGTAAACTTCTTCTTTCTCTCCGCAGGAGCCTCCTATGGAGCCGTTGTGCTTGCTGTCAACACGCTTCTTATGCAGCTCTTCACGCTGTTCTCTTACGTGATGGACGGCTTCGCTTATGCTGGCGAAGCGTTGTGCGGAAGGCTTTACGGAGCGGGCAATAAGGCTGAATTCAGTCGTACCATCGGCAGGCTTTTCCGATGGGGCATAGCTCTTTCCGCTGTCTATACTGCCGTTTACGCCTTCGGTGGCGAGGGCTTTCTGTCGTTGCTTACTGACGACGCAAAGGTGGTGGGCGCGTCATCGTCTTACCTGCTTTGGGCTGCCGCCATTCCCTTCTGCGGCATGGCAGCCTTCGTATGGGACGGCGTGTTCATCGGCGTTACGGCAACCCGCGGCATGCTGCTTTCCTCAGCCATAGCCGCCATCAGCTTCTTCCTCGTCTACGCTCTGCTGCACACGACGCTGCAAAACCACGCCCTATGGCTGGCTTTCTTAGTGTTCCTCGCAATGAGAGGGGGAGTGCAGATGGTTCTGGCTTATCGAATGGCTTTCTCGAACTGACCGCTCGCCGCATAGCACAATCCTTCTATTTGCGTCGAGCCTTTTCTTGTAGTATACTTGAAAGTTGTGGACTTCTTTCCTCCGAACGAAGTCCATCTTAGCGTCATTTCCACCGTCTTGCCGTTGGTGTCGGGCAGGTCGTTGAGGCGGAACGCCACGATGCCGTCACCCCAATAGCCGCCCTTCACGCCCTGCGCGTCATGATAGAAAGTGAGGTCGTAGGGGGTGGTGTTGTCAGTAGGGGCGAGTCTTACGATGTGCGGCGTGTTGTTGGCCGCCCATTGAGTACGGAAATGAATGGTGAGATAACCGTCCTCCACGACAGTCCATTCCCTCAGAATCTCCACGGGATCTTCCCCGTATGCGGCAGGCTGACCCGCTTCCACGTACGCACTCATCGGCTTGGTGAGAATGCTGTCCATCCAGTTGACGTAGACATCGTAATGGCGGCGCTTGTCTGGCGGAGTCAGCATACGGAAGCTGACGAAAGCCCTCACTTCCTTATCGTACGGTGCCTTCTGGATGTTCACGGCGTTTATGGTGGTGGAGTCGTCCAGCTGCATCATAAATCTCATGCCGCTATTGTCAGGCTTTACCGTCACCAAGGCGTTGGGGCGGTTGATGGGATAAACGGGAAACGAGTCGTCTTCGTTGTCGCATGACAGCATGAAGAAGCTGGCGACGAACAACAGGACAGCCGCAATTGCGGCGTGCGTCCTGTGAGAGGATTGTATGTTACGGTGTAGTATGTTCATAAACTTAGGCTTAGGTTGTGCGTTGCTAAGTTACGAATTTTATGCGATACCACAATGTTTTGGCAGATAAATGTCGTTATAAATGATGATTTAGCAGATAAATGTCGTATCTTTGCATATATATAATGTAAGAAAATCGTTAAAAGCAAGGAATATGAAGAATGCACGAATACTTTCAATGATATTCGCCGTTGTGATGCCTCTGGCAGCAATGGCAGACTCATATACGTCGCTTTGGAAGAAATATGACGCCGCAAGGGCTAAGGATCATCCCAAGACTGTCCTTGAGGTGCTGGGCAAGATTTCCGAAAAGGCGAAGAGCGAACGCGCCTACGGACAGTTGCTGAAGGCGCAGGTGCTGTCGGCGCAGTATACCGTTGATGTCTCGAATGACTCGCTTGATACGGAGATTGATCGTATCAGGCAGTACGAACAGGCGGCTTTGGCAAGTGGCGACAAGGTTTTGGCAGCCATTTATCAGTCGGTTCTCGGAGAGGTGTATGCCGATAACGAGAGAGCCGTGGAGGATGCCGCGCGCCTCTCGAAGGAATATTACGCCAAGTCGATGACCTGTCCTGACGAGCTGGCAAAGGCTTACTGCACGGGCTACGACCCGTTCGTGAAGGACGGCGACGACTCGAAATACTTCTATGACGACATGCTCCACGTAATCGGAATGCGTGCCGAAGACTATCGTGGCATGCACGACTATTATGCTTCGCACGGCAAGCGCGAGGCAGCATGCCTTACTGCCCTGCAGATTGTTTGCGACAACCGTAAGGACGGCGACGAGGGCAGAGTGAAGAAGTCGAAGTTCATCATGTCGCTCGACTCGCTCGTACATGAATATTCCGACCTCGTGGTTTGTGGCGAGGTGGCAATAGAGAGATATTCCTACATGGAGAGCGCGGAGGACGTCACGGAGGACGACAAGATGAACTACATCAACTACGCCCTCATGAAGTGGGGCGCATGGCCCCGCATGAACATCCTGCGCAACGCACAGCGCCGCCTGACACTTCCTTCCTTCCACGCCTCGCTCGGAGGAGAGCTGGCGCTTCCCGACGTGCCGCGCAAGGTGGTGGTGATGGGAGTGAACAACGTGGGCGAGCTGAAGCTTACGGTAAGCCGACTGGACATCGACGGCACCACAAAGCTCAATCCCAACATGGACGCCGACTATGCACGTCTGCGCCGCCATATCGTAACGGACGAACAGCCTTATACGGACGTACGCAGATACGTCGGACAGCCGGCTTACCGCACATTGCGCGACACGCTGGAGATAAGCGGACTGCGTTCGGGCATGTATCTTGTGGAGATGTCGACGGACAACGTCAGCATACCCGTGCAGAGAAGTCTGCTCCGCGTATGCAACGTCTATCCCGTGGTGCAGCCGCTGCCTGGCGACAAGACACGCTTCGTGGTGCTCAACGCCACGACAGGAACAGCCGTGGCGAACGCCAAGGTGGACGTGGTGATGTCGGTGGACAAGAACGGTAAGGACCATGAAGTGAAGACGCTTACGTGCGACGCCAACGGAGAGGCGGTCCTCGAATACGGACGCACCAATCCCGTGGCTTACCGCGTATATACAGATAAGGAATGCGCCTTCCCGCGTACGCCTATGGCAGGTCGCTTCTATTATTACAACAACAAGTCGGAGGTGACACGCACGTCGCTCTATACCGACCGAAGCATATATCGCCCTGGACAGACCGTGCACGTGGCGGCTATGATGTATAAGTATGACAACCGCAACTATACGGGTGGCGTGCTTGACGGACAGAATCTTACTCTCACGCTCCGCGACGCCAACCATAAGGAAGTGGCAACACGTACGCTTACCACAGACGAATATGGTGTGGCAGCAGCCGACTTCGTTCTGCCACAGGGCGGACTGAACGGCACGTACACGGTGCAGGCTGACAAGGGTGGCAGCTACGTGCGCTTCTCAGTGGAGGAATATAAGCGACCGACGTTCAAGGTGGAGATGGGCAAGGCGGAGACACGCTATGCCGCTGACGACACGGTCAGCGTGAAGTGTTATGCCAAGACATTTGCCGGAGTGCCAGTACAGGGAGCAAAGGTGGCTGTAAGCGTAATCCGTCGTCCTGCCATGTTCTGGCGATTCGCAGCCAGTCAGGCTGACGCCGCAGAGAAGATAGTAAGCGACACCATCACGACCGATAACGAAGGAATGTTCACGGTAAGAGTGCCGATACGCGTGCCTTACACTTACGATGAACATCCGCGACGCTATTACACCTTCGACGTGACGGCGGACGTGACCGATGCCACAGGCGAGACACGCTACGGCGAGATGTCGTTGCCGTTCAGCGACCATCCTACGATTCTTACCTGCGACTTGCCAGCCAAGTCGCTCCGCGACAGTCTGCATACCGTGACCTTCGCTTATCGCAACAACGCCGGCGAGCCAATCAAGGGCAATGTGGTCTATACCGTTGACGGCGTGAAGTATGAATGTGCCGCCAACGAGGCAGCAAAGCTCAGTCAGGCTGTGCTTGCCTCAGGCAGTCACAGGCTGACAGCCGTCTGCGGAACAGATACGCTTACCACGTCGTACGTGGTGTTTACGCTCGACGACCGCAAGGTGCCGATGCCGACCCACGACTGGTTCTATCTCTCTTCGGAGCAGTTCCCTTCAGACGGTTCGCCCGTATACATACAGGTGGGTTCGTCCGACGACGTGCAGCACGTGGTTTACACCATCGTGTCCGGCAATAAGATAATAGAGCAGGGACAAGCCGACCTGCATAGCGAGATGCGCACACGTGCCGTTACTTATAAGGAAGAGTGGGGCGACGGCGTGGCTATAGCAGTGGCGTGGGTGAAGAACGGCAAGGCGTATGTTCATACGGCTCGCATAGAACGTCCGCTTCCCGACACCAGGCTGAACCTTAAGTGGACCACATTCCGCGACCGTCTCACACCGGGACAGCGCGAGACATGGACGCTCAACGTAACACGACCTGACGGAAAGCCGGCACACGCACAGTTGCTCGCCATGATGTACGACAAGTCGCTTGACGAGATACGCAGTCATAACATCCATTTCTCACTTCCGACGTACGTGAACGTGCCTTGGATAACATGGAGAGGCGTGGCTAACAACGAACTCTTCGCATACGGCGAGATGCCGATGCGCTTCCTACGCGAACCGAGTCTGGATTATAGCCGCTTTATCGGTTTCAGTATTATTGCCAGATACGGTGAGGTATTGGCATACGGTCGTCCTATGCTGATGTATTCAAAGAGTTCGAGGAATTATGAAACGACAATGGATGCCGTAGAACTGCTTTCTTCTGTCAAAGCCAATATGAAGATGGAAAGGGCAGAGGAGGAGTCGGTTACTGAATCGTCGGCAGCGAATGGCGCTATTGGCGATGCCGGTGCAGAGGAAGGCGGCAAGGCTTCGTCACAAGTGCGTGAGAACCTCAACGAGACAGCCTTCTTCATGCCGGGACTCCTGACTGACGAGAAGGGCAACGTATCGCTGCGCTTTACGCTGCCTGAAAGTGTGACGACGTGGCAGATGTACGGCTTGGCACACGACAAGGAGATGAACAACGGCATGATTTCGGCTACGGCTGTGGCAAGCAAGACCGTCATGATTCAGCCCAACGTGCCACGCTTCGTACGCACATCGGACAGCGGCGTCATCACGGCACGCGTATCTAACACGTCAGACAAGGTGGTTAGCGGAACGGCACGCATGGTGCTTCTCAATCCAGAGACAGGACGAGAGGTGCTGCGCCGCGACACCAAGTTCACGGTCAAGGCTGGCGAGACAACATTGGCGAAGTTCGCTTTCGATATGACAAAGGTGGAGAACGATGGACTGCTCATCTGCCGTGTTACGGCAACAGGACATGGATATAGCGACGGTGAGCAGCATTATCTGCCGGTACTCTCAGATAAGGAGATGGTTACCAACGCTTTCGCATTCACGCAGAACGAGCCTGGCAAGATGGACATAGACCTCACAAAGCTGTTCCCTGCTGAGGCTGACGACAAGAAGCTGACCGTGGAATACACCAATTCGCCGGCTTGGCTGATGATACAGGCGCTGCCTTCGATGGCTACACCCAACGGCGACAACGCCATGTCGCTCGTAACGGCATATTACGCCAACTCAATAGGTCGTAACATCATGCTCTCCAACGATGCCATCCGTCAGACCGTGGCGCTATGGAACAAAGAGGACGCTTCTGAGGGCAGCTCCCTGCAGAGTGCGCTTCAGAAGAATGAGGAGCTGAAGCTGATGGTTCTGGAAGAGACTCCGTGGCTGATGGACGCAGACCGTGAGGCTGACCAGAAGCGACAGTTGGCGTCGTTCTTCGACGAGTCGCAGATCAGCTATCGACTTGCAAGCAATCTCTCGAAGCTGTCAAGACTGCAGCGTGAGGACGGATCGTTCGCATGGTGGAAGGGAATGGACGGTTCGCCATGCATGACCATGTCAGTGGTGGAGACGCTCGTACGTCTGAACAAGCTCATTGGTGTGCAGAAAGCCACAAGCAATATGGTGGAGGCTGGCTTTGCCTACATGGACAAGCGGATGGCTGAAGAGGTGAAGGACATCAAGAAGGCTGAGGCTAAGGGCGAGAAGATGCGTCCAAGCGAACTGGCTGTACAGTATATGTATAGCGTTTCGATAGCTGACCGCAAGTTGTCGGCTTCGGCAAAGCGCAACTTCGACTTCCTCGTCAACCGACTCTCTGAGAAGAATACGGAGTTCACCATATACGGCAAGGCTGTGTCGGCTTTGGTTCTGGCTAAGAACGGATACGCTGACAAGGCGGCTGACTTGCTGGAAAGCATACGCCAGTATACAGTATATAAGGAAGAGATGGGACGCTATTTCGATACTCCGAAGGCGCTCTATTCATGGTTTGACTATCGCATTCCGTCGCAGGTGGCTGCCATTGAGGCTCTGCAGACATTGCAGCCGTCAGACCGTCAGACCATCAGCGAGATGCAACGCTGGCTGCTCCAGGAGAAGCGTACGCAGGCTTGGGACACTCCCATCAACTCTGTAAACGCCGTGTTTGCCTTCATGAATGGCTGTTCGTCGCAGTTGCTCTCCAACCAGGCGCAGCCCACAACGTTCAAGTTTAACGGACAGAAGCTTGCTATGCCTAAGGCAACGGCTGGTCTTGGATACGTGAAAGTGGCTAAGACGTCTGACAATATGCGCAAGCTGGAGGTGGAGAAGACTTCTCCCGACACTTCTTGGGGTGCTGTCTACGCACAGTTCGTGCAGCCAACAACGGAGATTGCGTCAGCAGCTTCAGGCATGACAGTGGTGCGTGAGGTGCTGAAGGACGGCAAGAAGGTGTCGGCAGATGACATACATGTAAGTCTCGGTGACCGCATCACGGTTCGTCTTACCATAACAGCGGAGCGCGATTACGACTTCGTTCAGCTTACAGACAAGCGTGCTGCCTGCCTCGAACCGTTGCAGCAGACCTCCGGTTACGGATGGGGATATTACTGCCAGCCGAAGGATTATCAGACCAACTATTTCTTCAGCCGTCTGTCAAAGGGCAAGCATGTGGTGGAGACCACCTACTATGCGGACCGTACTGGTAAGTATCAGACCGGCACGTGCAGCGTGCAATGTGCCTATTCGCCCGAGTTTATGGCACGCACCAAGGCCTTTGTCGTGACAGTGGAATAAGTAAACGGAATACCAAAAGGAATAAATACATATATATAAAGGAATATATACATATACATAAAAGCGATTTATGAAAAGATTATATATACCCGCCGTTCTCCTCGCAATGTCGTCGTTGGGGGTGAACGCACAGAAAATAGCAACAGCCAATAAGATTGTGGACTGCGGACAGGTGATGTTCCGTTCGCCCGTAACGGCTGAGTTTGAGATTACCAACAAGGGTGGACGTGCCACGCGCATTGTGGACGTGCGTACAAGCTGCGGATGCACGGATGTGGAATATCCCACGGGTGACGTTCCTTCGGACGGCAAGTTCACGGTTCGCGTGAAGTATGACGCTAAGACAATGGGCCACTTCGACAAGTTCATCGACATCTATGCGGACAACAGCAACAAGCCGCTTGTGCTGCGAGTGCGCGGTAATGTGGTGCCGGAGATTGTAGACTTCGGTGGCAAGTACGACTTTATGCTTGGCAACATTCAGGCAGACTGCAACGACATCGAGTTTGATGACGTGAATCGTGGCGAGCGCCCTCAGAAGAAGATTCACATCCATAACTCTACGAGCGAGACCGTGCAGCCCGTCGTGATGCATCTGCCGGCTTACCTTCAGGCTGAGGTGTCGCCGTCAAAGATTGAACCGGGACACAGTGGAGTGGTGACTGTCACGCTCGATTCGCGCCAGCTAAAGGATATGGGACTGACACAGACGTCCGTATTCCTTGGTGGCTTCCCCGGCGACCGTGTGAGTCGTGAGAAGGAGATAAGCGTTTCTGCGGTATTGCTGCCCAAGTTTGACAACCTTACAACGAAGCAGCTCGCCAATGCGCCTAAGCTTTCGCTCTCAACAACTGCTCTCGATCTTGGCGAATTCGGCACCAAGAAGAAGCTGAAGGGTGAGGTGATAATCCGCAATGACGGCAAGTCTGTGCTCAATATCCGTAACATCCAGATGTTCACAATGGGACTGGAGGTGTCGCTTAACAAGCAGAAACTGAAGCCGGGCGAGTCGGCTAAGCTGAAGATTACGGCAGACAAGCGCCAGATTAAGGCTGCACGATCTAAACCACGTGTGCTGATGATTACCAACGACCCGAACAATGCCAAGGTTACAATAAAGGTTATCGCTAAATAAGACGTTCAGAATGGACAGACAACTGACTATTGAGATAGACGAGGGTAGTGGCTTCTGCTTCGGAGTCACTACCGCAATACGTAAGGCGGAGGAGGAGCTTGCCAAGGGCACGCGCCTCTATTGCCTTGGCGACATCGTACATAACGGCATGGAGGTGAAGCGCCTGCACGACCAAGGACTCATCACCATCAATCATGACGACATGGAAGAGCTGAAGGATGTGAAGGTGTTGCTCCGTGCGCATGGCGAGCCACCACAGACTTATGAGCTGGCTCGTCGTAACGGCATAGAAATAATAGACGCCACGTGCCCCGTTGTACTGGCTCTGCAGCGTAGGATAAAGCGTCAGTATGATGACAATCCTAATGCTCAGATAGTAATCTTCGGCAAGCGTGGACATGCAGAAGTGCTTGGCTTGGTGGGTCAGACGGACAGTCATGCCATCGTTGTGGAAAAGGTGGAGGACGCAGAACGACTCGATTTCTCGCGCGACATCTATCTTTATTCGCAGACAACGAAGTCGCTTGACGGCTTCCATCAGATCATTGACTACATCCAGCGTCACATGCATGAGGGCGCTACATTCAAGAGTTTCGACACCATCTGCCGTCAAGTAGCCAACCGTATGCCCAACATAGCCGCCTTCGCCTCCCGTCACGACCTCGTTCTCTTCGTCTCAGGACGCAAGTCGAGCAACGGTAAAGTGCTCTTCAAGGAATGCAGTAGCGTCAATCCTCGCAGCTATCAGATAGAGAGTCCGGAAGAAATAGATATGTCATGGTTTGCGCCAGACGTACGCACAGTAGGCATTTGCGGAGCCACCAGCACCCCGAAATGGCTGATGGAGCAATGTAGAGAGCGAATAGAGAAAGGCAGATCATAGCTTTTGATAATTGCTTTCATTTAGCTGATGACGCCTTTAATATAGCTGACGACGCCTTTAATATAATGTATAAATACAAAAAAATCCCATAGTCCTTTATTGGAACTATGGGATTTTTATATGAGTTAATTGGTTTTGCTTTAGAACTTCGCCATCTTTATGGCGTCAATGGCGCATTCATCGCCCTTGTTGCCATACTTGCCGCCGCAACGGTCGAGAGCCTGCTGGCGGTCGTTGGTGGTGAGCAAGCCGTAGATGATGGGTATCTCGCTTGTGGTGTTGAGACGAGCGATACCGTAAGTAACACCCTGGCAGATATAGTCGAAGTGAGGAGTCTCACCGCGAATCACGCTACCGAGGATAATCACGGCGTCATAGCCTCCGTGGAGAACCATCTGGTGTGCTCCGTAAATCAGCTCGAAGCTTCCGGGAACAGTCTTGACGTGGATGTTCTCAGGCAAAGCTCCGTGCTTCTCCAGTGTCTTAACGGCTCCGTCAAGCAAAGCTCCGGTTATCTCCGGATTCCATTCTGCCACAACAATGCCGAAGCACATGTTGCTTGCGTCAGGAATGCTACTGAAGTCGTATTCAGATAAGTTATGAAGTGCTGTTGCCATTTGCTGTTTTGTTTTTACTCAGAAACACGCTCGATGTACTTGTCAATCTCTGAGCTCTGCACTACTGTTGAGTTGACATACTTCTTCTTGATGTCCTGATAGAGCTTCAGAGCCTCGTCCTTCTTGTTCTGGCTTTCGAGCAGGATGCCTGCCTGAACGAGGAATGTGGGTGAGAGGCTGTTGTTAACGTCATCAGCCTTGCTGTCTGCCATGTCAGCTGCCTTCTTGAGAGTGGCGATGGCTTTGTCCACGTTGCCAGTCTGAGCGTAAGCGTTGCCGAGAGCTGAAACAGCAGCGGGGCTTACCATAGCGTCGCTCTTTGTAGAGAACTTCTCGAGGTATGTGAGAGCATCGTTCCACTTGCCGAGGTTGGCATAGCTGAGACCTGCGTAGAGGTTAGCGAGGTTGGCAGCGTCTGTGCCGCTGTAGTCGCTTGCGATCTTCACGAAACCTGCGTAGCCTGCTCCGTCGCCGTTAAGCGCCTTGTCGAACTGCTCCTGGTTGAAGTAGTCCTGACCCTTTGCGATGGCTGTGCTTGCCTTATCCTCGCGTGGAGCCTGAACGTAAGCCTTGTAAAGCAGGAGACCTGCGATAACGAGCACTACTGCTACGACAGCGATTAATATTTGCTTTTGATACTTTGAGAAGAATGCTTCACTGCTGTTGGAGCGCTCAACTTGGGTGTTAGCTCCAAAATCAATTTTGTTTGCCATTTATTTGTTTGTTTTTTTGTTTTCCTTAGGACTTATTGTGGCTTGTGACCTATAGACACAAACGCGTCGCAAAATTACTGATTTTATCTTGAATATTGAAATTTATTCTATCTTTTTTTCTTTTTTCAATAATAAATGGGGTAACTTTGCACGACTGATTATATTATATTGCACGACTGAATATATTATCAATGATACTCAAGAATATCTCCATACTCAATTTCAAGAACATACGTGAGGCGTCGCTTTCGTTCTCGCCGAAGCTCAATTGCTTCCTCGGACGCAATGGTGAGGGCAAGACCAACCTTCTTGACGCAGTATATTATCTGTCGTTTTGTCGCAGTTCTTCCAATCCTATCGACTCACAGGTCATTACGCACGACCAAGGTTTCTTTGTCCTTGACGGCAATTATGAGAACGAAGACGGCGAGCCCGTGAACGTGTATTGTGGCATGAAACGCGGCACGAAGAAGCACTTCAAGCGCGACAAGAAGGAATATAAGCGTCTGTCACAGCACATCGGTTTGGTGCCGCTCATCCTTGTGTCGCCTTACGATCAGGACCTTATCTCCGGCGGAAGTGAGGAAAGGCGCAAGCTTATGGACGTGGTGATATCGCAGTATGACAATACTTACATTGATGCTTTGAACAGTTATAACAAAGCGCTTCAGCAGCGTAACGCCCTTCTTAAGATGGAGGAAGAGCCTGACGTCATGCTCCTTGATATCTGGGAGAACGAGATGGCGGTTCACGGCGAGCGTATCTTCAAGGCAAGAACGGCTTTCGTGGAGAGGCTTATTCCTGTATTCCAGAATATATACAGCCATATCTCGGACGACCGCGAGACGGTCGGATTGAGCTATGTGTCGCATGCCCAGCGTGGACCTTTGCTTGACGTTATCCAGCGCGACCGCTTCAAGGACCGTGCCGTGGGCTATTCATTGCATGGCATCCACCGCGACGACCTTGAGATGACGCTTGGAGGTTACCAGATGAAGCGTGAGGGATCGCAGGGACAGAACAAGACGTTCGTGCTGGCATTGAAGCTGGCGCAGTTTGATTTTCTCAGACGAACGTCATCTCAGACCACTCCTCTCTTGCTCCTTGACGACATCTTCGACAAGCTGGACGCCAACCGTGTGGAGCGTATCGTAAAGCTGGTGTCGGGTGACGGTTTCGGTCAGATATTCATAACCGACACCAATCGCGACCATCTCGACCAGATTCTGCAAAACGTCAGTTACGACTACAAGCTGTTTGACGTAGAAGGAGGAGATATCAAGGAGAAAGAATAACGGTGGAAAGGGGAGTTTAGCAATACTCCCCCTTGAACCAAAGACGGTAAATCGGATCAACAAAATCGAAGTTGCCTTTTTGCAATTCTATGATGTCTTTATTTTGTAATGTCTTCTTATTCTTTACAATCGTGTTGGGATTGCCCAGATTGTAGTTGCGTTTGACGTCTTGTGATGAAAAGTGTTGTTCTCCATTTGCTATTGCCCTAAGCATTTCTATCTGCGTAGCGCTTAGGTTTTCCGTGTCGTTCTGAAACATTGGGGTGTTGATATTCAGCACCTGTTTCACACCGAGAGCAAACGTTTCTTCCGTAACTTCAGATTCTGTGAAGCTCCAGACAAAATAGCAGAGCTGCTGAAGATACCAAGAGTGGCAGGCTACAATGTCGCATATTTGTTCAGCATAATGATGCGATATGGCTTTGTCGGTTTTTTCAAACGACGATTGTATGAACGGTATCCAGTGCTCTTTTGATATCTTATCCATAAAGATTACTTGTCCAAAACGATAGAACGGACTATTGGAGTTGTTGAAGATATTGAGCATCATATTCCGCTTACTGCCGTAAAGACAGTAGGTTGACAATTTCTGCTGTTGCCATACAGAGCGCATCTTACCTTCCATCTCCTTGTATTCCGGCAAGTTTGCCAACTGCTGAAACTCGTCAATGCATACTATTATCTTTATGTTTTTTTCTTTGGCAAGCATCTCCGGCAAGTTTAGTATTGTCATTTTGTCTTCCTCTTGCGGGACAAACTTCAAGTCGAAAGCAACAAAATCGGTCACTTGATCGTTGACGACAATCTGTGGTACAACGCCTGACAGAAATTTGCGGGCATCTGTTATCCATCGTTCAAACTTGGATGATGCACATGCTATGACTTTGCTTGCAAATGTTCGATAGAATTCGGCTTCCGAACCAATGCTGAAAGCATCTATATAGCAAATACGTATGTCTTGATTTTCGTTTGTAAGTTCGGTTGTTGCCTTTTTCACAAGCGACGACTTACCCCAACGGCGTGGCGAAATTAGCATCACATTAATATGCGATGAAAGTAGCTGTTTGAGTAAGGCGCGGTCTTCAACACGATCGATGAAGTTCTCATCTGTTGCTAACGTACCGAATTGGAAGGGTGATTGATAAGCTGTCATATAAGAGGTTTTATTTGCAAATATACAAAATATTACCCAAAGGTAACTTACCTTTGGGTAATATTTTGTTAGAAACAATGCTTAATAAACCTTTACGTCGGTTATGACCTGACTGCCTACGGCTTGGTTTATGCGCTGTACTATGCGTGTTTTCATCATCGAAAGATCTTGGCGCAAAGCAGGATTGATGATTTTCACGTATAGTGTCTGGTTCTTTATAAACTTCTCGCCGGTGTATCTTGTTATCATATCGCCCATTAGATTGTCCCATGCGTCTATTGCCCGCTTTTGCAGCAATGGCGTTTCGAGACCTTCGTGGCGCAGATACATGTTCAGCAAGTCGTTTATTGATTTCACTTCGCGTCTGAACATTATTGTTTTTCTCCTTTCTTATATTATCACTTCGTCCATCTTAACGTCATGCTCGTCCGTCGGAATTTGCTCAACGAGCTGGAACGGCAGACAGATGCCAATCTTGTATGTGCTCCCAAGTTTGGGCAGCAGTCTGTCGTAATAGCCCTTGCCGCGTCCCATACGGTTGCCTTCCTTGTCGAATGCCATACCTGGGATGACGGCGAGGTCGATGGACGCATAGTCAACGAACAGTTCGCCTGTCGGTTCCATGATGTTGTAGGCTCCCAGTGCAAGGTCAGCCGGACCCGTATAGCGACGCAGCTCCATTGTTCCTTCGCCCGTTACGTGAGGCAGCAGAATCTGCTTGCCGCTTACAAGGAGCGAGTCTACAAGCGTATGCGTGTCCACCTCGTCCGGCAAAGAATAGTAGAGCATCACGGTCTTAGCCGTTTTAATGCGCGGATGCGAGAGCAGACGCATTACAACAGGAAACGACTGTTCGCGCAATTCCTGACTTGTGAACTGACGTTTACGGCTTCTTATTTCCTTTCTGAGTTCCTGTTTTTCCATACTTATATATTAGTTGATAGTTATGGTTATTTGAGAGTTTAGAATTGAAAGTTGAGAGTTGAGGGTTGAGAGTTATGATTACAGATTACAAATAATATTACTAATCATAACTCTCAACTCCCAACTCTCAATTTTCAACTAATCTCAACTCTCAACTGTATTTCACTTCTTCGTCGGCTTCTTCGGGAACGCTGCGTTTTCGCGGAACACGCTCAGCGCCTTTGCTATGGCCGGGTCGTCGGCATTGATGTATTCGGTCCATGCCTCGTCGTCCAGCATATTATAGATGATGCGGGAGTTGATGAAGCGTTCCAGGAGCTTGTGCGACTTGCGAATCATCAGATTGCGGCGTTTCAGTCCGTTGTGGTCTGCGTAAGCTGCAAACTGCTCCACCGTGTTCTGGCTGACGAGATACTTCGAGAGGCTCATCATGTCCTTGTATGTGTTGAGCTTCGGACGGTTGTTGTCCGTGTAAGTGAACGCATACTGGAGTATCAGTCCTGACATGGCAGCCTGCTTGTAGTAGCTGGTCATGCCGAGCGTGTCCTCAGCCACGAAGATGTCCGGCGTGATGCCGCCACCTCCATACACCGTACGTCCGATGCTGGTGTGGTAAGCCGGTCCGTGATGCTTGATGCTGTCCTGTGAGAAGAACTCGCCGTGCTGATAACGTGTGAGCAGATCTTCCTCATAGTCCTTGTTGTCGCCGGCTGTGAACGGCTTCTGGATGCATCGTCCCGAAGGTGTGTAGTAGCGGGCGATGGTGAGGCGAATCATCGAACCGTCGGGGAAGGAGAGCTGCTGCTGCACGAGGCCCTTTCCGAACGAGCGGCGACCGATGATGGTTGCGCGGTCGTTGTCCTGCATGGCGCCGGCGAAAATCTCCGAAGCCGAAGCCGAACCCTCATTGATGAGCACCACGAGCGGAATCTTCTGATAAGATCCGTGTCCGTCCGACGGGAAGTCCTGTCTGGGCGACTTGCGTCCGATGGTATATACTATCAGCTTGTCCTTGGGCAAAAACTCGTTAGCCATCTGGATGGCAGAGTTCATATAGCCTCCCGTGTTGTCACGAAGGTCGATGACGAGGTTGGTGAATCCCTCCTGCGACAGCTTGGCAAGGGCGATGAGCATTTCGGGATAAGTGGTCTCGCCGAAACTCTTCACCTTAATATATCCTGTGTTCTTGTCGAGCATATACGTGGCTGTGATGCTCTTCTGCGGTATGTCGCCACGCGTTACCGTAAAGTATTTCACGGCTTTTTGTCCGTAGCGCATCACACCCAGCTTCACCTTCGTGTCCTTCGGACCTTTCAGGCGTCGCATGGCCTCCTCGTTAGTGACAATCTTGCCCACGAACGGCTTGCCGTCCACGCTTACAATCTTGTCGCCGGCGAGAATGCCAGCACGCTGAGCCGGACCGTTCTTCACAACGTTCTGCACGTGTATTGTGTCCTTGCGTATGGTGAACTCGATGCCCACTCCCGAGAACGATCCCTTCAGGTCGTCAGCCACAGCCTGCGCGTCCTTTGCGCTGATGTATACGGAGTGCGGGTCGAGGTCGGCGAGAATCTGCGGTATGGCTACGTCCACGAGCGAGTCGATGTTCACCTTGTCCACGTACTGGTCGTCTATAAGGTGAAGCAGATTGCTGAGTCGGTTCGATCCGGAATTGATGATGTTGAGTCGGTTGCCGGAGAAGTGGTTGGCGTAGAACGAGCCAATCATTATTCCGATAATCACGCATACTGCCATTATCAACGGCATAAAGCGGTTAGACTTCTTCATATTCATAATCGTCAGGATTTAGATATGTTACTTCTATGTTTGCTCTCTTGAGGAGGTCTATGCCGTCCATCAGTCGGTACTGTTCGGCGTAAATCACGCGCTTGATGCCCGCCTGGATAATCAGCTTGGCACATTCTATGCAGGGCGCCGCCGTCACGTAGAGCGTGGCGCCGTCGCTGTTGTTAGAGCTTCGTGCCAGCTTTGTAATGGCGTTGGCTTCGGCGTGAAGGACGTAGGGCTTCGTGGTATTGGTGTCGTCCTCGCAGATGTTCTCAAATCCGCTCGGCGTACCGTTATATCCGTCGCTTATTATCATCTTCTCCTTCACCACCAGTGCGCCCACCTTGCGTCTGTGGCAATAGCTGTTCTCAGCCCAGATGCGGGCCATGCGCAGGTAGCGCAGGTCGAGCAACAGCTGCTTCTCCTCTTTCTTAGTGCTTGATTCCATTTCGTTCGAGTAGTGCGTCTATGGTTGGTTCCTGTCCGCGGAATCTCTTATAGAGCATCATCGGATGCTCCGTACCTCCCTTTGACAGGATGTTGTCTCTGAAACTCTGTGCCGTCTTCTGGTCGAAGATGCCGTTCTTCTTGAACACGCTGAATGCGTCAGCGTCCAGCACCTCAGCCCACTTATAGCTGTAATATCCGGCAGCGTATCCTCCCGCCATGATGTGCGAGAACTGCGTGGTCATACACGTATCTGTCAGCTGCTTTGTCACCTGAGCCTTCTCCCAAGCCTTCTTCTCGAAGGGGATGATGTCCTCTGTGAAGGCGTCTTCCTTCGTATAGTAAGCCATGTCCAGCAGTCCGAAGCTCACCTGTCTGAGGCAACTGTAGGCTGCAAGGAAGTTGCGGCTCTTGGCAATGCGCTCTATCAGCTCGTCCGGCATCGGCTCGCCCGTCTGGTAATGGAAGGCGAAGGTGCGCAGAAACTCTTTCTCCACGGCATAGTTCTCCATGAACTGCGAAGGCAGCTCCACGAAGTCCCACCATACGTTGGTGCCTGAAAGACTCTCGAAGCGGGTGTTGGCGAACATGCCGTGCAGCGAATGGCCGAACTCATGGAGGAATGTCTCCACCTCGCCGAGAGTCAGCAGAGCCGGCTTTTCGGGTGTAGGCTTCGTGAAGTTCATCACCACGCTGACGTGCGGACGTACGTTTACGCCCTTGCGGTCTATCCATTGTCCCTGAAATTCTGTCATCCATGCTCCTCCCTGCTTGCCCTTGCGCGGATGGAAGTCGGCATAGAACACGGCGAGATACGATCCGTCGCGGTCGTACACCTCATACGCCTTTACGTCGGGATGATACACGGGGATGTCCTTGTTCTCCTTGAAGGTGATGCCGTACAGACGGTTGGCAAGGCCGAACACTCCGTCTATTACGCGTGACAGCTCGAAGTAGGGGCGGAGCATCTCTGCGTCGAGGTTATACTCGCGCATTTGCAGCTTGTGCGAATAAAATCCGAAGTCCCACGGCTCCATCTCAAAGTCGTCGCCCTCCTTCGCCTTAGCCTCTGCCTCCACAGCCTTTACGTCCTCAATGGCTGTAGGCTTGTAAGCGTCTATGAGGTCGTTCAGTAGCTTATATACGTTCTGTTCGTTTGTAGCCATGCGATGCACGAGCACGTAGTCGGCGTATGTGCGATAACCGAGCAGCTGCGCAATCTCGCGGCGCAGATTTATCAGTCGGCTGCAAATCTGGAGATTGTTCTCGCTGTTGTCGTGAATGCCCTCCGTGTTGCGTGCCATATACATCTGGCGGCGCAGTTCGCGTTGGGTGGAGTAGGTCATGAACGGTGAGTAAGAGGGATAGTCCAATGTGAACAGCCATCCTGTCTTGTCGGCTTCCTTCGCAGCTGCCGCAGCCGCCTCGCGTGCCGTTTCGGGCAGTCCGTCCAGCTGAGCTTCGTCGGTGATGTGCAGGGTGAAAGCCTTGTTCTCCTTGAGAAGATTCTGCGAGAACTGGAGCGACAGCATACCTGCCTCCTCCGTCAGCTTGCGCAATTTCTCCTTACCCTCGTCGTCGAGAAGAGCACCGCTGCGCACGAAGCCGTCGTAGCAGTTATCCAGAAGCATCTGCTCCTCCGGTGTCAGCTCGCGATGATGCTCGTATACGTACTTGATGCGCTCGAAGAGGCGCTTGTTGAGCTTCACGTCGTTGGCGTGCTTCGTGAGGATGGGGCTCATCTTCTGCGCCAGTTCGTCCAGCTCGTCGCAGGTTTCGGCGCTGAGCATGCACGAGAAAGCGGTGGACACTCTTGAGAGGAGGTCATAATAATTCTCTCCGTTCTCGTTGTCCACGCGTACAATGGTGTTCTCGAAGTTAGGCTCTTCCGGATCGTTCACCATTTTCTCAATCTCCTCATCGTCACGTCTGATGCCTTCAATGAAAGCCTCTTCATAGTCGCTGATTCTTATCTTGTCGAATGGTACAGTTTCGTGCGGGGTGTTGTAGGGTTCGAAGAACGGATTTTTTCTTTCCGTCGTATTTGCGCTATTTTCCAACATACTAATATATAAGATATCTTAAAAATCGTGTTTGCGATATATTTAACGTACAAAGTTACGTATTTTCTTGAGAGTAGATATAAGCCCACCTTTTTTTTAACTTTCCTTATATAGTATTGTATGGAAAAATAGTTGTAACTTTGCCGCCCGAAAAGATTGTTTAAAGAATAGGGATATAAAAATGCAAACTAAGAAAGATTCATTTAAGCGATGGTTGCCCCTGATAGGGTTGACCTTCGCCGTCTTTGTGTTTAATACCACCGAATTTATGCCCATCGGACTTCTTTCCGATATTGCTTCCGACCTTCATGTCAGCGAAGCGCGTGCCGGCATGCTCATTTCCGTTTATGCCTGGGTGGTGGCGCTGATGTCGCTTCCGCTCATGATTGTGGCGTCTCGCATGGAGCTGAAGCGTCTTCTGCTTACCATTATCGGCGTTTTCGTGGTCAGCCATGTGGCTTCCGCCTTGGCTGAGGGCTATTACACGCTTATGCTCTCTCGTATTGGCGTGGCTTGTTCGCATGCCATTTTCTGGTCCATAGCTCCACCCCTTGCCGTGCGTACCGTCCCTGACGGTCGTCGTGCGTTGGGTCTTAGCACCATAGCCACGGGTTCTTCCGTAGCGATGGTCGTGGGTCTGCCGTTGGGCCGCGTCATCGGACTCTACGTAGGATGGCGTGTCACGTTCTTCAGCATTGCCGTCATCACAGCCTTCATCTTCTTCTTCATCCTTGCCGTCTTTCCTTGCCTTGAGAGTAGGGGACGTTTCAGCATCAAGCAGTTGCCGTCGCTTCTCCGCAATCGTGTTTTGCTCGGCGTATTCCTCCTCTCCGTTCTCTTCGCCACCGCCCATTACTCGGGCTACAGCTACATCGAGCCGTTCCTTGGCAAGATAGCCGGTATGTCTCCTGATATGGTTACGCTTACGCTCATTGTCTTCGGCGGAGCTGGTATGTTGGGCAGCATATCCTTCTCCAAGTTCTATATGGCTAACCGTCGTCGCTTCATCTTCGTCACCACGGCAGCTCCCACCTTATGCCTCCTTCTGCTTCTTGCAGCGTCCGTGAACGTGTGGCTGACCATGCTTCTGTGTGTGGTTTGGGGCGCTATGGCAACGGCTTTCAACATCGCTTTCCAGGACAATACAATAAGGTTTGCGCCCGAGAACGCCACGTCCATAGGCATGTCCATCTTCTCCGGACTCTTCAATCTCGGCATAGGATGTGGCGCTTACGTTGGCGGTCTGGTGGTTTCGCATGCCTCGCTGTCAGACATAGGATATGCTGGCGGACTGATAGGCGTGCTGATGACCGTATATTGTGTAGCAAGATTCTTCCCGAACATGCGTAAAAGGGAAGCTCTACCGATGACAATATTTGCATTTCTGATGCTCAATACTATGAGTTGAACGCACTAAGAAATCTTTGGTGCGAAATTCTTGAATTTTGAGCGTGCAGCGACAATATGCTGACACTCTGTAGATTACACTACTAAGAAGAGAAATGTGCAATGAATGACAGAGCTAAACAAGCATCATTGGGTGCAATAGCGCCACTTTTACACTATAATAGTGCCACTTTTATCATACAATAGCGCCACTTTTACACTCTAATAGTGGCACTATTGTACTGTAAAAGTGGCACTATCGTTAAGAATTGGTGCTGTTTGCACAGCATAACACCATAAAAACAGCTTTTTGATTCTCTAAAATTGATTTTTATTTTGTAACATCTTTTTACTCTTTGTACGATATTTGCATGGCGGATATAATTGGGTGGCGCAATGACGAAGCCAATAAAAAAGGAGTTTTGAATTCCTTGTATTAAAGAATTCAAAACTCCTAATTCTTAAATTACCAACTAAGAATAATTCGTAATTCCTAAATCTTATTTAATCTTATACATTCTGAACGACTTTGCTGGGAGCTTGTCGTTGAGAACTGTCATGTTCTTCTTGCTTACGCAAGTGGCAGTTGTCTCCACGGGACGAATCAGATTGGGGTTGTCGAGAGTGTTCTCGGCGTCCATATTGTCGCTCTGAAGCGTTGTGGCAGTAGCCGAACGCGAGCCCTTCAGACCGTTAAGATTGAGCGTAACGTCCTGAGCCTTGTCAGAAGTGTTAGCCACCTTCACGATTATTTCGCCCTTCTTCTTGTCCACCACTGCGCTGGCGAAGAGTCCGTCCTGACCTTCCTGACCAGCCACTGACTTACCGTTCATGGTGAGAGGCAGTACGTTGGTGCCCTTGTTGCAGGCATACATCTGCTGAACGTAGTAGCTGATGCTCTTGAACATGCGTGTGTTGTCATACCAGATCATGTCGGGACGCCACTGCCATCCGTCAACGTGGGCGAACAGCGGAGCGTATGTAGCCATGTCCACAACATCAGCGTTGCGCTCAAGGTCGGTCATGAAAGCAGCCTCGTAGAGCGAAGTCTCGAAGTGATTCCATTTCTTTCCCTTTCCGTGGCAGGCATATTCGCCGGCGAACACCTTCGGACCCTTGCGGTCATAGCCCTCATAGCGCAGACCGTGAGAGAGGAACCAATGCTCGTCGCGATAGAAATGCTCGTCCACGAGGTCCGCCTTCAGCTCCTTCATGGCCTTCCATCCCTTCTCGAACATCTCGCCCTCAGAGTCAGGACCCGATGTGCCGATAAGCTTGATGTTGGGATACTTCGCCTTGATGGCTTTCACGAAGGGGCGCAGACGCTCATAGTAGAGGTCGTCCCACTGCTCGTTGCCGACAGCGAGAAACTTGAGGTTGAACGGTGCGGGATGTCCCATCTCAGCACGCTTCTTGCCCCATGTGGTGTTGACGTCGCCGTTGGCAAACTCGATGAGGTCCAGACAGTCCTGAATGTAGGGCTGAAGATCCTTCACTGCCACGTGAGCTGACGGATCGTTATGGTTTTGGAACTGACAAGCCATACCCACGTTGAGCACGGGAAGAGGCTCAGCACCGATGTCCTCGGAAAGGAGGAAATACTCATAGAATCCCAGTCCGTAACTCTGATAATAGTCAGGGAAGAGGCGATAGTTGAACGTTGAGAGCCAACGGTTGCCGTTCAGCGGACGATTCTCCACCGGTCCGATGGAGTTCTTCCATTGATAGCGCTGGTCCAGCGACGAACCCTCGACGATGCAACCGCCCGGGAAGCGGAATACGCCGGGATGAAGGTCGTAGAGAGCCTGAGCAAGGTCGCGGCGCATACCGTTCTCGCGGTCTTTGAACGTGTGCTTCGGGAAGAGGCTCACGTGCTCCAGTGCTACGCCGTTCTTGCCCTTCAGCAAGAGGCGGAGATTGGCTTTCTGCACGGTCTTGGGCGATTTAAGTATGAGTTCATACTTCTTCCATTCGTTGCCGCTGACCTTCAGTTCGGCAGTGGCAAATTCCTGGTGCTCCTCCATTGTGCTCTCGTCCACGAGCGACACCTCCACGTTGGCGTCGCCGCTTACAGTCTTAGCCCAAACGGTGAAGCGATATTCCTCGTCCTTCTCGATGCCGATGCCGAAGTAGCCTTCGTTCTGCAGACCGGTAGCCGTATCGTTATGGCCGGAATAGTTGAGCACCACGTAATGAGGACAACGCTCGAAGGGTCCGTCGTTCTTCACTTCAAACTTGCCGAAAGCCTTCCAGCCCATAAGAGCATCAGGAAATTCGAACGAGCGGTTCTTCACCAGCTCGCCGTACAGTCCGCCGTCGGCAGCATAATTGATATCTTCGAAGAAGATGCCGTACATGGTAGGCTGCACCGCCGCCCCCACCTTCTTGGTGTTCACGTCGAAAGTGTGGGGCTGAGCGTATGCTCCAAGCAGCGACGAGGCAGCTATGATGCACGACAGAAGTCGTTTCTTGTTCATATATTAATGTAAGGTTATCGAACTATATAGTTCAGTAAGTTTAAAGCATTTCCTTCACCTGCTTGTATACATTCTCTGCGGTGAAGCCGAGTTTCTCGTCCAGAACCTTGTAGGGAGCAGAGAAGCCGAAGCTCTCCATACCCCAGATCTTGCCGTTGTCGCCTACAAGACCCTCAAGGTTGACAGGCAGACCAGCTGTGAGACCGAACTTCTTGGCATCCTTCGGCAGCACGCTCTCCTGATATTCCTTGCTCTGACGACGGAAGAGTCCCTCAGACGGAACGCTCACGATGCGAACCTTTACGCCGTCCTTGCGAAGAAGGGCAGCACCACCGACGAGAGTGGATACCTCCGAACCGGAAGCAAGCAGAATGACGTCGTAGTCAGCATCCGAACCAGCCACTACGTAAGCGCCCTTGCGAGCCTGCTCGTAGTCGTTGCCCTCGGGAAGGCTCTCGATGTTCTGACGAGAGAGAACCATAGCAGTAGGTGTAGACATGTTCTCCATTGCCATAGCCCAGCAGACGGTTGTCTCCTCGGCATCAGCCGGACGGAAGACGCGGACAGAATCCTCACCCTTGTGGTTCTTGAGCTTCTCCATGAGGCGGATCTGAGCTTCCTGCTCCACCGGCTCGTGTGTAGGTCCGTCCTCACCTACGCGGAATGCGTCGTGAGTCCAGATAAACTTCACGGGAACACCCATAAGTGCAGCCATGCGGACAGCCGGCTTCATATAGTCAGAGAATACGAAGAAGGTGCCACATGCCGGCACTACACCTCCGTGCAGATACATACCGATGCACATGCAAGCCATAGTAAGCTCCGAAACGCCAGCTTGGAAGAAGGCTCCGCTGAAGTCGTCCTTTGTAAGGTCGTGTGTCTTCTTGAGGAAGCCGTCGGTCTTGTCAGAGTTAGAGAGGTCGGCTGAAGAGCATACCATGTTGGGCACCTGCTCTGCCAGTACGCCGAGGCAAGCTGCAGAAGCGGCACGTGTGGCTGAGCCTGGCTTCTGCTGAACAGCTGTCCAGTCCACCTTGGGAGCGTTGCCGCTGAACCATTCCTTCAGCTGTGCAGCCTTCTCTGGATTGGCAGCAGCCCATTCTGCCTCGTTCTTGCGACGTGCAGCCACGATGGTCTTCAGTTCTTCGCGGCGGTTGGCATAGAGCTGCTGAACCTCCGGGAAGATAACGAAAGGATTCTCAGGGTCGCCACCAAGATGCTTGATGGTGTTCTCATACGACTTGCCACCGAGAGGAGCACCGTGAGTCTTGATGCTGTGCTCGTAGCTTGAACCGTCCTCCTTCAATGCGCCCTTACCCATGATGGTGCGACCGATGATGAGCGTAGGACGCTTCTCTTCAGTCTGAGCCTCTACGAGAGCCTTGCGTATTTCGTCGGGATCGTTGCCGTTGATGGTTGTTACCTTCCAGCCCCAAGCCTCATACTTGGCAGCTGTGTCTTCCTTCATCACGACGTTACACTCTGTTGAAAGCTGAATCTCGTTAGAGTCGTAGAACATGATGAGGTTGTTGAGGCCGAGTACGCCAGCCAGACGACCGACACCCTGAGAGATTTCCTCCTCTACGCCACCGTCAGAGATGTAAGCGTAAATCTTGTGCTGCATCGGAGTCTTGCCGAGGCGAGCCTCAAGGAACTTCTCTGCTACGGCAGCACCTGCTGCGAAGGCATGACCCTGACCGAGCGGACCTGACGAGTTCTCGATGCCACGAACGATGTCGCGTTCGGGATGGCCCGGTGTGGGCGAACCCCACTGACGGAACTCCTTCAATTCGTCGAGAGTGAACTTGCCCTGCATGGCAAGAGCCGAATAGAGCATGGCAGACATGTGACCCGGATCAAGATAGAAGCGGTCGCGACCGGTCCATTCAGGATCCTCAGGGTCGTAAACCATGAATTCTGAGAAGAGCACGTTGATGAAGTCGGCACCGCCCATTGCGCCACCTGGGTGACCAGAGTTGGCTTTCTCCACCATTGATGCAGCCAGTATGCGGATGTTGTCGGCTGCTCTATACATAAGTTGTTTTGAGTTCATCTTGTTATTGTTATTTTTTGTTTGCTACAGCCGCCTGCTCGATGGCAAGACCAGCCTTATAGCTTTCTATATATGTGTCGAATCCAGCTACTTCCTCAGCAGTTGGTGCAATCTCGACACCCTTGTTGCCTGCGAATACGTGCTTGTCCAGATAGTCGGCGAGCGATTCGTTGTCCTTATTATTAACCATATATCCGGCGAGAAGGGCTATACCCCATGCTCCACCTTCTCCTGCAGTCTCCATTACGGAGATAGGAGAGTTGATGGCGGCAGCGAGTATGCGCTGACCTACGCCTGGTGTCTTGAACAGACCACCGTGACCGGTTATGCGGTCCACCTCCACATGCTCGTCCTTGAAGAGCACGTCGTTGCCTATCTTCAGTACGGCTACGGCAGCGTAGAGGTTGGTGCGGATGAAGTTGGCGAGGTTAAACTTGTCGCCCGCTGTGCGTACGAACATCGGACGACCCTCCTGCAGTCCAGTGATAGGCTCGCCAGAGAAGTAGTTGTATGCGATGAGTCCGCCGCAGTCGGTGTCGCCTTCGAGAGCGTGATTGTAGAGCTTTGAGAAGACGTCGCCCATATTTACCTCCACGCCGAGCAGGTTGGCATATTCCTTGAACAGCGATACCCATGCGTTGAGGTCTGACGTACAGTTGTTACAATGTACCATAGCAACTGGGCTTCCGCAAGGAGTGGTAACCATGTCTATGGCCTCGTAAGGACGGCTAAGTGCCTTTTCGAGCACAATCATCGAGAACGATGATGTACCAGCCGATACGTTACCGGTGCGCTTGCGGACAGCGTTGGTTGCCACCATGCCGGTGCCAGCGTCGCCTTCCGGCGGACAGAGCGGAGCGCCAGCCTGCAGATTGCCAGACGGGTCGAGGAGTTTTGCGCCCTCCTCGGTCAGGTTGCCTGCGTTCTCACCAGCAAGGAGCACCTTGGGAAGGATGTCCAGAATCTTCCATCCGAGGTCCTTTGATGCGATGAGGTTGTCAAACTTCTCCACCATTGTGGCGTCATAGTCGTTCGTTGTAGAGTCGATGGGGAGCATGCCTGAAGCGTCGCCGATGCCGAGCACGCGCTTACCGGTAAGCTTCCAGTGGACATATCCTGCGAGAGTGGTAAGGAAATTGATGTCCTTCACGTGCGACTCGCCGTCGATGATGGCTTCATACACGTGAGAAATGCTCCAGCGGAGAGGAATGTTAAAGTTGAAGAGCTTCGAAAGCTCGGCTGCTGCCTTGCCCGTATTGGTGTTACGCCATGTACGGAACGGCACCAGAATCTTCTCGTCTTTGCCGAAAGCCATGTAGCCGTGCATCATGGCGCTGATGCCGATGCCTGCAAGTTCGGTTATCTCTTCATCGTACTGCTCCTTAACGTTCTTGCGAAGGTCAGCGTAGCAGTCCTGCAGTCCGTTCCAGATGTCGTCGATGCTGTAAGTCCATATCTTGCCCTCGTAGCGGTTTTCCCACTCGTGCGCACCCTGTGCTATCGGAGCGTTATGCTCGTCAATAAGCACAGCCTTGATGCGTGTGGAGCCAAACTCGATGCCAAGAACGGCACGACCGGACTTTATTGTATGTTTTGGATCTGTCATTTCTTCTTTGTCTTTTTTCGGTTGAGATTTCAGAGTTGAGAATTGAGAGTTATGATATGCTTTATTGCTTATAAATAATTGTTTAATTTAAATAGTAATCATAATTCTCAACTCTCAATCCTTAACTCTTAACTGATTTTATCTCAGAGCCTTGCCCAGCATGTAGTAGATCTCGTTATTGCGGAGATGCTGCTTGAAGCTGCTGATGGTGGTGTTCTTGTCGATGTTAACGAACTCGATGCCGAGAATCTCGCAGAAATCCTCCCAGTACTCAGCTGTGATGTCGTAAGAGAATGCGCTGTGGTGTGTACCGCCGGCGAGAATCCATGCGCCTGCGCCAACCTCGAATGAAGGCTGCGGAACCCAGAGAGCTGAAGCAACGGGGAGCTTAGGCATTGCCTTCGGCTCGATGCACTCCACCTCGCTTGCGATAAGACGGAAACGGTTGCCGAGGTCAACTACTGTTGCCTTAACGCCCTTGCCTGTCTTTGATGTGAAGACGAGGCGTGCGGTCTGTGACTTGCGGATGCCGATGCCGAGGAAGTGAACCTCAAGCTTTGGCTTGTCTGTAGCGATAAGCGGGCAAACCTCGAGCATGTGGCTCTGGAGGCTTGATGTGCGGTCCTCTGCGAAGTTGAGAGTGTAGTCCTCGAGGAATGAGCAGCCCTTCTCCAAGCCCTGGTTCATTACCCAGAGTGTGCGATAGAGGCAAGCTGTCTTCCAGTCGCCCTCTGCACCGAAGCCATAGCCCTCTGCCATGAGGCGCTGTGAAGCGAGACCCGGAATCTGGTCGAAGCCGCAGAAGTTAGGATCGTTTACGTCAGCATCGCCGAGGTCGTCGAAGTTGGTGGTGAATGCAAGGGCGTTCTCGTCCTTCAGTACGCGACGGAGAGCAATCTCAGCCTTTGCAGAGTTCTTCACCTTCTCCCAATATACTTCCTCACCAGACTCGTCAATCTTGATGGTGTATTCCTTCTTGTATTCCTCAACGAGAGCGTCAGCCTCTGCGTCTGTCACCTTCTTGAAGTAGTCCATGAGTGAAGAAACTGGATAGTAGTCAACATGATATCCCATGCGCTGCTCGAACTCCACGCGGTCGCCGTCGGTAACGGCTACGTTGTTCATGTTCATACCGAACATGAGGCAGCGTACATTGTGGGCGTCAGCTACACCGGCAGCTACACGTGCCCATGTGGCAATCTGCTTCTGAGCAGCCTCGCTCTTCCAGTAGCCTACAACCACCTTTCTCGGAACACGCATACGTGTGCAGATGTGTCCGAACTCGATATCGCCGTGAGCAGACTGGTTGAGGTTCATGAAGTCCATATCTATAGTCTCCCAAGGGAGTTCTGCATTATACTGTGTATGGAAGTGGAGGAGCGGCTTCTTGAGAGCCTGCAGACCCTTAATCCACATCTTGGCAGGTGAGAAGGTGTGCATCCATGTGATGATACCGACGCACTTCTTGTCATTGTTGGCAGCCTTCATCACGGTCTCCACCTCAACCGAAGAGTTGGCTGTACCCTTATACACCACCTTGATTGGGATGATGCCGCTGTTGTTGAGTCCCTCAACCATATCCTTTGAGTGACCGTCTACTATCTTAACTGTCTCGCCTCCGTAAAGAAGCTGTGCACCAGTTACAAACCAAATCTCGAAATTGTCAAATGCCTTAATCATATTTTTAGTTATTATTTTTTAGTTGTTGTTTATTATTTGTTAGGGTAATTCTTACTTCTTCTTTTTCTGTCCGTAGTAAGCGTTGGGACCGTGCTTGCGGCTGAAATGCTTCTCCACGAGCAACGGGTTCATTGTGGTATTGGGATTGACAGAGAACGACACGAATGCCATCTTTGCCACCTGCTCCATAACCACAGCGTTATATACGGCGTTGTCGGCGTCTGTGCCCCAAGAGAAAGGACCGTGGTTCTTCACCAGAACGCCCGGAGTGTGGTCAGGATTGATGTTGTTGTCCTGGAATTTCTTTACTATCACGTTGCCGGTCTCCAGCTCATAGTTGCCCTTAACCTCAGCCTCAGTCATGTCGGGAGTGCAGGGAATGGAGTCGTGGAAGTAGTCGGCGTGTGTGGTGCCGATGTTGGGGATGTCCTTGCCGGCCTGTGCCCAGGCTGTAGCGTAGGTTGAGTGTGTGTGAACCACACCGCCCACGTTAGGGAATGCGCGGTAGATGGCGAGGTGTGTGGGAGTGTCTGACGACGGGTTGAGGTCGCCCTCCACCACTTTGCCTGTCTCAAGGTCCACTACCACCATGTCATTTACGGTCATCTTGTCGTAGCTTACGCCCGAAGGCTTGATAACCACCAGTCCGCTTTCGCGGTCGATGCCTGACACGTTACCCCATGTGAATATCACGAGGTTGTGCTTCACCAAGTCAAGATTGGCTTGAAACACTTTTTCTTTGAGTGCGCTTAAATCTTTCATTTCTCTATGTAATGATTTGATTCTTTTTTACAGTTTAAAGTTCGGCTCTTCGTTGTAAGCCTTTTTGTTAAAGCGATACAGATAAGCACCGCGCTTGGATGTGAGTTTGTCGATGTGTTCGGTCTTCTCAATGAAGTCCATCTCCTTGATGCGCTTGCGGAAGTTACGCTTGTCGACTTCCTCACCGTTCACGGCCTCGTAGACCTTCTGGAGTTGCGAGAGGGTGAATAGTTCGGGCAGAAGATTGAAGCCTATCGGCTCGTGCGAAATCTTCTCCTGCATCATGCGACGCGCCTTAAGCACCATCTTGCGATGGTCGGAGAACATCTCGGGCAGTTGCTCAATGTTCACCCATGCCACATCGTGCTCCTGCTGCTGTGCCTGATCGTAGTCAGCTACATTTATCATCGAGTAATAGGCTATGGACACCACCCTGTTACCAGGGTCGCGGCCTACATCGCCAAATGCCCCTACCTGCTTCATATATAGGTCTTTCAGTCCGGTCAATCCGTAGAGCACGCGCTTTGCGGCATCGTCCACACTTTCATTCTCGCCGACGAAACCTCCGTACAGCGACCATTCGCCACGACCCGGGTTCATCTTACGCTTGCCCATCAAGACTCGAAGCTCGCCCTCGTCGAAACCAAAGACTATACAGTCAACTGCCACAAACAGCTTGTCGTGTTCGTTATAGAAATTTTCCATGATCAAAATATATATTAAGTTTTAGATAGGGTTAGTTTTAGTTTTTACCAGAAATACCAGTAGAATGCGCCGCACAGACCGATTACGAGCAATGTGCCGACGATATCCCATACGTTCCAGCTTGAGCGAATCATCTTGCGATAGTCAGTTGTGAAGGTGATGGCCTCAATCTGTTCCTTTGAAGGAGCCGGAGTGAAGCATGACACAACCACCATCATGGCGATGATGAAGACGAGCAACCAGCACTCGAAGATGAGCCAGTTGGTCTGCCAGAACCATGCTGTGCTGTCCCAGAAGGCGCCGTCCATAACAGCCTTGCCTGAGTCTGTAATGACATTGGTGATGAGACGGAGCATGCCGATGGCGAAACCGCCGATAAGTCCCCACTCACCTGCCTTAGGAGTGATGCGCTTTGAGAAGATACCAAGTGTGAATACTGCCACCATTGAAGGAGCAAGCAGCGACTGGATGCCCTGAAGGTAAGTGTAGAGTGTGTCCATTGACATCATCACCGGCATCCAAGCCAGACCGAGCAACACCACTACTACTGTGGCTATACGTCCTACGAGCACGTAGTGAGCCTCGCTCATGCCCTTCTTCAGAGGCTTATAGAAGTCCTCGGTGAAGAGAGTGGCGCACGAATTGAAGAATGCTGCGAGTGAAGCTACAAGGGCGCAGACGAAACCGATGGTGACGATGCCCTTTATGCCGGTAGGCAGAACGTTCTTCACCATAACGGCGAAAGCTGCGTCAGTATTGAGCTGTCCTGCTGCATTGACGCCCATGTCGAAACCTGAACCTGCCTTGTGCTGAAGAGCTATGGCTATCATACCCGGAATGAGGAACATGAAGCAGGGGAGAATCTTGAAGAAACCGGCAGCGATGGTGCCGCGGCGTGCACGTGCAATGACCTTGGCGTTGTCCTCGCCGGGCTGCTGTCCGAGCACACGCTGTACGATGTGCTGGTCAGTACACCAATACCAGAAACCGATGATGGATGCTCCGAGGAACACCACGTAACCGGGATATTCAGGATACATCGGGTCGCCCTGATCAGTATGGAACATGTGGTTGATGCCGTAGCCGTCGTGCATGGCGCGGGCATTGTCCATCATTGCTGACCATCCTGCCACGATGCTGCCGTCGCCCAACATGTTGAGTCCGAGGAAGAGCACGAGGAACGATCCGATGATAAGGATAGGAGTCTGGATGGAAGAGAGGGTCATCACGCCCTTCATGCCGCCGAAGACGGTGAACACGGCTGTGATGGCAATCAGACCGATGGCTCCGTACCAGAACGGTATGCCGAGGAGGAACTCGAAGAAGATGCCGCCCGTAAACGCTGTGACGCTCACCTTTGTAAGCACGTAAGCCACAAGGGTGATGATGGACAGCCATGAGCCTGTGCGGTGTGTGTAACGGAACTTGAGGAAGTCAGGCATCGTGATGATCTTGCCCAGCTTGTTGTTAAGCAACTGATAGAACGGTACGAACAGCCATCCGAGGAACAGGATCATCCAGCCCTGCATCTCCCAGTGTGCCATACCTACGCCGTCCTTGGCTCCGGTTCCTGCCAGACCTACGAGGTGCTCCGAACCGATGTTGGCGGCAAAGATTGCCATACCGATTACGTACCAAGGCTCGCCCTTACCGAAGAGGTAGTCTGACGAGCTTTCGCCCTTAGAAGCTTTCTTATCTTTCATGATGGCGCGCCATACTGCCCATACCACTCCGAGCAGACCTACTACGAGGACAGCCCAGTCGAGCCATGCAAATTCGTGTGAGTTTAAGTTCATTTTTATTTGGGTTTTTATTTTATTGTTATTGGGTTTGTTCCCTTTATTGTTTATTTCTTATATGTTGATTGTTGTCCACTCCAGCTGATTGATATCCTGCTGCTTATTCTCATTACTGCTATTACTAATCCGTATATGTTATACTACTACGATCTATAAACGATATTTAACCTTTGTCTTTCTGTAACAACTCTATATGTATTCGATTTTTGTCTTACAACTATTTATGTTTTTCGGCATCGTCATCACGACGTTGCCTTCTTTACAACTAAACTCGTTAAATATCAATAGCTTTATGTGGACAACAATGTTATGCTTTTTGCTTATCCTACGTCTTACTTGTCTGTTGAGAAGTCGCCGGTCCAGAAGCGGTAAGCCACGTGGCTGTAATACTTCTCGCCTGGCTTGAGGTAAGGCGACGGCCAGTTATGCTTGTTGGGTGAGTCGGGATATTTCTGGCTCTCCAGACAAACCGATACGTGCTTCGGATACTTGATGCCGTGCTTGCAGCTTACGCCAGTTCCCTGGAAGTTGCCTGTGTAGACCTGCACGCCAGGCTCGTTGGTATACATCGAGAGACCAATCTTTGTCAGCGGCGACCAGAGCACAGCGCAAACCTTCGTGTCGTCGCCCTTGCCGTCCTTGTATGTGTTGAGACACCAGTTGTGGTCGTAGCCCGAAGCGTTGCGAATCTGCTCGAACGAGGTGTCGTTGATGGTCTGAGAGAGAGCGTGTGCCTTGCGGAAATCCATCGGTGTGCCATCTACGGGAAGAATCTCGCCCGTTGTCATGTATGTAGAGTCGGCGGGAGTGTAATTGTCCGCGTTGAGATAGAGCCACATATTGGTGCCTTCCTTTGAAGGATCGCCGTTCAGATTGAAGTAGCTGTGGTTGGTCATGTTCACCACGGTCTCCTTGGCTGTCGTGGCATCGAAGGTGATGTCCAGCGTATTGTTGCTCAATACCTTATACGTGGTATGTGCCGTAACGGTTCCGGGGAAGTTGTTGTCGCCGTCGGGAGATACGATGGTGAGGATGAGCGTCGAGTCGTTAGGCTGCTTGGCATCGTAAACCTGATACATCCAACCTGAAGGACCGCCGTGGAGACAATGTCCGAAGTTGTTCTGCGGCAGCTGGTATGTCTTTCCTGCCACCGTGAGCTTGCCGCCGCCGATGCGGTTGGCATAACGTCCTACAGACGAACCGAAGTCGCTCGGGCTGTTCACGGAGTCGGTATACTGTTTCAGATTGTCATAGCCAAGCACCACGTCGGTGGGTTTGCCGTTGGCATCAGGCACGACAAGCGAAACTACGCGACCGCCGAAATTGGTGATGCACACTTCCATGCCGTTGCTGTTCTTCAGCGTGAAGAGTGCAGTCTTCTTATTGTTTACAATCGAATCGAAACGTGCGGGGTTGAGTCCTGAAACAGTCTCTTCCACCGGTTTGCCCGATGTGCATGCAGTAATGGCGAGGGCTGCTGCAGCAACACCAATAAATGCAGGCTTGAATAGGTTCATATTTACTTTCGTTTTTAGTTATTTTTTATGTACTTTGCTTTTATGGGTGTAAAATTACCACTTATTATTCTATCCACAAAATGTTTCAATACTTTTCTTCTTGCAAAAGTGTTCTTTTGACACTTATGTACCATAATTTAACATTTGTAAAGACTTTTGGCTGCAATTGTAACTACTCGGCACATGTCTTCTTGTCAAAAACGTCTTCATGTCCACCATGCAAATATCGTACAAAGAGTAAAAAGCTGTTACAAAATAAAAATTGATTTTAGAGGTCTGGGTTGCTGTTTTTATGGTGTTATACTGTGCAAACAGCACCAATTCTTAACAATAGTGCCACTTTTACCATGCAATAGTGCCACTATTAGAGTGTAAAAGTGGCGCTATTGTATGATAAAAGTGGCACTATTATAGTGTAAAAGTGGCGCTATTGCGCTTGTTTGGTTCCCTTATTCATTGCACAATTCTTCTTTTAATCGCATAATTAACTGTGCGTCAATACGCTATGACTGCACGCTCAAAACTCAAGAATTTCGCACTAAAGATTTCTTCGTGCGCTCAACTCGCACTCCTGGCGATTAGAAATGCAAATATTGTCATCGGAACCGCCGAAGAATTAGAAAGTTACTCTATGTATTCTTATTTCTTAAGCATATCCGCTATGGACTTTCCCGATGACTTTTCCATTTCCTTGGCGGCTATATCCGTAAACTTCGTGGCGAACACTTTCTTTTTCATAGCCTTGTTCACCACCCACATTATCTTGCCGATGTGCAAGTCGCGCTGGTATTGCGATGCTGACTCGTAGTCCTTTAGCGGGAACATGCTGAGCAGATAGAAGCTCAGACAGTCGGGTACGATGCACGAACGGGTCATCTGGCTGCGTTGGTGTTCGCTGTAGAAGCGGCGATAAACGGCAAAGTCTTCGCCCAGATACTTGTCCAATGAAATGCCTATGCTGTTGTTTCCGATAATCACGCTCTGGTCGAGAGCACCTATCTGGGAGTAGACCACGGGGATGCTCAAGCTGGGAATCATCTTCTGAAGCCGCTTGAAGGCATCACTCATCTGCGTGTTGATGTCCGACATGTTGGCATATTGCGCCTCCGCTTCGGCTATGATGGCTTGAAGAGTGGTGTCCTGATAGAAACTGAGAAACTTGGAATTGATTTCCGGGTCGTTCACTTCGCCAATCTTCAGCACGTCCTCAATCAAGGTGCGCGTCTCCATCGCATATTCGATGTTCATCTGCTGAAGGGCGGAAAAGTCTCCCGTTGTGAGATAACGACTCTGCAGACGGTCGTAACGTTGCACTTCCACCAACGTTTGACGACTGTCGTCACCATATTGCTTCAACTTGAGTTCACATGCTGTCGAAGCCAATAATACGATGCTTATTATTATAATGTATATTTTTCTCACTACGGTTATGCCCAAATATCATTTCTTTTCTTGCTCTGCGAAGGCGCGCAGAGAAGCGTTTTAGTATTTTCAAATGCAAAAATACTAAAAAAGATTTTAACAAACAAGCAAATCAGCTAAAAAAGTTAAACGACAAGCCTATTCTTGTCGTTTAACCTTTAAAATATCAAAAAAAATGCGTGTTATTTCGCTTTTCTCAAATATTTATACATACGATTGCCCTTGACGTAATACTGCCAAAGGATGGAGTAGGAGGCTCTTGGGAGCAGGTCAGCCACGCTGCTGTCGTTTCTGACCACACGTGAAGCCTGGATGTTACGGCGATCGTCGGCAAAGTCGGCACGCCACGCCTTGTAAGCCTTGCGTCCACGTATCACAGCACGGAATTCGCCCCAGTTGCGGTCAAGCAGCAACGACTTGAAGGCTGCCACATAGTCCAGCCAGAAACGCATGCGCATCACGTGGCGGAGGTCTTTCTCTGGCAGGTTCTTATAGAGCATGGTGAGGTTGTTGCGGAAGTTGAGGAAGGTCTTCATGGGATTTCCTTTTGGCAATGTGCCGCCTCCGACATGATAGACATGGCATTGCGGCACGCAGAAAATTCGCCTTCCGAGGTTGAAGAGTCGCCAGCAGAGGTCAATCTCCTCGTTGTGAGCAAAGAAGCGCTCGTCGAATCCTCCGACTCTCCAGAAGTCGTCACGACGTATCATCAGGCAGGCTCCGGTCGCCCAAAGCACCTCCACAATGTCGTCGTACTGTCCCTCGTCTTTCTCCACGGTCTCGAAAACGCGACCACGGCAGTAGGGATAGCCGTAGCGGTCGATGTAGCCTCCGCTTGCTCCTGCGTACTCGAAGTGGTCACGGGTGTGCTCCGCCAGAAGCTTCGGCTGGCATGCTGCCGCTTCGGGATGGGCGTCCATGAAGTCGATGAGCGGACCGAGCCAGTTTTCGCCGACTTCCACATCGCTGTTGAGAAGCATATAATAAGGTGTGCTCACTTGCTCTAATGCATGGTTATATCCGCCTGCAAAGCCATAGTTGCGGTCGAGCACGATGATGCGCACTTCCGGAAACTCGCTCTTCAGTATCTCTATTGAGTTGTCCGATGAGGCATTGTCCGCCACCACTATCTCGGCTATGTCCGCGGAATGATCCACCACCGTAGGCAGAAACCGGTGCAGCATAGCCGCACCGTTCCAGTTGAGGATTACTATCGATACTTTCTTCATTGTCTTTATTGTTCCTTTCAGAGACTCCGGCTGTTACAGCAATGACGCCTTCAGCGCCGACTTGTCATGATTGAAGTCGCCGAGACGTACGTGCAGCAGCTGATTGTCATACTCTTCCTTCGCCAACTGCGGTGCCAACTCTACACGCACATAATTGCGTGTGAAACCGTGCATGGCCTTTCCGCGTGTGGCTTTCTCGAAGAGCACCTCCTGCTCCGTGCCGATATACTTCTCATAGAAGCTGATGCGCTTCTCCTCGCTGAGGTCGAGCAGCTGCTTGCTGCGCTGTTTTTTGTCAGCGTCTGCCACTATGTAAGGGATGCGCAGGGCTGCGGTTCCGGGACGTTCGCTGTACGGGAATACGTGCAACTGGGTGACGTCCATGGCCGTAAGGAAGTTGAGACACTCCTCGAAGCATTCCTCCGTCTCTCCACGACAACCCACCATCACGTCCACGCCGATGAAGGCATCGGGCATGCGGTTCTTAATGAGTTCTATCTTGTGAGCGAAGAGCTGCTTGTCATAACGGCGATGCATCAGTCGGAGCACCTCGTCACTGCCGCTCTGGAGCGGAATATGGAAGTGGGGCATGAAGGCACGGCTCTGTGCACAGAAGTCGATAAGCTCGTCAGAGAGCAGGTCTGGCTCCATGCTGCTGATGCGATAACGCTCGATGCCCTCCACGCCGTCAAGGGCTTTCACAAGGTCGAGGAAGCTTTCGCCGGTGGTCTTGCCGAAGTCGCCGATGTTAACGCCCGTGAGCACAATCTCCTTTCCTCCCTCTTCAGCTGCCTGACGCGCCTGGCTGACAAGGGAAGCGATGGTGGGATTGCGTGAGTTGCCACGTGCGTAAGGAATGGTGCAGTACGTGCAGTAGTAGTCGCAGCCGTCCTGTACCTTGAGAAAATAGCGTGTGCGGTTGCCGCGCGAGCACGACGGGGCGAACGATTTTATCTGCTTAGTGCGTACGGAATGATACTGATGTAAGGCTCCGTCTGCCGCTCCTGTGTCTGCTTCCTGTTCGGCAGCGGTCTCCTTTGCAGTCCAAGCGTCGCTCAAGAACTGCACGAGGTCTGCCTTCTCGTTGGATCCGAGCACGAGGTCGACGCCCTCAATACGGCTGACCGCCTCCGACTCCAGCTGTGCGTAACATCCTGTCACCACCATAAACGCGCCCGGATTCTGCCTGACCATACGATGAATGGCCTGTCGGCACTTATGGTCAGCCACCTCTGTAACGGAGCAAGTGTTGATGAGGCAGATGTCTGCCTGTTCGCCTTCCTCCGCCTGTCGTACGCCAAGCTCAGAAAGCATCTTGCCGAACGTAGATGTTTCCGAAAAGTTAAGCTTGCAGCCCAACGTGTAGTAGGCAGCCTTCTTATTCTGAAAAACTGATGTATTTATCATCTTTACCTTTTATATACCTTATTATATATATATATTATAGAGGCTGCAGACAGACCCTTCCCGTCCGCAACCAGAATACAAAGTTACGTAAATTTCCTCATTAACATCCCCATTACAACCTGTTTTCGCCACAAAAGCGTTGCTTTTCGTGCTCCTGTGGGCTTTTGCCTGTGACTCTCACGGCATGGTTTGTACGTGCACAAAAGTGTTAAAAACAGCATAAAAAAGGGTAAACAATGATGTAATGAAAAGATTAACATTTGTTAGTAGTTTGTATCTTATTGATATTCAATGCTTTCTGAGTGGGTTACAAAAAAGGCAAAAAAAAATCCTTAAAAGATTAACGCCGTATCAAAAAAATATATACCTTTGCAATGTTTTAATAAACAAATGATTGTTTTACAGATTTAAAAAGCAAAGAAAAAATGAAGAAATTGGTTTTAATGTTCGTAGCTATCGCAGCTATCTCTTTCGCATCATGTGGTAACAAGACTGCAGCTCCTGCTGCTAACGCTGACAGCGATACCGTACAGGTAGAGGATACAACAGCTGCTGCTGATACAACAGTTGCTACTGACTCAGTTGCTCAGTAATTCGATAGTTCGAACAAAAAAATGAGAGATTAACCGCTGGTCCGATAGGGCCGGCGGTTTTTCGTTTTTATATATAACCGACTTTTCGTTTAACACAACCTATGTATGAAAAACATCTTACATATTCTCGCCACCACATCTTTATGCACTCTGCTACCAGCTTCGTCAGCCACTTGCAGCCAGCCACGGCATGACAATAACCAACAAACTGTTGTCGCATGTGCGCAGCAATCTGCCAACACTCGCTCTGTCAGCATGCAGAAGACAGACAACAAGCCGACATTCCGCATACTTGAGGAATGGCAGGTAGGCAAAGAGGTGTCGGCAGAGGACGTGAGAAAGTACGGCACGAACCGCTGCTTCGCCTCCATGCCCATAAGTGACGCTGTGTTCGGCAGAATTTATGGCAACTCGTATAAGAAGGACTGCCGCGTCCTACGTTCCTCGTTGCGCTACCTTCACCTCCTTCATTACACAGAGGACGGACGCATTAAATTGGGTGAAATGATTTGCCATAAGGACATTGCCGACGACCTTACGGACATTTTCCGTAAGCTCTTTGAAGCCAAGTATCCCATTGAGCACATGCAGCTCATCGACAATTATGGAGCTGACGACATACGGTCTATGGAGCATAACAACACCACGTGCTTCAATTATCGCACCGTAGCCGGATCAAAGAAGCTCTCCAACCACAGCCTCGGCAAAGCCGTTGACATCAATCCGCTCTACAATCCTTACGTAAAGCGCCGTCAGGACGGTACGTATAAGGTCAGCCCCGAAAAGGGAAGAAAGTATGCCGACCGCACCAAAACATTCAAATACAAGATTGACCGTAACGACCTTGCCTACCGTCTCTTCAAGCAACACGGCTTCAGATGGGGCGGAGACTATCGCTCACTGAAGGACTATCAGCACTTCGAGAAGGAAGACTGATAAGCATAGGAGAACCGTACGGACTACTTGGACTTTATGTAGGTTGGTTAATAGTAGCTGTCTTGATCCGTAATGGCACAAAAAAACGGGAGCCGTAGCTCCCGTTTTGAGTGGCGCTTCACGTGCGCCGCCCTACTTGCAGGTGTACTTGATCCGCTTGCCTTCTCCTCTAACTCCATGTCTGCCCAAGAGCTTCAATCTCAAAAACGAAAATCCAGAGCAAGAAAATCCCCTTTCTGTCTAAGCAAACTCTCACAAAAACAAAATGCGAGGCAAATTCTTCTCCTTCTTCCCATTTAAGAGAAATCCGTCTCAAGAACAGTCCACAGAAAGAGTAAGTGATGGTTCAACCGGGTTCTTTCACAAAATTTTTTCTGTTATGTCGTACTGTCCTTCACCTGCTGAAGGCTCCTCCGACACCGCCAGTTGGCCTGGCGGCGCGGATTCGCTATTTATGTCGCAAATATACGAATACTTTTTTGTTCGTGCAAGTTATTCGTTCACTTTTTTGCGTATTTTCCTATAAAACATTATTTTACGGGATCCAACAGCTTATCGAAAGCCAATCCGGAATTTGCCTGCATGTTTCCGAGACGCTTTTCTATGCCTAACCAGTTGAACGATTTGCCGTTGAACCAACGTGCACGCTGATAGTTCTTGATGAGGCGGGTTCCTGTCTGAAGTATCTCCTCTTCGGCAATATACATCGGCTTCTCCTTTATCTTGCCTGAAACGGAAGTATAGACCCCATTGAGCAGACTGCTTATCGGACGCACGGCGTAATAGTCGCCGGTCTGTCCGGCTTCGTCGTAAACATAGAATGGCATCTTTCCTCTTCTTAACGCTATCTCCTTATGCTGACCGGGAAGCTGTTGCGGCAGGAACGGAATCCAATTGAGGGGCACATCCGTGCGCAGGACATACCTGAAGTCAGACTTCTTCGTACGCTCCACTTCCACGTCACCATCAGCCGACTCGCTTACAGTAACCTTTCCCGGCACCTCGCGCTTTTCGTTCTCGTCGTCTATCTTGCTTGCTATATTATTGGCAAGCTTAGCTGCGTCCATCACACCTCCACATCCGTCCTGCACCTTGGTCTCTATACCCCAGATCATGTTAGCCATTTCGTCACGGACGAACATCACTTCCTCCACGGCCTCGCTCTCCACTGTTGACGGCAGCACCGGTGGCAGCAACAGACCGTTCATATCTATCTTCGAGATGTTGCTTGCCGGAGTATGTGTGAACATCTGCCATTTTACGTCGTCCGTAACGCCCTGCTGGCTGTTTTTCTGATTCTTAATGGTACTCTTTACGCCGAACGTATCCCAGACAGTAAGCTCTTTCACTTCTATGTAATCGCCCACCTCTACGGTCAGCGGCATTATCATCCAGTCATTGCTGTACATTGTTGCATATTGCATCATCACGATGTTGCCTTGCGACTGCATATCTTTGGAGTCGCCCATATACACCATGTGGTCCTCAAACTCCCAAAGGCGTTTGTTCGGTGCTCCACTGTAGGTGGCAAGTGTTGGTATGCCGTAAAACTCGTGCTCTTTCGGAGCGGGCTTGTTGTCAGCTTCTTTCTTTACCGTATCGTCCTTCACGTCTGCTTCGTCAAAGCTATACCATGACAAGCGTCCGCCTGCGTAATCCTTACACTTCAGCGAGTTGTTGCCGATATTGAAAGTGCAGTCATAGCGCATCGACCTTGTGTCCCAATAGTCTTGATGAACAATGCCGTAGTTCTTGCGGAACTATTCTGCATATTCTCTATCATAATCGTTTTTGCAGCCATGAACGGTCAGATCCTCGAACAGCTTAACGCCGTCAAAAGCCTTACCGGAGAACGCTTTGGCAAAACTCGTAAGCTGTGAATTCTGCTTCTTTGAATACTCCACGATGTCTTTCAAGGCTGGAGTCACGGCTGAAGGCTGATTGTCGAAGCTGGTGGCGCCATATTCGCAATCGAGAGGATAGCGCGTTCTCAGTTCACGTAGCTTCTTTGCCATCTCGTCCTTTTTCATCCGTTTTTTAAGGATGACCATATAGCGCATTGCCGATTCCACTCTGACCATCGGAGTCATCTCGTGTCTGAGTTGCTCTATCTGCGGTTCGATAGGATACTGACAAAGGTCCTCACCCGTATCAACCACGCTTTTCACGGGATTGCTCATCTTTGTTTGCCATGCTTTGCATTTCACGGCAATGGCAGTACCAGCATCGTTGCCATTAAACTCGCCCAACTGCCACTGACGGGTGAGCATCCACAAGGCATCATGCACACGAAAACGAAGCGCATCCGTGATATCTCCGTTTCGGGTACGTGTCTCAAGACGGGTGGTCAGGCTGGTTGAAATCTTGCTGTTAATATCTTGGTTTGCCATAATCATTTACTGTTTAAGGTTTGACAATTAGGATAACAGTTCCTTCGATGCCCATCGGTTTCGAAGAAGATCATCAGGTTCGAGAGCACGCAACTTCACCAGTTCGAGCGTACTTTTCAGTGCGCCTGCCAACTCTTGATAATTCCAGCGGTTGCCCCATCGCACTCGTGGGTTAACCGCATAAATAATAGTCTGTGGAGCTTCCGCGTCTGGCTGGTCATAGCTGAAGGTTATGGCTGCAGTCTGTTCCTTGAGCGGAATGCTTTCCGTCCAGAAGTCGACAACCAGCCCCGCAGCATAATTGCCGCTTCTGAGATCATTGGCAAAGTCGCAGGAATTGACTATGATGTATGAGTTGGCATCACAGACCTTGTCCTCTTCAACCTCCACACCTATCCATTGCTGGTTCTCCATGCCATCAACCGGCATCTGCATTGCCTTCATGTCAAGGTCGGTGCCGTCATTGAAGAATGCGAACAGATTGACCTGATGAAGCAGCGACACCTGCTTTCTTACCCTTGCCACCTGCTCCACATACTCGTCATAGGTTTCGGGATTGACATTCTTAAAGAACTGCCTGTCCTTATTTAATTGGTAGGCAAGTCCCTTCGTGTCGAGATGCTCAGTATCCAAAGAGAATCGTGGCACCACCATCACCTCATTGCAGAGCATATCCCTGATGGCTTTCTGACAGTCTTCTGCCGTTGAAGATGGGCTTACAGTCTTAGCCGAAGTCACTGCCTCACGCAACGTACCGACAATCTGCCTTACGTCGTCGCATGTGACATCCTCTGGATTCTCAAGCAACTTATACGCAGAATGATTGCCAAGCGAAGCCAGATGCTTGAGTGCCACAACGATGTCTTCCGTGGGTGTGTAGTATTCGTCGTCGTTCGGACCGGCATCGCCAACGATTTCATGGACCTTCTCAAGAACATCCTCCACCATTGACGCCACCTTACCCACACGTGAGCTGAGTTCCTTGATGTCAGGATCGCTCACGCAGTCGCCAGCAGATGTATGCTCCAGTTCGTCATGACGTAATGGATGGGCATTGCCTATCATCTCACGCAGCGCATTGAGCATAAGCTGATATTCCGACAGCACCTCGTCATACTTATGGTCGAGTAAGGCCTGAAGACCGTTCATGTTCTGCGACATATAGACGATAGCCGAAGCTGGCATTACTTTATCCTTTACTATGCTCATACTTGAGAGCAGCCCCGTAAGCCATCCGTCTACGGCAGGGTCGGCATACAGGAACACGCTGCCCGAACAAGCCGCTTTCTCTACATACGCCGAAGCGTCAAGACCCACAACCACTCTTTGCTCAATTCGTGCACATGACATCGGCTGCTCCACGAATTCCGGTGTCGGGAAGTTGGTCTCGTTATTCATACTCTTCATTATTGCGTCCACGGCAGCAGTGTTTCCTTCACATAGTTTATATATGCTCTCAGACATCACCACATCGGTAAGCGCATCATAGCTGTCCGCCATGTCCATAACGAGCTTTTTCAGCATATCTCTCTTTTTTCCGTTCAGAGTCTGACGAAGTCCGTCAATGCCATTGACAAACGCCTGCCATTCCTTGTCGTTCCGCGTGAAATACTGACGTAGTGTGAGTATGTTGTCCACGTCGCCCTTAATCTTTATCTCGTTCAGGGCGTTTATCAGCTTAGTACCGTTTATTACTGCCAAAGCATAATTCTTCGAGTCTTCCTTCGCATTGCCAGTGTTAAGGTTGGAGGATGTGGATGTGCTTCCGTCCGTATTCAGACGTGACGACAAGAGAGTGAACTTCTTCCTCAACGGCAGAATACATACATCGAGCATCTCCTCATGTATGCTCCGCTCAAGGTCAGCCCCCAGAATGGCTCCAATAGCCAGACCGCTCTTGACGCCGTCAATTATACGCTTGGCAATGCGCACTCTACGTGCTGACAGATTTATTGCCAACGTATTGTTGTCGACATCTTTATGGCTGTCGCCTCTCTGACTTTTGGCGTAGGCGCTTCGCAATACAGCCGCTGTCTTTGCATGCGTTATTGACGGTGCGATGATGTATTCGTCAGATATAGGTTCTGCCTTGTCCTCTTTCAGGTCAAGCACCCAACCGTAGGCACCGAGAATATAGTCAGCTCCATTTCTTATCATAGAATGAGCCATCTTTGTGAAACTGGCATCCAGACGATAGGTTCTCACATCCACACATTCTGCCACCAGGTCAAACAACTCATCGTCGCTGATGTTCAATGCCTTCACTCGTGGAAATTTCTTTATCTCCTCACACACTGCCACGAGTTTATTGGCTTTACCCTCAAGTGACTCCACACCTGCATCGCCATTTACTGGCACTTCCACTGTTTCGCCATATTCGCCCGCCTTGGTGTTCTCCATTGTCAGGACCTGACGTTTTTGGAATGTTGTGCTGGTTGGAGTCATGCTCATCACCTTCATATACCTTTGATAGGCATCGCCGGTTATTCCAGTAAGAGTCTTTTCTGAAAGGAAATTCCAATTGGTGACATAATTTATGTCCCTATATATCTGATCCCACAACTCAAAATCAAGATACCTATCACATAGCTTATACTGATCATAGTAAGAAGTAAGATCGCACATTCTGTACCGTCTAATATCCATAACGGGAAGCACTCCGAAAGGCTGCTTGCCAACACGAACTACCGGATAATAGCCGCGAGCAAGCAGACCATCACTATTTCCATCGCCAGTTAATTTTTCCCTTAGATCAGACAGTCTGTCATCAATCTTTCCACTTACTGCGGCACTCACAACCTCTGCCTTGTGAATCTCCATATTGTCAGAATCTGCGGCGTATGTAAGAGGACTCGTGGCGTTGTCGAATCCGAATAAGGCGTTCAGTCTGAAGGAATCTGACTCATTGCTGTTGTTTTTTGAGTTGGGACCAACGGTGATGACAATGCCTTTTCCATCCTTTATCTGCCTGACCTTAAGGGGATAGGTAAGATGATCGCTTACAAAGTCGAAAGACTTGTCCATCATCCTTGTTTCAGAGGTGTCATAATCGGACTGGTCTTCTTCTGTGAGAATGTTCGTGGGCGTTCCTGTCTTAAGGAACTTCAGTCCGCCGTCTTCGTACAGATATGACGTCAGCATATCCTTAAGCTCTTTCTTCGACTTTGTGCCTTTGTTATCATCGTCAATGACTCCGCTGACAATGATGTGTTCAAATTCGTATGTACGGAGCATTTCCTTTCCGCAGTTGTTCTTATCCTTGTTCTCACGGTAGGTCTTACGACGATGCTTCATCTCGTCAAGCGGAATGGTCATTGCCATACCTATACGCTCCGCCTCATCAAAATCTGTCATCCATGCAAGGCCCTTATTGAGTTTCAGCCTGCCTTCATCGGTCTTGTCGTACATGTCGTTGCCGGATTTTCCCATCTCAAACATATTGAATCCCACCTGCAGCTCTTCCGGCAGACGACGACCGATGAATGAGAACTCGCGACTGCGTCGAGCGTCAAGCTTAAGCTTAGCGTTCAGAACGAAACGGTCAGGCAGCATACGTGTCACTGGTGTGACATTCTGAAAACCTTCGTTACCTTCTTCTTTATAGTCCGATGGATTGAAATTAGGCGCAGAAGCCTGGGCTACAATCCAGGCAGAACGGACTGCGCCATAGGTCTGACACATCAGACGCCATTCACCTCTCAGTTCATTCCATGGAATCTTGATGTATTTATTCAGCTTGTTGATTTTCAGATATCTCTTCAGGTAGTCCGCCATCTTTTTTCCTTCAATGGCCTCTTCACGAGTCAGCGGCTGCTGTGCTTGAGTTATGGCGAGGGTGTCAGGATAGAATCTTACAAGAAGACACTTCTCTGCTGTACGCTCATACTGGATTTTGCGCTTCTTTATATATCGGAACTTTCCGCCTTCCTTTAAAAGATCTTTATGATTTATATCGACGATATCTCTAAGCCACTCCATCTCCTGATGATAATCGAAGTATGTTGCCTTGAGAACCTCAAGAAAATCATTAGAATAGACCGAGCTTTTGTCTGTATCCCAGAATCTGTTCTTGATAAGGACCGTTGCTGGATAAGTGTAGCGATAGCCGGGACGAACCTTTCTTGACAAGACCGTCCTTAACTTATCCAAATCGAAAGAATCGAAGAAGTCTGATATCTTCCGTGTAGACTCAAGGAATTTCTTTAATGGCTTTTCTGCTCGTTTGTTTCCACGCAATAGTGAATCCCTTTGATATGCCTCTGCAATATACGGATACTGGCGCTCCACCTTTTTACCTTTTATTAAGTGTATTCTCTGCGACAGCTCTCTTATGTGCTCCACATCTCTATATATGCAATCTGCTTGGTCTTTTGAGAAATAAGGTATTTCTTTAATTTCCTCATATATTCCCTCAAGAAACTTACGCGCATCATCAACATGCTTTTTCATCCTGCGACATCTGACGGTAGAAGAGAACGCCCTATCGCCTTTGTTGCGTGCCTTGCCGCTAAAGGTCCTTGCCGCATTCACCTCATTGATACGTCTGCAAACACGCTTCACCCTGTCAGCGAACAGTGTGGCACGGTTAGGTTTTGTTCGTGTCGTGTTGGAATATCTCTCAACGACAGCCCACATCTCTTCCTTTAAAGCCCTAAGCTCCTTATCCTCCTCCTTTTGGGCTGACTTGCTTAAACTGTTAGGGATTGACTCGATAATTTCTTTCAGATAACGGCAGTCTTGGGCATATACAACGTCCAAGTCTTCCATCATCCTAAGTATTCGCTGCATTTTTTCGGACCACTGGAAAAAGTGTGTGGATATCGTAGTACAATAAAAAACACTATATTGTCCGTTTATAAAGTCAAAGAACGGATAAATATGGAAAAGTATAGACTCCTTGCAGAATGTCTTTTGCCCGAACACATGCTGGATTGGTTCGACCTTAAAGACGTGTTTGTAGAGCAAAAGAAAGAAACAAAGCTTGTTCACATATACCTTGACGAAAACGAGCTGAGACCAGGTGACAGAACCGATATTCGT
>NZ_NOVE01000119.1 GCF_002265625.1 Prevotella sp. 885
AGGGCGTCAAGTCAGAGGGGGTAGACGCGAAACCAAGTGATCTACACTTGTCCAGGTTGAAGTCCCGGTAACACGGGATGGAGGACCGAACCAATAAGCGTTGAAAAGCTTCTGGATGAGATGAGTGTAGGAGTGAAAGGCCAATCAAACTTGGAGATAGCTCGTACTCCCCGAAAGGCATTTAGGTGCCGCGTCGGATGGTCACCGTGAGAGGTAGAGCGACCGATAGGACAAGAGGGCTTCACCGCCTATCGAGTCCTGACGAACTCCGAATGCTCACGGTCTGCAGTCCGGCAGTAAGGGGGCGGGTGCTAAGGTCCGTCCCCGAGAGGAGAAGAATCCAGACCGCCGTCTAAGGTCCCGGAATTCTGTCTAAGTTAGTCTAACGAAGTGGGGTCTCAGTGACAGCCAGGATGTTGGCTTGGAAGCAGCCATTCATTCAAAGAGTGCGTAACAGCTCACTGGTCGAGAGTCCCCGCATGGATAATAATCGGGTATAAGACAGATACCGAAGGCGCGGGATAGCAAATTATAAAAGTATCGGTAGGGGAGCATTCCATATCCGTCGAATGGTGCGGGTAACCTATCCTGGAGGATATGGAAAAGCAAATGTAGGTATAAGTAACGATAAGGAGGGTAAGATTCCCTCCCGCCGCAAGACTAAGGTTTCCCGGGCAATGTCAATCATCCCGGGGTCAGTCGGGTCCTAAGTCTCAGCCGAACGGCGAGGGCGATGGCAGACACGGTCAACATTCCGTGACTACCTTTAGGAGCGATGCGGAGACGGAGCAGTGAAACTTCCGCGAGCCGACGGAATGGCTCGTTAAAGAGTGTAGGTGTTGATGGCTGTAGGCAAATCCGCAGTCAGAGCCGAACTTGAAAGTACGGGGTCCTCTTCGGAGGAACCTGATAGCGAGGGTAAGCATACTCCCGAGAAAATCCGCTAAGCAATCCTGAAGGTACCCGTACCGTAAACGGACACACGTAGTCGGGTAGAACATACTAAGGCGTTGAGAGATTCATGGTTAAGGAACTAGGCAAACTGACCCCGTAACTTCGGGATAAGGGGTCCTCGTGAATAGCGAGGCGCAGAGAATAGGTCCAGGCAACTGTTTAACAAAAACACAGGGCTGTGCAAACTCGAAAGATGAGGTATACAGCCTGACACCTGCCCGGTGCCGGAAGGTTAAGAGGAGATGTCAACCGCAAGGCGAAGCATTGAATTGAAGCCCCGGTAAACGGCGGCCGTAACTATAACGGTCCTAAGGTAGCGAAATTCCTTGTCGGGTAAGTTCCGACCTGCACGAATGGTGTAATGATCCGGACGCTGTCTCAACCATGAGCTCAGTGAAATTGTAGTATCGGTGAAGATGCCGATTACCCGCGATGGGACGAAAAGACCCCGTGAACCTTTACTACAGCTTAGCATTGACCTTGGTCATCCGATGTGTAGGATAGGCCGGAGGCTTCGAAGC
>NZ_NOVE01000120.1 GCF_002265625.1 Prevotella sp. 885
ATAACTCGTTGATTTTTAGTAACTTTACATAAATAAAGCATATGAAGGTTATGAAAAAGTCAGCCCAAGATAGAGAAATAGAAAAGCTTAAAAAGCAGGTGGAAAAACTCAAGAAAGAGAAAGAATCTCTTCAAAGAGACAAACGCAATCTCAAGGGAAGGTTGTCCACTGCTCAGTCAAACAATGCCAAGTATCGTTCTGTACTCAAAAAAAAAGAGAAACCGAACGTTGGATTGGACAAGGAGACTTTCGAACGAATGATGAATCTATTGGACGACATCATTACTCCAGTTTGATGGTTGCTCTTAGTGTGGCTTTTTATGCACGTTTGTCTGTAGGCTCACGACAGATTGTTGAGATATTCAATATTCTAAATGAGTTTATGGGCAATGTGTTCGGTAAAGTTCCCGCATATACAACGATTGGATATTGGACGCAAGAATTGGGACTTAGTGTCTATAAGGAATCATGCAGCCTATTCAAGGACAAGCGATATGCTTTGATTGTTGATGAAAGCATGATGATAGGCAGTGAAAAACTTCTGCTTACACTTGCTATGCCTGCCATTAATGCCGGTTCTGCAATTACGGAAAAAGATATTACTATTGTTGATATTTCTATTGCAAAGAGTTGGAATGGAACAAGCATTAAAAATGTTCTGGAGAAGGTTGCTGATAAGATCGGACACAAACCTGAATATGTTATCAGTGACAATGGTTTCACTGTATGTAAGGCAGTAAGAGAGGCTGGTTATGCCCATCATTCGGACATAAGCCACACTCTTGGTATGTTTCTCGAAAGAGTATATAAGAAAGAAGCTGATTTTCAAGAACTTTCCAATAATGTTCAACTTGCGCGTTTCAAATATAACATGCAAGATGTAGCGTATGTGCAACCTCCTTCACAACGAAGCATTGCACGCTTTATGAATATGTCAAAATGGATTGATTGGATTAGTCGTATGCAATACTTATATCACACTCTCCGAGATGATATAAAGAGCATTTATGCCTTTATTCCACACAATGCCTCTCTAGTCGACGAACTGGCAGAAACGATGGATTGTATAACAAAGATAGAGAAGGATGTAAAAAATAACGGTTGGTCGCATGATACAATTAGTCGGTGCAAGCAACTTGTAACTACAAGTCTAATGTCCGGAAATGAAAGACAATGCAAAGTCGGCTCATTCATATTGGAATATGTAGAACGTGAAATGGCATTCGTTAATGAAGGAGAATCGCACAATGCAAGTTCTGATCCGGTAGAGTCAATCTTTGGAGTAGTGAAAGGCAGAATGTCTGATGACAAACTTGCAGGAGTCACTCCTATAATTCTGATGATGCCGCTTCGCCTTAATTTGGCAGATAAGGACAGACGAGTTAATTTCAATTTTAAACAAAGATTGGAGGAAGGAAGACACCGTCACATTAAGGAATGGACGGATGAAAAC
>NZ_NOVE01000121.1 GCF_002265625.1 Prevotella sp. 885
GGCTCAAATAATATTGTTGTGTTTTTAACAATCTGCATTTCCTTATGCAAATAACTGTTTTACCCTATAAAGATAGAACTTCAGATCATTCACTCCTCTGAATTCAGCCCTGAATGTTTTTAGCTTGCAGTTGAACGATTCGGCACTGGCGTTAGTTCTTTTGTCATTGAAGAAATTCAGTATTCTGTCATAATGGTTTTGAAATGTCTTGATGACTGTATTAAACTCTTCACAGTTCCATTGCTCAACCTGATTAAACCATAATGCGAGTTTGGGTCGTGCCACGTCCTTGTTATCATAATCCGAATATATCTTACCCAATCTTAAAGCAAGATAATAGAACTCTTTCATATCCGGAAATCGACAAAATAGGACCTTGGCTCTTTCTGCCTGTGATTCGGTCCAGTCATTCGGCTTTCTTACAAGCAACCTGCTGCATCTTACCATAAGCTGCTTAAGAGTGTCTCCACAGCTTAATATTTCAGGCTTGTATTCAAGCCCTTTCTCCTTGTACAAAGCACGCATGCGATTATCCTCCGCCATCACTTCCCAACGGTGCTTTATACGTAAGTCCTGAAGAGCATCATACATAAGTTTCTGCACATGGAATCGGTCTACGATCTGCTCTGCATTGGGAAAACACTTACGTACTATCTTATACATAGAGTTTGACATGTCCATGGTAACAGACTTGACCATTGCACGTTTGCCGACAGGAAGACGCTGTAACTTCTTGATTATAAAGTCTGATTTCACTCCCTTTACCATTGCAACCAGCGTACCCTTCCTCCCGTGCCCGTCCTTGTTGGTCACAATTGTATACAGTTCTCCATTGCTCAGTGAAGACTCGTCTATGGCAAGATGTTCGCCGAGATTGCAGGCATAAAGGGTAAACTCTTCTGAATGTTTTTTCTGATTCCAGGAGTGAAATCCGCTCAGATGGTTCTTGTAGTAGTCATTTAGGACATTTGCCTTCAAATGCGTAAACTCTGCTACACTCTTGATGCTCACTGCATGGGTATCAAGGTAATTCTTTTAAAAAAGCTCCGAACTCAGCGGTAATTCTGGTTCCGGATGCAACAAGATTCCAGTCGCGGCTATAGCTCTTGCCCGTAGACTTGTCAAGCCATCTGCGTCGCTTTATCCTAAAATACATGGTATGGTCACGGACGGGAAAATCTGTGACTGTTATTGGCTTGTGAAAACCATTGGAAATTAAAGGAAGGCCTTGTAAGTTTTCAGGCACAATATCTTTCTCAACTAAGACCAACATAAAATAATCTCCCATATTGGAAGCTTCTGTTATATCGAAATAGTCAAGGAGTCCTGCCGGAAGAAATAAGGACAATACGGATTTGTAATCTATGGGCTGAGTTCTATTCATGACGCAAAGATAAACAATAATATTGAATTGTTAAAAACACAACAATATTATTTGATTC
>NZ_NOVE01000122.1 GCF_002265625.1 Prevotella sp. 885
CACCTACGCACATGATTGACGCATCACCCAGCCAAGCAACGCTTGCAGCGAGCTTGTCTGACCTCCTCGTCAATCATCAACACGCAAGCGTCATCCGTCTTCCACGTCATTTCATTCCGTCATTCTTCTCCACATCTGCGATGTCATTCTGTTTTTTGCACATCAAAGATGTCTATCTATCATCAAAGGTGAAAAGTGTTGCACACCCTTCACCTTTCTTAATAGGTACGGACACACGCTCCATTGCATTGCGCATAAGTCCGTGCAGCTGCGCTCTATTGTCTATCATTTCGCTTCGCTCAATCTTCTCTTCTTCTGCCGAAAGGCAGTGGCTCTCCACTCCCGTGTCCGTCCGTTATGCGCCACCTCCTTTCGTCCACTGTTGCGAAAGGATATTGCGCTACATTCCATTACGTTATCATTCCGGAATTTCTCTATGACTCTGCGAGCCATGGAGAAGTCCTACATTACCACTTCATTACATTCCACTTCATACCCATTCGCTTCGGGTAAGGCAGTGCCTTCTGTTTCCTATAAGGCTGCGCCTTCATGGTTTGGTAAAGCTATGCTTTCTATTGTCTGTCAATGCGAGAAAGCCGTCTGACTAATGGCAATCAAGATTGCTATAAGTCTGACAGCACTCTCGCTTATTCAAATAGGTATGGCAGAGGTATGGGATAAAAAAGGTAGTGCGCCTAATGTCGGGCAAGACCGACAGGCGCATTACCTTTTTATCCCTCACCACTGCCGCATTACCGCCCGATGGGTCGGGCGTGGCGTGGTGGCTCGCTTGGTGTGGTGGGCGGTGGTTCAGTAGCACGAAAGAGCGCAGTATGAAGCCGAAACTCTCGCTTTTTCTCGCATATATTGCAACATCCGCAAGCCATTGATGCCCATCCGATACCCAATAGCCTTTCGTGGTACGGCAAGACCCTCGGTTTGCTCGGCTTGGAGGCTTAAAGTGCCGAAACTCGGTGCTTTTCCGAAACCTTTCGCTTGTTTCTGCCTTATTTGCTCAAGGCGAAACCCTATATCGTGCCGAAACTCGGTGCTTTGCCGAAACCTTTTGATTGTTTCAGCCTTATTTGCTCAAGTCGAAACCCTATATCGTGCCGAAAACTCGGTGTTTTTCCGAAACCTTTTGCTTGTTTCAGCCTTATTTGTTCAAGTCGAAACCCTCGGTTTTCGTGGAACTTGGAGCGGTTGTGCATCAGCGTGAAACCTCGGTTCGCTTTCGTCATCAGCGAAAATTGCAAGCCTTTTTCGTCACTTTCTGCCTTTTCGACTTTTGGCGCAACTAAGGCGGTTTTGCGTGTGTGAGAAACTAAATATTAACATTTGTTTACATATTCCGCAAAGGTCGGGCGGTCGTAGCCGTCAGCAAGGACAGGGCGGTCGGGGGGTCTTTATCAAGACGGGTTAAGGGAAAATCCCTTAACAA
>NZ_NOVE01000123.1 GCF_002265625.1 Prevotella sp. 885
GGGTCAGCGGAAAAGTACTGGGGGTGTTTTTTATTTCATAGTATTTTGTATCTTTGCATTATGAACATGCTTGAACAATTAGCCCGTCTAGTTCTTCCCAAAGAAATACTAGACAATTTCGATATCGTCAAGATAGAAACAGATGAGTCTGATATTGACGCAATGAGTATGACCATTCATCTAGACGAGCGTATGAATGCTTATCTCCAAAAATCAGAGGACTATGAATCCAAAGGTTTTATGGACGCTGTACGCATAACTGATTTCCCGATTCGTGACCATAAGGTGATTCTTGTACTTCGTCGTCGTAGATGGAAAAACAAGGAAACAGGAGAGACATTTGTCGACCGTATTAGTGTTACCGAATCAGGAACCCGCTACTCGAAAGAGTTTGCGGCTTTTTTAAAAGAGACGTATGGACACATCCCCGACGACCTGCCGTACGCTTGAACGATACTACCATGTAAACTCCAATACATTGGATAAACAATACAAGGATGTCTTGAGTGACTATCGTACATGGTCAGAACTAGAGCATGCCGATGAATGGCTTGTCTTTCCTGACAACATAGGTCGTAATTTGGCAATAGACGAGACATCTATGTCTAACGGAGAATTGCGCACAATCGTCACCAACAGGGATAGACACGGAAAAGACCAATGTCTGGTTGCAATTGTCAAGGGTGTTAAGTCAGAGGACGTTATCAATGCCTTGAAGCATATACCTGAAGCTCTTCTGAACACGGTTGAGGAGGTCACATTAGATTTGTCAGACTCCATGAGAAAGATTGTTCGCACATGCTTTCCCAAAGCAATGAGAGTAATAGACAGGTTTCACATACAGAAGCTTGCTTGCGATGCTGTGCAGGAAATGCGCATTAAGCATCGTTGGGATGCTATACAAGAGGCCAATGACGACATGGAGAATGCAAAACTTGAAGGACGCGAATACGTGCCTTTTCGATATGAGAACGGAGATACGAGAAAGGAATTGCTAGCAAGGAGTAGGTATCTTCTTTTCAAATCAGGAGAGAAATGGACACTGTCACAAAGCAAGAGAGCTGAGATTCTATTTAGAGAATATCCAGATTTGAAGACAGCTTATGGACTCTCGCATTCTTTGAGAATGATTTTCTCAAAAAATACTGTTAAAGATGCCGCAAGACTTTCTATGGCTAAATGGTACAACAAAGTGGAAGAAGCTGGCTTCCGTTCTTTCAATGTTATTGCTGCAACATTCTACGAACATTACGATGACATTCTTAATTTTTATACAAATAGATCATCTAATGCTGCAGCTGAATCCTTTAATGCAAAAATCAAAGCTTTCAGAGCATCACTAAGGGGCATCGTTGATGAAAAGTTTTTTCTGTATCGACTTGCAAAGATTTATGCTTATCCCCACTAAATTTCCACTGAGCC
>NZ_NOVE01000124.1 GCF_002265625.1 Prevotella sp. 885
GGCTCACCTGAAAAAGTGTGTGGATTAAGCATACAATCTTGTTAGTCTGAAGAGAAAGAATTTCTTGTCAATGATACCCCGAAGTTGTGCTCTGAAATGCTTGACTTTTGCATTGAAAGATTCTGCAGAAGCGTTGGTAGAGCGAAAGACAAAATAGTTGAGGATTTCATCTTCTCTATCGTACATAGCTGCCGCAATGTCATTGAAAGCCTTGTTGCCGAACTCAGCAACCTTACTGTACCATGAGCGTAAGCTCAAAGCACCCTGTTCCTTGGAACATCTTTGTGAGAATATCATTCTAAGCGAATGTGTAAGCGTAAATGCCGTCTTGATATCAGGAAACTCACGGAACAATATTTCGGATCTCTCTTTCTGTGTTTCTGTCCATTTGTCGGGCGACATCATCAGCAGCGCCTTGCTCCGCGCCAGCAACTCTGCCCTTGTCTCCTCGTTCTCCAGTCGCTTAGGACTAAACTTCGCATTGCGTCTGATGGCGTGTCCGTCCTCGTCAACCCAAGGACCGTCATTCTTTGTCCGTTCTTTCATTCTGAGACGATGCTCCTCACGGTCGTTGGCATCCTTTGTCATCTGTTCCCTACGATACTCCCTGCGCACTTCTTGCAAAGCTTCAAGACAGAACTGCTGATGGTGAAACCTGTCAAGTGTAAGCATGGCTTTGGGGAAGCAAGTTTCCACGATGCTGTGCATACTCTCGGAAAAGTCAAGCGTCACTTCTACAACGTTCATTCTCAATGATTCAGGTATCTTTGACAAAACGCTGATTGCATCCTTGGCCTTTGTGCCTTTGATTATTGCTATTATACATCCCTTACGACCATGTGCGTCCTTGTTGCATACAATAGTGTATACCTCGCCAGTAGAAAGGCATGTCTCGTCTATGCTGACATGAGGACCTATGTTGTCCGGGAAAACCAGCCATTCCTCGGCATGGTCAAGCTCCGTCCATTCACGAAAGCCGCTCAGGTGGTTCTTGTACGCTTTCTCAAAGTTGTCGCCGTTTATGTGGTAGTCGTTCTCAAACGAACGGGCCGTTATAGGGAGCGTCTCCAAACGCATCTTTTAAAAAAGCCGCCAACTCCGTAGAGCAGCGGGTGCTTTCCTGGATGAACTCGCATTCGGTCATCACATTGTGATTCTCACTGTCAAGCCAACGGCGACGGCGGATGTGAAGAAGTACCTCGTGTCCTCTGATTGGAAAGTCATGGAACACGCTCTCACGGGTGAAACCATTGGGACGAATATCGGTTCTGTCACCTGGTCTCAGCTCGTTTTCGTCAAGGTATATGTGAACAAGCTTTGTTTCTTTCTTTTGCTCTACAAACACGTCTTTAAGGTCGAACCAATCCAGCATGTGTTCGGGC
>NZ_NOVE01000125.1 GCF_002265625.1 Prevotella sp. 885
AAGTCCCTTGTACATATTAATGCTGACATCATTTTTCATACAGCAAAGGTAAACATCTTTACGGAAAATCTATCATGTATCGTTGATATATTTGGGTAGGGATGCCACGGACTTTATCGGATGAGCCGAAAATAGAGAATATGAAGAGATTGCCGGGACTTAAACCAATTAATTATAAAAAGGAACGGGTCGGCACAAAGAAGTATTCTACAGATAATGTACGTGACGAAATAGCTAAAAACTATAATATACAAACAAAAGACCTTGACGCAAGAATCTCAGAGAAATATCCGGTAATGGCATATCCCGTATTGCCAGACCCCACATATTTCTATCTAAAGGAACAGTCAGTAAGGTTTATGATACCATCAGTGGACAGTCTGAAGAATAACACCATCTCCTGCTTCTACACCAATCCAGCCTTTGAAGAGGCATATTTGGCTGGTATGAACACTGAGATGGGCAAGGAGCTTCTGTGGAGAGAATATCCTACGGACGAGCGAGGATCTTACTTCCGCAAGTTCTGGGACGTTCCTGAAGATCCGGACACCATCGACGAAACTTACTTTGACGTTAAGGAGCTGCATAAATGGCATGACCGTCTTGGAAAGAACCACATGAAGAACTCCAAGAGGATGGTGTTTGTGGTGAACGGCGATCTTATGCGTGTTTATCCTAACACCACTGTATATCTCTCGTCTTATCGCAACGGTCAGCTCATTCATGTCATGGAGCCGAGCATTATGGGGTGGGCAAGGGACAATACTTACCTTGTGGGATTCGACGTACAGAACGAAAAAGAGATAATCAACTATTATCTTACCTTCGAGGAGCTTGACCGTTCATTGCGCTTCAGCCATAAGAGTCATGAGGGCAAGACATGCAACTATGAGAACGGCGGTATGTATGCAAGGCATCATCGCGTGGATGTCACCGTGTTCGGACTGCCGGTAAGTGGCATCATAAAGAAATAGGAATTACTAAAAACAGCGGAACTATGAACAAGAATCAAGATATACTCAAGAAATACTTTGAGGTTCAGATAAAGAAGGTCCCAGCCCGTAACGGACTGATGCTCCTGCCCCTTCGCATAGAGACCCGTTTTGCCGAAAACAGAAAGGTGATTGTGCGAAACCAGCCCGATTCTGTCTTATTCATATTCATGGAGTTATGGCAGATGGCTGACGAGGGCGTAAGCATAGAAAAAATGGCTCACCTGAAAAAGTGTGTGGATTAAGCATACAATCTTGTTAGTCTGAAGAGAAAGAATTTCTTGTCAATGATACCCCGAAGTTGTGCTCTGAAATGCTTGACTTTTGCATTGAAAGATTCTGCA
>NZ_NOVE01000126.1 GCF_002265625.1 Prevotella sp. 885
CACTCATCTCATCCAGAAGCTTTTCAACGCTTATTGGTTCGGTCCTCCATCCCGTGTTACCGGGACTTCAACCTGGACAAGTGTAGATCACTTGGTTTCGCGTCTACCCCCTCTGACTTGACGCCCTATTCAGGCTCGCTTTCACTGCGGTTGCGTGGAGCTTAACCTTGCCAGAGATGGTAACTCGTAGGTTCATTATGCAAAAGGCACGCCGTCACTGCTTAAGCAGCTCCGACCGCTTGTAGGCGCAAGGTTTCAGGATCTATTTCACTCCCCTGCTCGGGGTTCTTTTCACCTTTCCTTCACAGTACTGGTTCGCTATCGGTCTCACGGGAGTATTTAGCCTTACCGGATGGTCCCGGCGGATTCGCGCAGAATTCCTCGTGTTCCGCGTTACTCAGGATACCACTAGGCTTCAGCGTGCTTCGAGTACGGGACTGTCACCCTCTATGGTCGTTCTTTCCAGAACGTTCCTCTCACAAGCATCGTGCCACAGCGTGGTCCTACAACCCCACGGCTGCGTTGCCACAGTCATGGTTTGGGCTCTTCCCCGTTCGCTCGCCACTACTAGGGGAATCATTAGTTTATTTTCTCTTCCTGCAGGTACTAAGATGTTTCAGTTCCCTGCGTTAGCTCTATCATAAGATAGTGACTGTCCTTCAGACAGACGGGTTGTCCCATTCGGAAATCCTCGGATCAGAGATCATTTGCATCTACCCGAGGCTTATCGCAGCTTATCACGTCCTTCATCGCCTCCGTGAGCCAAGGCATCCGCCTTGCGCCCTTTTCTACTTTCTTCGAATCTCTCATCTGATTGCTCAGACAAGAAACCGTAGCTCATACTTTCAGCTGTTGTTATTAATTTAACTTACAGTTTTGCTTGTATCAATATGTCAAAGATCGTTTTCCCGAGCCTTATATTATATAAGGTGGAAAGTGTGAGAAATAAGGACTTGAACCTCAAGGAACTCCGGCAATTATTAATTATTATTTTTTAACTATTAATTGTATAGTTGTTTCTCTATTTAGTAAGACAGTGCGCCAAGAAGCGCGGGAGAAGGAAAGCAAACCATTTGCTGACCTTAACCTTAATGCTAGACGTTCTAGCTTTTCTAGACCGTCTAGTGATACTAGACATTCTAGAGATTCTAGATGCTATAGCTCGTCTCTCCAGAAAGGAGGTGTTCCAGCCGCACCTTCCGGTACGGCTACCTTGTTACGACTTAGCCCCAATCACCGGTTTCACCCTAGGCCGACCCTTGCGGTCACGGACTTCAGGCGCCCCCGGCTTT
>NZ_NOVE01000127.1 GCF_002265625.1 Prevotella sp. 885
ACGGAGTACATCGCAGAGGATGGCCATGTCTTCCGCAAAATAAAAACCGCCGAGACGATGCAATCGCCCCGGCAGTCCACCTGATTATGATACCTATTGAAAAGAAATATATTCGTAGTAAGCTACCACTTTTAAGAGTAAAAAGCCCTTAGAATGGCTCGTCGCTGTCGGATTGGTCAGGCGCAGTCCACAGACTGATGCCAAACGTCTCGCAAAGCAAGTCATAGTCAAAGCAGTAGGCACGTTGTGTCATAGTAAGTTTAGGAGGCGTGCTACCCATAGCAGCCCTGGTATGGTCGTACTGGATGATGCCCTTCTTGTACACATCAAATCGTGCCACCTTTTCGCCCAGGTAGGCACGGCTGTTCTGAAGATAGTATTTCAACGCATCCGTAGGCAGCACCTTCTCGTTAGCCTGTCGTCCCTCCTTGCGGTAGAGGTTGAAGATACGAGTTTTCTGCAGGAAGAGCACCGGACGTTCAGACTGCCAAGTGGCATTGATGATGTCCGTCTTGAACTTGCTGCAATAGCGGATGAAGAAGTCGCCACCCTCAATCAGTTCGCCGTCGCTTGCGAGATACTGCACCACGTTCCAGAAGTTGCCCAGCTCGCCGTTAGTCTTGCACTCACCATTCTGCTTCTTTATCCCCTCGATGGTGACTTGCAGCATCTCATCGAAAGTCAGCGTAGGGATGATCTTTTGTAGCACCCGAAGCGCAGCCAACGGCACACACCAGTTGTTCATGATACGATCCTCACCCTTTTCGCCACCGAGAGCGTTGCCGACGATATTCTGTGTATCATGGAACGCCGTAGACCATGCCTGTTCAAAGTGCTTGCGCTGTTTGAGTATTTCGAGAGTCAGGTGTGTAAGACCCAGTGAGCGCATTTCGAGCAGCACCTTATAATTCTGCTTCTCCTTATCCGAGAACTCGCTTCGAGGGAACTGCAGGAAGACGAGTCGGGTAAAGAGAGCGATATCCGATGTCGGCATCTCCTGACCAGAAAGGATGATGCCGGAGTCAACGGCAGTCGTCTCCTTCTTCTTGTCAAGATCCATATTCATGCGAGTGCGACCGGTGCCGTCCCACAGACCCTTCAAGAACTCAATCATCTTCGGGTCGATATCATTCT
>NZ_NOVE01000012.1 GCF_002265625.1 Prevotella sp. 885
TATGTAAAGCGTTTCAGTAACACTTTTCCTGCATTGTAAAGTTATTCAGTAAAGGAACAAAATGAGAGTGAAGTAAATTAGTAAAACAACAAGAAAAGTGTAAAGTAAAATCAGTTAAAGTCAAAAGTGGCGCTATTGCATGATAAAAGTGGCGCTATTGTAGTGTAAAAGTGGCGCTATTGCACCCTATTATGCTTGTTTATATCCCTTATTCATTGCACACTTCTTTCCCAGTCAGCATAATCGACTGTGCGTAAATAAGTTATCGCTGCACGCTCAAAATTCGAGAATTTCGCACCAAGGATTTCTTTGTGCGCTGAGCGAGGAGTATTGAGCGTTAGAAATGCAAATATTGTCTGGCAAACTAACCGATAAACAGGAATTTATCTAACGAAGTTGAGAGTTGAAATTTGAAATTTGAGAGTTCTTGCTAAGGCAAGCGGCAAAGCCGAGCGATGATTACTCTTATTAAGTATATTATAATCAATATGATTAACTATCATACATATCATAACTCTCAACTCTCCATTCTCAACTCTCAACTAAATAAACTGCAATTCACAAGCTGTCGAGGCAAACTTAGGAGGCTATGGCGTCCCGCCGTAGCCACGCACCCACCCATAGCAGAAACGCCAATCAGCGCCGTGTCTCGAGGGGACACGTATTCATCAGAAACCCACTACAAGCTCCGAAGGAGCGCAGCTGTGGGATAACCTCCACACCATCCCTTGGTTCCGCAAAGCGGGACCGACTATCATCCTAAACATCATACGGGATGCATCAGTCCCCCTTCGGGGAACTATATGTGGTGGAGGTATCGTACGTACCCACAGCTGCGCTGCTTCGCAGCTTGCAGTGGGTTTCATGATATAGGTCCCGCTCCGCGGAACCCGCAGCTCATACTCAATCTGCTTGCATTTGTGGCTGCGGGGCTACGGCGAGACGCCATAGCCTCCTAAGTTTGTCCCATAGCATACAGTCAACAAAAAAATCATGTCTTCATGTCTTCCTGTCTGAAAAATCATGTCTTCTTGTCTTCATGTCTAAAAATCCCGTCTTCATGTCTTCCTGTCAAAAGAAAACCTGCATTCTTGTCGGGAACCTTATTTTTTTCTGCTTTTACACAATAATTATATTACATAAGCGTTATACATACGTGTTTAAACGCAAGATAATTATAATATTCGGGCTTACGCTTGTCTCGCTTTTGAGCCATGCGCAGTACGACGTGTCCTTCAGTCACTACTTCGACATGGAACCGTCGTTTAATGCTGCGTCCGTAGGTAAACAGCCCAAGCTGAACGTCTCGGCAGCCTATGCCATCGACCTTGCCGGATTCAAGCATAACCCGCAGACCATGTACGCGGGCACCGACATGCCCTTTATGTTCCTCAAGACCACGCACGGAGCCGGACTCCAGTTTATGAACGACAAGATAGGTCTGTTCACGCACCAGCGACTCGCCCTGCAGTACGCCGTCAAGATGAAGCTATTCGGCGGACAACTCTCCACCGGCGTCTCGGCAGGAATGCTCAGCGAGAGCTTTGACGGTTCGAAGCTCGACCTCGAGGACTCCAGCGACCCCGCATTCACCTCGTCAAAGGTGGACGGCAACGCGCTCGACCTCGCCGTCGGACTCTATTACACCCACCGCAACTGGTATGCCGGCATCTCCGCACAGCACATCAATTCGCCCCTCGTCCGTCTCGGCGAGACCAACGAGCTGAAGGTGGACGCCACCTATTATTTGACCGGCGGATGCAATATTAAGCTGAGAAGTCCGTTTCTTACAATAAAGCCGTCCTTCCTTGTGCGCACGGACGGAGTGGCATATCGCGGCGACATCACCACGCGCCTCGTCTATACGCATGAGAAGAAGATGATGTACGTGGGAGCAGGATATTCGCCCACCAACTCCGTGACGGTGCTCGTCGGAGGAAACGTACACGGCATCGTGATGGGCTATTCCTACGAGATGTATACCTCCGCCATCAATCCCGGCAACGGCAGCCACGAACTCTTCATCGGCTACCAGATGGACCTCAACCTTCAAAAGAAGGGAAAGAATCTCCACAAGAGCGTACGCATACTATAAGAGACTGACAAACAGACCATAATACTAAGAAAGAAAATCAGATAAAACATAGATGAAAACAAGAAAAAGCATACTCCTACTTTGTGTCGTGGCATTCTCCATGATACTGACTGGCTGCTTCGGCAGCAAAGCCTCCTCGTCAGCAGGACGCGGCGGCGAAGTGGTCGGCGTGGGCGGACGTTCCTTCGCCGAACCGGCTCCCTACGGCATGGTGAAGGTCGCAAGAGGCTACCTGCGCATGGGACTTGAGAAGCAGGACTCGCTCTGGGGAAAGCAGACACCCGTGAAGGACGTCTCTGTGGACGGATTCTGGATGGACGAGACAGAGGTGACCAACTCAAAATACAAGCAGTTCGTCATGTGGGTGCGTGACAGCATCATCCGCACACGCCTCGCTGACCCGCAGTATGGTGGCGACGAGACATACATGATAACAGAGGACAAGAACGGCGACCCCGTCACGCCACACCTCAACTGGAAGAAGCCGTTGCCACGCAAGCCCAACGAGGACGAGCAGCGTGCCATCGAAAGCGTATATACACGCAACCCAATCACCGGCGAGAAGATGCTCGACTATCGTCAGCTCAACTATCGCTATGAGGTGTATGACTATACGGCTGCAGCTCTGCGCCGCAACCGCCTCAATCCTGAGGAGCGCAATCTCAACACCGACGTAAAGGTAAATCCCGACGAGGTGGTGATGATATCGAAGGACACGGCTTACATCGACGACGAGGGACGCATCGTACGCGAGACAGTCAACCGTCAGCTCTCCGGTCCGTGGGACTTCCTCAACACATATATAGTAAATGTATATCCTGATACGACGTGCTGGGTGAACGACTTCCAGAACGCCGAGAACGAAACATACCTGCGCAACTACTTCTCTAATCCCGCCTATAACGACTATCCCGTCGTGGGCGTGACATGGGAGCAGGCCAATGCCTTCTGCGCATGGCGCACCGACTATCTGCTTAAGGGTCTTGGCCCTGAGGCACGCTTCGTGCAGCGTTATCGTCTGCCGACCGAGGCGGAGTGGGAGTATGCTGCACGCGGAAAGGGCGGCAACGAGTTTCCGTGGGAAGACAAGAGCGTGAAGAGCGGCGACGGATGCTTCTTCGCCAACTTCAAACCCGACCGAGGCAACTACACCAAGGACGGCAACCTCATCACGTCAAAGGTGGGAATATATAACGCCAACTCTAACGGACTCTTCGATATGGCTGGCAACGTGGCAGAGTGGACCAGCACCGTATTCACCGAAGCTGGCGTGGAGGCGATGAACGACCTCAACCCGACGCTCTCCTATAACGCAGCCAAGGAAGACCCCTACCGTCTGAAGAAGAAGAGCGTGCGCGGAGGATCGTGGAAAGACCCCGAGTCGTTCATCCGTGCGGCATGGCGAACATGGGAATATCAGAACCAGCCCCGCTGCTACATCGGCTTCCGCTGCGTACGCAGTCTTGCAAGCACGTCCAGCGTGAAGGGTAAGCACAAGAAGAAGTAGAAAAAATCCTAAATAAACTCTAAACACCAAAGATCATGACAGTATATAGCAAATTCAACATAGTCTACCATCTCCAGAAATGGATGGACAGTGTCCCCGGACAGACCTTCCTCAACTATGCGTATAGCTGGGGCGCCTCTGTCGTTATCCTCGGTACGCTCTTCAAGCTGACTCACCTTCCGGGAGCCAACATCATGCTTTTCGCAGGTATGGGCACTGAGGTGTTTGTGTTCTTCCTTTCAGCCTTCGACCGTCCCTTCGACAAGACGCAGGACGGCAAGGAGCTGCCCACCCATATCGATGACGAGGAGATAGACAATGAAGAGGCAGAAGTGGAGGCAGCTTACGAGGCTGGCAGAAACGGAGAGTCGCCCGCTGAGGCAGCAGCCCACGTGGGTGCAGCCGTAGGTGGTGGCGGAACCATCATCATCGGTGGAGCCGTGTCATCTGGCGAGGCCGTGCAGGGTGGCGTATTCCAGGGCGGCGCAGCTGTTCAGAGTGGCGTAGCCGGAGCTGGCGTAGCTGCCGGTTCGGACGCAGCAGCCGTGAACGTGGCAGCCGCAGCAGCCGACTTTGCCGCCAACCGTGAGGTGGCTGTGCAGCTGGCAGACGCCCAGGCAAGCTACTTGGAGCAGCTCAAGAACCTCACCGAAACCCTTCAGAAGGTGTCGGAGCAGAGCGTCCGCCTTACACGAGACAGCGAGGAGATGGAGAATCTCAACCGTACGCTTACCGGCATCTGCAAGGTTTACGAGATGCAGCTCAAGGGAGCCAGCCAGCAGATTGGCACAATCGACCAGATTAACGAGCAGAGCCGCCACATGGCACAGCAGATTGAACAGCTCAACTCTATATACGCCCGCATGATTGAAGCCATGACTGTGAACATGAACCTCAATCAGAAGTAAAGAAAAAGGAGCAGACAAAGAATATGGCAATAAAGAAGAGAACCATATCACCCCGCCAGAAGATGATCAACCTCATGTATGTGGTGCTCATGGCTATGCTGGCGTTGAACATCTCGTCAGAGGTGCTCAACGGATTCTCCATCGTGGAGGAAAGCCTTAACCGCACCACTGCAAACTCTTCCAAGGAGAACGAGGTGCTCTATGGCAACTTCGCGGAGCAGATGAAGGCCAACCCGCAGAAGGTGAAGGAGTGGTTTGAGAAGGCCACGGCGGTGAAGCGCATGAGCGATTCGCTCTACAACTTCGCGCAGAGCCTCAAGGAGCAGATTGTGCTTGAGGCGGACGGCAAGGACGGCAACATCTACGACATAAAGAACAAGGACAACCTTGAGGCGGCAAGCCACGTGATGCTCGCTCCCGGAACAGGTCAGGGCAAGCGTCTTTACAACGCCATCATCTCTTTCCGTCAGCGCATCCTAAGCATGGTGACTGACCCGCATCAGCGCTCCATCATAGAGAGCAACCTTACCACCAAGCTGCCGAAGAACGCTCATACGATGGGCAAGAACTGGCAGGAATACATGTTTGAGGACATGCCGGTGGCTGGTGCCGTGACGCTTCTCTCAAAGCTTCAGAGCGACGTGCGCTACGCTGAAGGCGAAGTGCTCCACACTCTTGTTGCCAACATCGACATGAAGGACATCCGCGTCAACAAGCTCAGCGCCTTCGTCATTCCCGAATCGAAGACCGTCATAAGCGGCGACCAGTTCTCGGCACAGATTGTCATGGCAGCCGTGGACACCACACAGCAGCCCGAAATCTACGTCGGCGGACAGCGCATCAGCAACGGACTCTATCGCTTCACGGCTGGAGCGGTGGGCGAGCATTCCTTCGGAGGATACATCACCATGCGTGACGGCAGCGGCAATGTCATCCGTCGCAACTTCACACAGAAATACACCGTAGTGGCACCGAGCGCTACTGTTTCGGCAGACCTCATGAACGTGCTCTACGCAGGATATGACAACCCCATCAGCGTCAGCATTCCGGGCGTGCCTCTCAGCGCCGTATCGGCTTCAATGTCGGGCGGTTCGTTCCGCAGCATCGGCATGGGACGCTACATAGCACGTCCTTCAGCCGTAGGCAGCGACGTCACCATCAGCGTGGCAAGCAACGACAACGGCAAGTCACGCCAGATGGGCAAGTTCACGTTCCACGTACGCAAGTTGCCCGATCCGGCTGCTTACCTCAGCATAGGCACCGACCGCTTCCGTGGCGGCGGACTGGCAAAGGCTTCGCTTATGGGCGCTCACGGCATCAAGGCAGCCATCGACGACGGCATCCTCGACATCGAATTCAAGATAACCGGCTTCGAGACCGTCTTCTTCGACAATATGGGTAACGCCGTTCCGATGGCGTCAGCAGGCGCTTCATTCTCAGAGCGTCAGCGCGACACCTTCCGCAAGCTGTCGCGTGGCAAGCGCTTCTACATCTCGCGCATCACGGCAGTGGGCCCCGACGGCATCGCAAGAAAGCTGAACGGATCGATGGAAGTGATAGTCAAGTAAGTAAATACATAATACAGCACAACCAAATACTGAAAAATGAAGAAAGTAATAATGATACTGCTTGCAGCCTTCTTCGCTTCGGAGATGGCGACAGCCCAGCCGGCGGCACGCCGTCGTGAGCAGGCACAGCAGAAGCAGCAGAGCGACCAGGGTCTGAGCGTACGCGCCCAGATATCCTTCCCCACGCAGAAAGCGATGGACGAGGACGTGACGTGGCGCCGCGATATCTACCGTGAGATAAACCTCACCGAGGACGCCAACGCCGGACTCTACTATCCCGTGGAGCCGGTAGGCTCGCAGATGAACCTCTTCACCTACATCTTCAAGCTGGTGATGCGCCGCGCCATCACGGCTTATGAGTATCGTCTGGACGGCAACGAGGTGTTTGACGAAGCCTCGAAGGTGAACCTCAAGTCGCTTCTCGACAACTATCACATCTTCTATGAGCGCACCGACCGTGGCATCCGCATCGACGACAGCGACATTCCGTCGCGCGAGGTGATGGCATACTACGTGAAGGAGTCGGCTTATTACGACGACCGCAACTCGGCTTTCCACACGAAGGTGTTGGCTCTGTGCCCTATCTTGAAGCGTGAGGACGACTTCGGAGACGCTGCCACAAGCTATCCTCTCTTCTGGGTGAAGTACGACGATCTGGCTCCGTTCCTCACCAAGCAGACCATCATGACCTCCAATCTCAACAATGCCGCCACTATGTCCATGGACGACTTCTTCACGAAGAACATGTACAAGGGCAAGATATACAAGACCACGAACATGCTGGGCAAGACGCTCGCACAGTATTGTCCCACGGATTCTGCCATGAAGAAGGAGCAGAAGCGCATCGAGGGCGAGCTGCAGGCGTTCGAACAGAACGTATGGGGCAAGCCTGAGCCGAAGGACTCGCTGGACAGCATCGCTGCCGTGGACAAGAAGGCAGCCAAGGCATTGAAGAAGAAAAACCGCCGCGCCGGTGGAACCACCACTAAGAGAACAAAGGTGAAGAAGCAGCATCCCGCATCATCGTCTTCGTCATCGTCAGGTTCGGCACGTGTTACGGTTCGCAGACAAAGACATTAAAGCAAGGCGTAGGAGCTCACAGCTCCTACATTTGCCATTAAGTTATATTTATTAACTAACAACAAAAAAGGTATGAAGAAATTATTTACAGCAGCTATCGTTGCCCTTTCGATGATGTTCGGCGCCAACAACGCTCAGGCGCAGGTGCAGTTCGGTATCAAGGGTGGTCTTAACGTTACAAGCATGAGCCTCGACAAGGACAAGCTCCTCGACACAGAAAACCAGGCAGGCTTCTTCATCGGTCCGACCGTGAAGTTCACCCTTCCCATCGTAGGACTCGGCATTGACGCTTCTGCACTCTATGACCAGCGCGAGGCAAAGATCAAGGGCGACGGCGACGACAAAGACATCACATCAGCAAGACTGAAGACCCAAGCCATCAACATTCCTATCAACTTACGCTATGGCGTAGGTCTCGGTAGCGTAGCCAACGTCTTCTTCTTCGCAGGTCCGCAGTTCGGATTCAACGTAGGCGACAAGAACAAGTCAATCTTCAAGGACGCAGCAGAATGGAAGCTCAAGTCTTCCAACTTCAGCGTTAACGTAGGTCTTGGCTTCACCGTCCTCAGCCACCTTCAGGTGTCTGCCAACTATAACATCGCTTGCGGCAAGACCGGCGACGTTACCGTTTCTGACGCAGCTAGCACAGCTCTCCAGGAGATGATTGGCAACAGCGGCAAGGCCAATGCATGGCAGGTAGGCTTGGCTTACTACTTCTAAAGAGTTATTCACTCAACATAATAGCGGGGGCGTAAACCTCCGCTATTTTCTTTTTATCACACAATTACTGTCCGCAAGTATAAATCCAAACCATTAAATTCCCGTCTATACCAATTTTATTAGTCCATATTAGTTCTTATATCATTATTTTAACGTACCTTTGTCAACGTAAAATAATGGTATATATTTATGAGCAAGAAGGTTTATTTATTTGATTTCGACGGAACAGTTACTTCCGCCGACACATTACTCCGTTTCATACGATTTGCGTGTGGAACGTGGCGCTTTCTGCTCGGATTTTTTCTTCATTCCCCGATGATTATCGCAATGAAGCTAAAACTCTGTGATAACGGCAAGACTAAGCAGAAAGTCTTCTCGTGGTTCTTCCGCGGGATGAACATTGATGTCTTTGACAATCTCTGCAAGCGTTTTGCAACAGAAAACTTCAACTTAATGCGCCCTAAAGCCACAGACTTGCTCAACCGGCTCTTCCGTGACGACGAGGATATCGTCATCGTCAGCGCCAGTTTGGTCAACTGGGTTAGCCCCTTCTTCACCCATATCCAGCGCGACAGCAAGTCTAACTTCCACGTTCTCGGTACTATTCCAGAGGTAAAGGACGGAGTGATAACCGGACGCTTCCTTACATACAACTGCTACGGAGCAGAGAAGGTGCATTGCATACGCCGACTCTATCCCGACCGCGAGAACTATCATTTCATTGCTTTCGGCGACAGTAACGGCGACAAGCAGATGCTTGCCTTCGCAGACGAGAGCTACTATCGCATATTCTGATGCCCGCCAAACAAGGGCAACCCCAAACTATCATACTTCCTCCGCATGACTCATAACGATATACTGACACCCCAGCAACGCGACCGCCTCGGCGAGGTGGTACGCTTTGGCTTAGTCGGTGTTGCAGCCACCCTTCTTCAATACGCCATCTATTGGGTGCTGCTCCACTGGCTCTCGCCAAGCTTTGCGTTGACAATAGGCTACATCATAAGCTTCTTCTTTAATTTCTGGGCGTCCACCCGCTTCACTTTCCGCGTGAAAGCCTCGGCGAAGCGAGGCGCAGGATTCGCCCTATCGCACGTCGTCAACTACGTCTTGCAGCTCGCAACGCTCAACTTCTTCATCTGGGTTGGCGTCAACGAGAAGTGGGCACCCATCCCGATGTTCTGCATCTGCGTCCCCGTAAACTTCCTTCTCGTAAGGTTCTTCCTGAAGAGATAACGGCGTAAGAATCGCCACCTCCTATTTTTTATACCATCATTCACACCATATTAATCCGTATGCCAGCAAACAATAAATTATCAGAAATATTCCGTTCGCTCTCCGGCGTCTTCCGTTCGCTCTTCCGCATAAAGCGTGAGGAACGATGTCTCGCGTCTTTCCTCCTCATAGTGTTCCTTGTTCTTGATGCTTTAGTGGTGTGCAAGTATTACGACGTGTTCACACCGCAGACCCGACATTACTGGCATCTCTTCATATCGAAGTTCCACATATCCGGTTTCGACCCCATCACGTACAGCGTGGTGTCTGACTGGACGGCAGGATATAACGTCTATCGCCATCCCTTGCTGGCGTTCTTCATGTATGTGCCATACCTTATCAATCAGGCACTGATGTGGATTACGGGCATCAACTGCGCCATATTCATCGTCTCCGCCATCCAGACATTCTGCGCTTTCTATGCCTCAATGTTCCTCTATCGCATCTTCCGCGAGATAGTCGGAGTCAGCCGAACCGACTCATCCCTGCTCACCATATTCTTCTTCGGCTTCTCCTTCGTGATGCTCTCGGCGATGGTGCCCGACCATTTCATCATCTCCATGATGCTCCTTCTGCTTGCCCTTTATGTCTCAGGCAAGCTGATACTGAAGCGACGCAGCCTCACCATCTGGCAGTCTGCGCTCTACTTCTTCCTCACCGCAGGCACATCGCTCAACAACGGACTGAAGATCTATCTCTCAATGCTCTTTGTCAACGGCAAGCGAATCTTCCGACCAAAATATCTTTTCTTCGCCATTCTCCTTCCTGCCGCACTCACATGGGGAGCGGCACGCATGAGTTATGACCACATCGTCTGGCCCCGCGACGTGGCGGCAAAGGCTGCACGTGCCAAGGCAAAGGCTGCGAAGCAGAAGAAGCAGGAGGAGGAAAAGCTCCGCAAACAGCACGACGACTCGGTGCGCATAGCCTCTTTCACAGCCTATCAGCTCGACTCGCTCTCTGCCGACTCAGCCAGACGCGACTCCATAGCCAAGGCAAAGCCGAAGCCAGTTAGACGCCGCAAGAACGGCAAACCCATCAGCAACGGCGAGTTCCTCAGCTGGACAGACGTCACTACGTCGCGTACAGAATCGGTGGTGGAGAACCTTTTCGGCGAAGGAATACAGCTGCATGAAGACCATCTGCTTGGCGACGTGCTCAAGTCGCGCCCCATGATAGTGAACTATCGCCACGCCTTCAACTACATCATCGAGGCAGTAATCGTCCTTCTCTTCATCGCTGGCATCTGGTGCGGACGTCGGTCAAGGTTTATGTGGCTGGCAATGTCTTACTTCGCCCTCGACATGGCGCTGCACGTAGGACTCGGTTTCGGCATCAACGAGGTGTACATAATGTCCGCACACTGGATATACGTAATGCCTATAACAATGGCTTTCCTTATGAAGGCAATGGCAGTACGCCGCCGTCAGGCACTCGCACTGAAGACCCTCGTGGCTCTGCTTGCGACATATCTGTGGATATGGAACGTCAGTCTCATCGTCCGCTATCTCTATTTCACCAGATAAATCCATCTATACATTATGTTAGGACTACGTAAAGAGGAGCGGCGACTCGCCATAGTAGCCGCCGTCGTCTTCACCATACTGAACGGTCTGCTCATCTATTGTCATTACGACTCGTTCACACGCGGTGCACGTGTAGGGTTTTGGTCTGTGTTTTACAACCATCTCTGCATGTCGGGCTATGACGTCTTCTCGCTGATATTCATATCGTGCATGAGGCTTCACTGGAACGCCCTGCGCCATCCGCTCTTCGTGACTGTGCTCCTGCCGATGTACTGGATTAACCATTGGCTGATGCCGCAGACCGAATTCAACTTCGCCGTCTTCCTCATGGCGGCGCTTCTCATAGCCGCAGACGTTTGGGGAGCCGTACTGCTACATCGCATCCTGCGCGACATCGTAGGGGTGAAGTTCGGCGACGCCACTCTGCTCACAGCCCTCTTCTACGGCTTCGCCCATGTGATGACGGCAGCCATCGTGCCCGACCATTTCGCACTTTCGCTGCCCCTGCTGCTCCTCGCCCTCTTCATGACGGGCCGTCACCTGCAGCGCGGCACCCGCTTCACATGGCTGCAGCAGGCGCTGCTGTTCTTCCTTACAGCCGGCGTGACGCTCACCAACGGCGTGAAGATAGCTCTGGCGGCATGGATGGTGAACGGCAAGAAGGTCTTTTCGTGGAAGAGCATCCTTTCTTTCGTTGTGCCCACGCTGATGCTCGGTGCCGTCTTCGTATGGCAGCAGGAGACCATCATCAAGCCGCAGGAGCAGCGCATCAAGCACATTGAGGCTGCCGTGGCAAAGAAAGACCCTGCCCGCATAGAACGCCTGAAGACGCATGACGCCTTCGTCAAGAAGCAGAACGGCGAGGCACTCACCAAGGACGTGCCGCTCCTGGAATGGAGCGACATGACCACATCGCGCATACGATCCGTCGTTGACAACCTTTTCGGCGAGTCGCTACAGTTGCATAAGGACCATCTCATGGAGGACGTACAGCAGACGCGCCCCGTATTCGTCAGCTACGGGTCGACGATAAGCTACGTAGTGGAGGCATTGCTCGTGCTGCTCCTCGTCGCGGGAGCATGGGTGGCACGCCGCCAGCGCTTCTTCCTCATCGTCGCCACGTGGTTCGGTTTCGACATGCTTATGCACCTCGGCTTCGGCTTCGGCATCAACGAGGTATACATAATGACAGCCCATTGGGCATTCATCATCCCCATCGCCGCAGCTTACCTGCTCCGCCAACGTCAGGACGCATGGCTCCGCTTTGCCGTCGCCGCCCTCACAATATGGCTGTGGGCATACAACGGCACGGTGCTGGTGGGTTATCTTCTAACCATCTAAAACTATACAGACTTATGAGAATTTTCCATCTTATCACCCATTTCGATCTTGGTGGCGCCGAACGTGTGGCTGCCAACATCGCCATGTCGAAGACGCCCGACATGGAATATCATATTGTAGAGATAATGCGTGGCAAATCTCTTTACACCAATAAGTTCATAACCGAGATGAAGCAAGCCGGCGTAGTGTGTCATCGATCCCTTATGCCCGACGTCAATTTCCACTTCGTCTTCCAGCGCATAGCTGCCATTCTCTTCCCCCTGCGCATGCTCTACATCATGCTGCGCTGGCATCCCGACGTCATACACGTCCACACGGAGACACCCGACATGTGTATTTACGCCTTCTCGCGCATCTTCCCATGTCTTCTTCGCCACACCCGCATCGTGCGTACCATCCACAACACTCGTCTGTGGAGCGGTTTGCCTTCCATCGCCTCGCTTATCGAACCCTACTATATTCGCCATAACGCCAACATCGGCATCTCTGATTCGGTATGCCAGTCGTATAAGCAACGCTTCGGAGCCGATGCGCCCATCATCCACAACGGCGTGAGCGTAATAAAGCAGCAGATTTATCCGCGCCTTGTCCACAGCAAGCTGAACATCCTCTTCGCTGGACGCTTCGAGCCCCAAAAGGGCATCCCCGTGCTCTGCGACGTCATCTGTGCGCTTGCCAACGACCCGCGTTATCATTTCCATATAGCCGGCGACGGTTCGATGATGCCGATGGTGGAGGAACGGTTGGGTGGACTTGCCAACACTTCCATCCTCAAGCCCATCTTCGGTCTCTCCTCCTTCATGTCGTCCTTCGACTATCTCTTCATGCCTTCCGAGTTTGAGGGTCTGAGCATGCTGTCAATGGAGGCAAGCATGAACCGTCTCCCCGTCATTGCAAACCGCTGTCCAGGCTTGAGCGACACGCTTCCCGAGGATTGGCCCCTGATGGTGGACAACAACAGCCTCAACGCCTACCTCCATCTCTTCCGCGACATCCTCCCCACAGCCGACCACAACGCATTAGCCGACAAAGCCGCCACTTTCGCCGAGCAGAATTTCTCAATTAGGAAGATGCAGGAGGAGTATGAGAAGGTTTATAAGGGTATGTCAAAATAAGAAAAACACAAGGTTACACAGTAGCGGAGGTCTCCCCTCTATTTATTTAGTTATTACATCCTCATGTAACCTTGTGTTTTTCTTTGTTTTTCCGCTTGTGCTTTTCGAGAGAGGCGAAAGCCTCTCATTCATTTATGGCATATATGGGCGTGAGAACTTGTTCTCATAAGACCATATATACCATAAAGGAATTGCCGAAGGCTCGAAAAGCATAAGCGGTATGTGGATGAAGGTTCTTGTCAAAGCCCTGCCTAACAATAACGCCAATCAGCTCATGCCAGATTGGCTGCGTTCGTGGGTGCGTGGCTACGGCGAGACGCCATAGCCTCCTATGTTTGCATTATCAGCTGTAATTCCTAACTCTCTCACCCCTTCTTATACTGCGTCGGCGTCACTCCCATCACCAGCTTGAAGGTGCGGGTGAAGTGAGAGACGTCGTAGAAGCCGCACTTCATGGCCACCTCGTTGATGGGGAGGTCAGCATTGCTGTCAAGAATACGCTGTGCCATCTGCATCTGCCTTGTGCGGATGTAGACGGCTGGAGTGGTGCCGGAGACGGCGGTGAGCTTGCGGCGGAACTGCGCCGAACTCATGCAGAGAGCCACAGCAACGGTGTCGACGGTGACATTGCCCTCGTTCATCTCCTTGTCCACGATGGTGTTGACACGGTCGATGAAGGCACGGTCTTGCGGAGGAAGGGCAGCCTCGGCATTGGGCTGGTGCTCCGCAGCTGCCTGCATATAACGCTCGCGAAGCATACGGCTCTTCTCAAGAAGATTGCCTACGCTTACAGCCAGTTCCTCCGCATCGAAGGGTTTATAGATGTATGCGTCCACTCCCAGCTGCAAGCCGCGAAGCTTGTCCTCCTGCGAGGTCTTTGCCGTAACCATGATGACGGGGATGTGATTGAGCACTTCCGACTGCTTGACAGCCTGGCAAAGCTCGTAGCCATCCATGCGGGGCATCATGACGTCCGTGACAATTATGTCGGGCACAAGCTGCGTCGCCATCTCCAAGCCCTTCATGCCGTCGTGCGCTATTGCCAAGCGATAACGAGTCTTGAGCTGCATGGTCATATACTCTGCCACATCAGCGTTGTCCTCTACGATGAGGACAAGCTGACGGGTGTCGGACGGATTGTCGTCGTCGGCATCGTCGGCTTCTGATATAGAGTCAGAGCAGTCTGTTTCTGGCATGACATCGTTCTCGGCGTTCAAGAGGATGGACGTGGGGACGGAGCCAAGCGATTCCAACGACTTCACCTCTACTCCTTCCGGTGCCTTCACCGGAATGCGCACGGTGAACACCGAACCCTCGCCCACCTTACTGACGAGGCTTATGCTGCCGTTAAGAGCACTGACTATCTGCTTGACAAGCGCCAGTCCGACGCCCGAACCGACGTTCTTCTTGTCGCTCTCGGTCTGATAGAACGGCTCGAAGATGCGCTGCTGGTCGTCCTGCGAGATGCCGCTACCGAAGTCAGCCACACGCATCTGCAGCATATCGTCCTCCACATCGAGCGACACGAGCACCTCGCTGCCCTCCTTCGAGAACTTTATGGCGTTGGTGACAAGATTGCACACCACCTTTTGTGCGTAGTCAGGCACAAAGTCACACACCGCCTTCTGCTGCTTCGGCGCATAAAGCAGACGGATGCCGCGAGAGTGAGCCATGTTGAGATGGCTCTCAATGATGTTGGAGAGGAAGAGAACCACGTCGCCACGATGCCAGTCGCACTTACCCACAGCCGACTTCACCTTCTGTATGTCGAGGAGCTGATTGATGAGCGAGAGGAGGCGCGAGCCCTGTCGCGACACCATATTAGCAACTCGCGTGATGTCGCCCATCGGCACCTTGCCCTCCTCCATCATGCGTGAATAGCCGAGGATGACGGTCAGCGGGGTGCGAAACTCGTGGGTGATGTTGGTGAAGAACGAGAGGCGCATCTCGTCTAACTGGTGCTGCACCTCCTGCTTGCGCTTACGGGCACGGAGAGCATAGAGCATGAAGCACACGATGACGGCGGCGAGGATGATGACCAGCATACCGGCAGCGAAGCTAAGGCGCTTCAGCGTGCGCTCCGTACGATACTGCTGATTGACTGACTCTATCTCGGCGCGGTGCTGCTCATGCTCGTAGCGCACACGCATGTTCTGCATGTGTATGATGTTTTTCTCGCTCGATACGCTGTCGCCCAGCTCGTTGTAAATCTTATAGAAATGCAGCGCCTGACGGCTGTCGCCCTTGCGGTTATAGATGTCGTAATAGAGTCGGGCAATCTGCGACTGGTGTTCCAGCGAATGAAGGTCGTGAGCCAGGCGGTCTGCCGTGTCAAGGTATTGCATGGCAGTGGCATCGTCGCCCATCTTGATATAGATTTCAGCCAAAGCCAGACACGGTTCCATGGTGTGCCAGCGGTCGTCGGACGGCGCCATTATTTCGTAAGCCTTGCGATATTCGGCTATCGCCTCTGCCCTCCTACCCTGCTTCTCGTTGAGTCGTCCGAAGTGGGTGTAGCAGAGCGAAATACCGAGGTCAGACTTTGCCAGGCGGTTCTGCTCCATAGATCGGCGATAGAACGTCCAGGCAGAGTCTATCTGGCCGTTACGCTCGTAGAGCGATCCGAGGTTGGCGTAATTGATGGCCTGACCAAGATGGCTGCCAAGACGCTTCTCGCCTTCGAGGGCAGCGTTGAATACGGAGTCGGCTGTTTCGGTATCGCCGAGCGTGAGGCAGATATTGCCGATGCCGTTGAGCGAAATCACACGGTTCTTACGCGCCGTGCTGTCATCCTTAAGGCTGAACTCCTCACAGAGATGCAGTCCGCGGTAATGATAGTCTACAGCCTCATCAAGGATGCCCATGCGTCGGAAGTTGGTGCCGATGTTGTTAAGCGCCTGAACGGCAGCAATGGTGTCGCCGAGCTGCTCTGCCAGCTTGAGTTCGCGTGTGTGGCAGTCGATGGCTTTGATGAAGAAGTTGGCCTCGCGGTAGACGCGTCCGAGCTTCTTGCGTGCACGCATCTCCAGCATGCGGTCGCCCTTGCGCTCCGCCGCATTCACAAGACTGTCGAGGCTTTGCTCACCATCCACCTCGTCCACAATGCTGTCAGCATGTGAGCGCAGAGCCTGAAGATGACTGGGAGAAGGCGAAGAATGACAAGAAGTGAGGAGAAACACGACGGCAAGACACGTTACGGCAAGAAGACCGCATCGTGAGAGCAGGACGGGGGCAGTTTGGGGTGAGCTATATAATAATGTAAAACGTCTGATTAGCATAAGGCTTTTAGCGTGTTATCTGGTGAGAGGTTTATAGTATACGAATGCAAAAATACTACTAATTTTTGTTATCTCCAAGTAATATTTAAATGAATTATAATGGTAATTTGAACACAAATCTACCCTTTAAGAATACATTTTTGCACACATTGTAGCCGTTGTGTGCAGAAAATGTATTAACTTTGCACCGCCTAAGGCAAGAAATATCACATAAACGAAATAAGAAAGTTATGTCTTTTAATTTATTGAAAGGAAAGCGCGGTATAATATTCGGCGCATTGAATGACGCTTCGATAGCGTGGAAAGTAGCGGAACGCGCAGTAGAGGAAGGAGCACAGATTGTGCTTACTAACACAGCGGTGGCATGCCGTATGGGCACCATCGACGAGCTGGCTAAGAAGACCGGCGCAACCATTATCCCTGCCGACGCGACATCGGTGGAGGATCTGACCAACCTCTTCGAGAAGGCTCAGGAGGCTCTCGGAGGCAAGATTGACTTCGTGCTCCATTCTGTTGCAATGAGCGTGAACATGCGCAAGAAGCGCACTTACGACGATCTGGACTACAACTTCCTGAACAAGACACTGGACATCTCTGCCATCTCGTTCCATAAGATGCTGCAGGCTGCCAAGAAGCTGGACGCGCTGAGCGACGGCGCTTCAGTACTCGCACTTACTTACATCGCATCACACCGTACATTCTTCGGATATAACGACATGGCTGACGCCAAGTCGCTGCTCGAGTCAATCTGCCGTAGCTTCGGCTATATCTACGGACGCGAGAAGGGCGTACGTATCAACACCATATCACAGTCGCCGACATTCACGACAGCGGGTAGCGGCATCAAGGGCTTCGACGGCCTCTACGACTTCTCAGACCGCATGTCGCCGCTCGGCAATGCCAGCGCTGACGAGTGCGCCGACTACTGCGTGGTGATGTTCTCTGACCTCACGCGCAAGGTGACCATGCAGACTCTCTTCCACGACGGCGGCTTCTCAAGCATGGGTATGTCGCTCCGCGGCATGACGCAGTACAACAAGTCGTTCATCGACGAGAACCGCGACGCCGACGGAAACATCATCTACGGATAAGGATTTTTCAGACAAGAAGACTTTATATAATCCCCCAATGCGGGACGTTTCAGAAACGAAAAGATATTATCTTTCGCACGAAGCGTCCCACATTGGGGGATTTTTCGTATATTTGCACAAACATCAACTACTATCTATGCCAAGATTCATTAATCCATTCTCTGACTGGGGATTCAAGAAAATCTTTGGTCAGGAAATCAACAAGGACTTGTTGATAAAGTTTCTTAACGATCTCCTTGACGGCGAGCATCACATCACTGACCTCGTCTTCAAGGACAAAGAACAACAGCCGGAAGCGGCTGATATGCGTGGCATCATCTACGACATCTACTGCTCAACCGACAAGGGAGAGCATATTATCGTGGAAATGCAGAACCGTTACCAGCCCTTCTTTACGGACCGATCCATATACTACGCCTCACGCGACATTGTAAATCAAGGCGTAAAGGGCACGGTCAGCGACACACATATCAAGTGGGACTATCGTCTGGCTCCGGTCTATACGGTATGCCTGCTCAACTACGATGTAGGGGCGCATACTCCGACAAAGTTTCGTACGGACATCGCCCTTATGGACATGAAGGACAAGACGGTATTTTCCGACCGCTTGCGATTCATCTACTTGATGCTTCCTCTTTTCACCAAGAACGAAGAGGATGAATGTGAAAACGATTTTGAACGTTGGATTTATATCCTTAAGAACATGAGTACATTTGAAAGAATGCCGTTCCAGGCGCGCAATGCTGTATTCAAGAAGCTCTCCGAGATAACAGACATTGCCGCCTTAAGCAAGGACGAGCGAGAGAAATACGACGAGAGCTTGAAAGTGCTGCGCGACTATCATGCCACGCTCGAAGGAGCTGTCATGTTAGGAGAGGAAAAAGGGTTGGCAAAAGGTCGGGCGGAAGGCATGATGCAGAGGCAGCTCGATATTGCCAAAATGATGCTTGAGGACGGCGAGCCGATGGCGAAGATAATGCGTTATACTGGACTAACTGAAGAAGAAATAGAAAAACTAAAATAAATGAACAAAAGATTATTCTTTTCTATAACAGCCTCTGCCTTGCTTGCCTCCACAATGGTGCAGGCGCAGGACGTGAAATATCCGCAGACGCGGAAGGACAATGTCGTGGACGAGTATTTCGGCGAGAAGGTTGCCGACCCGTACCGATGGTTGGAGAACGACACAAGCCGCGAAACGGCGCAGTGGGTGGAGGCAGAGAACGCCGTCACACGTAAGTATATCGACCGCATCCCGCTCCGCAAGTCTATCCTGAAGCGACTGAAGGAGACTGCCAATTACGAGAAAATCGGTATGCCGTTCGAGCAGCACGGCAAGTGGTATGTATACCGTAACAACGGACTGCAAAACCAGTTTGTGCTCTATCAGATGGATAGCCCGGATGCAAAGGAAGACCAGCAGCGCGTCTGGCTTGACCCGAATACGCTTAGCGCAGACGGTACGGTGGCGCTGAAGGGAACCCACTTCTCACACGACGGACGCTATATGGCTTACGTGATTTCGCGTAACGGTTCGGACTGGGAGGAAATTTACGTGAAGGACTGTCAGACGGGCAAAGTGCTTGACGACCATATTGTCTGGGCGAAGTTTACGGGTGCCGAATGGCTCGGCGACGGATTCTATTATAGCGCATACGATGCTCCTGAGAAGGGAAAGGAAACATCGGCTAAGAACTCTGTGCAGAAGATTTATTACCACAAGATCGGTACGCCGCAGAGCGAAGACCGCCTGTTCTATCAGAACCCTACGCAGCCGCTGCGCTTCTATAGCGTAAGTATCGACCGCGACGAAACGGTAATGTACCTGACCGAGGCTGGTATGGCGAACGGCAATAACCTCTTCGTCCGCGACTTGAAGCAGCCCAACTCGCAGTTCATACAGATGTGCGCCAATGCAGACTATATCTATAATCCCGTGCAGACCATTGACGGCAAGATGTATATCCTTACCAATGCCGACGCACCACGTTACCGACTGATGGTGGCTGACATCAACAAGCCGGGATATGGCGACTGGAAAGAAGTGGTGGCGGAGAGCGAGAGCGTGCTTGACGGAGTGACTTTCGCCGGCGACCGCATGATTCTGAAATACATGAAGGACAACTGCCACCAGCTCTATGTCTACTCTCTGGACGGCAAGCGACTCTCGGAGATAGAGCTGCCGACATACGGTTCGGTCAGCGCAAGCGGCAAGCGAGGACAGAAGGAGGTTTATTATTCATTCACGTCATACACCACTCCTTCCACTGTCTACAGCTATGACATGACGGAGGGTACGAGCAAGGTCTGGGCAGCGCCGAAGACGTCGTTCCGTTCGCAGGACTACAAGACAGAGATGGTGTTCTACACGTCGAAGGACGGAACACGTGCTCCCATCTTCATCACCTATAAGAAAGGACTGAAGATGAACGGCAAGAATCCACTCTTGCTCTACGGTTACGGCGGTTTCAACCTCTCATACAATCCCTTCTTCCTCTCTAACTACATTCCCTTCATGGAGCGCGGTGGCATTTACGTGCATGCAGTTCTGCGTGGTGGCGGAGAGTACGGCGAGGAATGGCATGTGGCTGGAACGAAATTGCAGAAGCAGAACGTCTTTGACGACTTCATTGCAGCAGCCGAACTGCTCATCAATAAGGGCTATACATCGAAGGACTATCTCGCCATCCAAGGCGGTAGCAACGGCGGTCTGCTCGTAGGAGCCTGCATGACGCAGCGTCCTGACCTCTACAAGGTGTGTCTGCCCGCAGTAGGCGTTATGGATATGCTCAGATACCATAAGTTCACAATCGGTTGGAACTGGGCACCTGACTACGGCACATCGGAGGACTCGAAGGAGATGTTCGAATATCTCAAGGCTTACTCGCCGCTCCACACATTGAAGCCAGGCGTAAGCTATCCCGCCACCCTCGTCACCACAGCCGACCACGACGACCGTGTGGTTCCAGCCCACTCGTTCAAGTTCGCTGCTCGTCTGCAGGAATGTCAGGCAGGAAAGGCACCGGTCCTTATCAGCATCGGCGTCAACGCCGGTCACGGCGGAGGCAAGCCACTGGCAAAGCGCCTCCAGGAACAGGCCGACCTCCTGAGCTTTACGCTGTGGAATATGGGAGTGAAGAAATAAGAGGATAAGGAAAAGCAGCATACGAAAAAAGCAGAGCTTTAACCATAGAAAGTTAAAGCTCTGCTTTTTTTTATTATCATAGAAAGGCCTAGATAATCTAGAAAGCCTATAAAGTCTAGAACATCTAGAAACTCTAGAAAAGCTAGAAAAGCCAGAGCGTCTAGAGCGCCTATCCCCTTACTCTGCCTTCGGAGCAAATCTCATTGTTACGACGTGCTTGCCGGTTGGGACCTGATACTGCGGGAGACAAGAGTCGCCGCCGCATGAGTGGTTACCGATGCCACGCTGCCAGATGTCGAAGTGAGCGAACACCTGCGGGCTGCGTGTGAGGTCGTAAGGATGCTTGCCGCCGTAGAAGACGTCATAATTGAACTGCTGGTCATCTACGTGAGAGAGCGAGAATGCGAGCATTCCCTCTACGGTAATGTCGAGAGACGTGCCGTTGCCAGACAACTTCAGGTTGCGCAAGCCCTGACGATCGCCCATTGTCTGCGGAGCACTCTGCTCCTCAAACATGCCATCTACGGTTGTTGTATACCTGCCGAGCATTGAGCTGCGCTGACGGTCGATGTAGTTTGACCACGGACCCTTGGCGTAATACTCCACATTCTCCATACCCGGAGCGAACTGCATGGTGATACCGACACGACGAGTGTCTACAGACGAGTTCTCGAATGTCACCTTCATGTCCACCACTCCATTAGGATAGATGGTATATACGATGGCGTGTGTGTCCTTGCCGTTGCCCACTGTGGTCTCCACAACAACGTTCTTGCCCTGCTTTGTCGGAGCCTTTACGAGATGCTTCTGACCAGAGATGGCACCTTCTTCCTTGTTCTCGTTCTCTGCTACACCACCGGTTGCGCCGAGTGAGATGTTGTCGTTGGCGATACGGCGGAAACCGTTGAAGTCGGGACCAGCCTCAGGCATTACAATCTGCTTGCCGTTGAATGTCCAATCTGCTATTGTTCCGTTCTCTGCGAAGCTGATGGCGAAGTTCTTACCGACAACCTTGCGACCCTCAATCTTCAGCTTACCCTTCAGCTTGCCGATAACGGGCAGAGTGCCGTGGGGCTGCTCTACGAATGTCGGGTCAGCAACGGGAACGCTTGCTACAGCAGCGTCAGCACCAAGCTTAAACTGTGTTGCCACCATTGAATAGCCCTTCTTAGCCCATGAAGCGTTGTTCTTGAGATTAAGGCTAAGCTCCACCACATACTCCTTGTCAGCGCTTACGGCTGTTGTGTAAGGGATGTCCACCTCGCATGTTGCGCCAGGCTGGCATGAAGGAACTGCAGCAGCACCCTTCTCCACCTCCTTGCCGTCAGCAAGTATGCGGTATGTCAATGTATAGGCATCAGCAAGGTTGGTGAATGCGCTCTTGTTCTTAAGAGTGAGCTTATGGTTCTTGAAGCCAACAAAGTCGGCGTCGCGATATACGTACTTCACCTCCTCAAGCTTGGCTGTCCATTCACGTCCCGGAGTGATGATACCGTTGGACATGAAGTCGCCCTGGAATCCATTGTCACCACGATTCATGCGTGTGTAATCATAACCTGAAGTATAATAGTGAAGACCTGTCTTGCTGTCAACAAGAGGCTTGTGCTCCTTGATGCGACGTGTATCGTAGATACCCTGGTCCACCCAGTCCCAGATACAGCCACCCACGATGCCCGTGCTCTTCTCTATAACGTCCCAGTATTCCTGAAGGTTGCCAACAGCCTGACCCATTGCATGTGCATACTCGCAGATAAAGTAAGGCTTGCCGTGCAGACCGCTGCTCTGCTCGATGACCTTCTCCACCTTCGGATACATGTCCGAACCGAAGTCAGAATACTTCTCGCCGTGGTTGTAGCCCTCGTAGTGTACGAAGTTGTCACGACCCGGAAGCAGACGCTTCACGCAGTCGTATGTAGCCTGGAAGTTCTGTCCGCCACCCGACTCGTTACCCAACGACCAGAACACCACGCTCGGATGGTTGCGGTCGCGGAGCACCATACGTTCGGTGCGGTCCACGTAAGCATCCTCCCAAGACGGAGTGTCAGAGAGCGACTGGTTGTTATGGCACTCCACATCAGCCTCATTCATGCAGTAGAGGCCGTAGTAATCGAACATGGCGTACATACGCGGCTGACGCGGATAGTGGCTTGTACGAACGGTATTGACGTTAGCCTGCTTCATCAGCACCACGTCCTTAAGCATTGTCTCGGTGTCAATGGCGTGACCGAGGAGAGGATGGATGTCCTGCGTGTTCACACCCTTGAAGAAGACGCGCTCGCCGTTCACGTAGATAAGATTGCCGCGCTGCTCTACAGAACGGAAACCATACTTCGTTGAGAATACCATCTCTTCCTTGTCGCCCTGCTTCTGGCGCACTACGACGGTGTAGAGATAAGGATTCTCTGACGACCAAGGTGTCAGTCCCTTCAGACCTTCCATCTTTACGTTGAACGTCTTGTGAGAGTCCTTTGCTGTCATCACAGCCTGAACATTCTGGCTTGCGACGAGCTTGTCATTAGCGTCGAGAAGCTCCACCTCAAGGTTTTTCGTCACCTTGTCATACATCGGATTGTTGACGGTCAGAGCCACATTGAGCGAACCCTCTGTGTACTTGCTGGCTGCATCAAGCGTAGATGTGATGTAATGGTCGAAGACGAAGGTGCGCGGAGTTGACACCAGATATACGTCGCGGTGGATACCTGCGAGGTGCCACATGTCCTGACCTTCGAGATACGAACCGTCCGACCAGCGGTATACGCGTACAGACACGTTGTTCTCTCCCTTGCGTACATAGTTGGTAACGTCGAACTCGGCATCCGTATTGGCGCCCTGCGAGTAACCTGCGTACTGTCCGTTCACCCATACCACGATGGCACTGCAAGCTCCGTCGAAGTGGATAAACACGCGGCGACCGTCCTTCCAGTTCTCAGGAAGAGTGAAGTTGCGGCGATACGAACCCACCGGATTCTTGTCGAAGTTGTCGTCAAACGCCTTTATGAACGGTGGATTGTTGTGGAAAGGATAGCCCACATTGTTATATACGGGCACGTCATAACCAGCCATTTCCCAGTTGAGCGGCACACGGATGTTGTCCCAACCCGACACGTCAGCGTTGTCAGCATAGAAGTCGTCCTTGCCTGGACGACCTTTACTGCGGTCCGCTGTGTAATGGAATTTCCAGTCGCCGTTGAGAGAGAGCACGTCAGCGTGCTTCGGCTCGAGCCAAGGGAATCTGTAGCAGTCATCCTTCTGCATAAGTGCTGTAGACGAATAAGGGATGAACGTGGCGTGAGCCTTCTGCTTCCAGTGCTCAAACACCTTCTCGTTCTCCACCCATGACTCGTCAAACGGAGCCTCAGTCGAAACCTTCGGCACCGTCTTGAGGGGCATGGTGCGGTTAGGTCCGGAGGCTGTCTGCTGGGCGCGGGGCGCTGACTTGCGCGCCTCCTTCTTCTGCGCCATAGCCACATTGCCGAAAAGCAGAGCGGCAATAGTGGCGGTTCCAATCAAATAGTTTATTCTCATAGTTCGTTTTTAGTAGACAAGGTCTACTTGTTTACTGTTTTCTTTCCGTTACGTATTACGATTCCGCGATAGTTCTTGCCTACCTTCTGACCCTGGAGATTATAGGTTTGTCCGTTGCCCTTCACCTCGTTCTCGATGCGGTCGATGGCTGTAGGCGGATTGTATGTGCCCTCGAAGTCAAACACATACACGGTGCCAGCCTCGCCTGAGAGAGTGGTCTGGTCTGTAGAATCGAAAGCAAAATCGGTAGTAAGCACGTCGTTCACGTACACCTTTGCATTGCCAATACCCTCGCAGACGAGCGGAGCTGTCTGTCCCTGATTGCTTGTGATGGTCACAAGAGTGGGCTTGTTGTTCTTCCACTGGATGCTTACAGTGAAGTCGCCTACAGCCTTCATGCCGTCGATGTGTCCGGTCTTCCATGCAGAAGGCAGTGCGGGGAGGATGCGGATGGTGCCGCTGTTGCTCTGCATGAGCATCTCAGCCATACCAGCGCAAGCACCGAAGTTGCCGTCAATCTGGAACGGAGCGTGCGAATCGAAGAGGTTATAGAACACACCTGCGTCGCCATTGCTGTGGCGGAGGGCGTTGTTAAGAATCTTACGGGCATGGTCGCCGTCAAGGGCACGTGCCCAAAGATTTATTTTCCATCCCATTGACCATCCCGTTGCGCCGTCGCCACGGAGGCGGAGTGAGTTGACAGCAGCGTCAAAAAGCTCTGTTCCTGGCTCCACCTGAGAGAACGGATAGAGGCACATCAGGTGCGACATGTGTCTGTGGTCGCGGCCTTCGGTGGTGGCAGTATAGCGGCTGTACTTCCATTCGCGCAAAATCTGCGTGCCAGAGGCAATGCGGTCTGAGCCCCAGTTGCCCGTGTATGTCTCGGTATGCAGACCGTTGTCCAGCTTCGCGAACTTTGTCTTAAGGTCGGCAAGGTCTGTTTCTGTGACGTTAGCGTCGTCGCCAAGTACGTCAATGGCCTTGAGAGTATTGTCGAAGAGATCGTAAACGAGCTGCTGTGCGTGAGCCACACCGTTCTCGGCGTCGGGTCCGTGCTCCGGCGACCACTCGTCAGGAGTCTCGTAAGTGCCGTCGGAAGCCAATATCAGACGGTCCATCCAGAACTGTGATGCAGAGAGCATTGCAGGGAATACGCGCTTCAGATAGTCACGGTCGAGCGTATAGCGATAGTGCTGCCAGAGGTGTGAGGCGTACCACGCGTTGGCAATGACGTAGTTGTTCTTGAACGAGCTTACGCCGCCGAAGATGTTGTTCTCCGTGAAGCAGGTCCAACCACGGTCCTGTCCCTGCATCTGTGCCCACTGCTTCCATTCGGTGTGGTTCTCTGCGAGGTTCCAGATGTAGTTGAGGAACGGCAGGTGCATCTCGCTGAGATTGGTCGGTTCAGCCGGCCAGTAGTTCATCTGCACGTTGATATTAGAGTGGATGTCGGCGTTCCATGCCGGCTGCACCATATTGCTCCAGATGCCCTGAAGGTTAGACGGGAGGTCAACGCCGCGTGAAGAGGCTATCTCCAGATAACGTCCGTAGGCAAAATAGAGCTGCTCCAGCATAAGGGCATTGTCGCCGTTGCCGCTGTTGTATGTGTCGATAAGCTTGTTGGTGGGCAGCGTATTGGCTGTTCCGTCAAGATGGAAGTCCAGACGTCCGAAGAGTGAAGCGTAGTCTGCGAGGTGTTCGTCATAGAGTGCTCTCCATCCCTTGTCGGCTGCTGCCGTAGCACGAGCCTCGATGTCTGAGACGAGTGAAGAGGTGTTGGCGATGTATGTGGGTGAAGAGATGTCGTAGTCGGTGCCACCTGCGAGGATGACGAGCACTTCGTCAGCGTCTGTTACGGTGATGCCTTCCTCCGTTGTCTCCACTGTTCCACCATTGGGGATGACCTTCATGACGGCGCTATAGCTGACGAGATCCAGCTTGCCGTTAAACTTAGCCTCCTCGTTCTCGTATGTCACGTTGCTTGTAAGCACGGATCCTGGAACGAGAGTGAAGCGCATGCTTATCTTGCCCTTGGCGTCAGCTGCGTAGTGAGCGGCTACGACGCGAGCCGGATTTGAGGCGATATACTGACGGGTATAGGTGACGCCCTCGGGAGAAGTGAACTGTGTGAGTCCGGTTGCTGTGGTCAGATCCAGCTGACGGAGATATCCCGTAGCGGCTGTCTCGGCTGTTGTGCCGCAGCATCCGCTGAGGTCCTCGGCAAAGACCGAGCCGAAGTTCTCATACTTGCCATATCCCTTACCGCCGTAGGGCGAACGTGCTGCAGTTCCTGACCAAAGGGTCTTCTCGTTAAACTGGATTTCGTCCTTATAGGCACCGCCGAAGAGACTGGCTCCGAACTGTCCGTCACCGATGGGCAATGCATACTCCATCCAGTTGCTGTAGCCCTGTCCGCCGCTGTAAAGCTGTGCTGTTGTGGCTGGCTCGTCATACCAGAGGGTGAGCATGTTGGTGGGTGAATATCCCGTTACGCCGACTGTCTTATAGTCGAGTGCGCCGTTCATGGCACCGGGATTGGTGAACGACACCACGTTGTTCTGGTCGCCAACCTTCCAGAAGCCGATGGTATTGCCACCTCTCGGGTCGCCCCAAAGATTCATGTAGTTGTTGCCCGACTTCGAGTTTGCGATAACCTCAAAGCCAGCACCGTTGTCCATGCAGCTGCTTACCACGAGCTTGTAGCCGCCAGGCTGTGCCGACTTAGAAGCGCGGATAGGGTTGGGATTGGTGCCTCCCTCAGAAGTATAGATCGACTCTGAGCTGACAACGGCATAATTGCCGTTCTTGTTGACAAACTGGAAGTTGTCCTGCGTGCCCACAAGCTTCCACTGCTGCGAAGCGTCGCCAGTGGAGTTATAGAGTCGGATGCAGTTGTCCGTGCCGTTGGTGCTCTCACTCATGCACGTTCCCGAACGATTGAACGTCACGATGTAATACTGCGGATTGGCGTCCGTCTCGCTGCAGAACGTCGGCATCTTGGCGGCGGCACGCAACGGAGCAGCCTTCTTGCCCGCAGTCACATTAGCGGCAAACGCCGTTATGCTTGCTACGAGAAGAAAGAAAAGAAATGACAATTTCTTCATAGCTGGGTTGATTTTATGATTGTTAGTAATATAAGTGGTTGTTTATTTATAATGTGGTAAGGTATATAATGTTATGCAAAGTTACGTATTTTTTTTGCCTTATGGTCGCTTTAAACCAACTTTTACATAATTATATAGGATTAAGCCTAACTTTTTAAAAAATAGCATCAACCTTTATAGGTTTATATGATTATTTTCTTAATTTTGCATTTAGAACTAACTAAACTAACATGAAAATCTATTTCGACATCCAATACAAGACTGCCTTTGGAGAAGAACTTCTGCTGAACGTGGAAGGTCAGGACGAGTCTGCGGACAGCGTACTGATGTTCACGCGCGACGGCCTCAACTGGTCGTGCGACATTGACGTCCCGGAAGACACCACAAAGGTAAGCTACTACTATAGTGTGAGAAACTATCGCGGCATAAAGCGAACAGAATGGAAGATGATGAAGCATCTGCTATATCTTAACGCCACTGCCGCCAAACGATACGTCGTGCATGACCGATGGCACGATATCCCCTGCGACACTTATCTCTACAGCTCGGCATTCACCGACTGCGTCAACCGACGCGCTGAGGGAAAGGTAACGCCCACTGACCTGCCACGCGTCCTCAGATTGGTGGTGCGTGCTCCGCAGCTCCGCATAGGAAGCCGTCTGACCTTATTGGGTGCAGGCGATTTCCTCGGCAACTGGGACCTTACCAAGGCGATTCCTATGACTGAGCAGAACCATAACGAATGGATGGTGGACATCGACGTTGACAGCCTTGTGGCTTTGCAGCACGCCAAGCGTATAGAAGCCTTGAAGCGCACTCCCTACTACAGAACCTTGCAGCGCAACAAGAAGGCAAGCAACGTGAACGAGGTAGAGGCTGAGGATATGAAGATGGAGTTTAAGTTCGTGGCGTTCGACGACAAGGGCGACGAACTTTGGGAGACTTGCGAAAACCGCATGCTCGACATTCCAACTATGAACGAGGGTGAAGCTCACGTGGCTGTGCTCGACCAGGCGTTCTTCGCGCTTTGCGACGAGAAGGTGGCTGGCACGCTCATCCCCGTATTCTCGCTGCGTTCGGAAGGCAGCTACGGCGTGGGCGACTTCGGCGACCTGAAGCTTATGATTGACTGGGTGGCTAAGACTCATCAGCGCGTGCTGCAGGTATTGCCCATCAACGACAGCACGTCCACACACACCTGGACCGACTCTTATCCTTATTCCTGCATCAGCATCTATGCCCTGCACCCGCAGTATGCCGACTTGCGTCAGCTGCCACAGCTCAAGGACAAGGTGGAGGCTGACCGTTTCGAGATGTTACGCGAGGAGCTGAACGCTCTGCCGCAGATTGATTATGAGCGTGTCAACAACGCCAAGCTGCGCTATCTGCTCCTTCTCTTCCAGCAGGAGGGAAAGGAGATGCTTGCTTCGGACGACTTCAAGGAGTTCTTCGAGGAGAGCCAGCACTGGCTGGTGCCTTACGCACAGTTCTGCTATCTGCGCGACAAGTACGGCTCGTGCCTCTTCAATACATGGCTCGACCACAAGCAGTGGGACGAGGCTGACCGCAAACCTTTGTCAGACCCAAGCTCGAAGGCATACAAGGACGTGGCTTTCTTCTATTTCGTGCAGTACATCCTCGACCGTCAGATGCGCTCGGCTCACGAGTATGCCAAGGCTCGCGGCGTGATTCTGAAGGGCGACATCCCCATCGGCGTCAACCGCAACGGCTGCGACGTGTGGCACGAACCCGAATATTTCCACCTCGACTCACAGGCGGGCGCTCCGCCAGACGCTTTCTCTGCCAATGGTCAGAACTGGGGATTCCCCACATACAACTGGGAGCGGATGATCGGCGACGGATGTAAATGGTGGGAAAGACGATTCCAGAACATGCAGAAGTATTTCGACGCTTACCGCATCGACCACATTCTCGGCTTCTTCCGCATCTGGGCAATACCAACCGAATGCGTGCATGGTCTGCTCGGACAGTTCCAGCCGGTTCTCGGCATGACGTGCGAAGAGATTGAGAGTTACGGACTGCACTTCCAGGAGGAAGCGTTCACACGCCCGTTCATAGCCCGTTGGGTGGTGGACAGTTTGTTTGGAGAATTGGCTGAAGAGGTTGTCAATACTTACCTCGAAGCTGACCGTGACGACCTCTATAAGCTTAAGCCTGAATATGATACGGAGCGTAAGATTGAGGCTGTGTTCAAGGAGAAAACGTCGGAGAAGGACATAAAGCTGCGAGAAGGACTGTATAAGCTCGTGCAGGACGTGCTCTTCATCCGCGACCGTCAGAACCCAAAGCTCTTCCATCCGCGCATCACAGCGCAGACCACCTGCCGCTACGAGGCGCTGTGGGATAAAGACAAGGACGCTTTCAACCGTCTGTATAACGACTACTATTATCGCCGCAACAACGACTTCTGGTATACAGAGGCAATGAAGAAGCTGCCGCGTCTGGTGCAGGCAACGCGTATGCTGGTCTGCGGTGAGGACCTCGGCATGGTGCCCGACTGCGTGCCCTGGGTGATGCAGGAGCTTCGCATCCTTAGCCTTGAGCTACAGCAGATGCCGAAGGACCCGAACGTACGCTTCGGCCAGCTCTCGCGCAATCCTTACCGTTCCGTATGTACAGTCTCCACACACGACATGTCTACGCTGCGCCAGTGGTGGGACGAGGACGAGGAACGCACGCAAGACTTCTACAACTCCATGCTCTATCATGCCGGAGCCGCTCCTCACCCGCTCCCCGGATGGCTCGCCCGCGACATCATATCACGCCAGCTGACCTCTCCCTCCATGCTGTGCATCCTCTCGCTACAGGACTGGCTCGCCATCGACGAAAGCATCAGACTGAAGGATGCCAACGCCGAGCGCATCAACATCCCCGCCAACCCGAAACACTACTGGCGCTATCGTATGCATCTGACCATAGAGACTCTCCTCGCCGAGCGCGACTTCAACGACCAGATAAAGGAACTGGTGGACGAAGCAGGAAGAAGATTATAAACAGCAAAGAGGGTGTGCCAAAACGATTGTCGTTCTGACACACCCTCTTTTTATAAAGGTGTCTTGTATAGATTTCTGATTACTTTACGGCTGCGCCGTCGTACGCCCACTTATAGAACGAAGCTCCGTGAACGAAGCCTGCGCCGAAAGCTGTGAAGATGACGTTGTCGCCCTTCTTCAGGTTCTTCTCGTGGTCCCACAATGCCAAAGGAATTGTAGCGGCACTTGTATTGCCGTAGCGTTCGATGTTCACCACCACCTTATCCATAGGCAAACCGACACGCTTGGTCACTGCCTCGATGATGCGGAGGTTAGCCTCGTGAGGAATCACCCAGTTGACATCATCAACAGTAAGGTTGTTCATCTTCATCACCTCTGTAACGTCGTCGCCCATGTTGGTCACGGCATAACGGAACACGGTGCGTCCCTCCTGGTGGAGGTAGTGCAGACGGTGGTCCACCGTAAACTTCGACGGAGGACAAACAGAGCCACCTGCCTTCATGTGAAGGAAGGGCAGACCCTTGCCGTCCGTACGCATGTACGAATTGACAACGCCGACATTCTCCTCTTCTGTTGCCTCCAAGAGCACCGCTCCGGCACCGTCGCCGAAGAGCACGCAAGTGGAGCGGTCCTGATAATCGACGAGTGACGACATCTTGTCGGCACCGATAACGATAATCTTCTTGAAGCGACCACTCTGAATCATTGAAGCAGCAACGTCGAGCGTATAGATGAATCCGCAGCATGCAGCCTCAAGGTCGAAAGCGAAAGCGTTCTTCAGTCCTAATTTACCCAGAACGATGGACGCTGTAGAGGGGAACTTATAGTCAGGAGTTGTAGTGGTGACGATGAGCGCGTCGATAGTGTCGGGATCAACACCTGTCTTCTTGATAAGCTCCTTGGCAGCCTTACGCGCCATGTAGCTCGTACCAAGACCCTCTTCTGTGAGGATGTGACGTTCCTTGATGCCGACACGAGTCATAATCCACTCGTCGCTGGTGTCCACCATGCGCGACAGCTCCTCATTGGTGAGGACATAGTCAGGCACGTATCCGCCAACGCCGGTGATTATTGCGTTTATCTTACCCATCGTGGTAAAATTAATTATTCAGCAACTTCCTTTACGATAGCCACCTTGCCACGATAGTAGCCACAAGTAGGACATACTGTGTGGTATACGTAGTAAGCGCCACAGTTAGGGCATACTGCCAATGTAGGAGCTACTGCCTTATCATGAGTTCTTCTTTTGAGGGTACGAGTCTTTGACTGTCTTCTTTTAGGATGTGCCATTTTTCTTTAATCTTTAATTATTGTTTTTAATTTTTCAAGTTCATTCCATCGCGGATCTACCGCTGTCTCTTCGTCCTCATCACTACTTCGGGTAGCTGAGTGCTCTTCCAGAGCCTTAATCATCGCCGCGTTGCATTTTCCAGGTGCATGAACGTGCTTAATGGGAACGTTGAGCGCTATAAATTCGTAGACGAACCATGAGAGGTCGAGCGTGCCATCACCCTCTTCCACCGTCACGAGGTCGTCGTCCTCGGAATATTCTTCTCCAAACTTCACCACGAGGCGATCGTCCGTCTCGATGGGCTGGTCCATATCGTCGAGGCAGAGGTCGCACGGAATAACGACGGAGCCTTCAGTATGGATGTCGAGCTCAAAATAGCTTTCTGTACGGCGTATGTCTACAGACACACACACTTCTCCGCGCTTGATTTCGTCCTCTTCCAAGGAGCCGAACCAAGCGTCGCCAAGGTGGAACTGAAGGGCTGTACGGCCCTCGTCCAAATCCTTCAGATTTATCTTAAGTTGTTCTGAACTACACATTTGGTGTGCAAAGTTACGAATATTTTCCGACAAACCATATATTCTTTCAAAAGTTTTTGGGTTTATACGGGTTATTTCTTTAGTTCTATGCGGAATGTGGTGCCCACACCCACTTCTGACCACTTCACAAAGATTCGTCCTTTGTGATATTCCTCCACGATGCGCTTGGCGAGCGAGAGGCCCAGTCCCCAGCCTCTTTTCTTGGTGGTGAAGCCGGGTCGGAAGACGTTTCGGATGTCCTTGCTGCGGATGCCCTTGCCCGTATCAGTCACTTCCACGACGGCTTTCCTGTTCTCCTCGAACACCTTCAGCGTGATGGTGCCTTCGCCGCCCATTGCGTCCACGGCGTTCTTCGACAGGTTTTCTATCACCCACTCGAAGAGCGAAGCGTTTATCTTCACCTGTATGTCGTCGTCGGGGAAGTCGCGAATCATCTTCACCTTATTGGAAGTGCGTCGGTCCATATAGTCGATTACATGTTCGAGCGCCTCCTTGAGGTCGGTCTCCACAGGTTCGGGCAGGGAGCCAATCTTCGAGAAGCGGTCGGCAATGAGCTGCAGTCGCTTCACGTCCTTGTTCATTTCGGGTATGAGGTCGTCGTCGGGATAGGTTTCCTTGAGTATTTCCACCCATGCCATAAGGCTGGAAATGGGCGTGCCCAGCTGGTGCGCCGTCTCCTTTGACAGTCCCACCCACACCTTGTTCTGCTCGGCGCGTTTGGAGGTAAGGAGGGCGAATATGGCTATCACCACGAAAATCATCACCACACCCAACTGTATGTAAGGATAAGAAGCCAGTCGGCGCAGCATCACAGAGTCGTCATAGCACACGTTTATGTAGTCAGCGTAAGCCACGCCGTTTTCAGGATTGTCGTCGATGGCTATGCGGATGTTGCGTTTCTCGAGCAGGAGATGATGTCCCATGTCGGTCACGAAGCGCATCGTGTCGGCTTCGTTGGCGCAGTCCTTGATGATAAGATTTCGGTAAGCCTGTACGTCACCTTTCGAGTCGAGCACGATTACAGGAATGGTGTTGTTGCCGTTGATGACTTTCAGCACCAGATTGATGTCGGTGTTCTCGTCGGCGCGGTTAAGCGTACGCATAGCCTCCGCCCACACCTCCATCTTGTTATGCTCCTCCGTAGCGAGGTCGCGGATGAGGATATGTGACACGACAAGTGATGCCACGGCTATTATCACCGCAGCAAACACAAGAAGAATCTTGACTCTACGTATTTGGTCAGTCCATTGCATATAAATGTATAACGCAACAATCCGCAGATTATTATTATTTCGAAGAAGGAATTACTTTCACACCTCACCAAAGACTACTATCAATCACCTTATTGGTCGCTCCAACGGAAGCTGAGTCGGTGGGCGGCGTGCTTGTTGGGGCGGTCTGGCGTGCGTTCATCATCACGCCGATAACGACGAGCAGCACCAATGCCAATGCCACGAGTACAGCATTCACAACGGCTAATGACCTGACCTTGCCTGTCATCAGTCGCCTTACCTGTGCTATGTCGGCAGGACGGCGGGCACGGTCGGCAGCGGCACACTTCTGCCCCACCCTTGCCAGACTCTTGCTACGCACAGCCTCAGCCATATATTCCAGCACCTTTCCGAACGAATAGATGTCGGCGCTGGGATCGCTCTGGGCATCCGGCTTGAGCTGTTCGGGAGCCATATAGCCGCGTGTGCCAGCCGGAATCTTCAGCACGCAGAATGTCTCGCTGTCGGAAAGTCCGAAGTCGATGAGCTTCACGTCGCCGCCACGATGGGTGAGCATGATGTTTGAAGGCTTGATATCGCGGTGCACGGTCTGCTTGGCGTGCATATATTCCATGGCGTCGAGCAGTTGGGAGGCTATCTTGCGCACCTTATCCTCCGTCATATTGCCGCCTTTGACAGCCGCTTCGAGCGTCTCGCCGTCCACATACTCCATCACTATGCAGTCGCCCAGTTCGCCCACCGGCTCCATGCTTATGGTGCGGCAGATGTTGGGATGGTCGAGCTGCAGCCCTATCTCGAACTCCTTCATGAGTGCCTGGCGATATGTCGGTGTGTAGGCGAAGTCAGGCTTCAGGCATTTCAGCATATAGCGCTTGCCGTAACGAACGGCAGAAAACATGCGCGTGAAGCCTGATTTAGATACGTAAGCCTCGCTTATGTTCGTGAATCCGCCGTTATGACGCGTAGAATTGAAGTCGCTCTCGTCGCCTATGTCAGACACGAATCCTGATGTCGGTTGCTTGTCATTCATTGTCGCATGTCTTTAAAATTCTGACTATAGAGAGTCCGCCGTTGCGTCCAGCCACGAACGGAGGCGTACGCTCGCCGCTACGCTCGAGGAACGGCAGGTAAAGCGGTTGCTCGGCGATGAAACATCCCGTGACAAAGACGTCGCCAAACAACATCTTGCTGTTACTCGACTCAATGACTGTATAGCGGCTGTTTCCTAAGTATTCCAGACGTACCATGCGGTTAGGTCTCCACCCTATCTCCACCTCGTCGCCGCAACGAAGGTCGCTGCTCATGAGCTGGTCGGCATTGAAGAACGACGAGTTGTAACAAGGGCTGGTCTTCAGCCATGCCACGAACCTGCTGAAGTCAGGATGACCGATATAACGCGACAACGCATTCAGGGTGGAAATGCGTGGCTTGTGCTCGTCGCCGACATAGTCGTAGAGCCGTTTTAGCGTAGATGTCGACACATTGGCATTATATTTATTCTTAAGCATAAGCGAGAACACCTCGAAGTCGGTGGACGTGGCAAGTGTGTCCTCGTATTTCTCCTTGACGAGACGCTTGAGTTCTTCTATCTCCGGTGATTTCATTCTTCTACGATATTATCAAAAACATTCCATTTAGAATTGGCACGATAAAATTTCTTCTTGCCCATCGGCACATGCAGACGGCAGGTTTTGGTAAAGTCGGTGCCGGTTGTGGTAAACGTATTGGGGCTGCATACTGGCGGCGTAGGGGCGCTGATGTATAGATCGGCAAGCGGACAACCGTCAAACACGCGGTCTGACAGCAGCTCCACGTCGTCGCCTAAGCGCACAGTCTTCAGGCTGGCGCATTTCTGGAACACGCCCGTGGGCAACAGTTTCAGCGTGGAAGGGAGCACCACCTCCTTCACTTTACTGTTATAGAAGGCGCACTCACCTATCTTTGCAAGTCCTGCAGGGAAGACGAACTTCTCTAGGCTGCAGTCGCGGAAAGCATACGCTCCTACTGCCGTGATTGTGGCAGGCAACGAGTATTCGCCACGCTTGCCCATCGGGAACCACAATATGCTCTTGCCATCACGACTCATAAGCACTCCGTCGCGGCTTGCAAAGGCTGTGTTGGCTTCCGAGACGCTTATGTTCTCGAGCGACGTACAGCCTGCTGAGGGCACAATGTCGTTGACTGAGGCAGGAATGACGATGCTGCGCAACGAGGAACAATTAAGGAAAGCATCCTTTTCTATCCTAACGACATCCATGGGCAGGTTGATGTTCTTCAGATTTACGCATGAGGCAAACAGCCCCACTCCTACGACATTGTCCTCGGAATAGCGCGACGCGTCATACGTGCCGCCTCCGGCAACGATGCGGGCTCCGGAGATGTCGATGTCGGCGAGGCGTCCGTCTGTGGCGCTGCCGTCGATGCCGAGTCCTGCCATGTGGCGCAGAGTGCGCAGGTCGTCGCCGTTAAGAGGTCCGGCTATCGTGATGGTGGTGTATTTATATATGTCGTCGCCAATGACAACGGACAGCATGCCCGGCGTATCAAGGGTTACTGCCGAAGACGTGGTGTACGAAAGTGGTTCGCCCACCACCTCACCGTTCCTGTTTCTTGCGAACGCCGAGATGACGTATGTAGTGTTTGGCTGCAGATTGCCTATGCGCAGACGGAATAATCCATCAGCGCTTACTGAGCCTGTCTGCATTATGGTGATTTGCTTTTCGCTGCCGCCGTCCATGTCGGCTCCGTCCTGCCGCACCACTCGACAACCGCTTTCGGTTATATCGTCGCCACCGTCGTCGGCAATGCTGTAGCCCACAATCACACTCATAGGACTGCTGCTCAACACCTTCACCTCGCCCATTGTTGGCTGCAGGTTAGGAAGGGTCGTGAAACTGAGAGGCTCGCCGGACAGCACAGCCGTGCCGTTGCCGCCTTGCAGCATATAGTAATATGTGGTGCCAGCCGTGAGGTTGCGTAAGCGCATGCTCACACTTCCGTCCACGTTGTCAAGCACGTCCGAACGCTCAGACATACTCTCGTCCGTGCCGTAACGAAACCACAGCTGCGGCATCTGCGTAGCCTTGTCCGTTTGGCACATTCCGGAAATGGTGGCTTCCGTACGGGTTATGTCGGTGGCTTGCAGCGTATGCAAATGCGGCTCAAGGCTGTCCGGTCTGTCACTACTGCACGAACACATAAGCGTCAGGACGGCCATGAATGCGAAATATAAACGATGGAACATATTAAGATTTAAGTTATGATTCATATATATAGTTTGATTCACCGTATATATTTATACGGTCGGTCAAAGCTTGACGGGCTTTGTGGTCACGCGGTTTTTGCCTATACGTATGCCAATGCCCACGCATCCCTGCCATTGGCTGCCGCCGATGGTAAGCGTAGAGGCGCTCAGGCTCAGTCGTCCCGTTGTAAAGATGACACCTATCTCTGCCGCCACTCCCTTGTGGGTGAGTCCGTCATTGCGAAGCCATCCTCCGCCTTCGCTTTCTGCAAGCTGCCATGCCGTGGTCAGGCTACCGTAACCTGCTCCCTCAAAGATGTTAAGGTTGTCGTTTATGCGGTGTATCAGGCCCGCAGTAATGGCGTATTCGGATGTCTGCGTCTTGCCGGTGTAATACGGCTTAACGGCTGCAGCTCCGTTGCGATAGCCCTCGCGGTTGCATGTTCCTATGGTCTTTTGGGCGGAACGAAGATTGGTGCTGGCATGCACATAGCCACCATGACGGCTCATCATGGCTGCCATAACGCCCCACGAAGGCCCGTCGGTATGCATGGAGGCTGTGAGCAACGTGTAGGCATGTAGCGGCACCACGCGTCGGAGCGGCGCCACGGTTACGGTGTCGACGATGGTCTGGGTGTATACGATGGTGTCGTGCTTCTCCACCACCGCCGTCTGCGGCAGGCGAAGACGCATCTCATAGGTCATGCGGCTCTCCAGCTTTGTGCCGAACTGAAAGTCGCGCAGCACTCCCCATTGGGGATGTTTCAGCGTTATGCTCTTGCTGCCCTTGGGAAGGAAAAGCCATATCTCGCCCACCTTGTCGCGACGTTCCACGATGCCCAACGGCGAAGAGAAGGCGAAGTCGGCAGGAGCCACAACCTTCAGAAGGGCACAAGCCTCGTCGTTAAGGTCGCGGACGGCATCGATGAAGGCGCTCACGTCTGTGGGCAACTGACGGAAACTCTCCACAGAGAATGTGCTGTCCGTAGGAACGGCTGCCTTGGCATCGTGCAACGACAGACACCATAAAGCGGCTGTATACACCACAAGAAGCGCCACTTTACGTAGCGTAAAGCTCAACTTTATTGTCCGTGAACTATTGTTTAGCATAATACAATATTTTGTCTATTCAAGATTAAAGTCGGAAGTGACGGTCTATTCAAGATTAAAGTCGGAGATGTCTATCACTCCTTCGCCACCACCGACCGTGGCGGAAGGTTGCCATGTACGCACATGAATGAGCGGCATGGAGGCATTGCGGAAGTCCCATAGCAAGAACAGCCAGCCGTCGTCCGCATAACGATCGCTCTTATATTGTTGGCGCAAGGACACGCCGTAGATGCCGTCTTTCGTGGGATGGCGCATGATGCGGAAGTCGGAGAACTTGACGTCCACGCTCTTGTTCATGCCGAACACCTTGGAAAGGCGTGAGAGATAGTCAGCCTTGGTGTGCAGGGCGTAAGTAACGCGCTGGTCAGACCCAATGCCGGCAGTCGTAGCCGACTCTTTCACCACATTGCCAACAATAATCAGAGCCTCGTCGCTGAAGACCTGACGGAGGAAGTCGATGTCCTTGGTGGTGTATGCCGTGCGCAGATGTTCGCAGTAGTTGAGTATCTGCCGGCGGCGCGAAGCATCAGTCTCCGTGAGTTTTCCTTTCACTATCTTTGCCGCCTCGTTGTAGAACGGACTGCTTTGTGCTATCTTGCGGATGTCTGTCTGGCTCAGCCTTACCGCCTTGACATGGTTTTCACGACGTGGCTGGGCAGACGTAGAAGCAGGTTCGGTGGTCTGGCTTTGCATGTCCACACTCTGTTGCGTCAGATTGTCTTCGGGCACTACAGCCTTGGCTTGCCCCATTGTTCCAGCCGTGAATGTAACCATACCGTTTGTGTCTACATATCCTTCTCGTCCTGTCGCCATCTCGCGGAAGCGGAGTCTGCCGCTACGGAAGCGCGTGTCTATCATACATCCACGCAGCGGAATGCGGAAGAGCATGTTGCCGCGGGCGTCCTCCACTATATACTGACGTTGACCGTCAGCCACGGTCTGCTCCACCACTTCCATGCCTTCGTTCATTCCATAGCGCGTCTCCTTGACGTTATCATTATAATCACCAAAGGGCAGCAGCCATAAAGCTACTGCCCATAGGGTAAGTGCCAGCACTACGGCTGACAATATGCAGGTTATTTTCTTCATTCAAATAGAGTTATTGCCAGTCCTGTATCTCTCCGCCGATATCTATCTTTACCTTATCCGGGTTGTCGGATATGATGAGATTTACAAGGTGCTCTGTGCCTGGCTTAAACTGGAACTTGCTCTCGAAAAGATAGCTCACACCCTTCATCACCACCTCGATGAGCGGCTGTCGGTTGTCAATGCGCTGCGGCACAATGATGGCCGAATAGCTCGTATCGCCGTCCTGATGTGCCGTGATGGTCTGGCGCGTGCCCTTCACATAGCGTGTAGCCACTCCAGCCTGAAGGTCCACGGTGGCTGTTGGCACGGTGTTGTGGATATACACCGTGGCGGTGGTGGGCATGTCGCCCTCGAAATCCTCACCCTTTATCAGACGTATCTTCAGCTTGCTCATGATATGCTTGAAGGTGAGTCTGATTGGGGAAACCGAAGCCATGATGTTCTTGCTTGTTGCAAAAAGCAGGTCGCTCGCCTCATAACCGCCGAGAGCGGTGGCCGTCTTGGCTGTGCTCTGGTCGGTGCTGACGCTGAAGGGCTGGTCGGTAATGCTGCTTATCTCTTTGATGTACGGATAGTAAGCGTAAGCATTGAACGAACCTTTGTCCCAAAACAGGGTGCGGCTGGCAGCCCATTTGTTGCCGTCAAAGGTGAGAGCCTCGTTGTTAACCAGATTGCCGCCCAACTCCAACGGGGCATTTACATCAGCTACATACAGACCTATTCTGTCATCACGCTCAAAGGCTGTAGCTGTGGCACGGGTCTGACCCGGATGAGTCACCACGAAAGACATCGGCGTAGACTTGGCGTCTTGACTCGGAACCGTTTCATGCTCCTCACTGCAAGCCACCACTCCTAATATAGCTAACGCCAAACTGGCATATCTTATTATATAGTTCTTCATATTTATTCTTTTAGAAATTCAAGTTTATGACTTACTCAACGGTGTCTTCTCACTTTCTTCATATTCAGCGGACTGCCCTTATGTATAACGGGGGTATGCTGATAGGTATGTGCATTGAGCTTGTTGTCCGTGTTCACACCGCGTGTCACGTCCCCTGCATCGCGCTTGTCATACTTGACAAACTCCTCAAACGAGAATGTCTCGCCGGCATATCGCTTGATGCGCTTCACGATGCTCTCACGGCTGATGGTGCTGTAGTAGGGTATGTCGTTGTTCATGCAGGAGTTCTGCTCCGAGCGGAACACGCCACGATTGTGCATATAGCCGCCCTCGTAGATGTCAACGATGTCGCTGTAGCGGTCGTCGAAGATGAGATGGCTCCAGCCTACATTGTGCATCTTGCCCGTAAGCGAGAGATTGTCATACCAGCCGAGCGACTTCGCACTGTTAAATTCCATGACATGACCGCAGCAGGTACAGCTGCAAGCATCGATGAAGGCATTGTGATAGATGTATTCATCGCCGAGCTTGCCGAATCCGTGACCGCCTGCCTCATGCTGCACCACGCCACGCGTGTCGAGCGGATAGCCGTATGTGCTAAGAGGGCAGAAGGCTATGGCTGAACCGTCTGGCCACATCTGGCAGATGCCGCCGTAGTCGGTGGAGTTGGGCACGATGATTATCAATGTCTCTTTTAGGTTGTCTTTGTTTACCGTCGGTGCGCCAAGAGCGTAGCTGAATATCTCGTCATAGTCAGCCTTCAGACCCACGCCACCGGTGAAGGTGGTGCTGAATCGGTTGTAGCGTATGGTGTTTACAGTTCCCACGCCAGTCTCTGTAGACAATGGCACGGCTGTATAGACATTGAAGTAATTGCGATAAGTCTTGTAAGGCTCTATGCCGAAGAAGTGTTCCACCTCCTGCTTGATGTGCTTCAGGTAGTCGCCATCGGCAATGTCCTTGGCGTTATATCCGTCGCCGAGAAGCACAATATTGATGCCGCCGTTGCGTCCCTTGGTGGCTTTTTGCAGGGGTATCCATTCATCCTCGCCATATTTATAACCATATTGCGACACGCTGCATTCGTGGGTATAGTCCTTGTTCTTCAGTCGGAACACCACCTTGCCCTCGCGGTTGCCAGAGGTCATTGCCATACCCTTGATAGTCAGGGTCACCTCAGTCTTCTTATTGCCGCTGGCAGGAGACACCTCACACCAGCTGGGCTTGCTTGCCACTTCCCACTCGCCCTCGGCATTAATCACCAGTTTCTGCTTATGCTGTGTGCTCAAGGCGCATGCCACGGACGGACGACATACCAGCTCGTGATGGGCTGCAATGCGCTTAAAGTCGCACCAACCGCTGGCTGCCTGATACTGCGAAATGGCAGACTCCGGCACTTCAAGGGTGAAGTTGTCCTTGGCTACGCCATCGAAGGCACCGCTCTCTATATATGCAGGCATTGTTCCCTTACATACAATCGAACCTATACCGAAGCAGTTCTCGAATGCTCCTCTACGTATGGTTTCCAACGATTCAGGCAATACCAGACCTTCCAACATTTTACAGTTTGCAAACGCACTTTCACCGATACTTTCTACTTCATCAGGAATATCAAGAACTCCCATCAATCGCCAATTGTTGGCAAAAGCGTTGCTAGCGATATGGGTAAGGGTAGATGGTAATGTTAACTTTCCAGAAAAATCATTATTACAGAAGGCGTTTTCCGAAATGACTTTTAGTCTTTTTGGCAAGTGTAATTCGCCTTTGAAATGACAGTTAGCAAAAGCATCGTTTGCAATATTTGTTATACCATCATGTAAAGTTAGTGTTCCGTTAAAACCACAGTTATGAAATGCTTCAGATGGTAGGGCGGTAATACCTTGTGGTATTGATAACGAGCCTGTGAGACCAGAACAATAACTAAACGCACAATTACCCAATCTCTTAAGTTTAGAAGGTAACCTTAATTCACCATAAAATCCATTACATCCAGAGAAGCAATATCCTCTAATTAATTCCAAATTATCTGGCAAATTTAAATTTCCTGTAAGATTTCTACAATCTTGGAATACGCCTCCATAATAGTCAGTTCCTTCATCACTCATGTCATCTTTGCCTCTATTTCCTAATTTTTTTAGAGTAGATGGAAGAGATAAGATTCCATTTAGACCGGTACATCCTTTGAAAGCTCCACGTTTAATTTCTGTCACACCTTCAGGGATTATAAGAGAACCTGACAGATATTTGCAGCCGTAGAACGCATTTGAACCTATAGATTTTAAAGTGTCAGGAAGAACTATTCTATTGAGACTATTACTTCCTCCCACAGTCTGAATGAAATAGAAAGCACTATTTGGAATTTGATCATCCATATTCTCTTCATACTCTTCGTTCATTCCCCATCCTTTTATTCGAACTTCTTTCAAATTCAATGCCGACAGACGGCTCATAGAATCTCTCATGAAGTAGAAATCCTTTGCATTAATATTTCCAGTAATCTTGAGATTTCGGACCTTCGTATAGTCCTTATTAGCCGCAGTTATGGCTTCCTTCAGATGTCCGGCAGTGGAATTGACAATCACATACTCCTTGGCGGTGGCATCATGGCTGACGAGGTCGTTCTCCCACGGCGTGATGCTCTCGCTCACCAATGTCAGCTTATACTGACCTGATGCAGCCTTCTTGTCCACCTTGATGCCGAAGTTCATCATCTTTCCGGCAACGTACGTAAGAGCCTCGTTCTTGGCAAACTTGTAAGGCACGCCGCCAATGGTGATACTGAACAATGTGGTGCTGGGCTTCAGGGTCTGGGGCACTACAATGGTACGCCATTCGTCGCCTACGCGCGAGGGTATTGTGGCTGTACTCTCCACGCTTCCGGCTGGCTTCACCTCTCCGTTGGCGAGGTTGATGCTTGCCTTGCGCACCAGGTTCGGCGCAAGCACTATCTTCTCTGTATTCGCCCACTCGCCTTCTGCGAAGCCCGAACCCTGAATCAGTGTTACACGGGCATTGGACATACGGTGAGACAACGGCAGACGGATGACGTTGGTCGTTGGAGCCACGTCGCCCACCTTGCCCCATAGGAAGTCGCTCGCCTCATAGCCGCCCATTTCGCCGTCCTCCGAAGCCTTGCTCTGGTCTTTCTGCACCTCAAACTGATAGTCGTCGATGCTCTCGGGATTGGCGAAGGGATAGTAACCATACACATCGATATGTGTGTGCTTGTCCTTCCAGAAAAGGTCGTAAGCAGAATTCCAATGGTTGCTGGCCTCTTCATACGTGTGGCGAACATTGTCACCACGATTGCCGTCGGGCTTCAATGTGCCAGGTGTGCCGCCATCATAATCAACAACATACACACCCATCACATCGCCGTCACAGAAGCCGCTGTCATTGACGCGCGTCACCGAGAGCTGTGTGATGTCGCCCGACAACTGTATGCGATCTTCACTGTTCAGCTTGCCGCCTGCCTCATCGAAGAGCGAGTCGGAACAAGCGGCAAGCATCATGCAAAGAGCTAATACAACTGTAAATATATAAGAGTTTTTGTGTGTCTTATAATCCATATTAAATGCAATGTTTTTAAAAGTTCATATATACATTACTTTATATCATAATTAGCTTGTAATGCCACCATAATCAACGTCGTCGTCTTCCCATTCTCCGATAGTGACATTCACGCCGTTGCTTATCTTCTTGACAGTCACATTAATCGTGTGGCGCTTTCCGCTTACGAAGGTAATGTTCTGGGAGAGCTTATATTCATATCCGTCAATCGTCACGGTTATAAGCTTGGTGCCTGTCACCGTCTGCGGAACAACAATGGCGCGATAGACATTGCCGTCCTTGTAAGGTATGACATTGCTTGCTGTTCCGTTCATTGTTACTTCCGACGTGCTGAGGTTAACCGTTGACGAAGTGATAAGATTGTTGATCCTCACCGACGGATTTGAAGCAGCAAGCGAGCTTTCTGTAAATCCCGCTCCTGCCTTGAGCACAATCGCTACCTGGCTCATGATATGCTTTGCCATGATGTTCACGGGGGAAGCAGTTGGAACAACATCGAATGTAGAACCTACTATCAGGTCAGAGGCCTTGAAAGCAGCCTCGCTGCTTTGGTCTGCATTGACCTTAAAGGGCATTGCGTCAACACTTGTGATGGTCGAGGTGTATGGATAATACATATAGAAGTCGGCATGCGTCTCGGCGTCCTTCCAGTATAGAGCATAAGCTGGATTCCATGACGTTACGTAAGTATAGAGCATGTTGTGGCTCAGTGGAAATTTAGTGGGGATAAGCATAAATCTTTGCAAGTCGATACAGAAAGAACTTTTCATCAACGATACCCCTTAGTGATGCTCTGAAGGCTTTGATTTTCGCATTAAAGGATTCAGCTGCAGCATTAGATGATCTATTTTTATAAAAGTTAAGAATATCATCGTAATGTTCATAGAATGTTGCAGCAATAACATTGAAAGAACGGAAGCCTGCTTCTTCCACTTTATTGTACCATTTAGCCATAGAAAGTCTTGCAGCATCCTTAATAGTATTTTTTGAGAAAATCATTCTCAAAGAATGCGAGAGTCCATATGCTGTTTTCAAATCTGGATATTCTCTAAATAGAATCTCTGCTCTCTTGCTTTGTGATAGTGTCCATTTCTCTCCTGATTTGAAAAGAAGATACCTACTCCTTGCTAGCAATTCCTTTTTCGTATCTCCGTTCTCATATCGAAAAGGCACATATTCGCGTCCTTCAAGTTTTGCATTCTCCATGTCGTCATTGGCCTCTTGTATAGCATCCCAACGATGCTTAATGCGCATTTCTTGCACAGCATCGCAAGCAAGCTTCTGTATGTGAAATCTATCTATTACTCTCATTGCTTTGGGAAAGCATGTGCGAACAATCTTTCTCATGGAGTCTGACAAATCTAATGTGACCTCATCAACCATATTCAGAAGTGCTTCAGGTATATGCTTCAAGGCATTGATAACGTCCTCTGACTTAACGCCCCTGACAATTGCAACCAGACATTGGTCTTTTCCGTGTCTGTCCCTGTTGGTGACGATTGTGCGCAATTCTCCGTTAGACATAGAGGTCTCGTCTATTGCCAAATTACGCCCCATGTTGTCAGGAAAGACAAGCCATTCATCGGCATGTTCTAGTTCTGACCAGGTACGATAGTCACTCAAGACATCCTTGTATTGTTTATCCAATGTATTGGAGTTTACATGGTAGTATTGCTCAAGCGTACGGCAGGTCGTCGGGGATATGTCCATACGTCTCTTTTAAAAAAGCCGCAAACTCTTTCGAGTAGCGGGTTCCTGATTCGGTAACACTAATACGGTCGACAAATGTCTCTCCAGTTTCCTTGTTTTTCCATCTACGACGACGAAGTACAAGAATTACCTTATGGTCACGAATCGGAAAATCAGTTATGCGTACAGCATCCATAAACCCTTTGGATTCATACTCCTCAGATTTTTGGAGATAAGCATTCATACGCTCGTCTAGATGGATGGTCAGACTCATTGCGTCAATATCAGACTCATCTGTTTCTATCTTGACGATATCGAAATTGTCTAGTATTTCTTTGGGAAGAACTAGATGGGCTAATTGTTCAAGCATGTTCATAATGCAAAGATACAAAATACTATGAAACTAAAAAAACTCCCCAGTATTTTTCCACTGAGCCCTTATTATATCTTATACATTATATATAATATAAAATATGATAACACTGGAAAATAAAACATAAAAAAATGGAGACTCTCATTATTGAGAATCTCCACTCTGTCGGGGCGACAGGATTCGAACCTGCGACCACCTGGTCCCAAACCAGGCGCGCTACCGGACTGCGCTACACCCCGTTTGACGTTAACTTGCATATGTCAGAACCTTTGAAAAAAGGCTCATTTCTCATTTGCGAGTGCAAAGGTAGTAATAACTTCTGACACGTGCAAGTAAACGTTCAAATATTTTTATTTATTTAATTATTCCAAGATCCTGGAACACCTTCTTCAGAATCTGCACGCCTCTCTCTACCTGCTCCTCTGTATGAGTAGCCATAAGTGCGAAGCGTACGAGCGTATCCTGCGGTGCGCAAGCTGGCGGGATAACGGGGTTGATGAACACGCCGTTGTCGAAAGCGAGCTTCGTAACCTGGAATGTCTTGTCCACGTCATGCACATAGAGAGGGATGATGGGGCTTTCAGTCTCACCAATCTCGAAGCCTTCCTCGCGGAAACGCTTGAGAGCATAGTTGGTAACCTTCCACAACTTCTCGATGCGCTCCGGTTCCTTCTTAATGATATGCAGAGCCTCAAGAGCTGCAGCTGTAGCGGCAGGAGTGTTAGAGGCACTGAAGATGTAAGTACGTACTGTATGACGGAGATAGTTGATGGTATCCTTGTCGCCAGCGATGAAGCCACCGATACTTGCCATCGACTTAGAGAATGTACCCATGATAAGATCCACCTCGTCAGTGAGTCCGAAATGGTCGCAAACACCGCGTCCTTCTTTACCGAATACGCCGAGACCGTGAGCCTCGTCCACCATGATGGAGCAGTTATACTTATGCTTCAGCTCTACGATCTTGGGAAGATTAGCGAGGTCGCCCTCCATAGAGAACACGCCGTCCACAACGATGAGCTTCACAGCCTCGTGTGGCAGACCCTTGAGGATGTTCTCCAAATCCTCCATGTCGTTGTGCTTATAGTGAAGCTGACGAGCAAAAGAGAGTCGGCGTCCGTCTACGATGCTGGCATGGTCGCGGTCGTCACAGATAATATAGTCACCACGTCCCACTACAACGGCAAGCACGCCTGAGTTGACGAAGAAACCAGTAGAGAAACAGAGTGTTTCGTCTTTGCCAATATATTCAGCCAATTCTTTCTCCAGCTGAACATGCAAGTCGAGGGTTCCGTTCAGGAAGCGGCTTCCCGCACATCCTGAGCCATACTTATCGAGCGCTTTCTTAGCTGCGTCGATAATGCGCTGGTCTCCCGTGAGACCGGTATAGGCATTCGAACCAAACATAAGCACCTTATGCCCTGCCATTTCTACTTCTGTGCCCTGCTTACTCGTTATCTCACGAAAATAAGGATACACGCCTTCCGCCATATACTTCTGCGGAATGCGATAGCTTTTGTATCTTTCCTGTAATTGTCCCATTTTTAAATAAATGTAGGTATACTACCCAAAATTTGTAATTTCAATGTGCAAAGTTACAAAAAAGAAGTAAAATAGCGTTTCATTTTCTTAGAAATCTATGTTTAAGGCAAAATTAGTGTGCAAAAATAGGGCCTACATTATAAAAATAGCTATCTTTGCAATGAAAATATAAGTCTTAAATACACTTTACACAGACTATACATTATATATAATATATAAGAGCAAGCACATGAAGAAGAAAGCCATTTTCATAATCAACCTTATTTCCGGCACGTCTGACAAGTCGGGCATACCAGCTCTCATCGCCGAGCACATCGACCATGAGAAGTTTGACTATGAAATAGCCGTGACGCAATATGCCGGCCACGCCTCAGAGATAGCCACAAAGGCAAAGAACGATGGTGTGGACGTCGTTGTGGCTGTAGGCGGAGACGGCACCGTAAATGAGGTGGCACGTGCCATCGTACATTCCAACACCGCCCTCGGCATCATCCCTTGCGGCTCTGGCAACGGCCTTGCACGTCACCTTCTCCTACCTATAAACGTGCGCAAGTCTATTGACATTATCAATACTTGCGAGATACACGACCTCGACTACGGCATCATCAACGGCTATCCGTTCTTCTGCACCTGCGGCATGGGCTTCGACGCCTTTGTGAGCATGAAGTTTGCGGAAGCAGGAAAGCGCGGGCCCATCACCTACGTGGAGAACGTGCTGCGCGAGGGTCTGAAGTATAAGCCAGAGACATACGTCATCCAGGACGAGAACGGCACCAACCAATACAAGGCATTCCTCATCTCGTGCGCCAATGCGTCCCAGTACGGCAACAATGCCTACATCGCACCGCAGGCATCAATGAGCGACGGACTCATGGACGTAATAATCATGGAACCCATCGACCTCATCGAAGCTCCGCAGATAAGCATCGACATGTTCAACAAGACGCTGGACAAGAACTCCCGAATAAAGACATTCAAGTGTCAGAAGCTGCACATTCACCGCAGCCAACCGGGCGTCATTCATTACGACGGCGACCCTGTAATGACCGGTGAGGAAATCGACGTGGAGATACGTCCGAAGGGAATAAAGATAATAGTCAATCCCTTTGCCGACCGCAACGCCCGTAAGCCCAACGCCATCCAGAGCGCAGCAGCCGAACTCTTCAATCAGATGAACGAAATACGCGACGACATCAACCGTCAGGGCAGACGCTTCCAGGCTTGGAGCAAGCTGATACAGCGCAAACTAAACCTATAAGCGATGGCATCCCAGAGTTTCACATTCCGCCAGTTTGCCGTCCATCAGGACCGTTGCGCCATGAAGGTGGGCACGGACGGCGTGCTCCTTGGGGCATGGGCAAACGTCAAAGGCGACATCCTCGATATCGGCACCGGCACGGGGCTAATCGCCCTTATGACGGCTCAACGATCTCCCTCATCCAAGGTAACAGCCATTGAGATTGACCCTGACGCCGCCGTGCAAGCCACAGAAAACGTGGCGTCATCGCCGTTCGCCGACCGCATCAGCGTGGTGCAGAGTTCCATTCAGGACTATCGCCCGGCAATGACCTTCCATACCATCGTCTCCAACCCCCCGTTCTTCGAGTCGAGCCTGAAAAATCCCGACCCGTCCAGAGCCACAGCCCGCCACACCGACTCGCTCTCATATCGCGAGCTGTTCCAAGCCGTTGCCCGACTGCTGGCAGACGAAGGAGAGTTCAGTGCTGTCATTCCGAGCGACTGCCTATCTCCTTTCATAGCCGAAGCCTATCTGTCAGGTCTTCGTTCCACACGTCAGACAGCCGTCCGCACCACACCGCGCAAGCAGCCAAAGCGTTACCTTGTGGCTTTCAGCCGACAAGCCACCGTCAGCATGGAACGCTCCGAACAATGTCTGCAAAACACCGACGGCAGTCGTTCGGAATGGTATGACAAACTCACCTCCGAATTCTATATAAAGTGAAAACATCGAGGCAAATACGTTAAAAACAGCAAAAGCACTATCGTATGAGAAAAGAATTATGATAAAAGTTGCACACTCACCCTTTTATTATTACTTTTGCCAACAGATAGGAATAAACAAATCTAAACATAACCATCAACAAGACACTATAGTTTAACAATATACACAAGAATGTCATGAAAGATATTGCATGGTCAGAGTTGTCATTCGGCTACATGCCGACAGACTACAACGTGCGCTGTTGCTATCGCAACGGCAAGTGGGGCGAAATTGAAGTATGCTCCGACGAGTATTTGAAAATCCACATGGCAGCCACCTGCCTCCATTACGGTCAGGAAGCTTTCGAAGGTCTGAAGGCTTATCGTTGTCCTGACGGCAAGGTACGTCTGTTCCGTGTAGAAGAGAATGCAGCCCGCCTTCAGTCTACATGCCGTGGCATCATGATGCCTGAGCTTCCCACAGAACTCTTCGTGGAAATGGCAAAGAAAGTGGTTCGTCTCAATCAGGAGTACATCCCGACATACGAGAGCGGCGCCACACTTTATCTCCGTCCTCTCCTCATCGGCACATCAGCACAGGTAGGCGTTCATCCGGCAGAAGAATACATGTTCCTTATCTTCGCCACACCGGTAGGTCCTTACTTCAAGGGCGGATTCTCTACCAACCCGTACGTCATCATTCGCGACTTCGACCGTTCGGCTCCTCTCGGAACCGGTATCTATAAGGTAGGCGGCAACTATGCAGCATCTCTGAGAGCCAACCACCTTGCACACGAGAAGGGCTACGCTTGCGAGTTCTATCTCGACGCAAAGGAAAAGAAATACATGGACGAGTGTGGTGCAGCCAACTTCTTCGGCATCAAGAACAACACATACGTCACACCGAAATCGACATCCATCCTCCCCTCAATCACAAACAAGAGCCTTATGCAGCTCGCTGAGGACTTTGGCATGACAGTGGAGCGCCGTCAGATTCCGGAAGAGGAACTTGCCACATTCGAAGAGGCAGGTGCTTGCGGAACAGCAGCCGTTATCAGCCCGATCTCATACATCGACGACCTCGACACAGGCCAGCGCTTCACATTCAGCAAGGACGGCAAGCCCGGTCCTGTCTCTACCAAGCTCTACAACCACCTGCGTGGCATACAGTACGGCACAGAGGAGGACAAGCACGGCTGGACAACTGTGGTAATCGAATAACAAAACCACACCGCTAAAATAAGGCAAAAGCTGTATAAACATAACATTATAGAGGCAGTAGAGACACGCACGCCGTGAGGCAATGCAAAGTCTCCGCTGCCTCTTTTTTAATATCAAAAAAAGCGAAAATGCAAGAACCCAACAGCCACATCGCATACCTCTCGCTCGGCTCCAACCTTGGCAACCGCCATGCCACCATGCAGCAAGCCATCCTCCTCCTCGGCAAGCAGGCAGGCAGCGTAGACCGCGTGTCGTCAGCCATTGAGACCGAACCGTGGGGCTTCAAGTCGGCCAACAAATTCCTCAACATGTGCGTCCGCATCATCACCACCCTGTCGCCAGAACAGCTCCTCGCCACCACCAAGGACATAGAGCAGCAGCTCGGCCGCACCACCAAGTCGGTGAACGGACAATACCATGACCGCCCCATAGACATCGACATACTCACGTACGACGACCTACACATCAATACGCCGTCGCTCACCCTCCCCCACCCCCACATGCACGAACGCGACTTCGTGATGATTCCGCTGCGCGAGATACTTGACAAGTAGGGGCAGCCAAGCCTGTGAAAGGGACGTTTTTCGGCAAAACACATTGATATATTAATATAAATGCCTAACTTTGCATACTGCAATATATACATAAGACAAGAAATGGGCAAAGGAAAACTGGCGAAGTTCGCCGACATGGAAAGATATGAGAACGTATTTCAGTATCCGTTCTCTGTAGCCGACAACGTGCCGTTCGACATGAAAGGCCATTGGCGCGAGACGTATTTCAAGAACCAGAACCCTATAGTGCTGGAGCTGGGCTGCGGCAAGGGTGAATACACCGTAGGGCTTGCCAAGATGTTCCCCGACATCAACTTCATCGGAGTGGACATCAAGGGAGCACGCATGTGGACAGGTGCCACACAGGCATTGGACGAAGGACTGAAAAATGTGGCGTTCCTACGCACCAACATAGAGATAATCGACCGCTTCTTCAGCAAAGACGAGGTGCAGGAGATATGGCTCACATTCAGCGACCCGCAGATGAAGAACCCGCGCAAGCGCCTCACATCCACATACTTCCTCGAGCGTTATCGCCACTTCCTCACCGACGGAGGAACCGTACACCTGAAGACCGACTCGAACTTCCTCTTCACTTACACCACTTATATGCAGCAGCACAACAACCTGCCGCTGCTCTTCCGCACCGAGGACCTATATCATACCGACGGCCTCGATCCGCAGACAAAGGAGATTCTGAACATCCAGACCTACTACGAGTCGATGTGGATAGAACGCGGACTGAACATCAAGTACATGAAGTTCAGCCTGCCACAGGAAGGCGAGCTGACCGAACCAGACGTAGAGATACCGCTCGACGAATATCGCAGCTATCACCGCGACAAGCGCAGCTCAAAGGAAACAGCGAAATAAATTAGGAATTAGGAGTTATGAGTTAGGAATTAGAACAACTCAAAATTCAAAAATCAAAACTTTACATAATGACATTATATCCGAAACTGATAATGGACGCGCTCGCAACCGTCACCTATCCCGGCAACAAGAAGAATCTTGTGGAAGCCGAAATGGTGGCAGACAACCTGCGCATTGACGGCATGAAGGTGTCGTTCTCCCTTATCTTCCCCCGTGAAACCGACCCCTTCCTCAAGTCCACCGTCAAGGCGGCAGAGGCAGCCATCCACTACCACGTATCGAAAGACGTGGATGTGACCATCACCACCGAATTTCTCTCAAAGCCGCGTCCCGAAGTGGGCAAGCTGCTTCCTGACGTGAAGAACGTCATAGCTGTCAGCTCAGGTAAGGGCGGCGTGGGCAAGAGCACCGTGGCAGCCAACCTCGCCATCGCTCTGGCACGCTTAGGCTATAAGGTTGGTCTGCTCGACTGTGATGTCTTCGGACCTTCAGTTCCTAAGATGTTCCACGTAGAGGACGCTCGTCCTTACGCTGTAAAGAAAGACGGTCGCGACCTCATCGAGCCGATTGAGAAGTACGGCATCAAGCTGCTCTCCATCGGATTCTTCGTCAATCCCGACACAGCCACACTCTGGCGTGGCGGCATGGCGTCAAACGCTCTGAAGCAGCTCATCGCCGATGCTGACTGGGGCGACCTCGACTACTTCATCCTCGACACTCCTCCGGGCACCAGCGACATCCACCTCACCCTTCTCCAGACTCTTGCCATAACAGGAGCCGTGATCGTGTCCACCCCGCAGAACGTGGCACTCGCCGACGCTCGCAAGGGCATCGACATGTATCAGAACGACAAGGTGGGCGTGCCCATCCTCGGTCTTGTGGAGAACATGGCATGGTTTACGCCTGCCGAACTGCCGGAGAACAAGTATTATATCTTCGGTCGTGAGGGATGTAAGAACCTCGCAAAGGAAATGAACGTTCCCTTGCTTGCCCAGATTCCTCTCGTGCAGAGCATCTGTGAGAACGGCGACAACGGTACGCCAGCTGCCACAGACAGCAGCTCAATAACAGGTCTTGCCTTCATCAATCTTGCCCAGGCAGTGGTGACAGTTGTCAACCGCCGCAACAAGGAGCAGGCACCGACAAAGATCGTGAAAGTAACGAAAGAATAGCAGACGGGCATACCGTCCGAATTTTGAATTAGGAATTTTGAGTTTTGAATTGGTAGGATGGATTCTACCAATTCAAAACTTAAAACATCCTAATTCTCCTCAAGCACTTTCTTTATGTTTTCCTCCGTGCTTGTGAGTTTATCCTTACACATTTTTATGAGTTTCTGAGCAGTCTTGAGTTGTTCGCAGAGCGAATCGATGTCAAGTTCTCCGTTCTCCATTTTCTCAGCAATGGTCTCCAGTTGTCGCATTGCCGTCTCGTATTTCATTTCTCTTGGCATATTGTTTTATGTTATATCTTAGTTTGAACAACAAAGATATTTATTTCCTGTTAAATACACAAATCCGTCCGACACAATATTTGCATTTCTGATGCTCAATACTATGAGCCCGGCGCACAACAAAATCTTTGGTGCGAAATTCTTGAGTTTTGAGCGTGCAGAGATAGTTTACTGACACACAGCTGCTTATGCGGACAAGAAAAGAAATGTGCAATGAATGACGATACCAAACAAGCATCATTAGGTTGCAATAGAGCCACTTTTACACTCCAATAGTGCCACTATTATCATGCAATAGTGCCACTTTTACTGTCTAATAGTGCACTTTCGCAGTGTAAAAGTGGCTCTATCGTATGGCGTGGGTGCTGTTTGCACAGCAAAACACCATAAAAACAGCTTTTCGATTCTCTAGAATCAATTTTTATTTTGTAACAGCTTTTTACTCTTTGTACGATATTTGCATGGCAAGACAGATGATTAAAACGACAATACTCCGTTACTGTATGACAGTATGAGCGGCGCCGTGTCCCGATGGGACACGTATCTATCTGAAACCCACTGCAAGCTCCGAAGGAGCGCCGCTGTGGGTAAGACGCTCACACACTCTTTTGGTTCCGCGAAGCGGGACCTATGTACTGTCCTTAATATCATCGTGGATATGTCAGTCCCGCTTCGCGGAACTGTTTGTGGTGGGGTGTGTTGTCCGTACCCACAGCTGCGCTGCTTCGCAGCTTGCAGTGGGTTTCTGATGGTAGGTCCCGCTTTGCGGAACCTTGCTGCTTGTGGTTCGTGGGCGCATGCCATGCACAAATAAAAGGCTTTACGTTAGGTTGTCGAGAAATGATTCTCGTAAGACCTAACGTAAAGCCTTTTGTTTAAACCCGATTAGGAGCTGCGTTTACTCAGCCGTCAAGGCAATCTTTCTCTCCTTGTCACCGACCTTCAGCAGATAGATGCCCTTTTTGGGTAATGTAATCTTTGTATTTCCCGCCTCTGCCATTTTGCTTTGCAGCAAAGCTCCGTCTGGCGAATACACCGTAAGGCTGCATGGCGACTTGATGCCACTGACCTCCACTGACAGACCGTTGACTGTCACCTTTAGTTCCGCACCCTCGATGTCTGTCACTTGTGTAGAGTTTCTCGAATACAGCAAGGTGTTGTTGTTAGAACACTCAAGCAAGCTGCTTCCTATGCCGTCAATACTGAATGAGCTGTTTAACAGCACTCCCCTTGTGGAAGCAAGACCCTTCAGCCATTTTCCAGAACCACTGTACTCATCGCACGTCTCATCATAATACTCTTTTAATTCCATTGCCGTCAGTCCGCTTTCTGTGGTATTAGTGCCCGTGTACATAACGTAACTTCTGCGTGGTTCTTCCTCTGCATTCATAGATTCGCAGCTGTAGACGTAGCAACCTTCACCCACTTTAAGACCGAAATCATACATCAAGTACCATGCCTTCGACTTTGTTTCCGGATTCATGAAGAACACCTTGTCTCCATCTGTACGGATGTAAGCCACCAGTTTTCGTGACGTAGCATCATTCTCATATTCACTATACATTTTCATGGAAGCATAACCGTCGATGGTCTCCGTACCGTCCAACGAAACAATCTGAATGTGAATCTTGGGGTTAGGTTCCATGTTCCATAGCTCCGTCTTCCATGACGTGCCCTCCTTAAAGAAGGTCTGGGCATTCATTAGTGTTGGCGCAAATGCCAACAATCCTACGAGTAAAGCTATTACTCCTAAAGTCCTAAATTTTAATTCCTTTTTCATAATCTTTAGAATTTGGCTGTTGATAGATGTTAACTAATTGGTCTTCGTTTTATTGCAAATATAGACATAAAAACGTGTTTTACTAACAAAAATGCCATTATTTATTCGTTTTTTTTATAATATTTAACGGGGGGGGTGCTTCGCATCTTTTTTTTATTTATATTTGCAAAAGCTTAATATTCACGTTAAAGTATTAACCATTATGAGAATCATTCTTTTAACCTTATTTGTGTTATTTGCAAGAGTTGCAGAAGCACAAGACTATCTTCCGATGCTTACGGATGGCAAGGAATGGCATTGTATGGAAGATGTTAAATATTCACTGCGTGACGGTAAGTTTCCTTTAACCATCAAAGTGGTGAAGGACACTATCGTGGGGAATCAGACATATAAGTTGATATGTAAAGAGTATACTGACTCTGTACCTGACGTTATAAGCAGGCAAAATTGTTGGCTTGCTTATGAGTGTGACTCTAAAATCTACAGATACGACCTGCCGGAAAAAAACAGCGTGCTGTTGTTGGATTTCAGTCTTCGCAAAGGTGATATTGCCACGGAGGTTGGTGCTGTAGTGGCTGAGGAGGATACCATATATTGTTATGGGCAGTATCGCCGTCGCCTGAGATTGTCTATTCCAAATAGAGAGGAAGATGTCTATTGGGTTGAAGGAATAGGTAGCAATACTGATGGCGGTCTTATTCCACAGCAGGTTATGTCATATGTGCATGAGGCGCATATCGTAGCTTGCTACGAGAACGGCAAACTTGTTTTCGACGAAAATTGCTTCACTTCTAAGACAGCTGCTATAGATGGCGTTCTGATGGATGCCGAACAGAATGGCAAGGTGTATGACTTGTCGGGTAGGATGGTGTCTGGAAAGCGGAATGGTGTTTACATCCAGAATGGACGCAAATATGTTTCGCAGCCATAGCCCTGCCATCGCCAGTTATTATTTTTTAATTAGTAGTTATTAATTGGCTACGCCATCAGTCAGTAAAAACGTGTTAAATTATTAGCTTAATTATCATATTATGAGGGAAATAATCAGAGAAATTGTCTACTATGGCAATTGGGTGTTGTTGCTTGCCATAATGATTATGATAGTGATGTACTTATATCGCATTATTCGTGCATTAATATCTGGAAATACAGACCGCATAAAGATAAATCTGCTTTTAGGAGCAATAGGTTTAGTGATACTGTTCACAATACTTTCTTGTGATGATGGTCAGTTTAGCCGCCAGTTAGAAACAATCAAGAGTCTGTTCTGAAAAAATACAGCTGACAAGACAAACCTGCGGGGCTATGGCGTCTCGCCGTAGCCCCGCAGTCTCCCATAGCAAGCGCACTCCGCAGATTGCTTTGTCAGCTTGTCCGTGGCCACTCGCAGCTAATGCTTGATCGTTCGTGGGTGCGTGGCTACGGCGAGACGCCATAGCCTCCTATGTTTGTTCTGCTGCTTGTGGCTCCTTAGTGTTGCTGCGGAGGCTGACTGTAATACGTAACTTTTTACCACTGGCGACCTCCGTTACTGTATGACAGTATGAGCAGCGCCGTGTCCCGATGGGACACGTATCTATCAGAAACCCACTGCAAGCTCCGAAGGAGCGCCGCTGTGGGTAAGCAAAGACGCTCACACTCTCTCTTGGTTCCGCGAAGCGGGACCTATGTACTGTCCTCAATACCATCGTGGATATGTCAGTCCCGCTTCGCGGAACTGTTGTGGGGAGGGGTTGTCGTTCGTACCCACAGCTGCGCTGCTTCGCAGCTTGCAGTGGGTTTCTGATAGTAGGTCCCACTTCGCGGAACCATGCTGCTTGTGGTTCCTAAGTTTGCATTGTCTGCCGTAATTCTAAACTGAATAATTCACAATCGCAGGCGAAGCCGAGAACAATTCAAAACTCAAAATTCAAAACTCCTAATTCGCGGAGCGATTCTGTCCGATTGTCTCCTTTCTGAGGAAGTCCTCAAACTCCTGGCGGTAACCGTTGAAGACGTTGATATCCACTTCGGGGTGGATACCCTTAACCCTTCCGTCGGGACATAGCTGCCAGATTACGAGGTTGATGTCGGGCTTGTATTCGCCGTAGCGGGCTATCCATACGTTGTAGTCGTGCTTCAGGTCGGGAGCGGTGGAGAGATATCTGTTGACGAAGCTTTGCGAAATGTAGAGGACGGGGCGTGTGCCGGTGTGTTTGCCTACGATACGCAGCCAAGTCCTTATCGCCTTGAACATCACCGCCGGTCCACCCATCGCCTTTATCTGAGCGTGCGTCGGCTCTACGTCGAGCACGGGAGGCAGGTCGCCCTTGCGAAACTTCGAGTTGGCTATGAAGAAGCGGGCTTGCGCCGCTGCCGGCGTGCGTGTGGAGAAGAAGTGGTAAGCGCCGCAGGGGATGCCCTTCGCACGTGCAGCCAGATAGTCGGCGGAGAAGTAGCGGTTGCGTATGGAGGTGCCCTCCGTCGACTTGATGTAGCAGAAGGAGATGGGATAGTCCACGGTGCCCTTCACGCGCTTCTTCGATATGGTGCCGAGGTGCGTGATGCGAATCTTGCTCCAGTCGATGGGGTAGTGGCGTCGTCCCACGTCGTGCTGGAAGCGCGAGATGTCGATGCCGTAGATGCGGTCTGTGGTGTATTCCAGACGCTCTCCGAGATAGCGGTCAGCCCGCCATTCGCCCACTCTGAGGCGCTTGTTTCTTGCCAGCGCAAAGCCGAAGCCCGTGCGCTTACCGTCCACCCAGTCGCCGAGATAGACGCTGTTCTCCGGACTCGTGAACAGGCCGTAACCGTCAGCTATGGCGTCGCGGTTCATCGTGCCCGAGTAAGTGCCCGTCGAGTCGGTGCGCGTGCCGCTTACCAGCGTGTCCGCCCGCCATGTTCCGACGATGCGGTGGCCCAAAGAGTCGTGGCAGACACCCTTGCCCGAGCGCTTGCCCATGTGCCATTGTCCTGCGTAAATGACGCTGTCGCCGATGCTCAGCTGTCCGTAACCCTCATACTTGCCGTTGCTGATGCCGCCACGGTAAGTCATGCCGCCACGGGTCAGGACCGTCTGACCGTCGTAAGGCACGTCGCGGCATGCAGCGAGGAGCAGCGTGAGGAGCAATGCTATGAGGGGTGAAAAGAATATGTGTGAGTGTTTGGTATTCATGATTGCTTGTTGTCTTTTTCTATATCTCCATACTAACAACTATCTGTCAATGCGGACTATGCGGTTGCCCTTTACCAGGCCGAGCGGCCATCCCTTCGCCGTAAACACAGCGCTGCCGTCGCTGGCAAGGATGCGTGGCAGATTGTGCTGTCCCTTGCGGATGCTTCCGGGGATAATCTGTGGCGACACCGTGTCGCACGCCAGACCGTTCTCGCCCAGTCCGCCGAATCCCACAGCCCTGACGTCCCTTGTCTGCGAGAGGTTCCACGGCATCCGTGTCATCGCCGATACGCCGTCCGGTGTCTGCTGGTCCTTCGTCTGGAGGACAGTGGGCGAGGAGGCGTTGCCGTTGCTGACGACGGTCATAGGCTGACGGGTCAGCTTGCCCGCCTGGTCCCGATAAACAGCCACGTAAAGGTTCTGGTCCTTCATGGTCAGCCTGACGTTCTTCTTGGCGATGAGGCTGTCGATGATGCGTTCCGCCGCCTTCACGCCGTCATACTCCTTGTTCACCCACTGAGCCATACCCGCAATATGCTGATAGCCGTTGTCCTGCACGCCATGCACGCGCAGATAGTAAGCCAGCTCGTCATGCTGTTGTTGCAGCGTGCGGAGCTGGTCCTTCACGGAGCGTTGGCAGAAGACGAGGAGCGAGTCGGCGGTTATGCGTCCGTGCTTCTTCGGCGTGACGTCAACGCACGCCACGCGACCCTTGCAAGAAGGCAGCAGAGGCAGCGTGTTTATCCAGCAGCCCGCCATGTGATGACGGTGCAGCGCCGAGTCGCGGTAGGCGGTCACGCCGTGCGGCTTGTTGTCCGTGCTGAGGCTGTCGAAGAAGAGTATGGGGTGTCCGTCGGCGCAGATGGCTTGCCATGACGTGCGCTCCACGACGAGCATGCAGCGCTTCATCTCGTCGGCAGAGGCAGGCTTGAGCTGCCATCCCACCACGCCAGCCAAAGCCACCACCACGAGCAAGAGCACCGAGATGATGATTTTTTTTCTTGATAATCTTATGTCTTTCATAACTATGCTGTCCTTTATATAATATGTAAGCGGATAAGTGTAACTGACGGCGAAATTACAAATAATATCTTTATGTCGTACATTAAAATCGGAATAGTTTTCAGGTTTTTTAGTCATATATTTTGTATATTCCGCGGTTAGTCGTATCTTTGCATACTTACAAAACGAAGAAAAGACGAAGTATGAAGCCATTCGAATTCCTCCGCAAACTCGCAAGCCGCTATCTCCTTGGCAATCTGATTGCCATGGCGCTTGTGGTCGTGGCAGTATGCCTCGGCGTGAGATACGGACTTGACATCTATACGCACCACGGCGAGAAGATAATGATACCAGATGTGCGCCGCAAGTCGTTTTCCGATGCCAGCTACCTCCTTGAAGACGCCAAGCTGAAGGTGGTGGTCAGCGACACGGGCTACGTGCCCGGTCTGCCGCCCGACTGCATCCTTGAGCAGACACCCGCCTCAGGCGAGTACGTCAAGTCGGGCCACATCGTTTATCTTGTCGTAAACGCCACGTCCACACCGACGCTAACTGTTCCCGACGTCATCGACAACAGCTCGCTGCGTGAGGCGATGGCAAAGCTGTCTGCCATGGGATTCAAGCTGACGCAGCCGCAATACATAGACGGCGAGCGCGAGTGGGTGTACGGCATCACCGTAAAAGGACGCCATGTGAGCGCCGGCGACAAGGTGTCCGTGAATGACTATATCACCATACAGGTGGGCAACGGACAGCGCGACTCCACCGAAATGGTGAACTACACCGACGCTCCCGAACCCGAATATGACATGGAACAGGAGGAAGAGTCGGGCGACGTGGACGAATTTCACGAGGTGACCGGACCGGAGCAGTAAACAGATAGAAAAATATATACAACAGAATTAAATGCAAATAGAAGACGACACACTACTCAATCCCGTTGAGGACGAAACCCTGCTTACCCCTGCTGAGGACGATGACGAGACAGGACAGCTGTACGAGCACTTCCGCTTCGTGGCTGACCCGGGCATGGCACCGCTGCGCGTAGACAAGTTTATGTCGGAGAAGCTGCCACACTCGTCGCGCAACCGCATCCAGAACGCCGCCGACTCAGGCTTCGTGCATGTCAACGACCGCCCCGTGAAGAGCAACTACAAGGTGCGCCCCGGCGACGTGGTGACGCTCATGCTGGACCGTCCACGTCATGACACAAGCATCGTGGCTGAGGACCTGCCCATCAACGTAGTTTACGAAGACCAGGACATAATGGTGGTGAACAAGGAGGCTGGCATGGTGGTTCATCCCGGTGCAGGCAACTTCACCGGTACGCTGGTCAACGCCATAGCATGGCATCTGCGCGACCTGAAGAGCTACGACCCCAACGACCCCGAGGTGGGACTGGTGCATCGTATTGACAAGGACACGTCAGGACTGCTGGTCGTTGCTAAGACGCCGCAGGCGAAGACATCGCTCGGCGTGCAGTTCTTCAACAAGACCACACACCGATCTTACAATGCCTTGGTGTGGGGCAACCTCGTTGAGGACGAAGGACGCATCGAAGGCAACATCGCACGCGACCCCAAGGACCGTCTGCGCATGACCGTCATGTCGCCCGACTCAGGCATCGGCAAGGAAGCCGTCACACACTGGCGCGTCATAGAGCGCTTCGGATACGTGACGCTCATCGAGTGTCGTCTTGAGACGGGACGCACACATCAGATACGTGCCCACATGAAGCACATCGGACATCCGCTCTTCGGCGACGAACGCTACGGCGGTATGGAGATACTCCGCGGCGAACGCTCTGCCACATACAAGGCGTTCATCCAGAACTGCTTCAAGACCTGCCCGCGTCAGGCGCTCCACGCCCGCACACTCGGCTTCGTCCATCCCAAGACCAAGCAGCAGATGGACTTCACCTCAGACCTGCCGCAGGATCTGGATCAGCTCATTCAGAAGTGGAGAGGATACATCAAGGGCACCACACGCGACACCTTCGAGGAGCGATAGTAACAGACATATATAAAATAGGTATAGAATAACAATCATAATATGGAAACACTTAAACGCAACATCGCCATCGTATGTGGCGGTGACTCATCAGAACACGACGTGTCCATGCGCTCTGCACAGGGAATCTACTCCTTCTTCGACAAGGAGCGTTACAACGTATATGTAGTGGACGTGAAGGGACGTGACTGGAAGGTAAACCTTCCTGACGGCAATACGGTCAGCGTGGACCGTAGCGACTTCTCTTGCATGATAGACGGCAAGCTGGTCGTGTTCGACTATGCGTACATCACCATTCACGGCACCCCCGGCGAGAATGGTGTGATGCAGGGCTACTTCGAACTGCTCCACATCCCGTACAGCACATCAGGCGTACTGGTGGAGGCAATGACCTTCGACAAGTATGTCCTCAACCACTATCTCCGCGGATGGGGTGTGAACGTGGCCAAGAGCCTGCTCATAAGACGCGGCGAGGAATCGAAGTACACCGAAGAATACATTGAGAAAGAGATTGGCATGCCTTGCTTCGTTAAGCCGGCTGCAGACGGTTCGAGCTTCGGCGTATCGAAGGTGAAGAATGCAGACCAGCTTGCTCCGGCGCTCCGCGTGGCTTTCATGGAGAGCGACGAGGTGATGATTGAGTCGCTGCTCGAGGGTACCGAAATCTCTATCGGTTGCTACAAGACAAAGAAGAAGTCGGTGGTGTTCCCCGCTACAGAGGTGGTCACCAGCAACGAATTCTTCGACTATGACGCCAAGTATAACGGACAGGTGCAGGAGATTACGCCGGCTCGCATTGATCCCGAGACAGCTCGCCGCGTGGCAGAGGAGACAAGCCGCATCTACGACATCCTCCACTGCAACGGCATCATCCGCATTGACTATATCATCTCGAAGGACACTGAGGGCAACGACGTCATCAACATGCTCGAGATAAACACCACACCGGGAATGACAGCCACCAGCTTCATACCGCAGCAGGTAAGAGCCGCAGGACTGGACATCAAGGAGGTGCTCTCAGATATAGTGGAGAACCAGTTTGTATAATCATTTAATTTTAGAATTGAGAATTGAAAGTTGATAGTTATGATTACTTTTTATGATTACTATATATAATGTAATCTAAAAATATGTCATCGCTCGGCTTTTGCAAGAACTTTCAATTCTCAACTCCTAACTATCAACTTATCAGATATGATGACCCCTGAACAACGCAAGCAATATGACGCCATCCGACCCTTTGAGCCGGACGAGCTGCCTGAGGTGTATGACCGCCTCTTGAAAGACCCGCAGGTACAGCAGGTGATGGCTTATCTCTATCCCGGCGTGCCCGTGGAGATGCTGAGCCAGAAAATGCATGCCTGCAAAACCAACCTCGACTTCCAGAAGACGTTCTGCTACGACTTCCTGAAGAAGCTCTTGGCAAAGGCAAGCTTAGGAATGACTTTCCGTCATGACGCCATTGACCTCAAGAAGCGCTATACCTTCGTAAGCAACCACCGCGACATCGTGCTCGACTCAGCCCTGCTGCATTTCTTGCTCTTCGACGCAGGTTGCGACACCACCACGGAGATAGCCATCGGCGACAACCTACTGAAGCTGCCGTGGGTGAAGGACCTCGTGCGCATCAACAAGTCGTTCATCGTGGAGCGCAGCCTCTCAATGAGGCAGATGCTCGTATCGTCAAAGCGCATGGCAGACTACATGCACTTCGTAATCAGCGAGAAGAACGACAACATCTGGATAGCACAGCGTGAGGGACGCGCCAAGAACTCCGACGACCGCACACAGGAAGCCATCCTCAAGATGATGGCGATGGGAGGTGAAGGGTCGGTGAAGCAGCGCCTGCTCTCGCTCCATATCGTACCGTTGGCAATCAGCTACGAGTATGACCCCTGCGACTTCCTCAAGGCTGCCGAGATGCAGCAGCGTCGTGACGTGGAGGGATGGAAGAAGGGACCGATGGACGACGTGATAAGCATGCAGACCGGCATCATGGGCTATAAGGGACACATCGCCTACTGCTGTGCTCCGTGCATAGACGAATGGCTGGAGACGCTGGCTGACGACATGCCCAAGACCGACTTCTTCGCTGCTGTGGCACGTCACCTCGACGAGCAGATATGGAGCGGCTACACGCTCTATCCGTCTAACTACGTGGCTCTTGACCTCCTCCGTGGCAATGACGAACAGAAAGCCAACTACACTGATGCCGACAAGGCACAGTTTGAGGCTTATCTGTCTGCACAGCTGGCAAAGATAAGCATCCCCAATCCCGACATGCCGTTCCTCCGCGAACGCATCCTCGAGATGTACGCCAACCCCGCCATCAACAAGATGAGCCTTTAACATTTAATGTATTGATTATGCCCAAAACGCCATATCGCATACGGCTCTTTACGGTTGCCGCCGCCTTTGTCGGTCTGATGTCGGCAGGATGTTCCTCCGACTCGTACGACACGGGCGACGGCAATTACTCGTACCTGACCGCCGACTTCGCCCTTGTCACGACAGACGCTTCGGCTGCGCTTGTAGCCGCCAGTACAGACGACGGTGCATCGCTTAGCTTCGACCGCCCCTACAAGGCAGGATGGACAGCTAAGCCCGACACCGTATATCGTGCTTTGGTCTATTATGACAAGAAGCCGACGGAGAAGGTGGCGCTGCGTGCCGTGACGCAGATACCCGTAATGGCTGTGCACAAGCCGGAAGACGTGAAGAACATGACCGACGCGCCGCTCGGAGTGGAGAGCGTGTGGAAGGCGAAGAACGGCAAGTACGTCAATGTGGCGCTGCTGCTGAAGACGGGCAAGATGGACGATTCGTCGCAAGGACAGACCATTGCTCTCGTCTGCGACAGCTTCTCTGACACCGGGGACGGACGAAAGGTGGCAGACTTGCGCTTCGTTCACGACCAAGGCGGCGTACCACAATACTACACCTCCCGTGTGTATGTCAGCATCCCCATGGCTGAATTCAGCGATGTGGACAAGATTGACATAACCTTTAATGCTTATAATGGAACAGTAAGGAAATCGCTGTCCATTAAGTAACAACCTTAAACACCCCAACCTGTATGAAGCTGAAAGAATTCTTCTACATGCCTCGAACCGACAGACGCTCATTTATGTGTCTGGCTGTTCTCCTGCTTGTTGTCGCAGTGAGCATGATGATCTTGTCATGTCCTTCCGGTTCTAACGACGTGACAAAGGCGGACAAGGGCGACTCTATAGCGAACGCGGAGCAAGGCGCCGTTTCTTCTTTCACTCCCAATGCAGACCGTCGTACAGACGACAATATCACCGAACGTAAGGTCGAGACATTCTTCTTCGATCCTAACACAGCCGACTCAGTAACTTTCTTCCGCCTCGGACTCCAACGCTGGCAGGTTCGCAACATCTTGCGCTATAGGGCGCGGGGTGGGGTGTTTCAGCGTAAGGAGGACTTCGGTCGCGTCTACGGACTGACCGCGGGACAATATCATCGTCTTGCGCCCTACATCCGCATAGCCCCCGAATTTCGTCCCGCCGCCGAACTGGAGGAGGTGCAGCGCAGATATTATGCCGACGGACGCCAGTACAGACGCTATGCCTCTGAAGGCGACGTTCGTGGACGTTCAGAGAGCACAGGTTCTTCATCGCATGGAGGAGCAGGTTCGGCTGAGGCTGTGCATACGACGAGTCGCGTTACGGTCATAAACTGAGCAAGGGCGAGCACATCAGCATCAATGTTTCGGACACGACAGCACTGAAGCGTGTCCCCGGCATCGGCAGCTATTTTGCCCGTCAGGTGGTAAGGTTGCGCGAACGTCTTGGTGGCATCGCCTCCACCTCGCAGCTCCTCGAGATAGAGAACTTTCCGAAAGAGGCGCTCCCGTACATCCATATCGACGGCAGCAATGTCCGTCGCCTGAACGTCAACCGCCTGACCCTGCAGCAGCTAAAGCGCCATCCCTACATTAATTATTATCAGGCACGCGCCATCACCGACTACCGCCGTCTGCACGGCGAAATCCGATCCATCGACCAGCTGGGCAGGATGAAGGAATTTAAACCCGCCGACCTGCAGCGCCTGGCGCCATATCTGGAATTTTAGGTCCCGCTCCGCGGAACCCGCAGCTCATACCCAATCTGCTTGCATTTGTGGGTGCGTGACTATGGCGGGACGCCATAGCCTCCTATGTTTGTACTGCAAACTCGAAAAAATAATTTTGTTAAAAGCTTTGTCGGTAACACATAAAATATGTACCTTTACACACAGAAAACGATGTACGCTGAGACAAAGCGTTTTGTGCGTACACAATACTAAAATTACCTTTTTCCCCTTACTACTCGCGCGAGCGTAAGTATTGAGAACATCTCTTGAACAGCTTATTTTTTTCGGAAAGGGAGTGTTGTCGTATTTACGTAGAAACAGATAATCACTTATTCATTTACGTCCCCATACGCGTATCATACCCTTAAGGCTGACAAGGATGCATAGCATTTAATAACCAACTCTTAAAATAAGATACCTATGGAATTAAAAACCTCTACAGCCGGAACAATGGAGTCTGGCGACATCATGATTCAGATTGCCCCAACCGACAGGCCGGGACTGAACGTTGAACTGCAAAGTTCTGTGGAATATCAGTTCGGTGACCAGATCCGTCAGGTTATCACTGAGACTCTCACATCTCTGGGAGTTACTCAGGCTGACGTGCACGCCACAGACAAGGGCGCTCTCGACTGCACCATCCGCGCACGTGTGACAGCTGCCGCTGTACGTGCTACTGGCAAGGACGTTTGGAAGGACTAAACGCACCGCCATCTTTACCTTTATAAGAAACAACTAACAGAACAATCTTTTATCCTCATCAATATGAAAAGACTAAGAAGAACAATGATGTTCGTGCCCGGTAATAATCCTGGCATGATGTCGGACGCCTTCATATACGGTCCCGACTCGATTATGCTGGACCTTGAAGACTCCGTGACAATGGCGGAGAAGGACGCGGCGCGACTCCTTGTCTACAACGCACTGAAGACCATCGACTATGGTAAGACAGAGATGGTGGTCCGCATCAACCCACTTAACACACCTTACGGAAAGAAGGATATCGAGGCTGTCGTAAAGGCTGGCGTCGACGTTATCCGTATGCCGAAGACCGAGACCGCTGAGGAAGTGATTGAGGTGGAACGCGAGATTGAGAAGGTGGAGCAGGAACTGGGTTGCGTGGGACGCACACAGATTATGGCTGCCATCGAAAGCACACTCGGCGTTGTAAACGCTTACTCCATTGCCACGGCTTCTAAGCGTATGATGGGTATCGCACTTGGTGCAGAGGACTATTGCGCTAACCTCAAGACACAGCGCTCACCCGAGGGTATGGAGCTTCTCATGGCTCGCCAGACCATCGTTGTGGCAGCTCGTGCAGCAGGCATTGACGCTCTCGATACAGTATACTCAAACCTCAACGACATGGAGACATTCCGCAAGGAAGTGGAGCTTATCCATCAGTTGGGCTTCGACGGCAAGTCTATTATCAACCCGCGTCAGATAGACATCATCAACGAGGTGTTCACACCTACACAGAAGGCTATCGACAAGGCACTCGCCGTTATCGCCGCCATCAAGGAGGCAGAGAAGAAGGGTTCGGGCGTTATCGCCGTGAACGGAAAGATGGTTGACCGTCCTGTGGTCATCCGCGCACAACGTGTAATTGACCTGGCACTGGCTTCAGGCGTAATTAAAGAGGAGGATTTGGCATGAGCACACTGAAAGAAAGACAAGCTCTCATCGGTCAGATGGCCCAGGCTATGGGCAAGAGTGTATATAACGACGCAGAAGGAAAGCATAAGGACGTGACACCGCGTCTGGAGCTGCAGAGCAAGAGCCCCAAGCTCGTCACTTTGGAGGAGGCTATCCGCCGCTCTGGTCTGCGTGACGGCATGACCATCTCGTTCCACCACCACTTCCGTGGAGGCGACAAGGTTGTGAACATGGTAGTGGACAAGCTCGCTGAAATGGGCTTCAAGAACCTCCACCTCGCTGCTTCCAGCCTTCAGGACGTTCACGCTCCGCTTATCGAGCACGTCAAGAACGGCGTCATCACAGAGATTTCTACTTCCGGTCTGCGCGGCGAACTCGCCAACGAGATTTCGCGCGGTCTGATGGAGAAGCCCGTAGTGTTCCGTTCACACGGCGGTCGTGGCGAGGCCATCGCTAATGGCGACCTCCACATTGACGTGGCTTTCCTCGGCGCATCTTCTTCGGATCCCCTCGGAAACGCTTGCGGTTACTCACGTTCGGAGAATGCCAAGAGCATCTGCGGATCACTGGGTTACGCTCTTCCCGACGCTCACTATGCAGACAAGGTGGTTATTCTTACTGACGACCTCGTTGCATATCCCAATACTCCTAACTCGATTTCAGAGCACGACGTCGACTTCGTTGTTGAGGTGGACAGCGTAGGTGACTCTTCAAAGATTGCTTCTGGTGCTATCCGCGATACCAAGAACCCGCGCGACATCCTCCTCGCTAAGCAGGCTGCCAAGGTTATCATCAACAGTGGCTACTTCAAGGACGGATTCTCTATCCAGACCGGTTCGGGCGGTGCTTCACTGGCTGCTGTCAAGTACATCCGCCAGAGCATGATTGACCAGAACATCAAGGCTTCGTTCGCTCTCGGTGGCATCACAGCTCACATGGTGAAGATGCACGAGGAAGGTCTCATCGAGCGCCTTATCGACGTACAGTCGTTTGACAAGGTGGCTGCTGAGTCGCTCAAGAACGACCCCACACACAAGGAAGTGGCTGCTTACGAGTATGCCAGCATGCACGAGCAAGGCTCTGCAACACACTGCCTCGACATCGTTATCCTCTCGGCTCTCGAGGTGGACGTCAACTTCAATGTGAACGTGCTCGTAGGCAGCGACGGTATCATCCGTGGTGCTGTCGGCGGTCACCCTGACACAGCAGAAGACTCGGCTCTCAGCATCATCGTCTGCCCGATGCTCCGTGGACGCATCCCGTGCATCGTTGACGAGGTTACGACGCTCATCACTCCGGGTCGCACAGTTGACGTTGTCGTTACAGAATACGGCATCGCTGTCAATCCGGCTCGTCCTGACATCGCAGAGCGCATGCGTCAGGCAGGTCTCCACCTCGTTACTCTCGAGGAACTCCGCGACCGTGCCCTCTCAGTCATCGGCAACCCCGCACCTCTGCCGTTCGGCGACAAGGTGGTCGGCGTAGTGATGAACCGCGACGGCAGCGTAATGGACGTTATCAAGAACATCAAGGGATAATCCCAGACTCATTAAAGGGTTGAAATACAGTTGGAAAGAGGTTGTGGCAGAATCATAGCTGCAACCTCTTTTTTCGTTCCACGCATCATTTATTTAACGCCGCATTCTTGGAATTATGTTTTAAAAACATTATGTTTTGCAAAACATAATATTTACGGCTATGAAGTTTGTACGTATCATTATTAATATGTACCTTTACAGCGTGAAACTAAAAATCCTAATAAGCCTCTATTCAAAACTCCAAATTTAAAATTCAGTATATGGTTACGCTTAACGAACTTCTGGCGAGCCGCGACGCACGCCATGCTATGCAGCAACAGCTGCTGGCTGATCATTCGGGAAAAACACTGGTGTGTCTGACTGTTGTCGTGCCAGGAAGCGTGAAACGTAACCGTCAGTCGCTCGTTGTGGCGCACGCCGCAGTGGACGCTATGCGCGATGCCTTCAACCCCGAGGAAGGCTGCCTTATAGAACGTGACCTGCAGACCGGCTACGAGGCGTATCTCATAACGCCGATGCCACTCCTTGACGCCAAGCTCACTGCCACAAGAATAGAGGACACGCATCCGCTCGGACGCCTCTTTGATATCGACATCATCGACGAGAACGGTGTGCCGGTGTCGCGCGACAGAGTGGGAGGACAGCCGCGCCGCTGCCTCGTCTGTGACCATGAAGCCCGCTTCTGCATGCGAAAAAGATGGCATACGCAGGACGAAATCTGGGCTAAGATAAACCAGATGGTGGCAGACTATGAACAAGACCATCCATAAATCAATAAAAAATATAGCTTCCTTAACACTACTAACTACTTTACCTATGGAAATTCAGACCATCTCCCCCTCCATCCCCCGCCAACGCCGTCGTATTGAGTCGTTCCTTCAATCTAACGGACTGAGGTATGACGATATGGACTATTACGCTTTCGTTGTGGATGAGTCGACGGACGAAATAGTGGCTGGCGGCGGACTAAAGGGTGGTGTCATAAAATGTGTGGCAGTGTCGGACGGACACAAGGGAGAGGCGGTCGCCAATATGATTGTCTCGCACCTCATTGCCAAGGCAAACGCAGAGGGTTTCCAATGTGTGAAACTCTTCACCAAACCACGTAACCGCCAGCTCTTCGAGAGTCTGTCCTTCCGTATGCTTGCCGAAGCGCCGGAGGCTATACTCATGGAGACGGGTATAGGCGGAATAGCCGATTATCTGAAGACGCTCAAGCGGACAGCAAAGGAGGCTGCTGAGGCAGCACAGGCTGAGGCTGGTTCTGTAGGGGCAGCAGAGGCTTTGTCTTCCGACAAAAAACATGTGGGTTGCATTGTCATGAACTGCAATCCCTTCACTCTCGGTCATCGTTATCTTGTGGAGAGCGCATCGCGTATGGTGGAGCGCCTCTTCGTCATCGTTGTCAAGGAAGACCGTTCCGTGTTCTCTTACAAGGAGCGCAAGGCGATGGTCGTGGCTGGTACAGCCGATTTGAAGAACGTGATGGTCTGCGACGGCAGCGAATATGCCATCAGCGACACCACGTTCCCCACTTATTTCCTCAAGCGTCTGTCGGATGCCACCGACACGCAGATACTCCTCGACCTTGATCTTTACCGTCGTCATATAGCCCCGGCACTTGGTGCTGAGGTTCGCTTTGTCGGCACCGAACCCACCGACGAACTCACACGCAGATATAACGAATTGATGATGCAGAGCCTCGGCGAGGACCATGTGGTTCAGATAAAGCGTCTCGAGAACGGCGGAACGGCGGTCAGCGCATCACGCGTTCGTGGAGCAATGGACTGCAACTGTCTGAAGGAGGCTGCACAGCTCGTGCCGCACACCACCATACCTTATATAATAGCACACCTCGCGACACGTGCCCTTCATGCCGAACTCGACACCACTCCCAAGCCGGGACTCGTGGACAAGCATGACAGTGGAGCGCACCGCGATATGGACCATGCGCTGATGTCGCGCAGCATCCGTGCCCTCCATCCCTATTTTGTCAGACTGGCTCTCCTCGGTTTCGCTGAAGAAATGCCGTGCCATGACGATATCGTAAAGATAGGCATTGAGGCGGAGCGTGCCATGTACGAATCCACCAACGGCGTGAATACATACAAGGGAGCGCTGTTCTCGATGGGACTTGCCGTTGTCGCCGCAGCAGGAAAGGCATGGCAAAAAGCCGTAGTGACGCCGCAGAATCTATCTGCCGCCATCACGAAACTTGCCTACGCATTTCCCGACACAAAAGGTACGCACGGCAGCAAGGCAAAGCAGACAGCCTCTTCCGAAACGGGGACGTTCAAGGGAGCGCTCGACAATGCCCGTGAAGGATATCCCATGCTCTTCGCAGACTGGCTCCCCTTCTATGACAATCTGCGTAAGAACGGCGAACCGCACGCCCTTCACCTTACGCTTCTCCGCATAATGTGCGACCTTGACGACACCAATATAGTCTATCGCACCTCGCTTACCATGATGAGGCAGGTGAAGGAAGAATCGCGCGATGTAATCCGTAAGTGGAGTGGGGCGGAGGCATCCGCTCGTCCTGACCTCGACACCATCCTCAGTGATATGAACAATAGCTTCGTTCAGCGCAATGTTTCGCCGGGCGGAAGTGCCGATATGTTGTCGCTCGTGGTCTTCATAAGTGGCGTTCTCGGCTGAATGCGTCAATTTGGAAACTCGAAATAGCAAACGCTGAATCGAAGCCTTGCATTTGTGGAAAAGAGCGTAGTAAAAGGAAAAATCAGCCCCAAATCTTTGGTGGGTTGATTTAAAATATGTATCTTTACCGCGTGAAATGACAGTTCGCAGAACGATGATGTTTTGTGCGGACACAATGAGAATTTTTTCATCCATTACTACTCGCGCGAGCGTAAGTATTGAAGCAGTCCTATTCAGTGTTTTTAGAACAGGAGTGTTGTCGTATTTACGTGTTTTTACTAAAACAATAATCTTACACCACATCTCCAATACACATTTCTATATATACTGATATGGAACAAAACGATTAACTATATTTTATCACCCCAAACCTCTGGCAGTTTTGGCTGTCTCAAAGAATTAATAAAACCTTTAACTCTATAAAACTATAAACAATCTAACTTTATGGTAGAAGTAATCAATCATGGAGTTTACCTCCTTAACGGCAAAGAAATCGTAAACGAGTGTCAGACCCTTACCCCGGACGAGGCTCGCGAGAACACTATTACTTACGGCATCCTCCGTTCACACGACGTTGATGGATCGAAGGGCAACAAGATGCGCATCCGCTTTGACGCTATGATGTCACACGATATCACATACGTTGGTATCATCCAGACAGCACGCGCCAGCGGTCTCGAGGAGTTCCCGCTTCCTTATGCCATGACCAACTGCCACAACTCACTTTGTGCTGTTGGCGGTACAATCAACGAGGATGACCACGTTTTCGGTCTCTCTGCAGCTAAGAAGTACGGCGGTATCTATGTTCCTGCCAACCAGGCTGTCATCCACCAGTACGCTCGTGAGATGATGGTTAAGTGCGGCAACATGATCCTCGGATCTGACTCGCACACTCGTTACGGCTCACTCGGCAACATGGGTGTTGGCGAAGGTGGTGGCGAGCTCGTTAAGCAGCTCCTCAAGAACACTTGGGACATCAACGCTCCTGAGGTGGTTCTCGTATGGCTCGAAGGCAAGCCCAAGAAGGGTGTTGGTCCTCACGACGTTGCCATCTCTCTCGTAAAGGCTACATTCGAGAGCGGCGTTGTTAAGAACAAGGTGCTCGAGTTTGCAGGCCCTGGCGTTAAGGAACTGCCTATCGACTTCCGTAACGGCATCGATATCATGACCACTGAGACCACTTGCTTGAGCTCTATCTGGGTAACAGACGAAGAGGTTAAGCACCACTACGAAATACATGAGCGTCCGCAGGACTTCAAGGAACTGAAGCCGGGCAACGTAGCTTACTACGATATGATGATCCGCATCGACCTCTCTACACAGGAGGCTATGATTGCGCTGCCTTTCCACCCGTCTAACGCTGTTACCATCCACGAGCTTCAGGCTGATCCGGTTGGTATCCTCACACGCATCGAGGAAGACGCTAAGAAGCGTTTCGGCGACAAGGTAGACGTACACCTCGTTGACAAGATTGTTGACGGTAAGGTTTACGCAGACCAGGGCATCATCGCAGGTTGCTCAGGCGGTACATACGACAACCTCGCTGAGGCTGGCGCTATCCTTAAGGGCAAGAGCATCGGTAACGACTACTTTACAGCTTCTGCATATCCTCAGTCAACACCAGTATCTATGGCTGTTACTCGCGAAGGCATCACAGCTGACCTCATCGAGGCTGGCGTCGTAATGAAGCCCGCATTCTGCGGCCCTTGCTTCGGTGCTGGTGACGTTCCTTCTAACAACGGTCTGTCTATCCGCCACACCACACGTAACTTCCCCAACCGCGAAGGCTCAAAGCCGGGTCAGGGACAGCTCTCACTCGTGGCTCTTATGGACGCACGCTCTATCGCTGCTACAGCTGCTAACGGTGGCGTTATCACCGCAGCTACAGACGTTGAGTATGAGAACACACACAAGCCTTACGTTTACGACGACAAGATCTACAAGTGCCGCGTATACAACGGCTTCGGCAAGGCTCGTCCTGAGACAGAGCTTCGCTACGGTCCGAACATCAAGGACTGGCCTAAGATGTATCCGATGCAGGAGAACATGATGCTCGAACTCGCTGCCGTTATCCACGACCCCGTTACCACAACTGACGAGCTTATCCCGTCAGGCGAGACCAGCTCATACCGCTCTAACCCGTTGAAGCTTTCTGAGTTTGCTCTCTCACGCCGCGTACCTGAGTATGTAGGTCTGAGCAAGGAAATCCAGAAGCAAGACCTCGCACGCCGTGAGGGTAATGTGTCAGAGAACGTAGCTGCCGCCCTCAAGGCTGTTGGCGCTTCTGCTGAGAATACATCATTCGGCTCTTGCGTATTCGCTAATCGTCCTGGTGACGGTTCGGCTCGTGAGCAGGCTGCTTCTTGCCAGAAGGTGCTTGGTGGCGACGCTAATGTTTGCTACGAGTACGCTACAAAGCGTTATCGCTCTAACTGTATCAACTGGGGTATCGTTCCGTTCACCATCGCTAAGGACGTAGAGTTCAAGTTCGAGCAGGGCGACAAGATCTTCGTTCCCGGCATCCGTGAGGCTATCCTCTCAGGTAAGGAGGAGATTGACGCACAGGTAATCGCTAAGGACGGCGTTCATCCGCTTCACCTCTTCTTCCAGAACCTCACCGCTAATGAGCGTCAAATCCTGGCAGACGGCTGCTTGATGAACTTCTATGCAGCAGCTAAGAAATAATACAAATCAACCCTAAAGCCCAAATTAAAAACTAATAATCCTTATAAAAACTATGGAAAAGAAAATTCAGATGACCACTCCTCTCGTAGAGATGGATGGCGACGAGATGACCAGAATCTTGTGGAAGATGATCAAGGATGAGCTCATCACTCCGTTCGTTGACCTCAAGTCAGAATATTACGACCTCGGTCTTGTTAAGCGCGACGAGACTTCAGACCAGATCACAAAGGACGCTGCTGAGGCTACAAAGCGTCTTGGTGTGGCTGTTAAGTGTGCTACCATCACACCTAACCACCAGCGTATGGACGAGTATAAGCTCCATCAGATGTGGAAGAGCCCGAACGGCACCATCCGTTCTATCCTCGACGGTACAGTGTTCCGCACACCTATCACCATCCCCAGCATCCATCCCGCAGTGAAGAACTGGGAGAAGCCTATCACTATCGCACGTCACGCTTACGGCGACGTTTACAAGAGCGTTGAGATTCGTGCTGAGGAGCCGGGCGTTGCCAAGCTCGTATTCGACGGCGAGAGCGGCAAGCACGAGGAGGTTGTTGTACACACCTTCAAGGGCGCTGGCGTTCTTCAGGCTATGCACAACACCGACAAGTCAATCCGTTCGTTCGCTCACTCTTGCTTCAAGTTCGCTCTTGACACCAACCAGAGCATCTGGTTCTCTACCAAGGACACCATCTCTAAGAAGTACGATGCACAGTTCAAGATTATCTTCTACGAGGTATTCGAGGAGTATAAGGAAGAGTTTGAGAAGCGCGGTCTGGAGTTCTTCTACACTCTCATCGACGACGCTGTAGCTCGCGTTATCCGCTCTAAGGGTGGCTTCATCTGGGCTTGCAAGAACTATGACGGCGACGTTATGTCTGACATGGTTTCTACAGCTTTCGGTTCACTCGCTATGATGACTTCAGTGCTCGTTTCTCCTGATGGCAAGTACGAGTATGAGGCTGCTCACGGCACCGTTACACGTCACTACTACAAGTATCTGAAGGGTGAGGAGACATCCACCAACCCGATGGCTACTATCTTCGCATGGAGCGGCGCATTGCGCAAGCGCGGTGAGCTTGACAACCTGCCCGAACTCGTTAACTTCGGCAACCAGCTTGAGGCAGCTTGCTTCGACACTCTCAACGAGGGCATCGTAACAAAGGACCTCGCCGGTCTTATGGAGGGCGTTGAACCTAAGACAATGAACTCTGCTGGCTTCATCGCAGCTATCCGCGAGCGCCTCGAGGGTCGTTTTGCATAAATAATACGAAGGGCTGACACGTTAGCATCATTATGATGCATGGCGTGTCAGCCCTTTCTTTGTGTTTTTCATTATTATTATTATTATTTGTTCATCGTTCCTTCCTCTCCGTCACCTTGACGAAGAGGAGGACGATGGTCAAAAAAAGAATGATTGTAGATAGGTCAGAGTTGTATAACTATTTTATGACTGTCTTTCCTATTTTGTGTCGTTTTGTCATATTGGTATTGCAAAAGTACAACAAAAAGTTAATAAAACCAAGAAAAACATAGCATAATAAATTGTGAATATTTATGATGCTTTCATAGTGCTGGTTTTGTTGTATGTTTTTATTCCAATCTGTAAGCATAATTCTAAAATATGCTTACAATCTGTAATATTATTATAAAATAACTGAAAATTCAATCCTCTTATGATTGGGAGTTGCTTAAATAGTTGTAATTTTGCAATCGTAAAAGGCTAATTAAGGTCAAAAGGTAAAAAGAAGACTGAAAATCAGGAGCCTTACGTTATGCTTTTGTCCGCATTCCGGGCGTTGCATAATGTCTTACAAAACAGAATTTAAGGATAAACTTCAGAACACAATATTATATTATTATGAAGACAATGGACAAGATGGTCAGATTCACGAAGATGCATGGCGCAGGCAACGACTATATATATGTTGACACCACTCGCTATGACATCCCGGACCCTTCTGCTGCCTCCATTGCGTGGAGTCGTTACCATACAGGTATCGGCAGCGACGGACTTGTTCTGATTGGCAATCCTGATGAGGGCGTTGACGCCGACTTCTCCATGCGCATCTTCAACGCTGACGGATCTGAAGCCATGATGTGCGGCAATGCGTCGCGCTGCATTGGCAAGTATGTCTATGAGAAAGGACTTACCACGAAGACGTCGGTGCGCCTCCAGACATTGTCAGGCGTTAAGACGCTTCATCTTCATTTAGGAACGGACGGTAGTGTGGAGAGTGTCACTGTGGACATGCTCAAGCCCGCTTTCCACGTTCCCGAACAGTACGACGAGACTGCCGGCGATACGCTTACGGCAGCTTTCCGCACCTTCCGTGGCACTTTCGTGTCTATGGGCAATCCTCACTTTGTCTGCTTTGTTGACGACATCAAGTCGCTCGACATCGCTCGTTTCGGCTCCATTTTAGAGAATGATGCGGCTTTTCCGCAGAGATGCAACATCGAGTTTGCCCAGGTTATGCCCGACGGCTCCATCCGTACAAGAGTGTGGGAGCGTGGCAGCGGCATCACTATGGCATGCGGAACCGGCGCTTGCGCTACAGCAGTGGCTGCCTTCATTGAGGAAAGGTCGTCACGTCGTTCTGCCATCATCATGGATGGCGGCACACTAAACATTGAATGGAATGAAGCCGACGGGCATGTCTATATGACAGGTCCGGCGGCTTTTGTGTTTGAAGGAGAAATCGCATTGCCTTGAATATAAGGCTTTCCCCATGATAAAAAAATAATCTAACGATATGGCATTAGTAAACGAGCATTTTCTGAAATTGTCCGACAATTATCTGTTTGCCGACATCGCCAAGAAGGTGAATGCCTTCAAGGTGTCGCACCCTCAGGTGCGTGTCATCAGTCTTGGCATAGGTGACGTAACGCAGCCGCTCTGCCCCGCTGTCATCGAGGCGATGCACAAGGCTGTGGACGAGATGGCTACGAAAGCCTCTTTCCACGGTTACGGCCCCGAGTGTGGCTACGACTTCCTTCGCGAAGCTATAGTCAAGAACGACTTTGCGCCGCGTGGTGTCAAGATTGACCCCACCGAGGTGTTCGTCAACGACGGAGCGAAGAGCGATACGGGCAACATCGGCGAGATCGTACGTTGGGACAATTCCATCGGCGTGACCGACCCTATCTATCCCGTATATATCGACTCTAACGTGATGTGCGGTCGTGCCGGAGTGCTGGAGAACGGACGCTGGAGCAACGTCAACTATCTGCCATGCACGGCGGAGAACAATTTCGTGCCGCAGATACCCGACCATCGTGTTGACATGATATATCTCTGCTATCCCAATAACCCCACGGGAACAGTGCTCCCGAAGGAGGAACTGAAGAAGTGGGTGCGCTATGCGCTTGACAACGACACCATCATCTTCTACGATGCTGCCTACGAAGCGTATATCCGCGATGCGGACATCCCTCACTCCATATACGAGATTAAGGGAGCACGCAAGTGCGCCATCGAGTTTCATAGCTACTCGAAGACAGCCGGATTCACCGGCGTGCGTTGCGGCTACACCGTCATACCGAAGGAGCTTACCGCTGTCACGCTTGACGGCACCCGCCGTGTGGAGCTCAATCATCTCTGGGACCGCCGACAGTCCACCAAGTTCAACGGCACGTCCTACATCTCGCAGCGTGCCGCCGCAGCCATCTACACGCCGGAAGGCAAGCGTCAGATACGTGCCACCATCGACTACTATATGGACAATGCCCTCCTTATGCACAAGGCGCTCACCGATATGGGCTTCGAGGTGTTCGGCGGACGCAATGCCCCGTATCTCTGGGTGAAGACGCCGGACGGCATCGGTTCTTGGAAGTTCTTCGAGCAGATGCTCTATGCCGTAGGCGTGGTCTGCACACCGGGCGTTGGCTTCGGACCGAGCGGCGAGGGCTATATACGCCTCACAGCGTTCGGCAACCGCGAGGACTGCGAGGAGGCAATGAGCCGCATCCGTGAATGGATGGCAAAGAAATAAGACAAGACAAACAAGACAATAAAAAGAATAACAACTATAAAATAAGAGAATAACAATGGCAAATTTACGATTTGAGGTTGTAGCAGAAGCTTTCAAGAAGAAACCCCTTGAAGTGCTTGCACCGATAGAACGACCCTCTGAGTTCTTCGGCAAGAACGTTTTCAACCGTGCGAAGATGTATAAGTATCTCCCGCGCGACGTCTATGAAAAGCTTATCGACGTAATCGACAACGGAGCACGTCTCGACCGCTCTATTGCTGATGCTGTCGCCAAAGGCATCAAGCAGTGGGCTGACGAGAACGGCGTGACACACTACACACACTGGTTCCAGCCTCTTACCGAGGGTACAGCCGAGAAGCACGACGCTTTCATTGAGCACGACGGCAAGGGAGGCATGATAGAGGAGTTCTCCGGCAAGCTGCTCGTACAGCAGGAGCCTGACGCCAGCTCGTTCCCGAACGGTGGCATCCGCAATACCTTCGAGGCTCGCGGCTATTCGGCTTGGGATCCTACATCGCCCGTCTTCATCATCGACGACACGCTCTGTATCCCCACCATCTTCATCTCTTACACAGGCGAGGCTCTCGACTATAAGGCTCCGCTTCTCCGTTCCATCCACGCTGTCAGCGAGGCAGCCACAGAGGTATGCCATTACTTCTATCCTGATGTGAAGAAGGTGGTGTCAAACCTTGGTTGGGAGCAGGAGTATTTCCTCGTTGACGAGGGACTCTATTCGGCTCGTCCTGACCTCATGCTCACAGGTCGTACGCTTATGGGACACGATTCTGCAAAGAACCAGCAGATGGACGATCATTACTTCGGCGCCATCCCTGAGCGCGTGCAGGCTTTCATGAAGGATCTTGAGATTCAGGCTCTCGAGCTTGGCATTCCCTGCAAGACCCGTCACAACGAGGTTGCGCCCAACCAGTTCGAGTTGGCTCCGATCTTCGAGGAGATGAACATTGCCATTGACCATAACATGCTGCTCATGTCTCTTATGAAGAAGGTGGCACGTCGCCACGGCTTCCGCGTGCTGCTTCATGAGAAGCCGTTCGCAGGCGTAAACGGTTCGGGCAAGCACAACAACTGGAGTCTTTCCACCGACACCGGCATCCTGCTCCACGGACCCGGCAAGACACCTGAGGACAGCCTCCGCTTCATCGTCTTCATCGTTGAGACCCTCGTGGCTGTATATAAGCACAACGGCCTGCTCAAGGCTTCCATCATGAGTGCCACCAACGCCCATCGTCTTGGCGCCAACGAGGCACCTCCAGCCATCATTTCTTCGTTCCTCGGCCATCAGCTCTCGGAGATTCTCCAGCACATCGAGACCTCTGACAAGGACGAACTCTTCAACGTGGCTGGCAAGCAGGGCATGAAGCTCGACATTCCTGAGATTCCTGAGCTGCTCATCGACAACACCGACCGCAACCGTACTTCGCCTTTCGCCTTCACCGGTAACCGCTTCGAGTTCCGTGCCGTAGGTTCTGAGGCAAACAGCGCCAGCGCCATGATTGTCCTCAATACTGCCGTGGCTGAGGCTCTCCAGAACTTCAAGACTCGTGTGGACGCTCTCATTGCCAACGGTCTTGACAAGATAAGCGCCATCATCGAGGTGGTTCGTGATGACGTTAAGTACTGCAAGCCTATCCACTTCGAGGGCAATGGCTACTCAGAGGAATGGGTGGAAGAGGCAAAACGCCGCGGTCTTGACTGCGAGACATCTTGCCCGAAGGTGTTCGAGCGCTACCTCGACGAGGACTCAATCCGCATGTTCGAGAGCCAGAACGTCATGACACGCAAGGAGCTTGAGGCCCGTAACGAGGTGAAGTGGGAGACTTACACCAAGAAGATTCAGATTGAGGCACGCGTATTCGGCGACCTCTCAATGAACCATATCATCCCTGTCTGCACTCACTATCAGAGCCAGCTCGCCAAGAACGTACAGAGCATGTACGACATCTTCCCCAAGGACCAGGCTGACAAGCTCACTTCTCGTAACAAGAAGATCATTGAGGAGATAGCAGAGCGCACACAGCTCATCGAGTCGGGCGTGGAGGAACTGGTTGAGGCTCGTAAGGTGGCTAACCGCATCGAAGACGAGCATCTCAAGGCCATCGCTTACCACGACACCGTGGCACCGAAGATGGACGAGATCCGTTACCAGATAGACAAGCTGGAGCTTATCGTATCAGACGAACTCTGGACACTGCCTAAGTATCGTGAGCTGCTCTTCATCCGATAGTTTTTTTCAGAAGGAAACATATTACTTATATAAAAAGCGGAGACTTTCACGGTCTCCGCTTTTTTTGTCCTTGCGAAAAAAGTGGTAAATTAGGAGGCTATGGCGTCCCGCCATAGTCACGCACCCACGAACGCAGTTAGCAAAGTTTTGGCTCAAATAATATTGTTGTGTTTTTAACAATCTGCATTTCCTTATGCAAATAACTGTTTTACCCTATAAAGATAGAACTTCAGATCATTCACTCCTCTGAATTCAGCCCTGAATGTTTTTAGCTTG
>NZ_NOVE01000128.1 GCF_002265625.1 Prevotella sp. 885
AAAGCCGGGGGCGCCTGAAGTCCGTGACCGCAAGGGTCGGCCTAGGGTGAAACCGGTGATTGGGGCTAAGTCGTAACAAGGTAGCCGTACCGGAAGGTGCGGCTGGAACACCTCCTTTCTGGAGAGACGAGCTATAGCATCTAGAATCTCTAGAATGTCTAGTATCACTAGACGGTCAAGAAAAGCTAGAATGTCTATAATAAGAGAAAAGGTCAGCAAATGGTTTGCTTCCCTTCTCCCAAGCTTCTTGGCGCACTGTCTTACTAAATAAATGTATGGGGGATTAGCTCAGTTGGCTAGAGCGCTTGCATGGCATGCAAGAGGTCATCGGTTCGACCCCGATATTCTCCACCATCCCTTACAGGGGAAACGATCTTTGACATATTGATACAAGCAAAACTGTAAGTTAAATTAATAACAACAGCTGAAAGTATGAGCTACGGTTTTCGTTGCTGAGCAATCAGTAATGAAGATTCGAAGAAAGTAGAAAAGGGCGCAAGGCGGATGCCTTGGCTCACGGAGGCGATGAAGGACGTGATAAGCTGCGATAAGCCTCGGGTAGATGCAAATAATCTCTGATCCGAGGATTTCCGAATGGGACAACCCGTCTGTCTGAAGGACAGTCACTATCTTAAGATAGAGCTAACGCAGGGAACTGAAACATCTTAGTACCTGCAGGAAGAGAAAATAAACAATGATTCCCCTAGTAGTGGCGAGCGAACGGGGAAGAGCCCAAACCATGACTGTAGCAATGCAGCCGTGGGGTTGTAGGACCACGCTGTGGCACGATGCTTGTGAGAGGAACGTTCTGGAAAGAACGACCATAGAGGGTGACAGTCCCGTACTCGAAGCACGCTGAAGCCTAGTGGTATCCTGAGTAACGCGGAACACGAGGAATTCTGCGCGAATCCGCC
>NZ_NOVE01000129.1 GCF_002265625.1 Prevotella sp. 885
AAAGCCGGGGGCGCCTGAAGTCCGTGACCGCAAGGGTCGGCCTAGGGTGAAACCGGTGATTGGGGCTAAGTCGTAACAAGGTAGCCGTACCGGAAGGTGCGGCTGGAACACCTCCTTTCTGGAGAGATGCTTCGAAATATTTTATACAAGTGAGGTAAGTATTTACCTTTCTTCTTGTACCGCAAGTTTGTTTACTAAATAATTAAGAAGGTCCAGTCAACGGACAAGACAGTCCTATAGCTCAGTTGGTTAGAGCGCCACACTGATAATGTGGAGGTCGGCAGTTCAAGTCTGCCTGGGACTACTTCTTAAGCACGGGGGATTAGCTCAGCTGGCTAGAGCACCTGCTTTGCAAGCAGGGGGTCAACGGTTCGAATCCGTTATTCTCCACACTTCGTGAGAATATCATAAAGATTTCTTCACGATAACGATCTTTGACATATTGATACAAGCAAAACTGTAAGTTAAATTAATAACAACAGCTGAAAGTATGAGCTACGGTTTTCGTTGCTGAGCAATCAGGAACGGAGATTCGAAGAAAGTAGAAAAGGGCGCAAGGCGGATGCCTTGGCTCACGGAGGCGATGAAGGACGTGATAAGCTGCGATAAGCCTCGGGTAGATGCAAATAATCTCTGATCCGAGGATTTCCGAATGGGACAACCCGTCTGTCTGAAGGACAGTCACTATCTTAAGATAGAGCTAACGCAGGGAACTGAAACATCTTAGTACCTGCAGGAAGAGAAAATAAACTAATG
>NZ_NOVE01000130.1 GCF_002265625.1 Prevotella sp. 885
AAAGGCAAGGCTGAGTTCATCGAAGGCAAGCTCCGTGCCTTCCTCAAAGCTCGCCGTGAGGTCGAAGCCCACGACGAGGTGAACATCATGCAGGAGCAAGTGGATGCTATCGTGGCAAGTCGAACAGAGTTTTCCAACAAAGACACGAACCCTGCTACGGACTTTAAGGCTGGCAAGCGTGCGGATCACGACTCGCTGCCTGAGGATATCCAGGCTCTCTATGTCGAGAACCTTGATATCACTCACCGTATGCGTGAACTCCATCTACGCCTACGCTTGTTGTCGGACTCTACTAAGCAGGTGCCGGCTTCAGAACGTAAGCCGTTACTCGACGAGTTTATAAATCTCGATAAAAAGTTGCACGCAAATTGGGACACTTATGACCATTATGTGACAAAGGCAGAAAGTGCAGCAAATACCGAAACCAAAGAAAGCGAAGAGGAGCAGACTAAAGAAACAGAAATTAGTCAGTCGCCAACTGACCAATTAGCTGAGCAGCCTGAGGATGCCACTCCTTCCAAGCCGAAGTCCAAGTCTAAATCCAAGAAGTAGTGAAGCGCAACATCAACATAGATGACATCCTAAAGCCACTCTCTGAATGTCCACACCAGGCGTATCTCTCCAATGCTCTTCAGGTGGCGGACGT
>NZ_NOVE01000132.1 GCF_002265625.1 Prevotella sp. 885
CGGGGGCGCCTGAAGTCCGTGACCGCAAGGGTCGGCCTAGGGTGAAACCGGTGATTGGGGCTAAGTCGTAACAAGGTAGCCGTACCGGAAGGTGCGGCTGGAACACCTCCTTTCTGGAGAGACGAGCAATAGACACTCTATATTATCTAGAATTTCTAGAAAAGCTAGAACGTCTAGCATTAAGGTTAAGGTTAGCAAATGGTTTGCTTTCCTTCTCCCGCGCTTCTTGGCGCACTGTCTTACTAAATAGAGAAAAAAGAGGTCTCAAGGCTGGCTTACATCTAGGTTCAAGTCCTTATTTCTCACACTTTCCACCTTATATAATATAAGGTTCGGAAAAACGATCTTTGACATATTGATACAAGCAAAACTGTAAGTTAAATTAATAACAACAGCTGAAAGTATGAGCTACGGTTTTCGTTTCTGAGCAATCAGGAACGGAGATTCGAAGAAAGTAGAAAAGGGCGCAAGGCGGATGCCTTGGCTCACGGAGGCGATGAAGGACGTGATAAGCTGCGATAAGCCTCGGGTAGATGCAAATGATCTCTGATCCGAGGATTTCCGAAT
>NZ_NOVE01000133.1 GCF_002265625.1 Prevotella sp. 885
ACCCCTTTTGCAGCATTTTCAATCTGCGAGATTTGGCGATTGGTTTCCTTCAGTTCACGCTTTAGCTTCGTGAGCTGCTGTTTGTTTCCTGCTGCTGCCGCTTTCTCAATGGCTTTTTCGAGGTTTGCAGCCTGAGATTTCAGTTTCAGGAGCATATCTTCCGCCTGTTTTCCGTTTACGGTGAGTGTAACGGTCGCATTGGTGTTTATATTCGACATACGTCTTTCGATTTTAATGGTTTAATGATACGCAAAAATAACACCGCTCAAACACCACTCAAAAGACGAGAAATAAGGCAGTTTCGCCCGATTTAGGCACGCTGGCGCCGACAAAAACCGACGAAATTTAAGCGATAGAAAAACGAAAGGCTTGTGTATCAAGCCGTTAAGGGATTGTTAAGGGATTTTCCCTTAACCCGTCTTGATAAAGACCCCCCGACCGCCCTGTCCTTGCTGACGGCTACGACCGCCCGACCTTTGCGGAATATGTAAACAAATGTTAATATTTAGTTTCTCACAC
>NZ_NOVE01000013.1 GCF_002265625.1 Prevotella sp. 885
TGCAGAATCTTTCAATGCAAAAGTCAAGCATTTCAGAGCACAACTTCGGGGTATCATTGACAAGAAATTCTTTCTCTTCAGACTAACAAGATTGTATGCTTAATCCACACACTTTTTCAGGTGAGCCAAACTTCTCCTGCACTCCAGAAACGGAAATTCGTTTCATGGCTATCAAGGCTCCACCTGCCTGACTTATCTCATCAATCTCAAAGTCAAGCATATGCGAAACCTTCTTACCGTCAAACAATCTTTTGCAGGCTATCGGTGAATATGAGCAATACCCTTCAGCAAGCGTGGATGGGCAGCATTTAATATCTCTCATAATCAAATTTCCTTTACCGTTAATGCTCCGATGGTGTCGTTTGTTGCGATTTTCATCAGAAGACTAAAGTAATCATTCTCGTCAAGTCGCCACCCTCTACATACTATTTTCCGATTGGCTCCCTCGGGCAGCATATTAGAAAAGACAGGGAACAAGTATTCTGATTTATAAGACTCTTCCCTTAATGGCATTGTTATAGAGATAGGGTCATTGGCAATATCCGCAATATAATCCTTGTCGTAAGTAAAGATATAGCCATGCCCAGGAGCGTCTTCCTCAAGAACTCCAGACAGTATGTCATGATTATAAACCTCTGCTCTTCTCATAGCTTAACTTCCTTAAATTGTTTTACGTATCTCATATTTAATCTCCATACCAAGTATATCCATTATCTTCTCTACTGTGGACAAGGACGGATTGCCTTTGCCGCTCTCTATCTGCTTAATAGTGGAGATGGCTACTTCAGACATATCAGCAAGGTCTTGTTGGGATATACCCAAAGCCTTACGCTGCGATTTCATTACATCTTGAATATTCATAAGTATAATATATTGTACCTTTTCGCAAAAATAAATAAAATTATCGAATAGAGCAAGAGAAAAGTACAATATATCATTCTTTTTATGAACTATCAATTTTGCAAAAATAGCCAAAACCACTGAATAAAGCAAGAAAAGAGCTTAATATATCATTGGTTTTTATTTGATTATTAAGGAAATAAGCGTATTTTTGTAGCTACATAAACATACGATAAACAATGAAAGCATATACATACATTGAGAGAGGTAAGTTTGCCTTGACTGACAAACCGAACCCCGTATTGTTGGAACCTACTGACGCCATTGTACGCGTCACGTTGGGCAGCATCTGCACAAGCGACCTGCACATCAAGCACGGCAGCGTGCCAAGGGCTGTGCCTGGCATCACCGTGGGCCATGAGATGGTAGGCATGGTGGAGCAGATCGGTGAGGACGTGAAGGGAGTGAAGCCGGGCGACCGTGTCACGGTGAACGTGGAGACATTCTGCGGCGAGTGCTTCTTCTGCAAGCACGGCTACGTCAACAACTGCACATCGCCTCACGGTGGTTGGGCTCTCGGCTGTCGCATTGACGGCGGACAGACCGAGTACGTCCGTGTGCCGCTGGCAACGCAGGGTCTCAACCGCATTCCTGACGGCGTAAGCGACGAGCAGGCTTTGTTCGTGGGCGACGTGCTTGCCACCGGTTTCTGGGCTGCACGCATAAGCGAGATAACGGAGGAAGACACGGTGCTCATCATCGGAGCCGGACCGACTGGCGTCTGCACCCTGCTCTGCGCCATGCTGAAACAGCCCAAGCGCATCATCGTCTGCGAACCGTCTGAGGAGCGCCGCCGCTTCGTAAGGGAGCATTATCCTGAGGTGCTGCTCACCACTCCCGACGAGTGCGAGGAGTTTGTCAGAAAGAATAGCGACAATGGCGGAGCCGACCGTGTGCTGGAAGTAGCAGGAGCTAAGGACACGTTCCGCCTGGCTTGGCAGTGCGCACGCCCCAACGCCATCGTCACCGTCGTTGCCCTGTACGACGAGGCACAGACATTGCCCCTGCCCGACATGTACGGCAAGAACCTTACGTTCAAGACGGGTGGCGTGGACGGTTGCGACTGCGAAGAGGTGCTCCGTCTTATCGAGCAAGGCAAGATAGACACCACGCCGCTCATCACCCACCGCTTCCCGCTCAGCAGAATAGAGGAGGCTTACAGCATATTCGAGAACAAGGAGGACGGAGTAATCAAGATAGCCATATACAATGAATAAGATAACAATGCTGGGTACGGGCAACGCCACCGTCACCCATATCTATAACACGTGCTTCACGCTGCAGACCTCCACCACCCTACTCCTCGTCGATGCGGGTGGCGGCAACGGCATTCTCACGCAGCTTCGCAAGGCGGACATCCAGATAGCCGACATTCATCATATCTTCGTCACCCACTCCCACACCGACCACGTGCTGGGCGTCATCTGGATCGTCCGCATGGTGGCGCAATGTAAGGGCTACGAGGGCAAACTGCATGTCTATGGCAACGACAAGGTGATGCGTGTCATACGCACCATCATCGACATGATTCTCGCCAAGAAGCAGTTGGCAAAGGTGGAGGAGCGCGTCGTCTTCCATGAGCTGACGGACGGCGAGAGCTTCGACGTGGGCGACATCCGCCTCACCTGCTTCGACATCCATTCCACGAAGGAGAAGCAATACGGCTTCCGTGCCGAACTGCCTGACGGAACCGTCCTTGCCTGCTTAGGCGACGAGCCTTACAACCCGCTCAACTGCCAGCACATCCAACATGCCGACTGGATGATGTGCGAGGCTTTCTGCCTCTACGCCGACCGCGACACCTTCAAGCCGTACGAGAAAAACCACAGCACGGCTCTTGACGCAGGAAAGCTCGCAGCAGAACTCAACGTAAAGAACCTCATCCTCTATCACACGGAAGAGAAGACCATAGCCACACGCAAGCAGAACTACACAAGGGAAGCCGCACAAAACTTCAAGGGAAGAATCATAGTGCCGGATGACTTGGAGGAGATAGAGGTGTAAGGGAATTACCTTAAATTAGCAGACTTATATTTTTACAAGTTTGTCTTCCACTTTACTTCCGTATGCGCCAAATGGACAAGGACGGCAAGAAGCTGGTGGCTGAATTTGTATACCGGCATGCCGTATGACAAGCTTTCTTTTGGATAGATTCATTTTTTCGAGGCTTTTGAACCTAAATCCCCAATGGGGAAAGTGGCGTTGTGTCCTAATTTGAACGTATTTGGATTTTTATCGTGCAGATATGCGTATGCGCACGATAAAAATCCAAAGAATATACGGAAAGATTTTGTCTGCAAATTTAAGGAATAGTATCACAACTTACATAAGTGACTTCATCAATTCTGAACATCACTATCTTGGATCTAAATATAAACCTTCTCGATAAACTATATTCTTTAAAGTATCACAATTTAATGAACAAGAAACATTAAGGTAATAATCATATCCAAATTTAATATGCAGTTTATGCTCTTTATTGCGTAATACAACATATATATATTCCCTCAAAGACAAACGTATTATGTCTGTAATCTTTGAGATATGAATTCTTCGGTTTTCTTCTAATAATGGCAAAGATTTTAATAATTCAGAATCAATGTTATAAAACTTAGAAGATTTAATACTACTGGTAATATATTCCTTATCTGCCTCTAAGTATTGTATTGTCATATACTTACAGTTCATCGCTTTCATAATAGACAGTATAACAGAGACATAACGCTGTTCTACTCTTAAATATTCTTCAAGAGTAAATAATTTACCATCGAATTTCTTACCAACATCCCATATACTTGTCCATTCATCTGTAGTATATATACCATTAGAATCATACTTTTGAGGGCTATATTTTACAATCTCATGCCAATTCATTTTATAAAAATCTTTAAGTTGTCAAACAACTTTCACTGCCAAAGTTTGATTTGGCAGTGAAAGTAAAAAACTAATCTCCAATACGTTTTAAAATAGCATTATAAGTACCCATACGTGTATGTTTGTTCTGTAACGCTTTTACGGATTTTCCCATTTTCCAAATGCCTCCATTATGTCCATCTACATCTGGCGTTATATAATTTTTTCCATTTGTATAAACGGGAATTCCGTGACTGAAACCTTTAATTTTTCTATATCCATCTGGTATCGGAGTTTTTATTCTCGTTGCTTTAGAACCTTTTCCTTGTGTAAAAATTACAGTATTTTTACCTGTATTCTTTGGCTGAGAAGATTTTTGAGTAGAATTAGAACTGTTGGCATTTATATGGCCATTTTTGTTGGTAAGATTTTTTCCAGCATTTGCCATCATTACAGCCCCATGGGCTGTTAAAACTACTCCCGTTTTTAAAACAGCGCCTCCAGCCACTACGGCAACCGTAGAAGTACCAACTGAAGGCCCTTCTGCAACAAGTCCTACCGTAGTGATAGTCGTTCCACTTGCTACCATAGTAGCACCAGTACCACTTTCAATAGAACCCACGGTTAAGCTGGCTAAATCACCAGTTGTTAATCCGGCATTGAAGTCCTTAGGGTCTGAAACATTTCTTCCTGCATATGTTCGAATATTGGTTAATCCACCAGTGGCATTATCTGCTATGGCGGCCCAAAAACCTATTACTTTATCCCACCAATCTTGACCATTAGGATCACTAAATCTTATAGGGTTGTTTCCAGTATAACAGTATAAAGAAGAATCAAAATATTTTTCCTGCAAAGGGTCTGTAACCATCCACCTACCCACGATAGGATCATACCATCTTGCTTCATGGTCCTGCATATTCCATCCGTACATAGTATCAAGTTCCTTGCCTATGTACTTGTATTTGTTTCGGCTCACACCACAGCGGTCGCCCATCAGAGCGCCGAATGGATAATAATGGTTCACCTCCTCGATGTTGCCGTTACCGTCCACCACGAGACGGTTGCTGCCAAGATGGTCCTTCACATAGAAATGCATGACTATGCCGCCACCTTCATCCACACTTGCGTAGCCGCCGTCGAAGAGGATGGTGGAAAGCCTGTCGTTGTTGTAGACAAGATTGGAACAGTAATAGTAATTGTTCTCAAGTAATCTGACCATGGGTGTCACCATACCGTTTGTCTTGATACTTGAAGAGGGTTTTGGTCTATAGGGCAATACCTGTGAATTGCCTTTTTTGTATGTAGAACGTATTTTTGTTCCATCTGCCGAATACGTGTAGCATACATTGTTGTCAGAGTTTCCCAATACATTCGGCTTGATATTTATACTTTGTGGCAGGTCCAGCACATTGTATTCAATGCTTGTTATTCCCTTGTTGCTGTCCGTCAGCATATTGCCGTTGGCGTCGTATGTATACTCCGTCTCTTCATTGGCGGCATCACGGAAATGCATGGCTCCGCTGTAGTTAGGGCTTTCGTCTGCTGCATCGTCTATCTTCACCACCTGGTTGCCTTCATAGCTGTAGGTAAGGTCGTCAATGGTTCCGTAGTCGCCACTGTCGAGCAATCCTTCACGACGGAGCGTAAGGATGTTTCCCATAAGGTCATACTTATAGGAGGTGGAGAAATGATTGTTAAGCTTGCCGTTTTCGAGATAACCGGCAGCTGTAAGACGCGACATTCCGTCATAGCTGAACGTATAGCCACGCTTGCCGTACGTGTCGCTCTCGTCGGCTACGGACCAGTCTATAGCCGAAATGTTGCCGCCGTATTGCGGCGTAGAGCCATTGTGCGGCTGCTCATAGAACAGGCTCTCCGTATAAAGGGGAGTGCTGATGCGTGTGGGCATACCGTGTAGGTTGTAGCTGTATTCGGTGGCAAGTGACGCAGAGCCGTTACGTCGGTCTGACTGCAGGCGTCCCAGCTCGTCATACCGGTTGTCTGCAAGCGTTACGCTTTGTCCGTTGTTTATGGAATAGCGGGTCTGCAGTGGACGGTCAAGGGCGTCGTAGGTATAGCCATAGCTTTCTTCCGCCGTCAACTTACCCGCCGCTGTGTGCGTAACAGCCATGGACAACGGCTTGCCGGAGAACGTATATTCTGTGACGGTACGGTCTTTACCGCCTAATATGTTGGAGGTCTCTACACAGGCAATGCGGTCTTCACTATCGTAGGAGACGACGGAGCATATCTCTGAAGGCGTGGCCTTGGATTTGTCAGTGGGAGAATTTAGATATACAGTAGCCGGTTCAAGCACAGCTGTCATCGTACCTGTCTTCAGGCCACGTGCGTTACGGTTGTCCATACGGTTCAAGCCTTCAAACTGCCGTAGAGTCAGAAACCGATAGTCATCATAATAGTCGGCTGTCAATAAAGACGGAGCCTGCAGCACTATATTGGAGCAATATCCCGTACTGCAGATTGAAGATGCCGCATTGGCATAGTCTGTTTTGGCAACACGTACGAACATACCCTCCACAGCCGCCGCGTCAGGTGCACCACACAGACCTTCCACTGCGGTACGTCCGAAACGGTCTGGAATGGAGAAATTCCATCTGTTTCTTTTGCGCAGGTTGCCGTCCTGACTGAACACGGTGTTTCCCGTAATGTCATTGATGTAATAAACGGGATCTGCGCCGGGAAGCTTCTTTTCCACAAGAAGCATGCGGTCGTCGTAGCGATAGAAATAGGCATACTGACGGAGGGGCACACATGAGCGTATGTCCCAAGAGTTCCCGCCTGTTTCCGTCATGCCGTCCAAGGCAGGTGGAAGGACAAAACGCAGTTTGCCCAAAGCGTCATAAACGTAATAAGTGTCAGCCGTAACGCCGCTGCTGCCATCCATGACATGGCGTTCGAGCACCTTGTTGCCTTTCCAGTCCGTAAAGGTCAACACAGTACGATTGTCTGCATCCACAGTCTTGACAACAGCCAGCTCGCCGTCAGCGTAACTGCCAAGGGTGCGGAATGTATAGTCGCTTGACTGGACAAAGCGCTGACAACGATACATTGCGTCGGACTGTCTGTTGCCGACGAAGGATGTGGTGTACGGTCGCTTGCTGAACGCGACTCCCGGCTGAAGGATGCGCACAGCTTCTGCGGATGGGGACAGCTCGTATTGTGACTCCCTGAAAGCAAGGCTGTCATCATACTCGGAGGAAGACTTTTCGAGAAAATCGTCTCGGGATATGGGACCGTTAGCTGCACTGCAAGGAACAGCCAGCCATTCCTTCACGGTACGGTCCAGTGCATCGTATTCGGTCAGTGTGGCAAGGTCGCGACTGTCCGTTGAAGCACCTCTGGCAACGACGTTTACCGGACATCCGAAAGAGTCGTAATATGTTGACGTGGTGACGGACGTGCCTTTTCTTGCTGACGTATAGGTATGCTCTGTCACCGAATTACAGCCTTTCAGCCGCTTCTCTGAATATATGGCGTAGTCGTAGGATTTCACCACATTGCCGCCCGTGTCTGATATCGTTGACAATCTGCCGCCGTCATAACCATAGCTGACGGTGCGCGTGTTGGGATAGGATATGGCTGTACAGCCCACAAGAGGCCTGTAGGCGTATCGTGTGACGAGCACTGAATCCGAGGACAACGCAGTCTCGGCTGCCTTTGGGCTTGCGGTAACAATACCACCTTTTATTGCAGCGACGGGCAATGATGCCTCCGTGTCCCACATGTACGATGTGGGAACGCCGCTGTTTATGCGTGTGGCGAGAAGATTTCCGCGACAGTCATAGTCGAGAAATTCCTGCCGTGCCACTTCCGTCCCTCTGTGTGTGATGCTGGAGAGGGAAGGAAATACGCTACCGTTTGTTCCGAAATAGGCATAGTCGTTCCTGACAATGACGGTGTCATTATCGTCAGATATGTACTTTTCCATAACCGGAAGCATACGCATGCCCTTACTGCTCACAGCCCTGTAGAAAGCGGTTTTCATGTTGGCGGAGCGATACCAGTTACGCTCCACTGTAGAGTTGCCGCAACTCAGGCGTACGGACTGCAGGACATGCAGATATGAAGCACTGAGGTCGTCCGTGGAGGAAACGCCGTAAAGCTCTTTCTTCTTGTCACGGCCGTCATACCGGTATGCTGCCGCTACGGTACGCGATGTTCCGTCTTCGTTGAAGGTTGTCACTATGGTTGAATCCTTGAACAGACGCCCGCTGATGATAGAAACGGGAAAATAGTTGAAGTCATCGTTGCTTTCATAGACTTCACGTGGGTTGCCTGACATTACAATGCGTGTGAGGCCCTCTACATATAGACCCGTATTTATCGGGGCGTCAAGGTCTGTGCTGTAGCGGTTGACGGTGCGTTCCATAGGCTCATAGCCATTGTCCGTGCAGCGATAGGTGGTCTTGCTGACAAGCGGGGCCTTCTCCCAGAATGACTCCCGGACATGTCCGTCAAGGATTTGCGGGCCGAAAACTCGTTCCGCACAGACGTACGCACCATCTTCCGTATGGGAAGTCTTTATGGGATAGCCTAAATAACGTTCATTCCTGTACTTCATGTCGATGATTCTCAGGGAATTGACGATGTAGGTGTTTTGTACATTGGACGTATCGAACATGTATTTTGTCAATACAGGCTTGTCCAATGACGTGCCGCTTGTCTTCTCCGTGACACAGCCATAGTATACGGTGGCGTTTTCAAGTTGGGCTCCGGGAGTGCGGCATGAAGTGGTAAACGTAGCGCCGGTTGTGTAGCTGGCTAACATACTCTGATAGATGATGGTGCCGCCGATGGAAATGAATGAAGACGGTCTGAGGCTCTTCAGCGGAAAAGTGCATACCGGATTGCTGTAGCTGAACTCACGGATACGTTTGCGCTTTGTTATCGGGTCGGTTACGGTGACTGACTTTATACGTAGACCTATGGAGACATAATAGTATACCGAATCTTCAGGCAATGTAAAATCAGGAGCGTCAGTACCCGGAATTACAGGGGCTGGTCCTTTTTCATATTCCTTACTCGGTTTTTTGTAGTCATCCGATGGTTTTATGCCGACATCCGGGTTGGTTACTGTTCCTGTGTTATTGGCAGAGACATTCCGGTCGTCGGGAAGGAGAAGCGAATCGCATGCGCTTTGCTCATACTCGAAAGTTGTCGTAGTTCCAAGACCGTCTGTTATTTTTTTCAGAGTATAGCCTTTCGCAGAATTCAGATACGGGATACGCAGCATGCTGATCTTGCCGTCCGTATCAAGAACGCTGAAACTTGTCCTTTCCGGATGGGATGGGTTATAGTTATTGTAACCGAACAGGTCAGTATGCTTCGATTCTTGCCCAGGAAAATATTCGAACTTCTGTTTGTCAATAAGACGGTTTCCGTCCTTTACAGACATGCCGCTGAGCAATACACGTCCGTCATTGGTGGACGTGTAAGTGAACGAAACTTTTCTTACTGTTTCACTGTCAGGCGAGAGCACACTCATGCCATTTATGGTGTGATAGTTTGTGGAGGAAAACTTGGCATGAATGAACTTTATGCTGCAAGTACGCGAAGAGATGGCGGTAAGGATACGCTTGTCGGGATACTCGTTATGGACGAACGGCGACAGCCCATCACTGCTGTTGCCTACACTCTCCGTGACTTTTCCACGGTTAGGTTGGCAATAGCTACGGTAGTCTGCGGATTTCTGAAAATCGTAGCGTGAGAACGGCTCCTTTTCATACTCGTAACTGATTGTGTCAGTGTTGTTGGCGGTTATAATACGGCTGAGATGCCATGCCGTTACCGCTTCATAAAACGGGGTATTTTTGTCGGTTGTCTGGTATATCCTTCGTATATAATTGTACCTTGTATGCTCACGTTCCGTGAAGTAATAACGGTCGCCGTCGGGTGTGGTAATGCAGAAATTGCGTACACCTTCGTCTCTGCTGTCACAGAACGCGATGATCAGGTCGGTTTGAGGCAGTTGCAGTATCCTTCCGCCTTGTATGATGAAACTGCCTGAATAACCGGCAAAGCTATAGCTGTAACGGTCATACCACGTGTCTGCGGTGTTGTGCAGGGCATCGGCAAGGCGAGATGGGTTGATGTTATTGTCATTATATGCTGTAGATTTGGCTTGCTCGTCCGGGACGCCGATTACAGAGCGTGATATGCATCCTCCTCCAAGCAGCGACCATCCGAGACCGGTCTCGCAATGTTCGTCGTCTGCCTTGATGCCTGCGGCGTGGTACGAAAGGGTTATGGGCAGACTGTAGCCGCCGACGGACATGGTGTAAAGAGGGATGTTTACTGAGAGTACGCCGGTGTTGAGGGCTACCGGGTGGTCCATGTAACGGCGCATCTGGGCAGCTTCAGGCGAAGGCAGCACGGTGCCGTCCGAAAGCGTATAAGGCACATTCAGAGTGCCGTTATTGATGAGTTCGGAGGGTGTAGGATTCTGCGAATATGCAGCAGGAGACACAAATATAATGGACAGTACAGCAAGTATCGTATACTTGACAGACCAAGGAAGATGCCTTACCTTTTTCATACCTTACATTTTTATGAATTGAACTACAAGGATTACTGAATGTTGAATTTCTCGGACGATACGCTGCCGTTTGCATTGATATAAAGGACGTACTGGCCTCTTGGCAAACCGGCGCAGCTGATGTCTATGGAGTTATTCTCGCCTGGTTGGTAGTCGCCTGTGAAGGAACGGAATGCCATGCCCTCAGAATTGGAAAGGACGAACGACACCGATGCCGGGCTGTTGACGGTGAACTCCACATGTATGTTTCTGCCGCTATCGTCCATGCTGCAATGATAGTCCATAATATTGTCGTCGGCCGCCTTTGACGGTTTTATGTAAGGCACATACGTCCCGTCCTTTACCTTCCGGCGTACCTCAATATTTGCCTCGTCAAGGTCAAGGTTTTCCTGTTCTTCGAGAGGACAGCATAAGGAATATTCTGCCACAGCCTCTCCTCTGTATGAATACAGGCAACGCTCCGCCACGGGATAACGATAGCCCGGCGCATACCATCGGTAAAAGTCTTCCTGCAATACTAAAGAGTCGCTGTTTATGCATGCCCGAATGCTGTCATCCGAAAAAACGCCGTAGTCGGACGGCACTTGCTCACGTGGAAAATAACTCACGTTCTCACGGCGGAGCGCATGCAGGCATATAACGTTATGCAGCGTGTCACCGTCTGCCGTAACAAGAGAGCCCAGCTCGTCTGCGCTAAGCGAATAGCTGCCACATGAGCGCACACGCAGCTTGTCGCAGAAAGTGCCCGTGCCATGGAACATTCCGCTTATACGATCGCCATAAGAGATAGGGAACATAAGATATGTCTGAGGCAGGTCATAATGTATATATGTCTGATTGTCCTCCCTTACTGATAGTTTCAAGGCATTGTCCTCAATGGAGAAATGGTTTAAGGCATTGCGTTCTGAGAAGTAAATATTGCAGAGAGAATCCTTTGACTGGTAGAATTTCTGTAAAACCGTAATATCGTCATCCTTCCTATGAATTGTCCATAGCTTTGCCTCCTTACTGTCTGTTCTCTCTTCCGTCAACAAGCACAATTCCTTCTTTATGACATCACCGCTACGGAACATGTTATGCAGCATGTCCACCTGTTGTGCAGTACAAAAAACGAATGAGCGGCACAGCATACACAATATTATGAAAACAGACTTTCCCATAAGGTATGGTTTTGTTTTATAAATTACAAAATTAATGAAATAATGTATAGGGTGTATGCGGGAAGTTGTTCTTTTAACAAAATTTGCACAAGAAAGAAAAGGGGCAATTACTCAGCATATGCCTTCTTGCCTAAAAAACATGTCTTCATGTCTTCTTGTCTAAAAAACGTCTTCTTGTCCGGCATGCAAATATCGTACAAAGAGTAAAAAGCTGTTACAAAATAAAAATTGATTCTAGAGTTCCGGATTGCTGTTTTTACGGTGTTTTGCTGTGCAAACAGCACCCGAGCTTAACAATAGCGCCACTTTTATCATGCAATAGTGCCACTATTAGAGTGTAAAAGTGGCGCTATTGCATGATAAAAGTGGCACTATTGTAGTGTAAAAGTGGCGCTATTGCAACCCAATGATGCTTTTTGGCTCCGTCATTCATTGCACATTTCTCTTCTCAGCAGCATAATCAGCTGTATGTCAACCCACTATCGCTGCACGCTCAAAACTCAAGAATTTCGCACCAAAGATTTTGTTGTGCGCTGAACGAGGAGTATTGAGCGTTAGAAATGCAAATATAGTCTTCGGCGGAACCTCCGATGAGTTAGAAGTTTGGAATTTTGAGTTTGGAATTGTGCGCCAAGGAGCATTGAGATCGGTGATATTACAAATGAGCTTGCAGTTTATCGGTGAGTTTGCTGCGGTAGGCAGGGCTTTGACAAAAACCTTTCTCCACAGTCCGTTTATGCTTTTCGAGCCTTCGGCAATTCCTTTATGGTATATATGGTCTTATGAGAACAAGTTCTCACGCCCATATATGCCATAAATGAATGAGAGGCTTTCGCCTCTCTCGAAAAGCACAAACGGAAAAAACCGTTCAAAACACAAGGTTACAAGAGGATGTGTAAAATTAAACAAATTGAGGAAAAAGGGCAAATAGTAGGAGCTAATGCCCGCGGCTCCTACTATTTGTATTACTTATTACGTTTTTTCCAAAATTTCTTTAGTTTTGATACCTTCTGCATCCTTGTGTTTTTATATGTTTTTCCGATTATGGGCGCGTGCTGTGCACAAATAAAAGGCTTTACATTAGGTTGTCGAGAACATGGTTCTCGTAAGACCTAATGTAAAGCCTTTTATTTAAATCCGATAGGATTTGCGCCCATAAGCGGCATGTGGAGAAAGGTTTTTGTCAAAGCCATACCTAACCGGATTTCGCTGATAAATTCCTGTTTATCGGCTTTTCGTTGGCGTCCGCCACCTTCACCCTCTTCATCTTCCCGCTCATTGTGGAAGCGGTGTATAAGAGAGTGAACATAAAGAATATATAAGATATAACGGAAAAGATGCTTGAAATGGGGCGGTAACTATATTTTTTTTTGAGTTACCGCCCCAGTTCAAGCTGTTTTTATCTGCAAGCCCATTACTTTACGTCCACTTTATTGCATACACATCAAAACTTAACCTTCATTGATTATCAGCGCTTTAAGAAAGATTACAGTCTAATATCATCCACTTTTTAAACACTCACTCTTTTATTTTTAGTAGCTGAATGCTAAATTTGCAGTCAACAACTAAAAACCATTACTTACACATTATCATGAGACATATCATAACATCTTGCTTGATTGCGGTGTGTGCTATGACAGCCAATGCTCAGCAGACACCTGTTTATCTGGACGATACACAGCCCATAGAGCAACGCATCGACGATGCTCTCTCACGTATGACTCTTCAGGAGAAGATTCGCGTCATCCATGCGCAGAGCAAATTCTCGTCTGCCGGAATACCGCGTTTGGGATTTCCCGACTTCTGGACTGACGACGGTCCTCACGGTGTACGCCCCGACGTGCTGTGGGACGAGTGGGAACAGGCGGGACAGACCAACGACTCATGCGTGGCGTTTCCTGCGCTGACGTGTCTTGCCGCCACATGGAATCCTGACCTTGCCGCACTCTATGGCAAGAGTCTCGGCGAGGAAGCTCTCTATCGCGGCAAGGACATGATTCTCGGACCGGGCGTCAACATCTATCGCACTCCGCTCGGAGGACGCAACTTCGAGTATATGGGCGAGGACCCTTATCTGGCTTCCACGATGGTGGTGCCTTACATACGGGGAATGCAGTCGATGGGAGTTTCGTCATGCGTCAAGCATTACTGCCTTAACAATGACGAGGAATATCGCTTTAATGTGAACGTCATAGTCAGCGACCGCGCTCTGCATGAGATTTATCTGCCGGCGTTCAAGGCAGCCGTAGAGCAAGGAAAGGCTTGGGCGATTATGGGCGCATACAACCTCTACAAGAACGAGCATAACTGCCACAACCAGTATACGCTAAACCGCATTCTGAAGGGCGACTGGGCGTTTGACGGCGTGGTGGTGAGCGACTGGGGCGGATGTCACGATACTGATCAGGCTGTGAAGAACGGACTGGACATGGAGTTCGGCTCATGGACCAACGGTCTGTCAGCAGGCACAAGCAACGCTTACGATAACTATTATCTTGCCACACCATATCTTAAAGGTATCAAGAGCGGCAAGTACACCACCAAGGAACTTGACGACAAGGTGCGCCGTGTGCTGCGCCTCTTCTTCCGTACGACGATGAACAGACAGCGTCCTCACAGCTTCCTCTGCTCTGAATCGCACTACGAAGCGGCCCGTAAGATAGCAGACGAGGGCATCGTGCTCCTCCAGAACCGCAACAACGTGCTGCCCATCGACCGCAACAAGGCGAAGCGCATACTCGTTGTAGGCGAAAACGCCATCAAGATGATGACCGTCGGCGGCGGTTCGTCGTCGTTGAAGGTGCAGCGTGAGACGCTTCCCATTGACGGACTGAGAGCCAAACTCGGAAGTTCGGCAGAGATTGATTATGCCCGAGGCTACGTGGGTGACGTGACGGGCGAATATAATGGAGTGGAGACAGGTCAGAATCTGAAGGACAACCGCTCCGCTGACCAGCTCATTGCAGAGGCTGTGGAGAAGGCCAAAAACGCCGACTATGTCATTATGGTGGGCGGACTGAACAAGTCGGACTATCAGGACTGCGAAGGACACGACCGCAAGCAGTATGAACTGCCGTACGACCAGAACCGCCTCATCGAGGCTCTCGCAAAGGTTACGGACCGCCTTATCTACGTAAACGTGTCGGGCAACGCTGTGGCAATGCCTTGGAAAAACAAGGTTCCTGCCATCGTACAGAGTTGGTTTATAGGTTCGGAAGCAGGCAACGCCATCGCCGATGTGCTGACAGGCGACGCCAATCCGAGCGGCAAGCTGCCCTTTACATGGTACGGAAGCCTCAACGACTGCGGCGCACACGCCCTGAAAACTTATCCCGGCACATGGCGCAACACCGATGACAAGGCAGCAGGAGCAGACCGTATCATCGACGAAGAATATAAGGAAGGCATATACGTGGGTTATCGCTGGACAGAGAAGAACCGCATAAAGCCGACATTTGCTTTCGGACACGGACTAAGTTACACCTCTTTCAGCATCAGCGACCTGCGCCAGTCTGCCAAAGAGATGACACGCGACAGCAAGCTGACATTCACCGTAACCGTCAAGAACACCGGCACGAAGCGTGGCGCAGAGACCGTACAGCTCTACGTAAAGGACGTGAAAGCATCGGTGGACCGTCCCGTAAAGGAGCTCAAAGGATTCAAGAAGGTATGGCTCAATCCCGGCGAACAGCAGGACGTGGACATCACCATCGACAATACAGCCCTCGCCTTCTACGACGAAACCTCAAGCTCATGGAAGTCGGAGAACGGCTTATTTGAGGCTCTCATAGGCAACGCCTCGGACAATGTCACGCTGAAGACACGCTTCACACTCAAATAAAAACGCTAACCGCAAGAATAAAAACCTAATAATATATATAAAAATCTAAGTTTATGAGCAAATCCAAGTTATTACTTACAGCCATCGCCATGACGCTGTCCTCATCGCTCTATGCCCAGAACCATAAGTTCGCAGGAACGGTGGTGGACGCCAACGGCGAACCCATCATCGGAGCAACAGTTAATGTGAAAGGCTCGAAAGAAAATGCCATAACTGACATAGACGGCCGTTTCTCCATATCAGCAGCTCCCGGACAGACACTTGTCATCAATTACATCGGATTCAGCCCGCTGGAGACAAAGGCTGCCGACAACATGCAGCTCATGCTCAACGAAGACCGCCAGACGCTTAACGACGTCGTGGTAGTAGGTTACGGCGTGCAGAAGAAGAGCGTCGTTACGGCTTCCATCGCAAAGGTAAGCGCCGACGACTTGGCTGGCACAGCCCCCGTACGTGTGGACAATGCCCTTAAAGGTCTGGCGTCAGGCGTAACCGTAACGTCGGCTTCCGGTCAGCCGGGCGCCGCTTCGCAGGTGCGCATCCGCGGTATCGGCACCATCAACGACTCAAACCCGCTCTACATCGTGGACGGAATGCCCATCGAAGGCGGCATCGACTATCTTAACCCGAGCGACATCCAGTCCATCGAGGTGCTCAAGGATGCAGCTTCGGGCGCCATCTACGGTACGCGTGCCGCCAACGGCGTTATCCTCGTCACCACAAAGGGAGGCGAGAAGGGCAAGATGCGCGTCAACTATAACTTCTCTTACGGATGGCAGAACCCGTGGAAACATCGCGATGTGCTCAACGCCACTGAGTATGCGGTGATGATGAACGAAGGTCTGGTGAACGCAGGACAGGCCCCCATCTACAACGATCCTTACAGCTACGGCAAGGGAACAGACTGGCAGGACGAGATATTCAATGACAATGCAGGTGTGACAAGCCATGAGGTTAACCTTAGCGGCGCATCAGACCGCGTCAACTATTACCTCTCTTTGGGCTATTTCCATCAGGACGGTATCGTCGGTGGCAATTATGACCGCTCCAATTATCGTCGTCTGACAATGCGCAGCAACACCACGTACACCGTATTCGACGACCAAAAGGAACGCTCGCTGTTCAACAAGCTCACCGTAGGCGTCAATCTTTCTTACGCCCGCGTCAACAGCAAGTCAATCGATGCCAACTCGCAGTGGGGCTCGCCGCTTGGCTCGGCTCTCTATCTATCGCCCATCCTCTCCCCCACTGTCAGCGGAGCGGAGGCAGACGCACAGGCAGCTCTCTACGGCAAGCAGTATATGCTTTACGACAAGCAGGGACGCATGTTCAGCATTCCGGGCAGCTCTTATCAGGAAATGAACAACCCGCTCGCCATGCTGTCATTGCCAGGCGACAAGAACTGGAGCCATAAGTTCGTGGCCAACTTCTCCGGCGACCTCAATATCGGCTACGGACTGAAATACCGCATCAGCTATGGTGCAGACCTTTCGTTCTGGGGTGCAGACGGATATACACCGCTCTATTATCTCTCTGGCAACAACCGCGCCACCATCACCAACGCTCACCAGTCGAGCAATCGCGGCACGGTATGGCAGATAGAGAATGTGCTAACATGGGACCGCCAGTTCGGAAAGCACTCCGTTAACGCAGTGCTCGGACAGAGCGCCATGCAGAATACGGGCATGAATCTCTACGGTTCGCTGCAGAACCTCAAGGACATCAACAAGCCCTACATGAACAATACCAACGCAGACCAAAGCCGTGGCGAGATGTCGGCAAGCGGTGGTCCTGCCTATAAGCACACGCTCAGCTCTTACTTCTTCCGCGCAAGTTATAACTACGGTGAGCGCTATATGGCTCAGGTGACGGTACGTCGCGACGGTTCGTCACGCTTCGGCGCCAACAACCGCTACGCCACATTCCCCTCATTCTCGCTCGGATGGAACGTCATAAACGAGCCTTACTTCAAGGCTCCAAAGTGGCTTTCTGCATTGAAGGTGCGCGGAAGCTGGGGTAAGAACGGTAACGACAACATCGGCGACTTCACATACGCCGCATGGACAGCCTCACCTTATAATACAGTATGGGGACGCGGCGAGAACGTAGTGAACGGCGTTCAGGCTGGCGCTCTTTCCAATCCCGACCTGAAGTGGGAGGAGAGCATCCAGACCGACCTCGGACTCGACCTCGGATTCTTCGACAATGCCCTCACATTCTCTGTAGACTGGTTCAAGAAGAAGACCAGCGGCATGATCATCTCTATGCCCATCCCTAACTATGTAGGCTCGGAAGCACCGCTCGGCAACGTCGGCGACATGGAGAACAAGGGCGTGGAAATGGAAATCGGATATAAGTGGTACGTCGGCAAAGCAAAGTTCCACGTAAAGGGCAACGCTTCTTATCTGAAGAACACACTGACCAATCTCGGCAACACATCAGGATACCTCGAGCTTGACAATATGCAGAACACCGGCACCATCACACGTGCCACCAACGGTGAGCCGTTCCCATACTTCTATGGATACAAGACCAACGGCATCTTCCAGACTATGGACGAGGTGAAGGCATACGTCAACGACAAGGGCGACATGCTGCAACCTAACGCCAAGCCCGGCGACGTGCGCTTCGTGGACGTAGACAAGAACGGAACCATTGACGCTGCTGACCGCACAAAGATCGGTAAGGGTATGCCTGACTGGACATACGGATTCACCTTCGGAGCGGAGTACAAGGGATTCGACTTCATGTTTATGATTCAGGGAACCATCGGCAACGACATCTATGACGCCACACGACGCACAGACGTTCGTCCCGCCAACCTGCCGTCATACATGCTCAACCGCTGGACAGGTCCTGGCACAAGCAACAAGTATCCGCGCTTCGTCGTAGGTGACGGCACCAACTGGCAGAGCTCAGACCTCTACGTCACGGACGGTTCGTATATGCGTCTGAAGAACATTCAGCTCGGCTATACGCTGCCGAAGAACATCACACAGCGCTTCTACGTCAACAATCTCCGCGTGTACGTAGCTGCAGAGAATCTCCTTACCTTCACCAAGTATGCGGGATATGATCCTGAGATATCGTCAGGCGGCACCTCACTTGGCGTCGACTATGGTGTCTATCCGCAGAGCCGCACATTCACTGTAGGCGTGAACGTCGGATTCTAAGAGAAATACAGATGTACGCAAATACGTTAAATCTAAAAAAACAGAAACCGTTATGAAATCAATAAACAAATATATAATCGTCGCAGCACTCGCTACGCCGCTCGCACTTACAAGCTGCTCGGACAGTTTCCTTGAGGTCACACCTCCCGACAAGGCCACCGTCGACGAATACTTCAGTTCATACGACCATATCATCGAGGCTATGGCTGCCACATACAATCCTATGCGCCAGTACGACTGGAACAACAGCCAGTATGCTCCGCTCACACTCTGCTCTGACGTTATGGGCGATGATGTGTGGCCCGGCGGTTCGGGCATCAGCGACAACCAGCACCTGCACAAGATGTTCAACTTCGAGTCGACGCAGAATTCTTCCGACGCTCTTTCCGGCATCTGGGACCAGAGCTTCAAGGGAGTGCGCAATGCCAATGACGTGCTTCGCTACATAGACAACTCAAAGCAGAGCCTCACTGACGCACAATACAACACTCTTTCGGCAGAGGCACGCACGCTTAGAGCGTTCTATTATATGCAGCTGTGGAAGTTCTATGGCAACATACCTTTCTATATGGAGAACCTCAAGGCTCCTTACATTGCCGAACAGAAGCAGGCAGATGAGGTTTACGAAGCAGTGATCAGCGACCTTGAGTCAGCCATCAGCCTCAACGCCCTGCCTATGAAGTGGGACGACGACAACATCGGACGCATGAGTCAGGCTGCCGCATACATGATTTACGCCGAAATGGTGATGTATCAGAACGATGAGGCACGTTATCAGAAGGCTCTCTCGTTCATGCAGCAGATAATCAGCGACACCGACAACTACGACCTCAACCCTGATTATGCAGGCATCTTCCTCGAAAGCGGCGAATGGACAAAGGAGAGCATTTTCGAGATTTGCTATAAGGACGACAATGCTGTGCGTGCATGGGGCGACGGCGTGGTCAATGCAGGCGGAACCATCTATCCGCGCCTTATCGGTCCGGCTGGCGGTGTGCCAGAGGACGGAGTGGACAACGGATGGGGATTCGAACCCGTTCGCGAGGAAACTTACAATATGTTTGCCGAAGGCGACAGCCGTCGCGACGCAACAGTATATGATGCCCGCAAGGCTTCTTACACGAAGCGTTATCAGGACACCGGACTGTGGCTTAAGAAGTATCTGCCTTACACGGAGAACAACAAGGACCAGAAGGCTGACGGCGACCTCAACTTCAACAACAACCTGCGCATCTATCGCTTTGCTGAGACACTGCTCAATGCAGCAGAATTGCTCGTACGTACCAACGGCGACCAGACCAAGGCACAGGAATATCTCAATCGTGTTCATCACCGTGCAGGACTGACCGACAACCGTGCAGCCACCATTGACAACATCATCGACGAGCGTCATCTTGAGTTTGTGGGCGAAGGCAAGCGTTATTGGGATCTTGTACGCACCGGCAAGGCTGCCTCTACACTTACTCCTGATGCTTACGGTTACCGCACAAACACATGGAGCGAGAGCAAGAAGTATCTGCCAATACCGCTGAGCGAGATTGACGCCGCACACGGAACACTAAAGCAGAACAATTATTAAAATCTAAAAAAACAACGAGACTATGAAACTCAACAAGATATACACTCTGGCTCTTGCCGCCCTTTCCTTGGCGGCTTGCAGCCCCGAGGATTTCGACGGCGTGTCGGAAGCAGGTCTGCCCGTAGCCGAAAACGCTAAAGTGACAGCAACCGTAGACGAAGCCACCAACACCGTAACCTTCAATCTCGAAGGCGACGGCATCTATCCGATGTGGTACATTCCGGTGGACGGCAAGGAAGTGACAAAGAATCCTGTATACTCCACTCTCAACCCTCTGCAGAAGATCTGGAGCAATGCCGGCGACTATAAGATTTGTTATCGCGTTGGCAACCATAACGGTCTGTCGCAGGGTATGGGCGAGACAACATTCCACATTGCCAACTCACTAACCAACTACGACGAGCTGCTTGCCATGCTTTGCGGCAAGGAATGGCGCATTGCCTCTACCGAAGCAGCCCACATGGGTTGCGGTCCTTCAGGTACGGACGGCACAGAATGGTGGTCAGCAAAGCCTAACGACAAGGCAGGTTTCGGCGTTTACGATGACCGCATCAGCTTTGGCACCGACTATTCATACACATACGATCCGGGCGACGGCGGAACAGTATACGTCAACAAGGATTGTAGCGTGCTCGGCGGACCGAAGTCAGAAGACTTCATGGTTACTGTTGACGGCAAGAAGAAGAGTTCGTTCAAGCTCTCCACAGAGGGCGAGGACATCTATATGACAATGCCTGCCGGCACTTATTTCCCTTACATTCCAGCAGACGGCGCATTCAACGGTGAGCTGAAACTGCGCATCGAGAGTCTTGTGGGCAGCACAATGACGCTCGTCTGGGACAACGGCGAAATAGCATGGCATTACATTCTGACCAATGCTGACGAAGGATTCCAGGGATTCAACGCTGCAAGCGACTGCAACCTATGGAAGTCATGCCAGTACAGCAATACGTTCTACTATGCTCCAGGTTGGGCGCAGATAGCTGATCCTACGCTTACTGCCGACGGCAACAAGTATGTCATAGAGCTGCCCACCGCCACTACAGACCAGTGGCAGGCACAGGTGCACTTCCACACTGATATGGCTACCAACGCAGACAATTCGTACGACTTCTCTGCCAAGCTGCTCTCTTCCACCGACCACAACAATGTTACTGTCAAGCTTACCAAGGAAGGCGATGACAATACTTACTACTTCATGGAGAACATTCAGCTCAAGGCTGGTCAGGAATACATATTCTATAAGAGCAATATGGCTGGCATAGACATGGACAAGATAAATCTCGTGTTCGACTTCGGTGGAAATGCTGAGAACACAAAGATAACCGTACGCGACATTGACCTGCAGGAGCATGGCTGCGATGGCATTGAGGCACCGGCAGAGGATGAAGACAAGACAGTGTATACGTATGACAGCGAGTCGAACCTGTGGAAGACATACGTAGACGATAAGGGCAACGAAGGATTCACCACCACATTCTTCTATGCTCCGGAATGGAACCAGATTGCCGATCCCGACTTCTCTGTCAACAACGGCAAGTACACCGTGGTTCTGCCTGAGGCAACAAGCGACCAGTGGCAGGCTCAGGTGCATGTAGTGACCGGCATCCCTGCCGAGGCAGACACCGAGTACGACTTCTCTTGCAAGTTCCTCGCAAAGAAGGACATCAATGGCGTGACAGTAAAACTCACCGACACGGCCAGCGACGACAACTTCTTCTTTGCCAACCGCTACGACCTCAAGGCTGGCACAGAGTATCAGGTGAAGATCCCTGCCGTGAAAATGGGAAAAGGCAAGGCAGACGCCCTTAAGCTTGTGTTCGACTTCGGTGGTTGTCCTGCCGATGAGAAGATCGACATCTACAATATCATATTACAGAAGACAGCAAAATAAAAACGCAATACAATTATGAAGAAGACTATGATTCTGACATCTCTCTTCGCTGCCGCCATCAGTCTGATGGCGTGCAGCAACGAGACCGACATAACATACGCTCCGCAACAGAACATCACGATAACACAAAAATCTGTGTCGATGGGCAATAACGGAGGCAGTATCAGCGTTGAAGTATCAAGCGATCATGAGTTCTCTGCATACACCAACGATGCTTGGCTGACAGTTTCGCCCACCAACAGCACCAATAAGACAGCCACACTCACCATCACAGCCGAACCAAACACGGGAGCTGAACGAACCGGTAAGGTTGTGATTTGGTCGGGAGGCTCACGCGACAGCATCAGCGTTGTGCAGTCTGCCGGACTGCAGGAAGACATCAAGTGCCCGTTGAGCGGCTACGAGCTGGTATGGAACGATGAGTTCAGCGGCTCGAAGGTAGGCAGCGACTGGACATGGGAGGTGAAACCCGCAGGATGGGTGAACAACGAATTGCAGAACTATGTGCAGGACGACAAGGTGGCGCAGGTCAACAACGGCACGCTTAAGATAAACCTCATCAATGACGGCGGCACCATCAAGAGTGCCCGACTCTACGCCCGTCAGACCACTGGATGGCAGTATGGCTACATCGAAGCAAGCATCAAGTTGCCTAAGGGCAAGGGCACATGGCCCGCTTTCTGGATGATGCCCGTCAACTTCAAGACGTGGCCCGGCGACGGCGAGATAGACATTATGGAGGAAGTTGGCTACGATGCCAACGTCGTCGTGTCAACCATCCATTGCAACAAATACAACAACGGCGGCACTGCCATCGAGTCGGCACGCAAGAAGGTCTCCACCGCACAAAGCGAATTCCACAAGTACGCAATGGAATGGACCAAAGACTACATGACGTTCTACGTTGACGGCGAAAAGCTCCTCACCTACAAAAACGACGGAACCGGCAAGGACGCATGGCCGTTTGACGCAGCCTTCTATCCAATCCTCAATCTCGCTTGGGGCGGTGCTTGGGGCGGACAGCAAGGCTTGGATGAGAGTTGCCTTCCCGCCACAATGGAGGTTGACTACGTGAGAGTGTTTCAAAAGAAATAGAAAATAAAACGAAAGAATGAAGAAAACCAATATTGCATTGGCAGCCCTGTTTCTCCTCTCTCCTGCAACCATCTTTGCAGGAAAGAAGAAGCAGCTGCCTCCAATGAATGAGTTCGTTACCGAACTGATGCAGAAGATGACCCTGGAGGAGAAGATCGGTCAGCTGAATCTGCTCCCCGGAGGCGACCTTACCACGGGCGCCGTAATGAATTCGCCGCTTGCAGAAAAGGTGGGAGCGGGCGAATTGGGTGCCATCCTTAACGTCAAGGGCGTTGAGAAGATAAAGAATCTGCAGGAGATAGCTGTTAAGAAGACACGTCTCGGCATCCCTCTTATCTTCGGACAGGACGTCATTCATGGCTATCAGACCGTATTCCCATTGCCGTTGGCTCAAGCCTGTTCGTGGGATTTGGCGATGATTGAGCGTGCCGCACAAGTGGCAGCAGCCGAAGCCACAGCCTCGGGCATCAACTGGGTGTACAGTCCTATGGTGGACGTTGCCGTCGATCCGCGTTGGGGACGAGTGGCTGAAGGTGCGGGCGAAGACCCTTACCTGACCTCGCAAGTGGGCGCCGCAATGATTCGCGGCTATCAGGGCGACTACTCTGACCATAACGCAATGGCTTGCGTCAAGCACTACGCTCTGTACGGCGCCTCCGAGTCAGGACGCGACTACAACACCGTGGACATGAGCCACGTACGCATGTATAATCAGTATTTTGCTCCTTACAAGGCAGCTGCCGAGGCAGGAGCCGGTTCGTTCATGACCTCGTTCAACATCGTTGACGGCGTTCCTGCCACAGCCAACAAGTGGCTTATTGACGATGTTCTGCGCAATGAATGGAAGTTCGATGGATTCGTAGTCACCGACTATGGGTCAATCAATGAGATGATGATGCACGGCATAGGCAATCCGCTCTCCAACACAGCACAGGCTCTGAAGGCTGGCACCGATATGGACATGTGTTCGGAAGCATTTGTACGTAACCTTAAGACCTGCCTTGAGAAAGGCACAGTGAAGATGAGCGACATCGATCAGGCTTGCCGCCGCGTGCTTGAGGCGAAATACAAGCTCGGACTCTTTGCCGATCCGTACCGCTTCTGCGACGCCAAGCGTGAGAAGACAGAGCTTTACACCGCCGCCAACCGTAGCGTTGCGCGCGACATGGCTGCCGAGACATTCGTACTTCTAAAGAATCAGAACAGCCTGTTGCCACTTAAGAAGCAGGGCACCGTGGCTCTCGTAGGTCCGCTTGCCGACACCCGTAACAACCTTCCCGGTTCATGGTCAACTGGCGACAAGCCAGAGAAGTATTCCACTCTGCGCGAGGCAATGACCCGTTATCTTGACGGCAAAGCCACCGTTCTCTACGCCCAAGGTTCCAATATCTATCTGGACGAGAAACAGCAGAAGGAGATTGAGTTCGGTCGACCTATAGAACGTGGCGACCAGAAGCGTATGATGCAGGAAGCTCTTGACGTGGCACGCAAGGCGGACGTAGTGGTGGCATGTCTCGGCGAGATGGCAGAAATGAGTGGCGAGTGCGCCTCTCGCACCAATCTGGAACTGCCAGACGCACAGATGATGCTCCTGAAAGAACTGGTAAAGACGGGCAAACCGGTCGTGCTGCTCAACTTCTCAGGCAGGGCAACCGTCCTGAAATGGGAGTCAGAGAACGTGAATGCCATCATGAACGTATGGTTTGCAGGTTCAGAAACTGGCGATGCTGTCTGTGATGTGCTCTTCGGCGACAAGGTTCCGACGGGCAAGACGGTCAACAGTTTCCCGCAGAACGTGGGTCAGCTGCCTCTCTATTACAACCACATGAACACGGGACGTCCTGTTCCCGAGGGCACAGACCGCTTCTTCAAGTATCAGAGCAATTACATGGACGTGCGCAACGACGCTCTCTATCCCTTCGGATACGGACTGTCTTACACCACGTACGAGTATGGCGACCTTACTCTCAGTGCTCCCTCTATGAACGCAGACGGCACCGTTAAGGCTTCGCTCACCGTAAAGAACACTGGAGAACGCGACGGCGACGAGATTGTTCAGCTCTACATCCATGACGTCAGTGCAAGCATTGCCCGCCCCGTCAAGGAACTGAAAGGCTTCCAGCGCATCCATCTGAAGAGCGGCGAAGCCAAGACCGTGACCTTCGATATCACACGCAAGCAACTCGAATTCTACAACTCTGAACTAAAGCAGGTGGTAGAACCAGGCGAATTCACCATAATGGTAGGTTCCAACAGCCGCGACGTAAAGACGGCAAAACTTACTGTGGAATAAAAAACAATTCTTTATGAAAGCTCCGAAATCTTAATGGTTTCGGAGCTTTTTTATTGCAAAAATCAAAGCTATGTCTTTTTATTTTTGTAATTTTACGTTCCTAATCCTAAGAACGAATGAAACCATCAAAGCCAAACAATATCACACTTACCCATATATTACGCCCCCGCATAGCCATAATGATAATCTTGCTATGGTTCGGCATGTCCACAGCCGTGTCTGCCGTACATCCCACAGCCGCCTCCATTGACTCCATCCTGCAATGCATAGACGAGGCCATATCAGCTTCCGACCAGTACGTGCAGAAGAAGAAGGAACGTATTGCGTACCTTAAAAGCCGGGCAGATCAGGCAGAAACCTTATCCGCCAAGTATGAACTGACATATCAGCTCTATGCCGAATACCTTCCTTTCGTCAACGATTCTGCCATTTATTACCTTGAACGATGCTCTGATATAGCCCTACAAATGGGTGATGACTCGAAAGCGGGAGGATGCCTGTCGCTTACTGCGCTGTGCTGTTCCAACGCAGGAATGTACGTAGAGTCAGAAGCAATTCTGAAAACCATCAATCCAGAGAAGCTCCACGGCATCGATCTCGGACTCTACTATTACGCATCCGGTCATATTTCAGGCGAGCTGGCTTACTACGGCAAGTTCGAGAATATGCGCAGACAATACGCCGAAACTTCCGCCAACTACTTCTTATTGGCACAGAAGTATCTGCCCGTCGGTCATAAATACTACAATCAGTGCCGCGAGATGTTGGCACAAGGCAGGAAAGACTATCGTCAGGCACTCGCCATCAACAACGAATGGCTGCATAACGTAAAGCCAGGTTCCCCGGAATATGCCCTCATATCCTTCTATCGTTATCTTGACTATAAGGCATTGGGCGACTCCATACAGATGATGTACAGTCTGGGCGAATCGGTATTGGCGGACATAAGGAACGCCGTAATGGACCAAGGTTCGATGTGGGAGATGGCAAACCTGCTGATGGCAAACGGCGACGTCGATCGTTCTTACCGCTACATCTGCTTCACCTCTGACTGTGCCGACCGGTTCGGTTCACGCCAGCGTTTGTCCCACATATCGCCACTGCTAACACGCATAGCAAAGGAATATAAGGCCAAGGAGGAAAAGTCAGGTCGTTCGCTGCGCTTCACAGTCATAGCCATAAGCATCCTTTCATTGATGCTTCTCGCCGTCCTTGCATACGTCTATCGGAAACGCAACCAGCTCGCCGTGACGCGTGACCAGCTGGCAAAGTCGAACGCGCAGTTGCAGGATTCCAACGCGCAGCTCTCGTCGCTCAACTCACAGCTCTCATCGCTCAATTCGCAGCTCACCATACTTAACTCCCAACTCTCTGAAGCCAACAGCGTGAAGGACATGTATGTGGGACGCTTCCTCAGACTGTGCTCTGTCTACATTGACAAGCTGGAAGACATTCGCAAGAAGGTCATAAAGCGCGTAAAGAACAGACAATACACCGAACTGGCTGAGCTGACACGCTCCGCCGAGTTCACCAGCAAGGAGACTGACGAGCTGTACGCCACCTTCGACACCGCTTTCCTGCAACTGTTCCCGACGTTTGTGGACGACTTTAATGCATTGCTCAACCCCGAAAGCCACATCTTGCCTCCCGACAACAAGTCGCTCAATACAGCCATTCGCATATTCGCACTCATACGTCTCGGCATAACTGACAGCAGCAAGATAGCGGAATTTCTGCATTACAGCGTCAACACCATATATAATTACAGAGCCAACGTCAAGAACGGAGCCGTGTGCGACCGAGCTGACTTTGAGAACCGCGTGAGACAGATAGGCATGCCGCACAGCAAGGCATAACCAATAGCATTCTGGAAAGTCTCGGCGCCAGCATCAGCGTAACGTCAGACATAGAGAAGGGAACAACATTTAAGGTTACGTGGGTATAAGACTGTGTGCTTATATATAAAAAAGGGTGTGTCGTCACGACATACCCTTTTTTCAACAAATCTAAAACTTACCTTATACCTAAAACTAACTACTGAACCATTTAAACTAACTATTAAACCAAAATTACTAACTACTATAACTTAAAACAATCAAATTATCTTAAATACAAACTAACTATTCTCTAATACGCCTATTACAACTCTTTTTTCTTACCTAAAGAATCTTTGAAGCTGATTCATCGTTTTCTCTGCTGCAAAGTTAGACAAAAGTCCCAAACCTCAAGTACACAAATCGTTCACAAAAGAGTAAAATATGATAATTGTTATTTTTTTATATCTTTATGAACGATTTATGTACATCCATGACCGAAAAAGAATCGTTTTTTCTTTCAAATCACTTGCAACATTGGATATAAAGTTATAAGTTTGCAATAGTAATCATATCTTTTCAATTACATTATAATATATATGGCAAATTACATACGATTCGACTGGGCTATGAAACGCCTGCTTCGCAACAAGGCCAACCACGCCGTGTTGGAAGGATTGATGTATTCTCTTCTGAACGAGAAATTCACCATCAAGCGTTTTCTGGAAAGCGAGACAAACCAACAGTCTGAGAACGATAAGTTCAACCGCGTGGACATTCTTGCCGAAAACGAGAAGGGAGAGTTGACCATCTTTGAGATACAGAACACACGAGAGTTGACTTACTTCCATCGCATCCTCTATGGTGTGTCTAAAGTGATAACTGACTATATCAACCTTGGCGATGACTACGACAAGGTAAGGAAAGTATACTCCATAAACATCGTTTACTTCTCACTCGGTCAGGCTAAAGATTATGTCTATCATGGCAAGACCGTATTCAGCGGACTGCATGAGCCGCACGACATACTGCGCCTCTCCAACCGTCAGAGCGAAGTGTTCTTCGGAGATGACATCAAGAAGGGAGAGAGAACGAAGCGTGAGGCTGGCGACATCTTTCCCGAGTATTACCTGCTTTGTGTAGACAATTTCGACAAGCTGGCAGTCAACAACCTTGACGAATGGATAGCCTTCCTTAAGACGGGAGAAATAACGGATGAGCCCAAGGCCCCAGGACTGGCAGTCGCAAGAGACTGTCTTAATGTTGACAAACTGTCCGTTGCAGAACGTAACGACTATGTAAGACACATGGAGAACTTACGCTATCAGCGCAGCGTCATCATGACTGGATATGATGACGGACTGCAAGAAGGTAGAGCTGAGGGTAGAGCTGAGGGTAGAGCCGAGGGTAGAGCCGAGGGTAGAGCTGAAGGTAGAGCCGAAGGTAGAGCCGAGGGCGCTGACCAACAAAAAATACAAACTGCCAAAATGATGTTGGAAGACGGTGAATCTGTAGAGAAGGTTATGCGTTATACCGGACTTGCACAAGAACAGATAGATACGTTATAACAAAAAACAAAAGTGACTTAAAGATGGAGCAAACATACATCTTTGGGTTGCAATAGTGGCACTATTGCAATACAAAAGCGCCTCTTTTACACACCAATAGTGGCACTATTGGAGTGCAAAAGAGGCTGTTTTGATAAATCTGGGTGTCACAAACGCAACAAAACCCCACAAAAACAGCAAAACAAATCTCTAAAACAGATTTTTATTTTGTAACAGGTTTTTACTTGTTTGTACGATATTTGCATATCTAAAATCTTACTTATCGAGCATCTTGAGCGACTGAACGAACCATACGTTCATCTCGCCTGCACCACGATGGTTCCAGGCGTAGTAAGGGATGAGCGTCAGCTTCTGCTGCTTCACAGCCACACCGTCAGCGTTCTCCTCAAGCATCTGCGCATCTGTGGTGATGGCCTTTACAGCGAATGAGGGAGCACCGGCTGTCTCGGTGTTCTCCACCTTATAGTCATTTACTACTGTGAACTTCGGCTGCTTGTTCATAACGGCACGAAGAACCGGCTCGCCCTGATTGTCGGCAGTCTCAGCACAGTAGACTATCGGACCGCGCTCCACAGCCACGCGTCCCTCGTCGTCCTTTACGTTCTGATTGGCAACAACGGTGCGGACGGGCATGTCTAAGTGGATGCGGACGACGTCGCCCTTCTTGATGTTCTTCACCGGCAGGTAACCCTTGTTGGCAGCGAGGTCAGCCTCCACCTTCTTGCCGTTAACCATTACGGTGTAAGCGAGACGCTCGTTGTCGCTGTACTTATAAAGGTCGCTCGGCAATACCTGGTTCTGCACCCATCCCGGGATGCGCACCAGCATGTTGGCGTTCTTTGCAGCAGACTTCACCACGCGAATCTGGATGTCGCCATCCCAAGGATACTGTGTGGTCTCTTCCAGCACTATGTCCTTGCCGCCTACCTGAATGGTGGATGTGTTGGCAGCGAAGAGGTTCACGTATATATTGTTGTCCTTCACGCCGTACAGATAGCCCGGTACTGAAGGGATGAAGCGGCTGAGATTGCTGGGGCAGCAGGCGCAACCGAACCAAGGCTGGCGCGTGGTGTTGTTGTCGGCGTTGAAGGCATACTTGCCGTCGCTCGAAAGCGGATTAGGATAGAAGAAGCGACCGCCGTCCATACTCATACCTGAGATTACACCATTATACAGCGTACGCTCCAGACAGTCGATATACTTACTCTCGCCGTGGAGGAGGAACATGCGCTCATACAGATAAACCATGGAGATGGCAGCGCAGGTCTCGTTATAGGCGGTCATGTTGGGAAGCTCATAGTTCTTGCCGAACGCCTCACCCTCATGGCGTGCCCCCACTCCACCGGTCAGATAAACCTTCTTGCCGATGATGTTCTGCCAGATGCGGTCAATCACCTTGATGTAAGCCGAGTCCTGTGTGAGAGCAGCGATGTCGGCAATGCCGGCATACATATATCCTGCACGGACGGCATGGCCCACAGCCTCGTCCTGCTCAAGGATGGGCTTGTGGCTCTGCGAGTATTCCTGACGGATGTGTGTCTTGCCACGGAAGTCGAGCAGATACTTAGCCTCGTCCAGATAACGCTTCTCACCGGTGAGAGTGTAGAGGCGTGCGAGTGCCATCTCTGCTATCTGATGGCCCGGCACTACAGTTGCCTGACCTGAGCCTGAACCAACCTCACGGCATACGCAGTCGGCATAACGGCGAGCGATGTCAAGGAACTTGTGGCTGCCCGTAGCCTGATAATGTGCGCAGGCAGCGTCCACCATGTGACCGAGATTGTAAAGCTCGTGGCTGAGGTCTTCCTCTTTCTCCCAACGCTTCTTGCCCGACCATCCGTGAGGATGCTCGGGATTGATGGTGCGAGCGGTGTAGAGATAGCCGTCCGGCTCCTGCGCAGCTCCAACGACGTTGAGCACGCTGTCAATGTAAGCCTTGAGCTTCTTGTCGGGATAAGTCTGAAGAATGTAGCTGGCACCCTCGATGGTCTTATACACGTCGGTGTCGTCAAACGAGAATCCCATAAACTTAGCCACGTCCCATTCCGGTGTCTGCAGTCCTGCATGGCCCGGATGCTTGAGCGTGTAAGCAGCCATGTCGAAGTTCTTATAGCGGTGTTCGCTCTCACACTTCGAGAAAGCAAGGGGTACGGTCACTTCGCGTGCAGCCTTAAGGCGTGCGCCCCAGAACGAGTTCTGTGCCATCTTCACACTTGTGAACGGCACCTGTGTGTAGGGATAGCCGTTTGCCATCACCTTAGGAGCATTGCTCTTGGCTGACACCGATGCTGATGTAGCCACCAGCAATGCTGCTGAAAGAATGAAGTGCTTCATTATTTATTATTTGATATTTAGTATTTATTATTTCCTCACGATGCTTGGCGTGCTGTCTATGGGCTTTATTGTGCCGTCGGCGTTATACTCCAGCTTCTTCATCACGACGCTGCGCTTGTATGAGTGACCGTCGTGCAGCGTGCCGTCATGCGTGAAGTAGAGCCACTGGTCCTTGAACTTCACGATGGACGGGTGCGTGGTGTTGCTGTTGCCAGAGACTCCGTCGATGAGTCCCATCGGACGCCACGGTCCCATGATGTTGTCGCTCATGGCATAACCCATGCGCTCCGGCCAGCTTACGGCGTATGTGAGATAGTACTTGCCTTCACGCTTGTGCACCCACGGTGCCTCGGTGAAGGGGAAATCGTTGCCGAGGTCAAGCTGATGTATCTCGCCGTCTATCTCCGTCATGTTGTCCTTCAGACGGGCGATGTAACACTGGCGGTTGCCCCATATAATATAAGGTGTGTTGTCGTCATCGATGAAGATAGCAGGATCGATGCATGCCCAACTGTGCTTTGAGCCGCGACAGTCCTTGTTGGTGAGCAGCGGCTTGCCGATGGCGTCCTTGTACGGACCCGTAATATTGTCGCTTACTGCCACGCCGATGCCACACCAGTTGGTGGATACGTACCAGTAATACTTGCCGTTACGCTTTGCCACGTGTCCGGCGAAAGCCTGCTTGCTGTCCGCCCACTTGAAGGCAGAGATGTCCAGACCAACGGGATGCTGGTGCCAATGCTTGAGGTCGGTGGTGGAGAATGTCAGCCAGTCCTTCATCTTATACTCGTTGTTCGGAGCGTCGTCCTCGTCATGTCCTGCAAAGAGCCAGAGCGTGTCGCCCTCCACGTAGGCTGCAGCATCGGCTGTGTGGACATGGCGGAAGAGCGGATTGCCGTCGGTGATGAGGTCTATGGAACCGTCCTTGTTGGTCACGGCGTTGGTCGGAGTAACGGGCTTGATGGTTCCGTCGGCGTTAAACTCCATGCGGTCTATGCAGACCTCGCGGTGAACACCTGGCTGCTCGTCAGCCTTGATGAAGTATTTGTTGATGCGATGATAGACAATATACCATTCGTCCGTGCCAGGAATGTTTATCACGGAATTGTGAGCCGTGCCGTAGATGGCGTGCGCAGGATCCTGCTGGATGACAATAGGCTCCTTTGCCACGGTGATGGGACCGAGCGGCGACTTTGACGTGCCGTAAGCCACATGGTAATTGGCAGAGCCGGTGTCGTCAACGGACCACATAAAGTAATAGATGCCGTTACGATAAAAGACGTACGGTGCCTCGCGATAGGCATAGTCCTGCAGCGTGCCGCCCTCGGGAGTGAGCACCTTCAGTGTCTGCGGCTTGATGGTGGTCATGTCTTTCTGGAGTTCGGCGCCAACCATATAGCCGTTGCCCCAATACAGATAAGGCTTCTTCGAGCGCGGGTCGATGAATACGTCCACGTCTATCTGCTGTCCGCGGCAACCTTCGGGAGCCTTTGAGACAATAGGTGTGCCGTGGTCAACGAACGGACCTGTGGGACTGTCGCTGACTGCCACGCCTATCTGCTTGCCGCCGCCAGCCTTGGGGTTGACGCTGTAATAGAGATAATACTCGTATTTTCCCTTGCCCACCTTCACTTCCTGTACGGCTGGCGCCCACAGATTGCCGTCCGCCCAGGCTATCTGACCGTTCTTGGCATTGAGCACCTCGCCCTCGTCACGCCACTCCTTGAGGTCGGCAGACGAGAAGCACTGGTAAGTGTAACCGCCCCAACCGGGTGTGCCGTCGGTGGTGGAATAGATATAATAGCGGTGTGTCTGATTGCTGTACGTTATCTCCGGGTCGGCATGAAAGCCGGGGAGAATGGGGTTCTGCTGCGCCTTCATCTGCGACGGGCAGAGAGCGAGCGTGAGAAGAACGGAAATAAAAATATTCTTCATATATCTTTTGTTTTTATTTGTCAAAATTCATAATTCAAAAGTCTTTTAGCTTCCTTCTCAGTTATGTGCACCACAGCTCCGTGCTTGGGCTGGTCGAAGTTGGTGGCGAACATTGTGCCTTCATTGAAGTGACCGAGCGGACGGAAAGTCTTGAAGTCCGAGGTCTCTACGAAGCCGAAGTTGTGAATCTCCTGTCCGTAATGGTCGTACATGAGCACCCACTTCTCCTCGCCAATGCGCTTCCATACGGTCGGAGCTTCGCATGCCGTAGGCTCAGGATCGCACCATGCGGGCAGGTATTGCCAGCCACTGTTGATGCTTTCAGATGTGGCTTGCTTGATGCCGGGCGTGCCGTCGTGCGCCACATAGAAGAGATGATACTTGCCCTGTGCGTAGCAGATGTCGCCGTCAATGGCAGTAATCTTCGTGTCGGGATATTCAAAAAGGAGTTTAGGAGTGGTCTCTATGCGATTGAAGTCGTTGTTGGCATAGACGTAATAGAGCTTGTTAGGGCCGTTCTTGTGGCGCATCGTGAAGTAGATCATCAGTCGTCCGGTCTTCTCGTCGTAGATGGTTTCGGGAGCCCAGGCGCAACCAATGTCTGCCAGTTCGGGCGACATTTCGTTGATATTGACCACGGTGTGGGTCCAATGAATGAGGTCATGCGACTTCATCAGCACCAGTCCACGGTTGTTTCCCCAACCGTATGCCTCGCCGTCGCGCTCCCATTCAGTCTCACGCTTGCCCTCTCGCTGGGCGTAAATGTGAAGGTCTGTGGCTACAAGATAGAATGCGCCGTCGGGTCCGCGATAGATATGGGGGTCGCGGACGCCACGCTGCTCGGCAATGGTGTCGCCGCTAATGACGGGACGGGCATTGTTGAGCGCCGTGAAATGGTATCCATCACGACTCAATGCCATATACAGGCTATGCGTGTCGTCACGATGGAACACCATAAGGTAAGCCGCCATGCGCTTCTCGCTTACCTTTTTATTGCTTGCTGCCGAGGCGAAAGCCAAGGGCAGCATGAGCAAGACCAAAAGAAGTTTCGTTACTTTTTGCATTGCTTTGAAATAGGTTTAATTAGTAGGTTTATCGCTTAGTTATTATTTATTATGCGGCAAAATTACAGAAAATACCCCTCGTAAGGGTGGACTATTTGAGAGAAAAAAGGGGATAAACCGTGAAATAAGTGTAATAATAACAACATCTACCCATTATATCACGATTTGTCCCTATACGAAAGGTATATTCTATGTAATTTTGCATGCTTTGGTATAACAGCAACGGCACAGCCAACGAGGCTCCGCAGACTCCGCGCAACTGCATGAACACGGTCATCGCACGCAAGAAGGAGATGAAGTGGATGAAGTCTATCGGCGTTAAGGGCATCAAGGTGGACTTCTTCGGAGGCGACAAGCAGCACGTCATGCAGCTTTACGAGGACATCCTCAGCGACGCCAACGACTACGGCATCCAGGTTATCTTCCACGGCTGTACGCTGCCAAGAGGCTGGGAGCGCATGTTCCCCAACTACGTGTCGAGCGAGGCTGTGCTTGCGTCTGAGAACACATTCTTCCAGGAGCATCACGCCAAGCAGGAAGGCTTCGAGCTGACCATGCACCCGTTCTGCCGCAACACCGTAGCAGCAATGGACTGGGGTGGCACCATCATGAACCGCTACATGTCGCGCGACAACAAGAGCCGTCACCACCGTTACACGTCAGACGTATTCGAGATGGCTGCCGCCATCGTCAATCAGGCAAGCATCCAGTGCATCGCCATGTATCCGAACAACCTTTCAGAACTGCCTCAGCACGAGATAAGCTTCCTCCGTGACGTTCCGACGCAGTGGGACGAGACCCGCTTCATAGACGGCTATCCCGGCAAGTACGTCGTTCTGGCACGCCGTCACGCCGACAAGTGGTACGTGGCTGCCCTCAACGGCACCAACAAGCCCCTCTCCCTCAATCTCTCATTGCCGATGCTCGCCGGCTCCGAGGTGTCATACTATTACGAGACCGCCGACAAGAAGAGCTTCTGGCCCAAGTCTGCCGTTAAGAAGACAAAGGTAGGCAAGGACGGAAAGATGAAGATAACGATGCAGCCAATGGGCGGAAGCATCGTATGTGAATAATAAAGTGGTGAATAAAAAAGTGGCGGAGGCCTGAAGACCTTCGCCACACCAAGTATAATACATTTCCCTGTCAAGCCTCCGCAATCTTCCATTCTCCTATGGTCCGGCGCTTGCTGTCATAATTCACTCCAACCTTCACCAGACGCTTGCCTTCAGCAGAATAAGGGATGAGATAGCCCTTATCGTCTATTTGTCTTAGGGCATCCTCTGCCGAACCGTCATATTTCAGTTCGAACACATACACGGCATCGGGCATATACAGTACGGCGTCAGCTCTTCCTACAGCGCTGTCTTCCTCCACACGCATATAAGCACCCATCAGATTGAATATCAGATAGAAGACGGTCTGGAAGTCGCGCTCGTTCTTATTGCTCAGACGGTTGGATATGCTGGCAAGATAAGCCTGCAACCTTAGCATCGCTCCTTCCATATCACCTTCATAAAGCTTCTCCAAAAAATCTCCAACTACGCTACTGTTATCGTACGATATGGGCGACAAATAGTTAGGCGCAAGACTCTTCAGCATCCCAATCTTCACCTCCTTATTTGGATATCCTAAGGTGTAGCGATGGAGAATGGGATTAAACTTCTTTATGGTCAGATAACCGCTCTGATACAATAAGGGAAGTGCAGAAGTCATCTGCTCAGGCGAAACGTCGAAGTCGTCCACGTCACAGCTGTCTTTCTCAATATCCATCACACCCACATGATATTTCTGAAGAGCCTTTACCAGATAGCTTGGAGTGCCCGAACCGAACCAGTAAGGAGCTATCTTCTGATTGTTCAATGCCTTTATCAGGCTGAACGGATTGAAGACATCCTCAGAATGTTCACTGAAATGATAACCGTCATAATATCTGCGCAACTCTTCCACACACTGCTCGTATGTCATACCAAGAGACTCGCCAAGAGCCTCCACATCAGGACGCATCGTTGTGGTCAGCTCTGTAAGGCTGATGCCACAGATGGCAGAATACTGGTCGTACATGCTGATGTTGTCAAGGTTGTTCAGTTCGCTGAAGATGCTGAGTTGTGAGAACTTGGTTATGCCTGTTATAAAGACAAACTCCAGATATGGATCGAGCAATTTCACTGGGCTAAAGAAGTTCTGCATCATCTGGCGAAGTGGCTGTAAGTTTTCTTTCTCATGCACCACATCCAGCAACGGAGCATCATACTCATCAATGATGATGACCACCTTCTGTCCTGTCTGCTCATTGGCTTTCTTCACAAGATCCTTCAAACGAATGTTCGGGTCCACCTTTTCGCTCTTATATCCGAACACAGCCTCCTGGTCGTCAAGCACGTCAGAAAGATATCTTTCCTGATGATACTTATCCATATGCTTTGCTCCGCTCATATCGAAATGGAGCACAGGATACTTCACCCATTCTTTCTCATAATCGGCTATAGCCAAACCCTCGAAGAGTTCTTTCTTTCCGGCAAAGTAAGCATGAAGTGTGGAGGCAAAAAGAGACTTGCCGAATCGTCTGGGACGACTCAGAAAAATATACTTCATCTTCTTCTGCCTGAAGTCAATGACATACTTGGTCTTATCTACATAGAGATAATTGCCTTCGCGAATATTCTCGAAGGTCTGAATACCAACGGGATAAAAATTTACAAGTCTTGCCATAATCCTACATGCTTTATTTTGCCGTGAAGTTACAAATAAAAAGTCAGAGAAGCAAAGAAATGGGGTAAAACCTTACCAATGTCTATATAACATGCCTTCGTGTCCGTCATGCAAATATCACACAAAGAGTAAAAACATGTTACAAAATAAAAATCGGTTTTAGAGATTTGTTTGGCTGTTTTTGTGGGGTTTTGTTGCGTTTGTGACACCCAGATTTATCAAAACAGCCTCTTTTGTATTGCAATAGTGCCACTATTGGTGTGTAAAAGAGGCGCTTTTGTATTGCAATAGTGCCACTATTGGAGTGTAAAAGTGGCGCTATTGCAACCCAAAGATGCTTGTTTGGCTCCGTCATCCATTGCACACTTTTCTTCTTAGCAGCATAATCTGCTGTTTATCAGCACAATGTCGCTGCACGCTCAAAACTCAAAAATTTCGCATCAGAGATTTCTTTGTGCGCTGAACGAGGAGTATTGAGCATTAGAAATGCAAATATTGTGTCGGGCAGCATAGCTGTCCGATAAGGCAGACAGTCTCAACGATGTTTAATACACATAAACCTTATACTCCTTCACGCTGCCGGGAGCACCCTGCTCCATGCGCGGCAGATATTCCAGAGCCTTTACGGTCTGCTCCGTGCCCATGTCGATGACGAGGAGATGGGGAGAGGCGGCTTCGCGCTCCGTCTGCCAGTAAGTCGACTCCTGGAGGTCGAACGCCTTGTCGCCGGTGTGATTGCCTTGCAGGTTCTCAGAGTCGGCGTACTTGACGTCCCATCCGTCACGTGAGAGACGCTTGCCGTCGGCACTCTGAAGGTAAAGTTCGGCTATGGCTACGGGCTTGCCGTCATGTGTGGAAGGACATTCTATGGCTACGTAGCGACCGGTGGCTGCATTGCTGAAGCCGATGGTCTGCCATCCGTTGCCCGGCTTCGTCTCGCCCTTGGCAATGGGAGTGGCTGAGTTGAGGTCGGGCTTGTCGCCGATGTTGTTGTGCTTGGCCGACTTCTCGAGCTGCAGCTTGTCAAGCTCGGGCTTGTTCTGTCCCCAGACCACGGGCAGCTTCGGACCCACAACGTCGAGCACCACAATCTCGTTTTCGCCCTTCTTCAGCCAGCAGCCAGGACAATAGAGCGTCTGCTGCGGACCGATGCTCCAGAAACGACCGAGCGCATGTCCGTTGACATACACCTGTCCCTTGCCCCATGTCTCCATGTTGAGGAACGTGTCGCCCGTCTTCTTCAACTTGAACGTAGCCTTGTAATAGCCTATCGCGGACGGCGTATTCGAGGCGAGAGCCACGTCGTTGCGCGGAGTGGTCATGGCGCGGCGGGCTGTCTGATAGTCGTCAGCGATGCGGCGCATGCGCCAGTCCTTGAGGTTCCATGTAAGCTCGTCGCCGTCAACGTCAGCCGTGAGCGTCACGTCGCCCACCAGTCCCTTGAAGTCCTTGATGGCACGACCGAAATTTATTCTGCCCATTCCCTCAACGAGCAGCGTCAGCACGTTGCCCTTCTTGGTGGCTGGCAGAGGCAGCGAACGCTCGTTCTTCACACGGTCTATCTTGCCGACATACTTGCCACCGACGAACACCTGTACGAAGTCGTGACCGTCAATGTGGAGCATCGAGCCTTCTGAGATTTCGGGCAACTCCGTGTTGTATATCATCGAACCGTAGCCCATGTTCATCTCTTCGAAGGTCTGGACGTCACGACTCTCTGCCGTGCTGTCCACACCCATATAGATGGGAGCCACGTTCTTAAGCGTCATCTTCGGGATGCAGATGATGCCAGCCGCCTTACCGGGAACGGCGGGCAGCTTGCCGTCAGCATATTTCTGGAGAGTCTTGCGCAAGAGCCAGTACTTCTCCGTCGGAGCGCCATACTCATTGATGGGCGCGTCATAGTCGTAAGACGTTACGTCGGGGGCGAATCCGGGCGAGTTGGCACCAGCCCAATGGCCGAACGACGTGCCGCCGTGAGTCATGTAGAGCGAGAAGGAAATGCCCTTTGAGAGCATCTCGTCAATGCCGTCCACCATGTCCTTGGCAGGACGCGTCTCGTGACGTGCCCCCCACTTGTCGAACCATCCGCTCCAGAACTCGGAGCACATGAGCGGAGCGTTGGGACGAAGCTCGCGCAGACGGCGGAACTGGTCGTCGATGTTGGCTCCTGTTCCGAAGTTCATCGTCCAGGTAAGGTCGTCCAGTCCGTTCTTCTCGAAGTTGGAGTTCCAGTCGCACTGGAAGAGCGTGGTCTTGGCGTCGGACGTGTCCCAGTACTTGCGGAGCGTGTCGCGGATGTCAGAGACGTAAGCCTTGTCCTCGCCGTAGCTGCCATACTCGTTCTCCACCTGCACCATGATGATAGGTCCGCCACGCTGGATGGTAAGCGGAGCCAGCTGCTCTGCCACCTTCTTCTCGAAGCGGTCGACGCAGGACATGAAGTAAGGATCCTGCTCGCGCAGACGGATGTCCTTCTTCTTGAGCAGCCACCAAGGCAGACCGCCCATCTCCCACTCCGCACAAACGTATGGACCGGGGCGCACGATGACGTACATGCCGTTCTTCTTGGCAAGGCGGCAGAACTCTGCCACGTCGTTCTGACCGGAGAAGTCGAAGACGCCTTCGCGCTGTTCGTGGATGTTCCAGAATATGTAGATGCAGATGGTGTTCATGCCGAGCGCCTTGCACATCTTGATGCGATGCTCCCAATACTGGCGCGGGATGCGCGGATAATGTATCTCTGCCGCCTTCACCACGAACGACTTGCCGTTAAGCAGGAAGGTCTTGTCGCCCGTGGCGAACGTTTTCTGACTCGTTGTCTGTGGAGCCGCAGCCGACGGCACGGCGGCAAACCCGCTTGCCGTCAGCGACGACATAAGGGCCAGACTCAAGAATATCTTGGATGTCGGTTTCATTCTTTCTATGTACTAATTTTATTTAGATGCAGAATAATCTGCAATAATGCATATCATAACTCTAAACTTTCAAATCTAAACACTCAACTTGTCTTACTCCTCCACCAGCGTGGTAACACTGCGCGGAGCCAAAGAGGTGGTTCCGTCCGTTGTGCCTATCGGAGCCAGACTCTCTGCCGAGACGTCGCTCGTACGATACATACGCCATGTCTTTGCGCCGACACCTTCCACGTTGAAGCTGACAGGCTTTACGTCTTCCGAATAGTTGATTGCCACAATAGCCCACTTGCCGTCGCTGTTGCGGTAAGCGGAGCACATCACTCCCTTCGGATCGTTGAATCCCTCGGTTATCTCCTTGCCGTCCTCAGAGACGGTGCGGATGTCGAAACGCTGTGCGCCGGGACGCACGAAGCGGCTGTAATTGCCGAGCGTCCAGAGCAGCTTCGAGTCGACAGCATAACCAGTCTTCCATCCGTCGTTGCTGTAGATGCGCAGCAGTCCGTCGCGATAGTCGCCACCTGCGGCACGCCACCAGCTCCAGCTCTCGGCATTGGCGTAGCAGAGGTCGTGGTGGATGACACGTGCCACGTAGAGTGCGGTCTTCATTGAGAAGTCGTAACCGCCACCTCCGCCAATCTCCTCGTCGTTGCCCATGATGCAGATTTCGGTCTGCCAGAACTTGATGTTCTGCTTCTTGCAAGCCTCACGCACCTGCATACGGCACTCACGCATATAGTCGATGGGAGTGTTGGTCCAGTAGCTGTGTCCGCCGATGAGCGGCATCATGTGCTTCACGTTGCCCACGTAAGTCTGCGTGCTGTCCTTCGAGAAGAGCGCCTTTATCTCATTGCCACGCTGCCAGTCAGCCACGTGTGTGCCGAGCATGCAGCGATAGTCGCTCGATTCGTTGACGAGAATCTCCGTATTGAGCTTCTGCTTCGACAGCGCCTTGCCCAGTTCGCGAGCCACATGCGCCAATTCGCGGTTGGTGGCAGGCGATCCTTCCTGCTTCGGACCGAGCCAGTTCCAGTGACCGTCCGGTTCGTTGCACGGACTGATATAGTCGATATGTACGCCGTCGTGCTCCTCAATGCCCTTTACGGACGTAGCCATGAAGCGTGCGAAATCGTCGTAACAGTCATCCTTCAGGTTTATGGTGCCGCCGCGACCGGTGTTGGTGGCAAGCCCGTTCTTCGTGAAATAGACGGGAGCCGAATTGCAGAAAGCCAACATGTAAGGTACGCCACGTTCCTTTGCAAGCTTGAGGAAGCGTCGCTGACCTTCCTGCTTGGTCCAGTCGTAGGTGCCGTCAGCACGGAGGAAACATTCGGTTCGGGTGGCGGAATTTATCTCAGCCTTGTCGCCTTGCTCCACACTACCCGCACCAAGATTAAATCGCCATATAGACAGACCGATGCCTTTCGGCTTGCCCTGCTCGTCGTTTTCGGAGGAGAAGAGCCAGTCTGCCACCTGACGCTGCTGCTGTTCGGGCCATAGACCGATGAACTGCATGCTCCAAGCGTCGCTCGCACCGAAGTGCTGGATGTGCTGTTCGGGCGATGACGGAAGCACCGTATAACGTGTTTGGGCTGATATTCCTGCGGATGCGGAGAGCATCACGGCAAGGGAAAGAGCCTTGAAAATTCTGTTTGCCATATCCTGATTCGAGTTGTTTTATTTTATTTCACAGCAATCTTGCTGCCCTTCCATACGTATACTCCGCTTGGAAGTCCGGCGAGCGACGTAGCCTGCGCCTTCACCATCTTGCCGTCGAGAGAGTAGACGTTGGTGTCCTGTGTGGCAGCGTCATTATCCGTGCGTACGCCATTGATGGCTGTGACGGGAGAGTCAAAGTCGATAACGAAGGTGCTGACGCTCTTCTTCGGAATCATGATGCGCTGTCCGAGCGTATAGGTCTCGGCTATGTGCTTGAGGTTTTCTGTTTCGGAGGTGCGATAGAGGTTTATCTGCTTGGCGGCAGACTGACCGTCCACATTGAGCGTAACGCCCGTGGCAGAACCCATATTGACGTATACAGCTACGATGCGCTTGCCGTCCGGCGATACGTATGCCGAACCCATGAGCTTGTTAAGGCTCTCAGACTGATTGGTGGTGTGGCTGATGCGGCGATATCCCGGACGGATGAAGCGGCTGTAATTGCCAAGCACCCAGAGGTTGGCGTTGTCCGTGACGGTTCCGCCTGTGGCGATGTCGCCGTAGCTCTCGTTGCCTGTGTCGCCCTTAGTGTTGAGACGGAGCAGATAAAAGCGGTTTTTCTGTCCCCACTTCTCCTGTGCGAACGTAGTCCAATAGCTCCACGAAGCCATATTGCCGAAGGTAAGGTCGCAATGTATGAGCTTACCCATATACAAGGCGATATCCATGTATGAGGCATCGTCATAACTTGCGGGGAATCCTGCCGAGGTGGACGGCTCCTTGTCGAGCATACTCCATTCGGTCTGATAAACGTCCACATCGTAATGTGCCGCCTTCTCAGCCACCGCCTTGCGGATGTCCTGCAGGTCCTCGTTGGTGGAGAAGGTCCAGTAGCTGTGTCCTGCCACCGCACGCTGAAGATGCTTCAGGTCGCCGATGTAGGTGTCGGTATTGGCAGGATTGAAGAAAGCCTCTATCTGATTGTTGGCACGCTTCTCCGTGCCGTCCTTATAGAGAGCCTTCCACTGGCACGCCTCGGGCAGAATAATCTTTGAGGCGATGCCCTGCTTCGTTATGGAAGCGTCAATCTCACGCGCCAGACGGCTGATGCACTCGTTGGTCCAGGGCGAACCTTCCTGACCGTTGGTCCAGTCATACTGCGGTTCGTTTACGGGTGAGATAAGTGTTATGTTGTAGCCTTCGTCGATGAAGTGCTTTGTTGTAGTCGTAAGGAAAGAGGCGAAGTCGCCATAATGGTTGTCATTGAGATTGCAACCTTTTTCTCCGGCATTGGCGCAAGCCTTGCCGTTCTTTGTGAATTGCACTGGGGCAGAATTGCAGAAAAGCAGGTAATGGTCTACGCCATACTTCTTTGCCTGCTGCATGAAATATTGCTGACCGGCGGATTTGGTCCAATCGTATGTTCCTTTTGCGTCGAGGTAGCAATAGCCTCGGCGTGTGATGTCGTCTATTCCGCTGCCATCGCCCTGCTCTGCTGATCCTGCACCAAGATTAATGCGCCATACGGACAGTCCGATGCCTTCGGGATTGCCGTTGCTGTCGAACTCGCGGCTGAAAAGCCAGCGTGCCGACTTTTCCTTCTCCGCATCGCTGTAGCACTTGCCTACGAAGTCGGCTGTCCAGCAGTCGCTCGCGCCGAAGTCCTGAATGGTCTGATATGTGGTGTTGGGGGTGAGCGTCACTTTATAGGTTGACTGGGCTGAGGTGCTGGCTGAGAATGCCAATAAAGAGGTGATGGAGAGAAGAAGACATTTGTTCATAGTAATAATTTATTTTAAGTTGAGAGTTGTTTAAGTTGAGAGTTGAAAGTTGAGAGTTGAGAGTTATAATTACCGTATGTACTATATTATCAGTAACAATTACATATCAGAACTCTCAACCCTCAACCCTCAACTCTCAAATATATCTGTCAATTAATTATATCCCGGATTCTGCTTGATTGATCCGTTAGACATTGTTATTTCTGAGTTAGGGATGGCGAAGAGCAGGTCGCGAGGAGCCTGGAAGTTGATGCCCTCGTTGCTGTTCTCTATCTGGTTGGTTGTCTCGTACGGGTCTGTGGAAGTCTCCATGTTGTACTTAACGAACGAGCCGTTAGGACCGAAGACGTGCTCCATCATTGTCTTGCCGTCGTCCATCTTCCAGCGACGGAGGTCGTCGAGGCGTGTGCCCTCAAGGGCAAGCTCCAGACGGCGCTCTGCACGGATGGCATCGCGAAGCTCCTTACCAGTGGTTGTCACGGCAGAGAGGTGAACACGACCGCGAACCTCATTCAATGCCCACTGTGCCTCGCTGTCATGGCCAAGCTGGTTCTCCACCTCAGCATACATCAGCAGCACCTCTGCATAGCGGAGCAAGCGGATGTTGAGCGGGTTGTGAGCGGCGTCGTACGGACTCGGACGCTTGCCCACGGGGATGAAGAGCTTCATATTGCAACGTCCTGACTTGTGCTTGCTTGCCGAAACGACGTAAGGATTGTCCTCGTTCCATGTCGGGTCGCCCGGCACGTCGGTCTGACCGTCGTGGAGGATGGTGTACTTAAGACGAATCTCATCGCCCTGTGCCTTGAATGCGTTCTCAAGGTCGCTGGTGGGCTGTCCCCATGCCCAACCTGAATCGTCACGCGAACCTACCACTACAGAGTAGCGCTCGCCAAGACCGTACTGTGTGTCGTCGAGTGTCTGAATCTCGAAGAGGCTCTCGTCGTTGTTGTTATAGTCGATGTTCCATACCTTGCTGAAGTCGTCCATGAGCTTATACTCCGGTGTCTGACCAGCGAAAGAGCCGCGGCAGCAGAGCTCCTGAAGCACCTTCTCTGCCTCCTCGTAGTTGCCCGAGTAGAGGTAAGCCTTGGCAAGGAAGCCCAAGGCAGCGCCACGTGTGGCATGACCTACGTCCTTAGGATCCTGCTCCGAACGTGAAGGAAGGTCGACAGCTGCCTCCTTAAAGTCCTTCACAATCTGTGCGTATGTATCCTCCTTAGACGCACGCTCTACGCCCTGCACCTCTGAAGGCATCTTCAGCGACAGCATGATGGGCACACCGCCGAAGTTCTTAACAAGGTCGAGATAATAGAAACCGCGAAGGAACTTGGCCTCAGCGACAAGACGCTTCTGCACCTTCTCGTCATTAAACTTAATCTGCGGAATCTTTTCGATGGCGATGTTACACTGTGTGATGCCCTTATAGCGATACTGCCAGAAGTTCTGGCAGGCATTGCCAAGATCGATGGTGTTGCCAGTGAACATACAAGCCACGCGATATTCGCCCGGATCCTGTGTGGTGTTGCCCATCCAGCAGTCGTCGGTGGTGATGTTGCAGAGGTTATAGAACTTGTAGATCTGCCACCAGTCGCGACCGTCGAGGAAGTTGTAGCAGCCGGTTATCTGCTTGGCACACTCCTCTTCGGTGGTGAAATAGTTGGTCATGTCCTGCTGACCACGGATTGGTTCGTCAAGGAAATCCGAGCATGAGGTCAAGCCCATTGAGAGAGCCGACATCAATGTCAAACCAATGATATATTTTTTCATAATCTATATGCTTGTTTTATTGTTATTACACATTATATATATAATAGTCTTAGAAGCTCATGTTAACACCGAAGAGGAAGGTGCGCGGGTTAGGATAGCCGCTGTAGTCGATACCTGCCTCTGTCACGCTCTTACCCATTGAGGCTGTCTCCGGGTCGGCTCCTGAGTAGCCAGTGACGGTGAAGAGATTCTGTGCCGAGAACGACAGACGGAGGTTGAGCTTGTTACTGAACCACTCCTTAGGCAGTGTGTAGCCAATCTGGAGGAGCTTGCAGCGGAAGTAAGAACCGTCCTCTACGAAGAAGTCGCTTACGCGCTTGTAGTTCATGTTAGAGTCGTTGGCAGAAAGACGGGGGAATTCTGCTCCCTTGTTGTCCGCACGCCATGTCTTGTCGTATGTGCCGGCATATACATTCTGACCGCCTGTACCTGCATAACGACCTCTGTTGAGGTTGTAGATGTCGTTGCCGAATGTGCCGTAGAAGTTGGCCACGAAGTCGAAGCCCTTGTAAGCGGCATTGAGGTTTACGCCCATCATGAGGTCAGGGAACGGATTGCCGATGTTGGTCTTGTCGTTCGAGTCGATCACACCGTCGTGGTTGCGGTCGACAAAGCGGAGGTCGCCGGGCTGTGCATTGGGCTGAAGAGCCGTGCCGTGCTCGTCGGTGTACGACTTCACCTCTGTCTCGTTCTGGAATATTCCGTCAGTCTGATAACCGTAGAACTGGCTGAGCGATTCGCCAGCAGCGTTGCGTACAATCCAGTCGCCAGAGAAACCGCCGGTCCAGATGTAGTCGCCGTTAAGCTTGACGGCCTTGTTTCGCACCTGCGAGAGGTTTACGCCGATGCCGTAAGTGAAGTCTGAGACGTGGTCGTTCCAGTTAATGCCGAGTTCCCATCCGGTGGCCTTCATCTCACCTACGTTCTCCCACATCTGTCCGTTCCACATCGGATAACCGAGCACGAGGAGGTTGTCCTTCTTCATGAGCATGTCGTGAGAGGTCTTGTGGAAGTAGTCGGCTGTGACCTTCAAGCGGCTCTGAAGCAGAGCAATGTCGAGACCTACGTTCCAGTCCTCCACGGTCTCCCACTTAAGGCTGGAGTTGCCGATGCCTGAGACAGTAGAACCGATGTCGCGGATAGGTGTCTGTCCGAATACGTAGTCCGTTGTACCGATGGAGCTGAGATAAGCCGAATTGTCAATGTTCTGGTTACCAACCTTACCCCAACCTGCACGTATCTTGATGTCGTCGAAGACCTTCTGGTTCTTCATAAACTCCTCACCGGTAAGACGCCATGCAGCAGAAACAGAGGGGAATGTAGCCCACTTGTTGTCCTTCGAGAACTTTGACGAACCGTCCACACGGACCGTAGCAGTGAGGTAATACTTCTCATCGTAGTTATACATCACACGACCGAGGTAAGAGATGAGCGATGTGAAGGTGTCAGTACCAGTGGCAGCCGGATTCTTTGTTCCTGAGCTCGGATAGCGCAGCGACGGGTCGTTGTTGGGGATGTTCTCCGAGTAAGCCTCTGCCCAGTAGTCCTGGAAGCGCTCCATGGTGTAACCGCCCATGAGGTTGACGTTGTGCTTCTTTGCGAAGGTGTTCATATAGTTGACGGTGTTGGTCCAGTTCCAGTCCACCCAGTTCTCCATCTTACGCTTGGCGTTGTTGTTGTCGTTCTTCTCAAGGTTGTCGATGAAGAAGTCCACGTTGTACGTATCTGTACGGCGGAAGCGGGCGTTCATGCCGAACTGTGAACGAACGGTCAGTCCCTTAATCGGAGTAAGGCTGATGAACGGTGTGGCGAGCAAGCCGTATTCGCTTGCGCCCGAGTCCATACGATACATCTTAGCCACCGGGTTATGCTCCTCGTTGTTGTGCGAACGGGCATAATTGTTATAGGGATTGCTGGTCCACTCGCTCTTGTCAAGCATCACCGGAGTGGTGGGGTCCATAGATATGATGCCACCGATAAGGTCGGGCGTGTCGTCCCACTGCTCGTAACGCGGAGTGAAGTCGATACCTGCCTTTACAATCTTATTGAAGTTATACTCTGTGGAGAAGCGTGCAGAGAGCTTCTGCCACTGTCCCACCTTGTACTGAGAGTCCTGCTTGTAGTAGCCGATGCTACCCGAATAGATCAGCTTGTCCGTACCGCCTGAAAACGAGAGGTCGTAGTTCTGCTGTACAGCCACGTCGTTAAAGCACTCCTTCCACCAGTCTGTATAAACCTCGTCCGTGCCCTTGAACGGCGAAACATTGCCGTCGTTAACGTAGCGTGCGTCAAACACTTTCTTGTATTCCTTCGAGTCTGCCATCTTCTGCTTGGCAAGAGTCTGAAGACCGACGGTGGCAGAAGCGTTGAACTTAGCCTCGCCCTTCTTGCCCTTCTTAGTGGTGATGAGCACCACGCCGTTGGAAGCTCGCGTACCGTAGATGGCTGATGCAGAAGCGTCCTTGAGCACCTGCATGCTCTCGATGTCGTTCTGATTGAGGAAGTTGATGTTGTTGCCTACGGGCATTCCGTCAACAACGTAGAGCGGATCTGATCCGTTAACGGTGGTGACACCGCGGATGATGACACGCGGAGAAGCACCCGGACCGCCGGCTGTGCTCACCTGCACACCGTTGACCTGACCCTGAAGGGCTGTCATTACGTTACCCGTAGAGAGCTTGTCCAGCTTGTCACCCTTGATGGCTGAGATGGAGCTGGTGAGGTCGCTCTTCTTCACCTGACCGTAACCGATGACCACCACCTCATTGAGGTCGTTGGCATTGTCCTTCATCACTACGTTAACCAGTGTGCGGTTGGCAACCTTCACCTCCTGCTTAGCCATACCAACGTAGGTTACTACGAGTGTGGCGTTCTTGTCTGCGTCGATGGTATAGTTGCCGTCGATGTCGGTAACGGCACCTTTCTCCGAGCCTTTCACCTTAACATACGCACCGATAACGGGTTCGTTCTTATCGTCCACCACCTGACCTGTCACCTTCACTGTCTGTGCATTGGCTGCAAGCACAAGAGAAGAGGCCATGGCAGCTACCATATATCTTTTGTTCATCTTATTGTTGAGTTTAGGATTATAATAATAGGGTATTTATTTCACGAGTGTAATACGAGAGCGCAGCAGGCTGTAGTCGAACTCCATGAGGTATGTGCCAGAGGTCTTCACCTCCACTTCCTTCATGTTTTCGCCGCCGTTGAGCACGTTCTTCTCGTTGCCTTCCGAACCGTCAAAGCGCCAGTAAGGCTCCGGCCACCAGCCCCACCAGTGTGTGGCGCTAATCGTGAAGCTGACCTTGTCGCCTGCTCTGAGCTTCATCTCACGATAGAGGCGGTAGGGATTCTTCTTGTCCTGATTGAGGATAAAGGCATTGTCGTTCTGATTGGTTGTCCATGACGGAGTGTCAGGCAGACCCGAACCTGCAAGACAAATCATGAACGGCTGTGCACCAGCTCCGTCGTTATAGTCCTTAGTCTGCGATCCGTCCACTACGAGCTTGGCTGTAGCTGGTGTGTATTCCTGAACGTCGTAGTCGCCGGTAACGGTGTTGAACGTAATCTCGTAGTAGCCTACCTTGTCGAGAACGATAGGCTTAGCCTCGCTCGGGCTGCTCGTAAGCAGACCGGTGCTCTCGTCCACGCCGAAGCAGATAGGCTCAAAGTCGGTGGGCTGCGGAACGAAGCGTACGCCGGTGCCAGCCTTCTTATTATAGTAGAGCGCCTTATACTTATACTCGCCTACGTGGTCGATAAGCATCGGCACACCGTAAAGGTCGCTGGTAAGCTCGGCAGCAGTCTCGACATCTGCAAGATACATCTTCTTGAAGTCGGGCAGCTCGCTTACGTTGATGACGCTGTTGGTCTCTGTCTTGTTGCCAAGCGCGTCATACACTCTGACGGTCATCATATAAGAAGTCTCGGTTGTGGGCATATCATACACCTTCTTAAGCTGGTATTCGGTGCCGCTGATAAGTACGGAGTCGTTGATGTGGAGTCCGGGGATGTCCACCACGATGCTCTGCAACTTCTTATTGTCAGTAACTGTGGCATTGAGCGAGAGCTTGGGATTCTGCACCAGAACGGTCAGCTCAGGCGAAGGAGCCGCTGTGAAGATAGGATCTGTGAAGTCGCCGTCACCCGACACCTGAATGGTCTGTGTGGTGGTTCGTCCTCCGACGTCCTCGACGGTCACTTCCAACGGGAAGCTGGTGTCGTCGGTCCAGTCAGACGCAGGTGTGTATGCGTAAGAGAGATTGTAGTCGTGAAGGAGTGAGTCTGAATAGATCTCAAGAAGATTGATGGTCTTGTCCAGGAGCATACCCTCGCTCTTCAGTCGGACAGACTTCAGACCGTCGGCATCCTTCAACGTTCCTTCAATGTTAAAAGTACGTCCAGGTTCAACCTGAAGATGATTGGTCTTAAGAGACAATGTCGGCGCCTTACCGTCCACGGTGGGATAGTCGTCAGTGTCATCGCCGCACGACTGGAATGCTAAACCAATCACGGGAGCTACAGCCATAAGCATGACTGTGCGAAGAGAATTTGGCTTAAATGTCATAAATGCTGGGTTTTAAGTTTTTAATTATTGTAAAATTCTTTATTTAGGCTTTGTCATTTCGCTCTGTCTGTCATAGAGCCTTAACAAGTAGGTTCGCAGTCTTCGCTGCTTTGTTTCTGCCGCAAAATTACAATAAAGGGATAACAAGAATGGGGTGTTTTTAGTTCAAAAAAGGGGGATTTCTCGTAAATCGTAAAAAAAAGTATAAAAACGAAAACCACCCTTAAAATTAAATAGTTGAGAGTTGAGGATTGAGAGTTGACATATCATAACTTTCAATTCTCAACTCTCAACTTTCAACTCTCATCTGCCTCACAAGCTCTGCACATACTGCTTCGGGGTCATATTCATCTTGCGCTTGAAGAGCTGTCGGAAGTTCTTGATGTCGCCGAAGCCACACATCTCCGCCACTCTCACCACGTTGGTCTGACCCTCCTTGAAAGCCTGCACAGCCTTGTAGATCTTATAGTCGTTGACAAATTCGATGAGGGACATGCCGGTCATCTGCTTCAGTTTCTTGTAGAGCGTGGAATGACTCATGGCGAGTTTCTCCGCCAGGAAGTCCACATTGAAGTCAGGATTGCCGATGTTGTCGTCTATTATCTCGCGACAACGCAGCAGGAACTTCTGCTCTTCCTTCGTGTACGTGCGCTTGCTGCTTGCGAGATCGGCGGTCAGCGAGGCGGCGTCGCCCTCGGCTATGAGGCGGTCAATGCGGACACGCAGTAACTTCAGCGATACAGGCTTCGTGAGGAAGGCGTCGGCTCCTGCGTCGTAAGCGGCGATGCGTTCCTCTTCGGAGGTCTGGCCGGTGAAGATTATCACCTTTATGTGCTTCAGCTTCTTGTCCTCGCGCAGGGCACGCAGGAATCCCAAGCCGTCGAGCTGCGGCATCATCATGTCACACACGATGATGTCCGGCAATGAGGCGGCAGCCATGCGCAGACCCTCTTCGCCGTCGTATGCCTTCAGCACGCGGAAGTCGCTGACGAGGTTGCGCTCGAGCAGCGCCACCGTCTCACGCTCGTCGTCAATCAGGAGTATGGAGTGAGTGGCTGTAGGGTTCTCCTTCAGGGGAGCCGTACCAGGCACTGCTTCCGGCTCTTCTTCGTCTGCAAGCACAGTCTGCGTGGGTTCCAGAGTGCCCGTTGTCAATGCCTCTGTCTTGTCAGCGTCAGCCTCCACAGCGGGCTCTTCTATTACTGCCTCCACAGCGGGCACATCTTTCACAGCCGCTGCCACATCCTTGTCAGCCGCAGTCTTCGGAATGTAGAACGAGAAGTCGGAACCCTCGTTCACTTCGCTCTCAAGATGCATCTCGCCGCCGTGCAGCTCCACAAGAGTCTGGACGAAGGAAAGTCCGATGCCGTCGCCCTTGCTCTTCGCCTGACCACGGCTCGTGCGGAAGAAGCTCTCAAATATCTCGGTGCGTGCCTCGGGCACGATGCCGATGCCGTCGTCCTTTACGGAGAACACCACGCGGTCGGGACAGTCGGTGACGGTAAGCACCACGTGTCCGCCCTTGTTGGTATACTTATACGCATTGGATATGAGATTGTTCAGACACATCTCTATCTTCTCTCCGTCCATCTTCAGCAGGACGGGCTGCTTGGGCAGGACGGTGCGGAAGGCGATGTGCTTCTGGTCGAGCAGGTCGTCGTAGTCGCCGGCAAGGTTGCCTACAAAATCCACCACGTCTATCTCCTGACGCTTCACCACCAGCTTGCCCTTGTCAGCCTTGCGGAAGTCTATGGCCTGACTGATGAGCTTGTTTATCTTCATGGCGCTGCGGTGCATGGCCATAAGGTAAGCCGACGGGACGCTCACTACAGACTGCTTGCGGTCAATAAACTCCTCCAGCTGGGCGGCAATGAGAAAGACGGGGGTGCGCAGTTCGTGCGTGATGCTGGCGAAGAACGTCATCTTGGCATCGTCCAGCTTGCGCTGGCTCTCCTTCTCCACCTCAGCCAGCTCCATGCGGTGGCGCATCTTCAGCATTCTGAGGTAGAGGCGGAAGCTGGCATACACTACGCCGATGACCATCAACAGCCACAGCGTCTTCGCCCACCACGTGAGATACCACGGCGGGAGAACCGTAATGCGAAGCACGGAGGCACTGGTCCAGCGACCCGTAAGGTCGGTGCAGCGCACGAGAAACTCATAAGTGCCGGGAGGCACGTTGGTGTAGCTGACCTCGCGTCGGTCGGTCATCTCATTCCACGTTTCCTCCATTCCCTTAAGGTAATACGAGAAGTGGAGCGAGCGGGGGGCGCCATATTCGGGCACCGAATAATGTATGGTGAAATAGTTTTCGTGGCAGCCGAGCGTCACCTCTCCCTCGCTGTTGCTGCCAAGATTAACGGAGCGGCCCTCTGCCACGTCCAGCCTTCCGAGACTGACGTCCTTATAGAGCGACTTGTGATGCAGCGGCACGTCGTCAGCAAAGACCAGTCCTTCTACGGAACCGAAATAATAACGTCGTCCGTCATAATAGCAGGCACCATAATTGTATGCCATCGGTATGGAATTGTCGAGGTCGCGGCGCATGAACGCCTTGTTCTCGGGATAATATATGTAGAGTCCGTTGTTGGAAGAAAAGACCATATAGCCGTGGCGCGACTCCACAATACCCGTGACGATGATGCTGCCAAGTCCGTGTTCTGTTAGTCCGGTGAGCACCTTGCCCTGCGGCTCGTCTATGCAGCACGGCGCCTCATAACGGAACGACACCCATACCCTACCCTTGCTGTCGGCATACACATAGCGCACCCTGTCGTTGGGCAGACTCATGCCGGGCGTGGACATATTGTAGTGCTTCACGGTGCGAAGCGTGCGGCTGTCTATCTTGTAGACACCGTTGTCGTTGCCTAACCAGATGTAGTTGCCGCTACGACAAAGCGACTGGCAGAGCGAACCGACAAACTCGCGCACAACACGAAACTTGTGTGTCTGCTTGTTGAAGACGAAGAGGTCGCGGCCGCCCACCCAAATATTGCCGTTGCCGTCGTCCACGATGGTCCATACCACGTCGCCACGGTTGCTGACAAGCGGGATGGGATAATTGGTGATCTGATGTGTGGCGATGTCGAAGGCCGAGAGGCCGTGGTTATATACAGCCATCCACACCGTGTGCCGGTCGGCTGTCATAGAGACGATGTTGTCGCCCCAAAGCTGGCTGTTATGCGAAGTGTAGGTGGAGAGGCTGCGTCCGCTGAGCGAATAGACTCCCATGCCGCCGCCGTCCATACCTATATATATATTGTCGCCCTGCGCTGCCACAGCCGCCACGATGTTATACGGCAGCGTGCCAGCCTGCTCAGAAAGCGAAGCGAAGATGTCGCGGTGGTCACTGTAGAGGGTAAGGCCCTTGCGGTAAGAACCTATCCACAGATTGCCGTTACGGTCGGGCAGCAGCGAATAGATGGCATCGCCGCAAATCCGCGCGTTTTCCTCCGTGATAAGACGGTCCATTCCGTTACGGCGCAATATCACGCCATGTCCGTCCGTAGCAAACGCCACACCGCCTTCATAGTCGCACGCCATCTTAAGGCTTGCCGGCACCGGCTCTGCCGCCACGCTCAGCTTTCCGCCCATCACGTCGAAGGCCTGCCCCGGCTCGTCCACTCCCCTGCCCACATACAGCCGGCGTGTGTTGCGGCAGTAGCTGGCATTGTACATGTTTGACGGACTTGGCTTCAGACTCACGCGCGACAGCACACGGCTGCCGTCAGCCGAAAGCACCGCCACACTTCCTCGCATCACGGCAAACAGACAGTCGCCGTCAGAGGCAATGGCCTGAACCGGCGCACCGGTGGCTACGCCATGGAAGCGGGCTTCACCTATGGCAGAACGATAGATATGTCCGTCATCGTCCACAACGAACACGCTGCTCTTGGTCTTAGTCAAAGAAATAAAGGAATGACAAGTCTTTCGCAGTCCTATTATCCGGCAGCGACGGAAGCGGATGTCGGAATAACTGTAGAAGTCGACACCGAAGTCAGCGGCAACGTACAGTCCCGTGTCAGTGGACAGCAGGCTGTGCACGTTATTGTTGGATATTGTGGTGGTGGTGGTGTTGGTATTGCTGTAGCGAAACAACGTGAAGAACAATCCGTCAAACTGGGCAAGTCCATTTGTGGTACCTGTCCATACGAATCCACGATTGTCCTGAGCAATACAGTTGATGGTGTTGTCGGGCAATCCCTGCTTGATATCAAAATTGCTTGTACGCATTTGGGCTACAGCCGAATGTACGAACAAGACAATACATAGCAGTAATAAAAGAAGGCGTTTTCTGTATATCATCTTACGTTTTTAGGCTTAACGACAACAAAATTAAGAAAAAAATCGCCAACTAAGAATTAAAAGAAGAACTATTCACGCCTAACGAGGAATTTACAAGCAGAAAAGGCAAACTCATTTGTAATATCACCGATAAACAGGAATTTATCTAACGAAGTTGAGAGTTGAGATTTGAAATTTGAGAGTTATGATTACCTTATTAAGTATATTATAATCAATATGATTAACTATCATACATATCATAACTCTCAACTCTCCATTCTCAACTCTCAACTAAATAAACTGCAATTTACCTAAACGCTTTCTTCAGCCTTTTCAGCTCCTTCGGCGTTATCTGAATGACGGTGCCGTGACGGGGCGTGAAGGCTCCGGTGGTCTTTGTGTCTGCCACCCAGCGGAAAGTGCGGAGATCTTCGCTACGCGTAAACTGATAATGTCCTGACATATAGCAGTCATACATCAGGCACCAGCCGCCACCGATGAGCGGGAACACACCGGCACCCTCCACATTATCCTTCGTCTGCTCGCAGAAACCGTCGAGCAGCGTCCATGAAGCCGTGTCGTGAAGGTCGCGGAAGACATACTGGCGGATGCCCTTGTGAGCACCCTCCTGCTCAGTCTTGAAGAAGAGATGATACTCGCCGTTACAGTCCTGCACGATGTCTGTGTCAATGGCAGGAGCATGGAAGTCGAAGAGCACCTGCGGTTCGCCTTCGAGGTCAGAGAAGTCTGCATTGGCATAAACCCAATATACGCGGTCGTAAGGAATGGTGCCATCGTTGGTGAGGAGCGAGAAGTAGACCATATACTTGCCAGCCTTCTCGTCGTAAATGGTCTGCGGCGCCCAGACACGTGTGACGTTGGCAAAGTTCTTACCTGCATACTTCTCAGGGAAGTGTACGGTATGGTGCTGCCAATGTATGAGGTCGCGCGACTTTAGGAGCACGATGCCACGATTGCTTGCCCATCCCAGTGAAGACCGCATGTCAGTCACCACCATGAGATACTCTCCGTCCTTCGTGCGGAGGATGTGTGGGTCGCGGACGCATCCCGTACGAGCGATGCTGTCAGACGACACCACCGGCTTGCCGCCGTTCAGCGGAGTATAATTGAATCCGTCATCGCTGACTGCATACGATATCTGCTCCTGATGAGGATCGTTGCCGGTGAAATACACGAACAGATACTTGTTGCGTGCGCCGGACGTTACTACTGCCGAGAACAGAGTCACGGCAAGGAATAAAAATCTGAGTAATTTGCTCTGCATTCTTTTTAATAAGGTTATAGGTTTTTAATTTCAAATGCAAAGTTACAGCATAAAACGACAACACAACGGACTATTATCGTTCAAAAAAGGGCATTTTTCGGTGAAAAGAAGTATTTTAGGCAGGGCTTTGACAAAAACCTTTCTCCACATGCCTTTTGTTGTCACACCCTTCGGGTTCATGATATAGTTTGGCGAATGGGATTTACGAGAGCATTGCTCTCGACACCCATCCTCCAAACTATACCATGAGTGATGCCGAAGCATCACTGTGCCAACAAAAGGAAAAACATAAAAAACACAAGGTTACACAGTAGAAGTTGTGTCAAAACTAAAGAATTACACGTCATATTGTATTATAATGTTGTTTTATATAACCTTGTGTTTTTCTTTGTTTTTTCCGATTATGGGTGCGTGCTGTGCACAAATAAAAGGCTTTACGTTAGGTTGTCGAGAACTGGTTCTCGTAAAACCTAATGTAAAGCCTTTTATTTAAATCCGATAGGATTTGCGCCCATAAGCGGATTGTGGAGAAAGGTTTTTGTTAAAGCCCTGCCTATTCGGACGGCACGCCGTCCGACACAATATTTGCATTTCTAATGCTCAATACTCCTCGTTCAGCGCACAAAGAAATCCTTGGTGCGAAATTCGCGAGTTTTGAGCGTGCAGCGATAGTGTGCTGATATATAGCCGATTATGCGGTCAGGACGAAAAGTGTGCAAGGGATAACGAAGCCAAACAAGCATCTTTGGGTTGCAATAGTGCCACTTTTACACACCAATAGTGGCACTATTGCAATACAAAAGCGCCACTTTTACATACCAATAGTGGCACTATTGGAGTGGAAAAGAGGCGTTTCTTGTATATTATGGGGGCAAAAACGTTGCAAAACACCATAAAAACCGCTTCAGAAATCTCTAAAAGCGATTTTTATTTTGTAACATGTTTTTACCGTTTGTACGATATTTGCATTCAATTAATCCCTCTCCGGCAATCCGTCTTCCCATCCTGTGTTCTGGTCCTTCATGAAGCCGGCGTTAATCTCGGCAGCCGGAATGGGGAACACGAAGTTGGCGGGACGGAAGGTGGTGCAGGTACCTGCCATCACGGTGACGGTCTTGTCCAGACGGCGAGCCTCGCTGTAGAAGTGGCCCTCGCCGAGGAACTCGCGAGTGTTCTCCTTCCAGATAAACTCAAGGAGAGCGTCCTTGTCCGTCGGAAGCTTCGAGAGGTCGCACGAACCGTCCTCAGCGGCATACTGCGAGTCGCGCTTGGCAGTATAGCCTACATACTTCTGCGCTTCAGAGATGTTGCCGTTGCGGGCCTCACACTCAGCGATGATGAGCGCCATCTCCGACTTGCGGAAGATGGGGATGTTGCTCGTGGCCTGCGACGACTCGATGCCCTGCCACTTCATTGATGCGGGCGAATTGCCGTTCACTTCGCCGATGAGCTGAGTGCGCACGTCGGTGTCAGAGAAGAAGCTCTGACCGTAGGTAGACACCTTGCCGTAATACGATCCCCACAGCGTGTTGAGGGCGTTGGCGGAGAGGTTGTCGTCCGTGGTCTTCGAGAGAGTGAAGATGTCCTCGTCCGAAGGATTGAGCGATGCCCACATTGTCAGGTAAGTCTCGTTGTTGGGTGTGAGGTCGGTGTATGTGGCGTTGCCCTTGCCCTTAAGCTCGATGGCTTTCTTTGCTGCAGCCTCAGCGTCAGCATAGTTGCCCATGTAGAGGCAGACGCGAGCCTTGAGCGCATAGATGGCTGCCTTGTTGAGGAAGAAGTACTGCAGCGAAGGGCTGCCAGCCTCCTCGTTATACTCAAGCGCCTTTTTGATATCGTCAAGCATGAAGCTGTAAGTGTCGCCGAGCGAAGCACGTGTGGCATTCTGGAAAGCCTCCACCGGCTGGTCCTTCACGATGGGCAGACCCTTCTGGTCAGCGCCCTTGCTGTAGGGATAGCAGAAATACTGCGTCATCGTAAAGTAAGCCAAGGCACGCAGGGCGTAACACTGCGACACATTATAATATATGGTGGCCTTGTCGTCGTCGCTCATATCCGGATTGGCAGCAAGCAGGGCGTCGGCACCGTTGATGGTGCGCACAGCTGCATCCACCACTTTAAATCCGTACAGCCAGATGCCCTCCATCTCTTCGTCGGTGTCAGACACCGACCAGTAAGAAACGGAATAGAAATGTCCTGAGGACGCACTGCCGTTGGCAAGTCCGCCGGCGAAGTCGCCGAAGGCAATGGCATAATTGCCGAGGAACGGATAATAGGCAAGGGTCTGATAAGCACCTGTTGTGCCATTAGTCACGTCCTGCACCTTATTGAATGCATCGGCAGTGTCGACATTCTGCTGCAACTCCGTGTCGAAATCACAGCTCGACACCGCCAACGCAAGAGAGAGAACGATTGATAACTTATATAGTATTTTCTTCATAATGATCTGTTAATTTATACATTCAACTCTTTCATCAAAACATCAGAATCCCAACTGTACGCCGAACACTACGGAACGTGCAAGCGGATAGTTCCACCACTGGACGCCGTTGGCACCCACGCCTGAGGGATCGAAGCCACGATAGTCGCTTGCCGTCCATGTGTAGAGGTTCTCGGCGTTGACGAAGAAGCGGGCGTTGTCAAGACATACTGTGCGCAACCATTCCTTCGGCAGCGAATAGCCGAGCGAGAGTGAGCGGAGCTTCAGGTAGCTTCGGCTCATGAGGAAGCGTGAAGAAGCCTTGTTGGCATAGCTGTCATCGGTGGAGAGGCGGGGCACATCGGTGATGTCGCCGGGCTTCTGCCAGCGGTTTTCATACACGTACTGCGTGTAGTTCTCGTAGAACGACGAACCTATCTGCTCGTCATAGCGCAGGTTGTCGCCGAAGATTTTGCCACCAAGAGAGTAGTTGAACTGGAACGAGAAGTCGAGTCCCTTCCACTTCAGCGTGTTCTGAATCGAACCGAAGAACGACGGGTTGGCGTCGCCGAGGTAACGCTTGGCAGCCTTGTTGTAGTTGGTTGTGGTCTCGTCGCCTGTCTCGTTAAGATACCAGAGAGCCTCGCCGGTCTGCGGATCCACTCCTGCATACTCCTTCATCTTCCACTGATAGAGCGGACGTCCTGCCTCCGTGATAGAGATGGAGCCTTCGATGGGATCGTCGGTAGACAGCTTCAGCACCTTGTTCTTGTTGTGCGAACCTGTGAGTGTGAGGTTCCAGTACCAGTCTTTGTTCTGCAAGATGTTTACGCCTACGGAGAACTCTACGCCCTTGTTGGAGAGCGAACCGATGTTCTTGTAGTATTCAGACAGACCGGTCAGATAGCTCACGGGCACGGCGAACACCATGTCTGTGGTCTTGTGGCTATAGTAGTCGAAGGTGAGGAACACGCGATTGAAGAGCGTAGCGTCAAAGCCAACATTGAACTTACCCGTCTTCTCCCACTTCAGGTCGGCAGAACCGAACTGCTCGTGACGCGAACCCGGCTGGCCGGCGTAGTTATATCCGTAGCCGTAGATGTCACGGGCAACAATCCATGAGTAGTAGTCGGCATCGGTATGGTCGCCCACATCCTGATTGCCCGTGGTACCATAGCTGGCACGGAGTGTGAGGTCAGTAAGCCATGACTTTGTAGGCTCCATGAATTTCTCCGACGAAACGCGATACTTGCCACCCACTGACCAGAACGTAGCCCAACGGTTGTTCTTGCCGAAGCGTGACGAACCGTCTGTACGCCATGAGGCAGAGACGTAGTACTTGTTGTCATAATCGTACTGGAGGTTGGAGAAGAACGAACCGAGCACGAGGTTATACTTGGCTGTTGTGGCTGCCGACGGTGTGGAAGCAAGGCTCACCTCGAAGAGATTCTCCACGGGGAAGTTGCTTGCGCCAAGCTGTGACGACGCCACGCTGGTCTTCTGACCCTCCTGTCCGACGAGCACGTTGAGGTGGTGGTCGCCGAACGACTTGATGTAGTTGAGCGTGTTGGTGATGGTAAGGAGCGTGCGTGTGTTGGTGAACTGCTCGCCCCTACCGTTCATGCTGGCTCCCTGCGGATTGAGGAACGACCAGAAACCGAATTCCTTTACGTGATAGAGGTCGAGTCCGCCCTTCGTCATCCATGTCAGCTCAGGTGTGAGATTGAGCTGAACGTAAGGCGAAATGACAGCCTGATACTGTGTGGCTTTGTTCTTGTCGCCGTCCTTAGAGCGCAGAGCCACGGGGTTATATCCCGTCGTTGTGTCCTCGTTCCAGTCGCCGTTGTCGGTATAGACGCCTGTAAGCGGATTCATCATATACACCTGTGTGAGCGGATCGTTGTAGTAGCCGCCGCCCGTTCCGTTGTTGGTCTCCGAATAGCTGAAGTTGGTATTGATGCCATACTTCACCAAGCGTGTGGGCTGCTGGTCGAGATTGAAACGTAGGGTGTGGCGCTTCAGGTCCCTACCCTTCATAAAACTCTCGTTGGAGAGATAGTTGTACGAGAGATAGAAGGTTGGTGCGGAAGCGTCCTTGGCACCGGAATTGATGTCGAAGCCATACTCCTGGATGAGACCCTTGCGCGTAATCTCCTTCATCCAGTCGGTGGACTTGCCCGTGGAGCGATACTTGCTAACCCATCCGCCGGTGTACCAGTCATAGAAATCCTCGGCTCCCTGCTGGTCATAGCTCAGTCCCAAGCCGTAAGCCTCGTTGTAATAGCCGAAGGTGGAGCTGGCTCCGTTCTCCTTATACGAGTTGAGCAGCGCCTCGGTGGCAAGCTCGATGTTCTGCTCCGCATTGCAGAGCTTATAGTTGTTGGTATATGAAGGCAACGATTCCCAACCGAGCTTGGCTGTGAAATTCACCTTCGTCTTGCCCTTCTGACCATGCTTTGTGGTGATGACGATGACGCCGTTGGCAGCACGCGAACCATAGATAGACGTAGCGGTGGCGTCCTTCAGCACGGTGATGCTCTCGATGTCGGCAGAATTAAGATTGGCAAGCGGCGACAGCTCCACACCCTCACTCATACGTGCGCCCACCGGGTCGGCATTAAACGGAATGCCGTCGATGACGTAAAGAGGCTGTGTGCCGGAGTTGATGGAGTTTCGTCCACGAATAAAGATGGTCTGAGGAGCGCCCGGCTGACCCGATCCGGTGCTGAGCTGCAAGCCGGGGACGGTGCCTTCAAGCGACTTTATGGGGTTGGCGTCGTTGCGCTTGTCGACAAGATTCTTGCTTATAACCGATGCGGCACCCGTGAAAGCAGCCTTACGTGTAACGCCATAACCCGTCACGACAACTTCGTCGAGGCTATGTTCGTTGGACGTAAGCTTAATAACCATATTGTTGCCCTGAATGCGCACCGTCTTGTCGTCCATTCCGATGTACGATACCTTTAGCTCTTTCTGTCCCGCAGGTACGGAAAGCGAGAAGTTGCCGTCGGCATCAGTCACTGTGCCGACACTGGTTCCAGCCACGCGGACAGTGGCGCCAATCACTGGCTCGCCGTCGTCCTGCGATACCACCTTTCCGGTAAACTGCGACTGGGCAAAGGCTACGCCTGCCACAAGCAGCTGGCTTGCAAGAATTGTCGATAGTCTTTTGTTCATCTAAAACAATCTTTTTAATAATAAAACATCTAATTTTCCTAACTCTCTATTATTTAGCTGCAACTACATACATTATTAATTGCAACTATAAATAAACGCATAAACATACACGCGTCGTATGTATAAATATGCTTTTATCCTTATTTCTCTATTCTTTTCTTTGCATTAGCCTACACCTTACAGGCTACAATATACATAATAAGTATCGTAGTAAAAGGGCATAACAAGCCCTATATATGTCTTTCGAAATGTAACAATTATTCTGTTTACGCTTGCAAATTTAAATTATTTACCCAAATTAGCCAAATATTAATACGTTTTTGTTGGTTTATTTCAACAAAAGACAATATTTCGTAAGCGAACAGACAATGGTAAAATGATGACGAAATATTATTAATATAGAAGAAAGATGAAATAAAGCATAAATATGCAGAAACACAATGAAAATGAGGGTGTGCATACTATGTTTCTATGCACACCCTCATAAAAGCCCAGCCTTACTTGATCTGCACCTTATATGTGCTGATGCTGTCGGCTGTTATCATCTTTATTACGTATACGCCGGGGGCGAGTCCGCTGACGGCTTCGGCTGGGGTGGCTTCTGCCTTGTCAGCCACTACATGACCGGCGATGTCGCAGACTACGATGCGGGCGGGGGCTGACGGGATAGCGTCAATGCCGGTTGCCACGGTGTTGTGTACGGCGAGAGCCACGTACTTGTCGGCGGCACCACGCGATGTGAGGCGGACGTAAGCCTCGTGGACGCCTTCGTCAGAAGAATGGAACGAGACGGTGAATGAGCCGCCGTCTGTGCCGAGCTCTGTAGTAGAGAGCTTGAACTTCGATCTGTTCGGACCGCCAAGCTTCAGCTTCACCGGCTCGGCAAGGTTCTCTGTCGTCACGCTAATTTCGTCAGAAACAGCGTCCTTGTCCACCACTGCGTTGTAAGCAAGCAGCGATGTGCTGGTGCGGATGACGGGGATGTCGGTGCGACCGTAGGTCACGTCGTCGATGTAATATGTGGCAGAGTTGAGCTTGCCACGTGTTCCTGTGAAGCGGAAGCCCATGAACATCACGTCAGGAAGATCGTAATCGCGGAGGTCGAGATGATACTCATACCACTCGCCGCTCTCGTCCTTCGTGCAAGGCATATTCATTTCGATGGGCTGAACGTAAGGTTTGCCGTCCTCCATGTCTATATAGCACAGCTCCATCTTGTCCGTCTGGTTGTCCTGCAGATAGTCGCCGCGAACACGGAAGGTGAACATCTTGGATGTGGCGTTCTTGAAGTCGAGAGCCGGTGTTACGAGCATTGTCTGCATCGGAGTCTCGTCGCCGTCTGCCACCTTCGAGTCGTAAGCTGTGGCCTTAGCCACATACTCACCTGCTGACTCGTCCTCCTCGGGGAACGTATAGCCCCACCAAGCACGCTTGCCTGTCAAGGCGCTGTTGGTCCAAGCTGCGATGTGCAGCGGAGTGTTGCGTTCTGATACGTTGTCGAATGTCTCGTTGAGAAGCGTCACGGGAGAAGCTGTGCTGAGCACAAACTCGTCGCCCTCCGTTTCAGGATCGGTCTGCGAGCCTTCCGTTGCCACACCCTCGATGGGCAGCACGATGTCTTCCATGCCGAGAGCTGAGATGATGAGAGCGTTGGTGTATGTTCCGGCTGCAGTCGGAGCGAATGTCACCTTCACGACATTCTTCGAAGCCTTCATCAGCATGGTGTTGTTCACGCGGAACGCACCGGGACTCTGAAGCGCAATCTTACCGAAGTCGGGCAGACCGGATGTGGTTATCTCAAGAGTCTGCTCCTGTGTCTCGTCCACCTTGGCTGTGAACTGTTCCAATGCAGTGGGATTGAATGTAGCTGTAGGCGGATTCTGTTCGTCAATGGCGTAAGCGTTTATGACGATGCTCTTCGAGAGTTCGGGCAGAGACGGGCAGTCGATGGAGAGATAAGCCTTATGCTTTGCCACGGTTGTGGGAGTGTAGCTCACGATGATGTCGGTCTCGCTTGTTCCCTTTGCGATGCTCTCAACGGAAAGTCCGAACTGATTGCTTCCCGCACCGGTCAGCTCCAGCATGATGGGAGCAGGCATATTCTTGGCAGATACGTGTATCTTGGCAGCCTCTACGGTCTTGCCCACGAAGCCAGCCACCATCTCAACGGTTGTCGGCGTCACCTCAAACGAGGCTGGTCCCTGCGGCTCCATTACGGTCATGTCCTCTGCGCCACGCGGAGCGATGATAAGCTGTGTGGCGGAAGCGGAGGTAAGGATGCCAGTCAGTTCCACGTCGTCCGTAGGAATGGTCTTGCCGATGAGCGTTGTGTTCTTGAAGATGCGCACCTTTGCCTCATCATTGCCGTCAGTTACGACGGGCTGCTTCATGCCTTCAGCAAAGACAGCGTCCTCTGTCACGTCCTTAAACTTGACGCCCGTCACCTTCACCACCTTCTGTATGTAGTTCTCAGGCGCAGCCTTCATCTCAGCCAATGTTGCCTCCACAGGCTCCACGGTGTTGCCTTTCGACAATACCTTGCCAAGGTTGCTGTTGAAAGCCACGGCGCTGAGTGTGCCGAACGACTTCTGCAAGCCGAAGATGAAGCCGGTTATGCGGTCGCCAGCCTCTACATTAAGGTCGGCAGGCAGCACGTCAAACTCGTCTACCAAGAAGATGCCTCCCGTTTCGTCCTGCAAGTAATATGTGGGATGGCTTGCACCCTTGTCCACGTACGTAACCGTAGCCTCACCCGAATAGCGGTAAGTGAGGCCGTCTTCCTCGTTCTCGCTATAGAGCTGCTTGATGGTGGAAATGTTGTTAGGCGAGTATGCCTCCCACGAGAGGTTTATCACGATGTCGTCCACGCCCTCGCCCTTGAGCGTCAGCGTGGCGTTCTGCTCACCTTCAGTATATACCACATGCACGTTGAGCTTGGCTCCGTCGCCGCTCATCACGTCGTCCTTGGAGAGCACGTCAGGCGTGACGGTCACGGCAGGAGACGACGACTCTACGGTGATGTCGCCCTTAAGGTTCTCTCCCGTAACGATGATGTCCTCGCTATATTCGTCACCAGTATATACCGAGCCCAATACCATGGTCTTCTTCGATACCTTCAGCACGGGCTTGGTGTCTTCGCCCTGACTGCCGAAAAGACCCGCGTAAGAGTCGCTCACACGTACGGAAGCCACGTTCATCACGGGTGCCGTCGTGGAGGCGTTGGTGCCCTGACGCAGTTCCAGTCCCTGCAAGCCGTAGTTCTTAACGCCGCTACCGGTATGGTTCACGCCGTCGATGACAGCGCTCGGTGTCTCAGGCTCGGTCTTGAGGCTGGCAGGATTGACATAAAGATATACGTTGTCCATACCTTTGTCCACAGCGTTTATCTCATAACGCATCACCACGAGGTAAGTCTGACCGAGCTTCAGCGGCTCGGCGGCAAACACTGGGCTGGAAGCGCCACGCTCCACGCCAATCTTCACCTCGTCAGCATTGTCTGCGGGAGCGAAGAACACGCGACCCAACTCTGTGGGGGATATGCCTTCTGCGATGACCGACTTCTTGGTTCGCGGCTCAAGCGCCAAAGAATAGACATTGCCCTTCGGACACGCCTCCACATTGATAAGGGCTGAGAAATATACGTTTCCTTCCTTTATGCCCTCATCGTTGTCGGTGAATCGCACGTGCAGGTCCTCAGCGCTCTTTGTGGCACCGAGGCGCACGCTCTTGCCGTCCGCCTTCTCATAATAGCCGGGATAAGTGAGCGGGGTGCCCACCACCTGAATGGGGTCGACAGTCTGTGAGCCATAATGCACCCATCCTCCCTGGCCATGAAGATTGCCTTCAGGATAATCAAAATCATCACGAAAACTGATCTGCGCCGCCACCTTCGACGGCAACACGAAAAGACCTATCAGCAGCAGGGCCAGCCATGCCGCCATCGTCTTACTAAAAGTTAATAAATGCCTCATGAAATTGATCTTTAAGTTATAATAATGTTGTTATTTGTTGAAAGCGCATAGATAATTTGCAAAAATACGTATTTTCATACAAATCAACAACAGAAGCATAAAAGAAATACTAAAAAAGCGCACAATTTGTTTAATTAAGTGTTTTTTGCGTATTTCTTTATTTATTATTAATTTTGCACATTCCAAAACGAGATACATCAAACAATAAAAACACTTTATGGATAACAAGAAACAACCCCTTATCGCACACCTTTGTATGCTTTGCGCCGGCACCTTCTGGGGACTCATGGCGCCTATAGGAAAGGACGCCATGCTACACGGCATTGACGGTTTTGACCTTGTCAGCTTCCGCGTTCTCGGCGGAGCCATATTGTTCTGGCTTACATCCTTGTTTACGAAGAAAGAGCATGTGCCCGTGAAAGACATCCTGCTCTTGGGAGTCGGCGGACTCTTTGCCCTGGTCTTCAACCAGTGCTGCTACACCATCGGCCTCAACATGACGTCGCCAAGCAACTCCAGCATCATGACCACGTCAATGCCAATCTTCGCCATGATACTCTCCTTCTTCATCCTTAAAGAGCCTATCACATTTAAGAAAGCCGGTGGCGTGTTGCTCGGATGTGCAGGAGCGGTGATAATAATAACCACAAGCGCCACGTCGGGCAATGCCAAAGTGGGCAACATCTGGGGCGACCTGCTCTGTATGTCTGCACAGTTTTCGTGGGCGCTCTACCTTGCCTTCTTCAAGCCATTGGCACAGAAATACTCGCTCTTCACCGTCAACAAATGGATGTTCACGTGGGCTACGCTGCTGATATGGCCCTTCACGCTCGGTCATATCACGGACATCGACTTCCCCAACGTTCCTATGAGCACATGGTGGGAAACCGGCTTCGTGGTGTTCTTCGGCACTTACCTTAGCTACATCTGCGTAATCATCGGACAGAAGACGCTGCGCCCGACCGTGGTAAGCGTCTACAACTACGTGCAGCCCATCGTGGCGGTCAGCGTAAGCGTAGCCATAGGCTTGGCTGTCTTCAAGGTGACACAGGCATTAGCCGTAGTATTGGTGTTCTCGGGAGTCTGGCTTGTGGTGAAATCCAAGTCAAAGCGAGACATAGAAAGAGTTAGGAATTAGGAGTTAGGAATTTTTCCTAAACCTCTTCGATACGGCGGAATAGCCGCAGCGCTGGCATAACGGTTCCACGGCGGCGTGACGGGTGAACCCTTCATAAAGGGCGCGGGCTCGGGGCGATGCGAGGATTTGCTCCAGGCTTTGCTCGTACAGATTGCCCAAGGGCATGTCGCCGTTGTGGTCCAGGCAGCAGGGCACGACTGTTCCGTCGACGAGGACTCCGATCTGATTGCGCAGCGCATAGCAGAACACTTCCTCCTCATCATACACCTTATGCTGCAGGTCGGGCCACTCAAACATATTGTCATTCTCAAGGAACAGATTGTCCGCGAGTTTCCATCCGTCGTGTCTCTCCGTCCAGGGGCGCGGCTGATGTTCGGCAATAAGATTCAGAATGGTCTGGTTCTGGCTGTTGTGTCCGCCTTCGTTCCAAAGGCGCAGCACGATGATGCAGCCACGGCGGGCAGCCTCCATGGCGAACGTCATCACCTCGCCGATGTACTCTCTGAGGTCAGCCTTGCCGTTGCCCTCATGCGAATGGAGCGAAATCTGCACCTTGTGCGGCAGCTCCTCCAGCATATCGGTGCGACGGGAGAGCAGCGTGCCGTTGGTGGTAAGCACGGGCGTGAAGCCCTTCTCGCGCGCCATCCGCACGAACTGCGGCAGCTGGGGATGGAGGAAAGGCTCGCCCATAAGATGAAAATAGAGGAAGCGGACCTCACCCTTAAGCCGTGAGGTCAACACATCAAACTCTTCCAAAGTCAGCGTATGCTTCGCCCTATCGGTCTTAGGACAAAACACACAATCGAGGTTGCATACATTAGTTATTTCAAGATAGCATCTGGTTATCATGTCCTGTTTATTCCACCTCTATAAGTATAGCCGTATAGTTGTCATCTCCGCGTGTTTCGCAGATTTTGTCGTATTCGTTTATTATTTCTTCCAAGGGCTTGTCTTCAGCCATAAGCGTCAGTAGGGTTTCGTCCTTCATGCTCTTGTGCAGTCCGTCGGAGCAGAGCAGCAGACGGTCGCCAGCTTGCAGACTGAACTGTCTGACGTCCGGCACAGCCACGTCGGAGCGATAGGAGAAGAAGCATTTGGCTATTACCTCCCAACCGAAGTCCAGTCTGATGTGGTCCTGTGTCTGATAAAGCAGTCCGTCGCCCGGTCTTAGCAGGTAACAGCGGCTGTCGCCCACATGGGCTATGGTCACATTGTCCTTCTCAATGCTTGCCATCACCATTGTCGTGCCAATCTGCGCATGTCCTAACTGGTCCGACTTGCTGTCGATGGCAACGCTTGCTTTCTTACAAGCCAGCCCCACTTTTGTGGTGCAGTCGACGGTGGCAGCATATTTCTCCCAATACTTCGTAATGGCGTTACACACCGTTTCGCTTGCCACCTCTCCGCAGTAATGTCCGCCCATTCCGTCGCATACGATGCCCATGAAGCGATCCTGCTGCGGCATATCCACCACCTGGAACGTATCCTCATTGTTGCTACGTCTGCCCGTTTTGCTTATCGTTGCATATTTAATTTTCATATCTTACTCCTTTTATTTCATTAATCTATCATAAGCTTAGTCTGTAAATACACGTGCAAATATAGAGAGATTTTATTGATGGTCAAACAAAAACGTAAGAAAAAAAACAAACAAAGGAGGCAATGACGGGAACGTCATAGCCTCCTTTGTTTGTATCAGACTTAGTGCAGAGATTAGAATCTCAGCTGCTTCCAGCTGTCAGTCAGATTCTCCGTCACGTTGGTGGTAGGAGTCTGAGGCTTCTGGAGCTTCATTGTCATGGCCCTGCGGCTCACGTTGTTCTTGATATAGTCAGACAACTCGCCGAACGAAATCTGTCCGTAGTTGTCACGGATTTCCTTAATAAGGTAGTAAGTGAAGAGGCCGTGTCCTTCTTCCTTGCAGCCCTGAGCAGTCTCGTTGCCCTGAGCAGCAGAGAACACCACGAGCTTACCGTTGCTCAGAGTTCCCTCCTCGGCAGCGATTTCGGTGCCGCGCAATCCCTCGTTCACGCTTTCATTGTTACGGTTGATGCCGCTGAAGCAGGCGTCGAGGAAGATGGAAGTCTGGTTGAAGTCAAGGTCGCCGATGCTTGCATAGAAGTCGTTGAGGGCGATGCCGTTCGACGGCTTTGTGCCGCGGATGTCGGTGGGCAAGAGGTAAGCCTTGTTAGAGTCATGGATGTCAGGCACACCGTGACCGGCATAGTAGACGATGAGCTTCTTCATTTCACGGTTCTTGATGCTCTTAAGCCACTGGAACTCCTCCTCGCTGATCATAGCCTTTGTTCCGTCCTCCACAAGGTGGATGTTCTCAACGGGGATGCCGAGAGTCTTCTCGCAATACTCTCTGAAGACGCGGGCATCATGGATGGCGTAAGGAACGCCGGGAGCGAAGCGATAGTTCTGGTTGCCGATTACGAGAGCGTAAGTGTTGTTGCGGATAACCGAAGACATCGGGATGAGCGAGTCGATCTCTGATGTGCGATAGTCATAGTCGACGAGCGAACGAGAAGCGGTGTTGCCACCCAGATATTTGTCAACGGCGTCCTTTGAAAGACCGAAGGTATTGGCGTTGCCTACATTGATGTAAGAGGGCAGACGATGAATCTCGCCGTCATAGAGGGCGTGACGTGTCTTGCCGTTCACCTTCACCTCGTTGGCAAAGGCGTAGTGACCAATGACAGCTGTCGGGCTTACCTCGATAATCTTGATGCCTGTACAGTTTACGTAAGCCTGATCCTCGATGACGCAGTGGTCAGGAATCTTTACTGAAGGCAGCGTAGTACAGCCAGCGAAGGCGATGGTCTCCACCTTCTTTATGGTCTGGGGCAGAGAGATGGTGCGCAGACGTGAGCAGTTCATAAATGCTCCCCAGCCGATTTCAGACATGCTGGTGCCAGCGAATACCACCTCGGAAAGCTCCTTGCAGTTAGCGAATGCGTAAGATCCGATTCGGGTGATGCCCTTACCGATAGCCACGCTTCTTACGGGGAACTTCATCTTCACCCAGGGAGCCTGCTTGTTAGGGTTATAGTCTGGTATGGCGGATCTGTGTTCCTTGCCTTCCTTGGTGAGCGTCACATTGGTGATGGCGAGCGTCTTTCCGTCAAACACCCACTTTATCTCATTATTCAAAAAGCCCTCGCGGATGCCGGATGTGTATTGTGCCGATGCGTTCATTGCACAAACGATGGTCATCAGGGCCATAAGGATAAACTTCTTCATAGCTTATATATTTTTAGATATATTTTTCCACTTTGTTAATAATATAGCTTACTGCTGTGGTTGGATTTGGAATTAGAAGCGGAAAGTGATGTAGAACTTGCTTGTTCCGCTCTTGAACTTTGTCTTGTCCTTGCCAAAGTTCTCCGTATTGAAGTGCTTGTATTCGGCAGTGCTGGTGCGATATTCGTATCCCAGACCCACCATCTTCCAGTGGAGGTTTACGCCGAACGAATTGAATGCTCCGAGACCCCACAGCACCTTAGTGGCACTTGCCATCTTCTCGCGGTCCTGCTTCTTTTCTTCATCCTTGTTACGGTCCATATCCTTGTCGTCAGACATGAAGAGGAAAGAACCTCCGAATCCGATGTGCCAGTATACGTTCACCTTGATAAAGTCGAGCTGCTCGTTGTGCAATGCCACGAAAGGTGCGACGGTGTAAGAAGGACCGATACCAAGACCGATGTTAGCCTCCACCTTCTCCAGGTTCCACGGGGTCTGGTAGTAATCGCCGTTCTTGACCGAGCTGTCATAGCAGAATCCGTCGGCGTCGCACTTGCTCTTGAAGTGGTTGACGTTAACGTCGAGGCAAGGCACGTCAATAGCCCACATTCCCCATAAAGGCTTCTTGGTCAGACGGTGGTTATAGCCGAGCTGCAAAGACACGCCCCAGTCGCTTGAGAAGTCGTACTTGTCGTCGTCCGACTTGAGACTTGTGGTGTTTGTGGCGATGTTGAGATAGGTACGTCTCTTCCACATGTCCAGGTAGTGCTTCTCCGTGTTGTTGTTAGTGATGACCTTCTGCTGCATTTTCACGATGTCGCTGACCGTCGTCACCTCAGTAGTGTCCTCATCCATGTCGAGATTAGGAATCGTGATGACGTCCTGGGCGTATGCACATGGTGCGAAAGCCAAAGACGCAGCGATGATAGATGTCTTGATCTTTTTCATATAATATTGTTTTTATTGTTAATTCTTAGCATTGGCATTGGTGATGACCAGCCACTGTGAACGGTCGACCACCATGTCGTTGTCGCGTTTTCTTGTCTTACGGAGCCACTTCTCGAAGTCGTCAATGTCCACAGAGTTGGCGTGACGGAAGTCGCCTGCGTCGTCGTTGCACTTCGTGAATGGATTGGGTGAGAATATCAGCACCACGTTGTTTAGCTCCAACGGCTTGTCGGTCACCATTCTGTATGGCGTGGCATTCACATCGAAATCTCTGTCGAAGAGCACGTATTCCTGACCTGCCATAACCTCGAAGCGTCCTGACGTGTTGCTTCTGTAAGGCAACCAGCAGCTCGCTTTCTTATTGGAAGAGTCGAGAACGTAAATGGCAAGATAGCCTGATACGGGCGACTTGAACTTGATGTATATTCGGTCTCTGTTGTTGAACTTCTTGCTTTGATAGCTGTCCGTAGTGCCTCCGCATAATATGCTCCATCTTAAGTCCACCGAAGGCTGCGTTATCTCGCGTGCCTCTCCCCACACTTCCGCTGTGAAGGTCAGGCGGTCTGCCGCATAATCAGCCTTGAACACGCTTGGCTTGCTGTCGCCCAGCCATTCCGCTGCCGAGTAAGCTTCTATCTCTTCCACGAACCGGCTGATGGCTTCGCCGCTGATGTCCATATCCACCATGTTGGTGTTGGCCTTGATATTCTCATTAAACTTTTCCTTTATTGCCTCGTTCTGTGCACCTACAATGCATTTGTGTCGCATCTCGGCAATGGAGAACGTCTCGTCCTCGCCTACCGTATATGTGAAGACGCCATGCACGTTTTCGGTTCGTTGGGCAAAAGATGGTGCCGCAATAAATAGGAGCAATGCGCCTATTATTGTCTTTTTGATATTCATATCTTACTGTTTCCTTATTTTATTGGTACGACCGTAGCTTCCTTATCCTTGAAGTTTGGCATCTGCTTACCTATCGGCGCATTGATGTAAGTAGGGTCGCACACTGTATATTCTTTTTGGTTATACATATAATAATCTCCCTTTTCCTTCTGCGTGAAGTTCACGGCACAGGCGAGGTGGCCCGGATAATAGATGAGCACACAGTCCAGACCGAGAAGGTCTCTGATAAGACGGGTGAGGAGAATGGAGCGGTCTTCGCAGTCGCAGTAGGGATAATAAAGGGTTTCTTCAGCGAAGAAAGCGCGGTCACATCCCCATATCGTCTCATCATACTCATACTCGAAGCCGGTCTGGACAAAATTGAGCAGACGGCTGACAGCCTGATGCTCACTCAGTCCTTGCAGGCAAGATCGGAGCGCAGGATAAATCTGCTTCTTCACATCCTCATTCATCGGCGTATCAGCGTAAACGCGGAAGTACGTCATCTTGTCGTTGTTGGTATATGCCGACGGATATGTATTGTAGAAATCGATGAGACTTCTGTTCACTGCCACGTCAATCTTCATATCCGGATAGGCTCTAGACTTGATCATACGGTTTTCCGCTTCGGTGTTGTCCAGCTGCATGGCCTTCGTAATGCCAAGCGAAAGACTGCTCTCGTTGGGGAATTTCGCCTTGCAGATATGGAGCACCGGCTTGGCTTCCTGAACGGGATAGTATATGTCGCCGTCAATCTCGTAAGACAGCTTGCCGTACATAAAGTAGTCGGAAGCTACGAGCAGGTAGAGGTGGTCAGCGTTGTCTGAAGCGAATCTTACCTTATAGCCTGACTGACAATAGAGATAACCCATCATCAGCACAGCCTCGTTGGTGTCCGTGCCGCAGAACTGGTCGGCAATTTCCTTCAGCATAAGCAGGTAAGCCCAGTCGCAAAGGTTGTGCTTCTTGCGCAGTTCCAGACAGTCGCACAGCAGGTTGTCATAAGCCGTGCCGCTCAGACGCAACAGCAAGTCGGCGATGCGGTCTGGCGTTATGTCGCCAATCTGTATTCGCTTCGTCTCGTCCAGATGCACCGTCATCTCGTTTCCGAAGAAGATGAAAGGCATTTCGCATATCTCTTTCTCATCCTCGCTCAGCGGCACACGCTTGATGGGCTCCACGGGTTCGGGCTGCTTTATCTCCACGGGTGGCGCTACGGGTTCGGCAATCGTGGCTTTCTTCTCCTGTCGCTCGTCCAGCAAGGCGTTCAGAGCCTCATACACCTCCGGCTTTACGTTAGGTTCGGCAGGCTTGACGACGGGAGGTTCTGATCCCATCTTTGCCCATGCCTGACGCACGAAGTCGGTGTATTTCTTGTTGCATTCCTGACGGAACGACTGGAATTTCTGGTCTATCTTGTTCTTGAAGTTGCCGAAACGAGACGCAAACGGATTCTGCGGCTTTTGCGCTTCCGTATCCAGCGAGTCAATTTCTCGCGTTACCGTGGCAAAATCCGAATAGCGCTTCTGCGAGATAAGCCCAGTATTACTGAGCTGCTTCTTCACGTAGGCAACATATCGGAGCGAGAGGTCCATGACGTTGTTGCCCTTCGCCGTTGTCAGCTGTGACACAACGCCCTGTCCGGGAGTCTTGATGATGATGCGTTTCTTGTTCTTCTCATCCAGAAGCTCCACTTTTCCGCCGTACGGGATGTTCACTCTCGTGCTGCCGTTCACCTTGGTGCTCATCACCAAAGGCTTGCTTACGCCGTTGACCATATAGGTCACCTTGCCCACCACATGATACGCCACCAGCGATTGGGCGCCCGTACGAAGTGCCAACAAGCAAAGAAGGCACAATAAGATGTATTTTATCTTTATCATAAGTCGATGCCTTTTAGGAACGAATATTTGTCTTTTACCGAACTGACGTAATCCTTAATGGCTGTATACATATTGCGTGATACTCCAAGGAATGCGATTACTGACAACGCCCAAGCCAGATTGAAGCTGATGTGGAACATGCAGAATATCAGGAAACTTATTCCGATAAACACCGAAGTGAAAAGGAACGTCAGGATGTTCATTATACAAACCGAACCGATGATATACTTCGTGAACATATTGGAAGAGAGTCCGGTCCGCTTAAGATATTTTGACTGAAGCACCTGAACGATGAAGATAATCAGCAACGTGATCAGGCAGAACGGGATAAACGGAACGTGCTTTACGTCTGACTGCTCTATGATGGTCTGGATGCTGTATGCCAGCAGCTCCACTCCCGCTATCTTTCCCAATGGCGACCAGTGAGCGTCGGCATCCTCATACATCGATCCGAACAGCACTATCTGTCCGTTGATAAGCTCGGGATGAGCCTTCACCTCCTCGGGCTGAAGCACGGGGAACTTGGTGTATGAGAAGTTGATGTTGATGTCGCCGGTCTTTGTGCCCACCATGTCCTTGCCTGTGTAGAGGTTAGACACCTGCGAGACGAACGAGAGCTGGCGCTTGCCATTACACACCTCCGACAGAGCCGCCTTGCGCTTCATGCTGTCATACAGCTTTCGCGGCATGTTGACGGTTCCTTCCTTGATGTCCACAAACTCTCTGAAGAAGGAATGTATGGTCTTGGTGTAGCCTACCGAGTCGTTTTCCCATTCGAGCATCTTCTCGGCAAAGACGATGTTCTTGTATTTCTCCGCCACCTGTATGATGGCGTCGTTGCCTTCGATGTCGTCTCCTTCTACGTCAAAGACGCAGTCCAGTCCCACCACCTTCGGCTTGGCCGCTTCAATGTCGGTCAGCACCTTTGCTATGTCAGCGCGGGCCGTCACCTTCGTCATGTCCACGATGGTGATGTATCGGCATGTGTCAGGAGCCGCCCCCTCACGTTCAATCTGGTAATAGATGTCCGTGAAGGAGAAGTCGGCAATGGTTCGCCTTATCGGGTCCATGATTTCCGCCTTCACTGTGATGATGGCAAAGAAGCCCATGATGGCTACTGCAAGAAATGTCACCAGCATGTTGCGTATCAGTCCTTCCACCACAGGCGACCTTTTAGCCTTTGGCTTACCCGTTTTTGTCATAGTCAGAGGCGTGCTTACTTATTCAGGAGGTCCTGAAGTTTCTGTTTGATCTGTGCGTCCTCCTTCTCAAAGATGCTCAGGAGCGTCTCCTTAGCGAGGTTTCCGTCGTAGCTGACAGCCACCTGCGACTCTGTCTTGCCGCCCGTTGTTCTCATGATGTCAAGCACCACTTCCGTGCGTCCGAGGCTCTGCTGAATCATCGTCTGGCTGGTGTCCACCATCTTTGCTACGGTCTCCACCTCTCCTGCGCTAAGCTCCGTGTTCATGTCAGTCTCTTCCGTGAGAGCCGCCACCTCCAGTTTCATCTGGCTTGCCACGTCCACACGGGCACGTGTCAGGGCTTGCTTGCGTGCCATTCCTGCACTGGTGCTTCTGCCTGAAGAACGTCCGATGAAGTATTTCGGGAAGCGTCCCTCATACGTATACATACGTGTGTAGACATCGGTAAGCTGCTTCTCCAAGGGCAAGGTGCCTGGTGCGGGCTGCCATCCCTCCTTCTTCAGCTGCTTGGCCTGCTTCTTAGCGTCCTTGAGCACTTTCTGCTCAATGAGGTTCTTAGCCATCTTAGCCTGCGCACGGCGTTCCTTAACAAACTCCTGCTGGACTGTCTCCTGCTTCTTAGCGGTATTCTCTGTATCAGACTGCGCACACGACATACCGCTTATCGATAATGCAATGAGAGTCATAAGAAAAGTTTTCTTCATAAAGCTTTTTGGTTTAGTAAATCTTTCGTACGTTTATTGTAATATAAAATTAAGCGCAAATACGCTTTTAACTAATTTTTTACAAAGATAGATATTTTTTTACTTCCAAACAACAAAAACATTATTTTTATATAATATTTATGCGTGTGCGTAGGTTTCAGCGCTGTTTATCGCTGAAATGATAATAACGTTGTTAACTACAGCAGACAAGGCATACTTAGGAGGCTATGGCGTCTCGCCGTAGCCACGCAGCCTCCCATAGCAGGTCATCAATCAGCTATTACTTCATTTGCT
>NZ_NOVE01000014.1 GCF_002265625.1 Prevotella sp. 885
GAATCACTCAACTCCAAGCTTAAGGCATTTAGAGGCCAACTGCGTGGAGTTAGGGACATACCGTTCTTTTTCTATCGTGTATCGTTGATATTTGGGTAGGGATGCCACGGACTTTATCGGATGAGCCAGGTTTATCAGAAAGGTTATCATTTGATTAAGACTTACGGATGTGGTCGCGATGTTATATTTAAAGATTGGCAAGATTATCTCTTACAAATGCTTCATTTGGGTTATATAGAAATTGATTATAAAGATAATTCCCATATCAAAATTACATCCCAAGGCGAGGAAGTTTTGTATAAACGCAAACAGGCTCAGTTGGCAATTATTAATCGTGAAGATTTTACAGTAAAGGGTAGAAAACAAAAGGAACGTCAACAATCACAATTTGAAGAACAGCAAACAGAAATGGCTGAAGATAAAACTCTTTTTGAGAATCTACGTCAGTTGCGCTTGAAGATTGCATCCGAAAGAGGTGTTCCTCCTTATGTTATCTTTAGCGATAAAACTTTGCATCAACTTGCTATCGTACAACCAATAACATATATCGCATTTGGTTCTATATCTGGTATAGGCACTCATAAGCTCGAAAGTCTTGGAACTATATTTGTTAAGGCTATTAGAGAATATAAAGGACTCTCAACGAACGAAACAGAAGAATGGAATGATAAAAATATCAACAAAGACATTGAAATTAATGATTCGGTCACTACTCCTAAAGCTAAAAAGTCAGTAAGGGACTTTGTTACATTCAATGGAACAGAATATCATATAGGAAGTGAATTAATGGGGTGTATCAAATGGCGTACAACTATAGGAAATGTAAGCAAGGATGTATATTATACTCTTTGGCAGGAAAACCGTTACCCTATGACTCGATATATAAGTGAAGATGTACAATGTCGTGATATGGTTGTAAAGCGTTTTGCTGAAATAATATCGGCAGTATATAACGTGGAGGTTTCTCCGGATTATCAAACAGTAATAATTCCAGTTAGAACGGAATATGACGAGAACGGAAAACCCGTACATTCTTTAGAAGGTGTATCTTTCGAGGAGGCTCTTGATAAATTTAAACAGTTTGTTGAGCAGAATGGGCATCTCCCATTTGCTACATCTGGTGAATACGAATGCTCTCTTCGTAGATGGCAACAAGAAATAAATCATGATATAAGACCTTTGACCCATACTCAATATAAAGAATTTGAAGAACTAATGGCATCTTATGCCGATCTGCCAAGGACGCGTGTGTTATGGGAAAAGAAGAAAGAACAAGAAAAAGAAAATATGTCGTATATAGAGCAACAAAGGTTGAAGCATTCAAAGGCTTATGTTCAATGGACGGAAGATGAAGATAAAAAGTTAATAGAACTTCATGCTATAGGAAAAACAATAGAAGAATTGTGCAAAATCTTTGCTCGTAATGAAGGTGCCATTAAATCTCGAATTAAAAAGTTAAGTCAATAAGTGACATAAAAAAAAGAAGTACTGCTTACTTGGAGAGGTAAGTCGTACTTCTTTTACAATCTTAGAGAGGATGATATATACACAATCCTATCTTGGGTCAAAAAAACAAAGTTAGCTCCTTTCCATCATATATGATGGTATAACAAAGAAATTATAAAGCGATAAGCTAAACTACACTTTTTTCATCACCTGCCGCCATGCCGAGCGCAGTCCAGGCGACAGAGGCTCACAACTTATCATTTCAAGCGTTTGACGCAGTTCATTAAGCAATTCGGGCCAGTATTTCATTTGTTCGTAGGCAAGCTTGATGCATTGCGCTCTAACGGCACAAGGAGACTTGGGGTCAGTAAGTCGCATCAGACAGTAATCAATAAAATCGGTTCGGATGTCTTCTTCGGTATAAGGCTGACGAAGAAGTAGATTGAGCATTAGGCGAAGCTTTGTAGCGTCCTCCTCTTTCAAACAACGGTCAATAAGCTGGTCGTGCTTGGCGTAAAGCCACTCGTTGTCTGCCGTTGCGAAATGGGTGAACGTCCAAAGCGCATTGACAGCCACACGGCGGTCGTCGTCCAACGTCAATTGGTATAGCTTCTCCTTAAGACTGTTGTTACGCCCGCCTTGGGTCAAGGCGCATAGCTCATGGATGTCGGATTGGGAGAGGCGGTGATTGAGTTGATGAATCATGGCTTATTTAACATTAGTATCTCACCGCAAATCTACAACAATTAATCCATACGGCAAAATGTTTTCATAAAATGTTAGAAGCTACAATCGTTTGAAAATATAAAATGGCAGAATTCTGTATATTAGAGCAAGTATGTGCCATCGTTTGGTGACATAGACTTTTGACTTCTTCTTGCTAATAGCAGCAATGATTTGACTAACAACTTTATCTACCGGCATAACCCAAAACAAGCCTTCTCCCTTTGCCATAGCTGTGTCAACAAGACCTGGTCTGACATCTGTTACGGTTATGCAACCACCGTTTCTGAAAGCCTTTTTGCGTATTGCTTCCATATAATTAATTTGGTAAGCTTTTGTTGCGCTATAGGCTGGTGCAGCGGGTTCGCCTCGCAATCCTCCAGCAGAAGTTATAGCTACAAGATGACCATAACCCTGTTGTTCAAAAATGCAATACAATCTATCAATAACATATGTCCAACCTACAACATTAGTATCAATGGCAGGACGCTCAATCGCATAGTCAAGCGTGGCATTAATGTCACCAACACCTGCACACATAATAGCAAGGTCAAAATGACCAAACTCTTTTAGAAGAATGTTTATCGCTTGTTCTATCTCATTTAAGTTTGTGACATCTGCTTTTGAAACAATGGTTTTGGACGGATACTGCTGACTTAATACATTAAGCTGGTTTGTTCGCCGACCTACAATGCCAATACGATTATCTGCATTGGCATACTTCACAAAAAGAGCTTTACCAATACCAGATGTAGCTCCGATTATAAGAATATTCATACTGTAATTTTTTGTGCAAAGTTAATGCTTGCCCATTAAAAACAGCACGTATTCTAAGACTATAAAACATTATATGGGCAAACTCTCAAAATGTTTTGAGAGTTTGCTACCCAAAAGTAAATTCCCTACGTATATTGCTTATTGTTGTTGGTGTAACTTTCAGATAAGATGCTATATCCTTCAAGTTGATACTTTGAACTAATTCAGGGCAACGAATTAGCAAACGCTTATATCGTTCTCTGGTTGTCATACGATAAGTATCAAGATATTGTGTATAAACTTGAGCAAAAAGACAATCGGATATAGCCTGTTTGAGTCCTTTGGCATTTACAGAATCTAATAACGTCCCCAGTTCTTTCCCTAATATTTGGAATACCTTACACGTAGTTCCAGCCACAATAGTTAACTCAGACTTTCTGCCTGTAAGACAATTCGGATAGTCAGCCACAAACTCTCCTTCGAAGGCAAAACCAGTACAGTAGTCTTTACCTTCCTCTTCGTTATTCACCATATACTTGAAGCATCCACGCTCCACATAAGCTACATATTGTGACGGTTTGCCTGCATCCTCAAATATCTCACCACGCTTCAATAAGCGTTCTTCTCCATGTTCCACGCAGTAAAGACGCAGAAACTCCAAATCAAGTCCATCCTTATACAAATTGAACATCTTCACTTATGATTTCTTTGAGCAAGATGATATAAATTCAGCATACATATCGCCCTCAATTCTATAAACTAATAAAACAAAAAACGACAATAGAGACAATGGTTGACAATTCTCTTGTGATGAGTTGCCAGTCATTGTCTCTATGTCGTTATGTTGTTTTGAATTCAAAACTCAAAACTCCTAATTCCTAATTCTACATAGCTGTAGCCGCTACCAGCCATCCGTAAACGCAGCTGCATACACCGAAGAGAAGTACGCCTGCTGTGCAGAGAGCGAGGGCTGTGCGGGTGGCGCAGTCGCTCTGGAATGTAGGAAGCGGAGTGTCTGTCTTGTTGATGTACATGCACTTTACGATCTTCAGATAGTAGTAGAGTGACGGTACGGTGTTGACCAATGCCAGGAACACTACTGCATAGGCGATATTAGAGCCCTGCTCGGCTGCTGCCATGAACACGAAGAACTTACAGAACATACCTGCGAACGGGGGAATACCTGCCAATGAGAAGAGTGCGAGTGTGAGGAGGAACGAGAGCTTCGGGTTGGTGGTGTAGAAACCATCGAACACCGACATCTCTGTGTTGCCCTTACCGCGTGTCTCAACAACGTTGATGACTGTGAACACTGCCATGTTGGCTGCCACGTAGATGAGTACGTAGTACATCAAGGCTGTCAAGCCCATTGCCTCGTTGCCAACGGCAGCAAGCATTATGTAGCCTGCCTGAGAGATGGAACTGAATGCCATAAATCGCTTAAGCTCTGTCTGACGAAGTGCGAAGAGGTTGGCGATAGTGATGGTGAGAACGATGACGATATACATCAGTGTCTCGTAGTATTCAACCATCGGACCGAACACCTTCAGCAGGATTGTCATCAAGGCAAAGGCTGCAGCACCCTTAGAGACAACGCTCAGATAACCTGTTACGGCTGTAGGAGCTCCCTCGTAGGTGTCGGCTGTCCAGAAGTGGAAAGGAACGAGCGAAATCTTGAAGCCGAGACCGCTGAAGAAAAACACCAGACCCATGATGGTCAAGGGGCTTGCGCTGATCTTAGCAGCAACGTCGTCGAAGTAGAGTGTACCACAAGCACCATAGAGGAAAGAGATGCCGTAAAGCATCACGCCGCTTGAGAATGTAGCGGTGAGCACGAACTTGGCGGCGCCCTCAGCAGAATTCTTCTTATACTTGTCGAATGCCACAAGGCAAGCCATAGGTACGGAAGCCATTTCCAGACCGAGGAAGAACATGAGGAAGTGTCCAGACGAAATCATCATGTACATACCGAGCAATGTAGAGATGACGAGTTCATAGAACTCACCCTCCTTGCGCAGCACGTCCTCTCGCTCAATCCATGACTGAGCCATAACCACAACGATGAACGCTCCGGCTGTAAGGATTACCTTCATCACCTGAGCAGCTGCTGTGGCTGTATAGAGTCCTGCGAATGCCTCAGCAGGCTGGGCATTGAAGCATAATACCACCTGAGCTACCAACAAAACACATGTCAGCATGCTCAATGTAGTGTGTTTCTTCTCGCCCTTCAAGAAGAGGTCGGCGAGGAATACTATCACGAGGATTGCCATGAGGCCAGCCTCGGGTATCATATTAAAAAACTGACTATAATCCATTTTTTACTGCTGAACTGTTATTAAAGTGTTGGAATTACGCTGAGGATTGGAGCTACTGCATTGCTGATGACGTGGCTTGCCCAGATCGGGAACGTACCGAGACCGGCTACGCAGAAGATAAGGCAGCACACAGCGAAACGCTCGTCCCATGTGGCGTCGGTAAGCTCCTCGAAGTGCGGGTTCTTCACCTTCTCGAAGAGGATGAAACCGACTGTACGGAGGATATATACGGCTGTCACAACGATGGATGTAATGGCGATGACGGTGCAGCAACGATGGAATGTGTCGGCATTCTCAAACGAGCCGTTGAAGATGGTCATCTCAGCGATGAAGCCTGAGAAACCCGGAAGACCAAGGTTGGCAAGACCAGCAATCACATAACCAACTGAGAGGAACGGCATAATCTTCATCAAACCGCCAAGCTCGCGGATGTCACGGGTGTGTGTACGACCGTAAATCATACCGATGAGGGCGAAGAAGAGTGCTGTCATAAGACCGTGAGAGAGCATCTGAAGGATGGCACCTGTGCAAGACACGCGGGTCATCATCAAGAGAGCGAAGAGCACCAAGCCACAGTGTGAAACTGAAGAGTAAGCGTTGATGAACTTCAAGTCGGTCTGAACGCAAGCCGAGAATGCACCGTATACTACTGAGATGGTGGTGAGGATAAGGAATATCCAAGCCAGATCATGAGCAGCCTGTGGCAGGAGGAACATGGCGATACGGAAGCAACCGTAACCACCAAGCTTCATAAGCACACCGGCGTGGAGCATTGACACTGATGTCGGGGCACAACCGTGACCGATAGGTGACCATGTGTGGAACGGGAACAGAGCACCGAGTACACCGAATCCGATAAACACAAACGGGAAGAGCACGTTCTGAACGGCTGCCGGGATGTGGTTGTTGTGGGCAATCTCAAGGATGCTCATTGTAGAGGCACCGTTGAAGAAGTAGATACCCACCAAGCCGAGGATGATAAGAGCAGAACCGCCCATAAGCATCAACGTAAGCTTCATGGCTGCATACTCCTTGCGACCTGAACCCCAGAAACCAATCAAGAGGTACATAGGGATGAGGGCAACCTCATAGAACATAAACATGGTGAAGAGGTCTATCGAGATGAAGAAGCCATAAACACCAGTAGAGAGCAACGTGAACCACATGAAGAACTCCTTGGTAAGCGGCTTAAGCTTCCATGAAGCGAATGTACCAGTGAACACGATGATGCTCGAAAGCAGAAGCATCACAACGGAGATACCGTCAACACCCACCTCATAGTTGATGTGGAGTGCGGGGAACCATTCCGTAGTGGCGCGGAGAATCATCTCCTCGGTATTGCCTGCTGCGCGCTCGCCGATGAAGTGGAGTGTGAGCCATACGCTCAGTGCCAAGAGGCAGGATGAACCGGCAACCATCACACCACGCACCTGATTGACATTGCGTGCGATCCAAAGACCGAGCAACATCAAGACAGGGATTACTACGAATAAACTTAATATATTCATATTTTAATTATAAGCAAAGTAATAACAATGTTAAAGCTACCGTACCTGTGAGGAACCATACTGCATACTGGCGAACGTCGCCGCTCTGCCAAGGACGGATGGTCTCGCCAGCCTCGTTGGCTCCCCAAGCAGAGAAGTCGATAAGACCGTTGATAATCTTCTCGTCAATCCACTGTGCCGTGCGGCTTACGTAGCGGAACAGAATCTTGTGTGTGACGTACTGATAAACCTCATCCATGTAGAAGCGCTTGTAAGCCCAACGATGCAGACGCGGGAATGTAGCGTACATCTTGTCTGCGATAGGCTGCTTCTCACCTTTATATATATAGGTGGCGAGCGCAATAGAGAGGATTGCAATAACTGTAGAAGTGGCTGCAACCTGCGGATCGAAGTGAACGGTGTAGGCTGTACCTGCAGCGCTCACGATTGAGCCGAAGCTTGCCCAGCTCCAGTCGCAGAAGCCTCCGAGGGTGGTGAATACACCGACACCGACAGTGACAATGCTCAGGAAGATGAGCGGGAATGTCATTGCAAGAGGTGCCTCGTGCGGAGTGTGGTGAGCGTGAAGCTCCTTGTTCTCTGTACCCCAGAAGATGCCGTAGTAAAGACGGAACATATAGAATGCTGTCATTGCTGCAACACCTGTCATCCACCAACCGCAAACGGGAGAATACTCGAAGCAAGCGGTGATAATCTCGTCCTTTGAGCTGAAGCCTGAGAAGAACGGAATACCTGCGATGGCAAGACATGAGATAAGGAATGTGATGTGAGTGATAGGCATATACTTGCGTAGACCACCCATTGCAGACATCTCGTTAGAGTGAACAGCGTGGATTATGCAACCTGCTCCGAGGAACAGACAAGCCTTAAACATGGCGTGTGTGAACAAGTGGAACATAGAAGCCATGTAGCCAAGCTGTGCATGATTGTCGAGAACAGCTCCGTGATGACCTGGGAGACAAACGCCGAGCGCCACCATCATGAAGGCAATCTGAGAAATCGTAGAGAAGGCAAGCACACGCTTGATGTCGCTCTGGGCGCAAGCAACGGCTGCAGCGTAGAAAGCGGTGAAAGCACCGACAATTACGACAACCTCAAGAGCCTGGGGAGCGTACTCAATCCATACGGGGAAGAGACGTGCAATCTGGAACACACCGGCAACCACCATGGTGGCAGCGTGGATAAGGGCAGAAACAGGAGTCGGGCCCTCCATTGCGTCCGGCAACCAGATGTGCAGCGGGAACATAGCTGACTTACCAGCACCACCGATGAACATCAGCACGAGAGCTGTAGGCAGAATCATACCGCCGGCAGCAAGAGCGCGTGCGTTGTCGGCAACAGTGAAGGCAGAAGCGCCTGCTCCGTAGGCAATCTCTGTGCCCGTGAACGAGAAGTTGTAGCTTCCTGTGTAGTAACCGAAGATAAGGATACCGATGAGGAAGAACATATCGGCGAAACGGGTCACGATGAACGCCTTCTTAGAAGCGTGTACGGCTGCATGCAGAGAATAATAGAAGCCAATGAGGAGGTAAGAGCTTACGCCCACAAGCTCCCAGAACATATACATCTGGAAGATGTTGGTGGCGAGCACCAGTCCGAGCATTGACATGGTGAAGAGAGAGAGGAAAGCGTAGTAGCGCTGGAATCCCTTCTCACCGTGCATATAGCCGAAAGAATAGATGTGAACCATGAGGCTGACCGTAGAGATGACGATAAGCATCATCACCGAGATGGGGTCGAGCAGGATGCCGAGGTCGAAGTGGAGATGACCCAGCGGCAACCATGTCACGTTATACGGAACGAAGGTTGCGTATGTGCCGTCAGCAAGACGATCGGCTGAGAAATACTTGAACGCTGTGAGGTAGCTCAATACAGTCACCAATCCAAGCGAACTGGTACCGATCAATCCGGCTACCTTGTGCGACCAGGCATACTTCTTATTCAGGAATTCTGGCAAACCGATAACCAGGAAGCTGATCAGCGGCAACAGAAGAATCCATATTGAATATGTAAAATCCATAATCTAAAATTAATATTTCATGTTTTCAATACTGTTCACCTGATCGCTGTGGAAATTGCGGTAAACGTTGATAATAATCGCGATAGCTACGGCACTCTCGGCTGCGCTTACGCCAATGGAGAAGAGAGTCATGAAGAATCCCTCGAACTCACCGGGGAAGAGCAGACGGTTGAAAGCCGCAAAGTTCAAGTCGACAGCGTTGAGCACGAGCTCTATGGAGACGAGCATTGCTATCAGGTTGCGGCGTGTGATGAAACCGAAGACGCCGATGAAGAACAGAAGTGCGCTAAGCACGAAATAACATTCTACTGGTACCATAATTACTTGTCCTCCTTTTCTTTACGTGCAACAACGATTGCGCCTACGATACATGCCAGCAAGAACACTGAGATAAACTCGAAGGGCAATACATACTGATACTTCTCTGTGCCGAGGAGAGCCTCACCGATGGTCTGCATCGGAACTTCCTCACCCTCAACAGCGAGACTTAAGAAGCCGTTCTTGAGCTGGATGCCAGCAACGGTAACCAAACCTACGATGCAAAGCAATGCACCAGAAAGAGCGCGGCTGCCCTTGACATGCTCCACCAAGCCCTGAAGGGTGCGCTTGCTTACGAGCTGCACGGCGAAGATATACATCATCACCATACCACCGCAGTAAACGCTGATCTGAGCAGCACCCAGATAGGTGTAGTCGAGCAGGAAGTAGAGACCTGCCACTCCGAGGAGCACGAAAAGCAGGAACGTGATAGAACGCATGATGCGCTTTGTCATCACGCACATGACAGCTGAGCCAAGGATGACCACTGCCAAGATGCAAAACATTACTAAACTTGCCATTGTTTTCTTACTCCTTATTTGGTTTTAGTGTTAAATGTTCCGATCTCGAAGTCGGCGCCGCCGTCGATGATGTTAGGCAGCGAACCGCCCTTATAGTCCTCCTTGTCGAGGTGAAGCACGAGTGCCTCGCGGTCGAACACAGAGTTCTCGAAATCGTTGACAAACTTGATGGCACCGAAGTTGCAGGCGTTCACGCAAAGCTCGCAGAACATGCAGTCACCGAGGTCGTACTGATAGTCGACGAGCTGCTTTTTCTTCTTACCGGTCTCCGGGTTCTCCACCATCTGCGATACAATCTTGATGGTGCCGTTCGGGCAAGCCTTCTCGCAAAGCGTACAAGCCGTACACTTCACCGCTCCGTTCTCGTCGCGGTTCATCACAAGGCGTCCGCGGTGGCGGGCAGCAATGTGAAGCGTGGTCTTGCGGTTCTCGGGATACTGCTCTGTGCTCTTCGGTGTGAAGTACTCCTTCCAGGTGGTCTTCATACCTACGGCGAGTGTCTTCACAGCAGCTCCGATTTCACCGAAATATGATTTTTTGTTTTCTTCCATTGTTTTAATGATGTTTTTAGAAGTGCCAACCGAATGCCACAACTACAGTCATGAGAATCAAGTTGATGAGACACAAAGGCATGAGGTATTTCCACTCGAGCTTAAGTATCTGGTCGATACGCAGACGGGGGAATGTCCAGCGCACCCACATAAGCAGCCATACCACGGCGAATGTCTTGCCGAGGAACCATACGATGCCCGGGATGAAGTTGAGGATGTTGTCAACGGCTTCTACGCCGATGTTGAACGGAGCCCAACCACCGAGGAACACTGTGGTGGCGATACCTGATACTACGAAGAGGTTGAGGTACTCGGCGAGGTAATAGAAGCCGAATCCCATACCAGAATACTCGGTGTGATAACCGGCTGTAAGCTCTGACTCAGCCTCAGCCAAGTCGAACGGGCCACGGTTTGCCTCGGCGTTACCTGCAACGAGGAACACGAGGAAGGCGATGATGGCAGGGATATGTCCCTTGAAAATCAGCCAACCGAAAGCACCTGTCTGAGCCTCAACGATGCCAGACACCTGCATTGTGCCGGTAAGCACCACTGCTGTGATAAGGCAGAGAGCGAGAGACATCTCGTAAGAGATAAGCTGCACAGCACCACGCATGGCCGAAACCACTGAGTACTTGTTGTTTGAACCCCAACCTGCCATGAAGATACCAACGATACCGATGCTCGAAATAGCTGACATGAGGAATACGCCAACGTTGAAGTCGAGTACCTGAGCGCCGTTGTTCCAAGGCAGGAACGAGAATGTGCCCACCGAAGCGATAATCACGAGGAACGGAGCGACGTAATAGAGCACCTTATCGGCACCGTCAACGGAGAAGATCTCCTTGATGAGCATCTTCAGCACGTCGGCAAATACCTGGAACACGCCCCATGGACCTACACGCATCGGGCCAAGACGGCACTGGAAGTAGGCGCAGACTTTACGCTCCATGAAGATCAAGATGATGGCGAGGATGGCGTAACCTGCGAGAATGCAGACACCAACCAGGATACACTCGATCAGTATTGTCCAGAAATCTCCGAGGCCGCAGGTTACTGCGAGGAGATTGTGGAACCAGTTTGTTACTATACTAAAGTCAAACATTCTGTCTAATGTTTATTATTAATGAATGTGCGATTAACGGTCTATGTCAGGGATAACGAAGTCGATAGCCGCACCTGTTGTAATCAAGTCTGCGATCTTCTGTCCACGAAGCATCGGGTCGAGAGCGCCGGTCAGAGTCAGGCCCATCGGACGCATCTTCATACGATAAGGACTCTTGTCGCCCTTCGAGTCGAGATAAACGCCGAACTCGCCGCTGGCTCCCTCTACAGAGAAATACCACTGTCCCTCGGGCACCTTGATGATAGGCTTCTGCTTGATATAGAAGTCGCCCTCCGGGATATTGTCAATGAGCTGTTCGATGATGTTCAGACTCTGATAAAGCTCCTTGATGTGGCAGTAGTAGCGGTCCATAGAGTCGCAACCGGTCATGGTTATCTCCTCCCACTCCACCTTGTCGTAGAGATCGTACGGATGACGCTTACGTGTATCGTTCTTCCATCCGGCAGCACGTCCGGCAGGACCGGTCACGCCGTAGTTGATACAGTCCTCAAGACCCATCGGACCAACGCCTGCAAGACGGTTGTGTGTGATGACGTTGTCGCCGAATACGTCGAGATATTCCTGAATCATCGGGCGCAGATACTTGCAGAGCTTCTTTGTGTTCTCCACGAACTTCGGATCGATGTCAGCCTGGCAGCCGCCGATGCGATAGTAGTTCTGGATAAGGCGTCCGCCCGTTGTCTCCTCCATGACGTTGAGCACGTGCTCGCGGTCACGCATACAGTAGAGGAACGCTGTGAGAGCGCCGAGGTCCTGTGCTGTACAGCCGAGGTAGAGCAAGTGGCTGTCGATACGCTGCAGCTCGTCCATGATGGTACGGATGTAGTGGATGCGGTCTGAAAGCTCGATGCCCATACCCTCCTCTATCACACCCACGAGAGCGTGGCGGTGCATCATGGCCGAGAGATAGTTCAGACGGTCTGTCAGGGCGAGAGTCTGCGGATAGGTCATACCCTCCCACATCTTCTCAATGCCGCGGTGGATATATCCGAGGTGCGGATAGATGCGCTTCACCTTCTCGCCGTCGAGAACGGTCTGCAAGCGGAGCACACCGTGTGTTGACGGGTGGTTAGGACCAATGTTTACAACGAAATCGTCGTCATCGAACAGGCGCTTCTTTGTAGCGACAAGGTGACCGTCGCCATCCAGAGAATACACCACGGTGTAGTCTGACTCCGGCTCGTCAGTCAACGGGAACTGGTTTGCCTCCGGACTCATGTCGAAGTCCTTGCGCAATGGGTAGCCGTTGAAGTCGGTGCGGAGGAAGAGGCGGCGCATATCGGGATGACCGAGGAACTTGATGCCTACGAAATCGTAGACCTCACGTTCGAGGAGCTCAGCCGACTTCCAGAGGTCCACGACCGTCGGGATTACGTCGCTGCCGTCCACCTTCTTTGCGATGGTGCGTACAGAGCAGCGCTCGTTGTTGTCGGTATTCTCAAGGATGTAGATACATCCGTAGCCTTCCTCGCCGAAGTCCTCGCCGATGATGGTAACAAGGTAGTCGAAATGTTTCTGGTTCTTCAGTTTCGACATCTCACCCGAGAAATTATCGAATGAGAGTTCAATGTTTTCAAGTTTCATATCTTATACCTTATTATATTAATCAGTTAGACCTTTCTTTGCGTCGAAATCCTCGGGAACGTTGTTCACGACGATGGTCTCGCGCTTCTTCTCGCCAGCGAGTGCCTCGTTGCTGAGACCGTGCAGACCGCCCTTCGACATTGAGAGTTCCTTCTCCTCGCTGTTCATCTTGTGGTTAGCGCCACCGAAGAACTTCTCCACCTTCACCTTACGCTGAAGCTGCATCATACCATATAGGATAGCCTCTGGACGCGGAGGACAGCCCGGAACGTATACGTCTACGGGGACAATCTCTGAGATGCCACGCACCACGTTGTACGAATTCTTGAACGGACCGCCAGAGATGGCGCAGCCACCAACAGCCACAACATACTTAGGCTCAGCCATCTCGTCATAAAGACGCTTGAAGACTGGCGCCATTTTGTTGGTGATGGTGCCGGCGCACATGATGAGGTCAGCCTGACGTGGAGAGTTACGCGTTACCTCGAAGCCGAAGCGTGAGAAGTCGTAACGTGCACAGCCCACTGCCATAAACTCAATACCGCAACATGACGTACCGAAAGTTAATGACCACAGAGAGTTGGAACGGCCCCAGTTGATGGCCTGGTCGAGCGAACCCAACACCACATTGACGCCTCCCTCATGGAGCTCGTCTACGATCTTCTCAAGGCCCTTGTTGTCCTTGAACTCATCGTAAGGAATACTCTTGATGACAGGTTTTCTTACTTCCATTCCAACGCTCCTTTCCGCCAAGCGTATGCAAGGCCAAATACCAATACCAGCATAAAGAACCCAACGCTCGCAAGCGCCATGGCTCCAAACTGCTTGACAACTACTGCCCAGGGGTAGAGGAAGAGGGTCTCAATGTCGAACATCAGGAAAAGGATGGCAAAGAGATAGTAGCCCACGTGCACCGGAATCCAAGATGTTCCGCGCGTAGGGATACCACACTCAAAGGGCTGACCCTTAACCGGGTTGTACGAACGAGGACCTACGAGTTTCGCAACTACGTATGCACCCACTACCAATACAACAGCCGTCAAGATGACTGTGATTAATAAAATAGAATCCATAAAATTTTTTAAAACAATTTGTTTCTTTATCTACGTAGAATACCTCATAAGTATTCGAATTGCAATTTTCAGTTTGCAAAGTTAGCAATAAATATTGGAAAGTTGGGTAAAATAAGGGAAAATATGCTAATAATATTGAAACATTTGCCCGTAAGGAAAATTATGATTAGCTTTGCATAACAGATTCATTGACGCCCCACCATTATCGTATCGCCCATTCTTACCAAAGGCTTGAAATCGTGACGATGAGCGTCGAGGTCTTCTTTTGATATTCTGTATATCTTCAGACTTGACGCTCTCGGAAACCGATTGAAGAAAGGGTCTGTCGATACATACCAGGCACACTCCGCCACTTGCCTCACTTTGGGCAATTCGTCCCAAAGCATAAACAGCTTGGTCTTGCTGGCTATGGTAATGCCAAGCACATCACTGTCCTTTATCTTGCTTATACATATAAGGTGGCGACGGATTTCACGGTCATTGCTCAGATCCGCCTCCGTCTTTGTGTGCGTGACGGTCAGATGCCTACCGAACCGACGGTTTATCTCCTCCATCTTTCCGCAGAAGAGATTGCCGTGCGGCTTGTTGTCCTGCATCTGATTGGAGAATATCCAGTAGTGTATCATCTCATGTATGATGGTGTCCTCCACCTCATTCTCCGGCATATCATACAGACAGCTTATAACAAACTGGAAGTCAGAATAATGCCATCCGCCGAACAACTTCCTCTTACGTTTATATCGCACCATACCAAGAAACGTACGTGCCCTGCTAAGCCTGAAGGGAAGCGGCTTCAGCTTCCCCTCAAACATCAAATCATTAAACTCCGCAAACTTCCTTTCTACGTATTCGAGTGTGACTTTCATAATGGTTCAACAAAGTAACAATTAAATCCTTTAAACAACAAAATTAAGAAAATCAGATTCTCTTCCCATTAAAACATGTTATGCAGAGCGAGATTGCAGCCAATATTGCTCCCACCGCACACACGCCAGTCCATCCCTTATGAGCCCAAGCCAAACCGGCACAATATGTGCCAAAGGAGCCGCCTATAAAATAAGTGGTCATAAATATGGTATTGGCTCTGTTGGAAGCTTGTGGCATCTCCTGAATACAGCCACTTTGATTGCTTAGTTGCAGACATTGCAGACCAATGTCTACCAATATGATAGCCACAACAAGCCCTATAAAAGTGTCCCCAAGCAGCCAAGCTGTTGCCCACGCCACAAGCTGCAAGCAAGCCCCATAAACGCTCATATATCTTATGCCCAAGCGGCTTACAAGCTTGCCAACACCGCTTGCCGCTATGGCCCCGGCAATGCCGCACAATCCCAACGTTCCTACCATCTCGCTACCAGAATAGAACGGAGCCTGTGCCAACCGAAAGGCGAGGCACGACCAAATGGCCATCATGCTGCCAAAGCTGAAGGCGGCACGTACTGCATAAAGGCGTATGCGCCCATTGCTCGTCACAATATTAAATACGCTGGCCATCAAGCCACCGTATGTGCCGACATAGTTGCTCTTTATCTGTGGCATAATCTTGAGTGTAAGGGCCATGCACAGCACCATCACAAGAGCCGCTATGAAAAACATTTCGCGCCAGCCCAACCATTCGCCTACATAACCGCTAACCACTCTCGATGCAAGTATGCCTGTCAGCAGCCCAGACAGAACGACGCCCATATTCCTGCTTTTGTTCTCATTCTCGGAATATTGTCCTGCTATAGGTATGAAAAACTGCGGAATTACGGAGCAGGCTCCCAATAGCAGAGAGGCTCCCCAAATCATCCATACATTGTGGGCTACGGCTATGACGACAGCCATAACGGCTGCCACCGTCATATTCACTATTATTATGCGTCGGCGCGAGTAGAGGTCGCCCATAGGTATAAGGAAGCACAAACCAAGCGCATAGCCTATTTGGGTGACAACGGTTATTAGGTTTGCCTCATGTTGGCTCACTCCTATGTCGTGACGTATCATCTCCAGAAGAGGCTGATTGTAATAGCAATTTGCCACGGTCAATCCAGCTATAACAGCCATTGCAAGCAACAAACTGCGCTCTATGCCTTCATTTTCCTTAAGTTGTTTCATCTCTTTTTTCCTTATGCCTATAATCTTACGGATTTAACCTTTCGGATTGTCCGCAATTGCAAAATTACGAAATAAAAACATATAATCAAAAAAACATTTGAACAGTAACAACATAACGTCCCCTTGCTCCGCGAAATCGAGCAAGGGGACGTTACTATAAATCAAAATACATCACTATGAGAACCTGTATTTGTTAAAATCAGCACAAGCTTATCATCATATTTCATATACCCAACTTTTCAAACATTTCATCAGCATCTTTATATTCTGTCACTCTTCCATGGCGAATATCATCCATTGCTTCTTCAATGCCTGACTTCTTGTTATTATGAATAGGTAAAATAACGACACCATTCATGGACTTCAATACTTTTATAAGTCCTGACATTACATTACGGTCTTCAACCTGTATTGTTATTGTATTCATAATCACCTCCTTTTTATTGAAATGCAACCTTGCTTATTTGCAAAGTTACATATTTTTTCCGAATACCCAATCTATTAGCTTACGCCATCATACTACCACAACATATGGATGTCCTTAATTATTTATCTATCCCCTCAACCTACTCACTGCTGCCTGATACACTCTTGCATTGACGAAGTTTTGGAAGTCCTTGTTGCCGAAATAGGTCTGCACAAATTCTGTCTTCTCCTCCAACATTGCAGCCACAATGGCTATCATGTCATCATTGAAGGTAATCTGAGCCACCTGACTGTCGCCATTCTTCAGAGCGTTTGCAAAATCCACGCTACCCGCAATTCTCTCCGGCAGCTCATTTATCTGTCTTTGCACCTCGTCGCGGTTCTTCCAGTCTATGTTTCCGAACAGCTCGTTAAAGTCCTTAACGATGGTTGATAAAGCCTCCATTTCCGGCACTGGCTTGCTCATAACCATTCTTGTCACGCAGCCAATCCACTATAATCTTTTCAAGTCCGGTTTCTGATTATCCATAAGCAGTCAGAGAATTATTTTCTATAAATGACACGTGAGCCGTCTTTGAATCTTATCCAAGCAAGTTCGGTTTCATATTCAAAACTGTATTGAGAATAAGATACGGTTCTAAATGTAATTGTTGGCATATCGTCCATTAACACCATTAATTTCAGTTTCACCTTTGCATCTATCATTTCTTCTGTGGCAAGCGAGTCAGGTATCTCACTTTTTATTGTCTCATATGTTTTCTCTATTGTTCCTTTCGGGAAAAGGCAATAAGTAGATTCATAACCATAAACATCATTCACAAGATTCACCAAATCCTCACGGCTACCAGTTTGTGTTGCAAACAAAGGTTCATTCAAATACTCATATTCTGTAGGTTTTTGGCCCTTAGTCTCTACCACTATAGTTGAATAAGATTTACTGATGATTGTCTTTATCTTCTTTGTCCAAACCACATCATCAAACTTATCATATTTTTCTATTGAAGAATAAATTGTTTGTGCACTTACTGTCAATGTGCACATTAAAACGAATGTTATTGCTATTAACTTTTTCATCATAATAATTTGATTTTAGTTATTATTGTTCTTTGTTCTATAATTCCATTAACAGACTTTCACTTGCCCTGTCACCACGTCCGAAATCAAGGGAAAGACCAATTGCAAAGTTACACATTTTTTTCTTAATCGCTTAATATTGTTCCGTAAGAATTGCGCTATGGTTATGCAAGAACGCCACTATTGCGGAACAAAACATAAAAAACACCGTCATTCAAATCGCACAGCAGAAAAGGGTAATCGTAGGAGGCTATGGCGTCTCGCCGTAGCCTCCTATGTTTGCCTTTACAGCTGTAAATTGCAGTTTATCTGTGAGACGAATTAAAGAAACAACAAATATAATTATTACGCTCAGACGCGGGAACAACGAATTTTATCGAATTAACGAATTGTTGGATGAGTAGTAGAACACCGCAAAAATTCGTAAATTCGTTCAAATTCGTTGTTTCGCCGTCTAAGGCAATATAATATACTTTCGTTGTTAATTCGTTTCGCTGATAAATTCCTGTTTGGCGGTTAGTTTGCCTGACAATATTTGCATTTCTGATGCTCAATACTATGAGTTGAACGCACGAAGAAATCTTTGGTGCGAAATTCTTGAGTTTTGAGCGTGCAGCGATAGTATGCTGACATACAGCTGATTATGCTGCCGAGAAGAGAAATGTGCAATGAATGACGGAGCAAAAAAGCATCATTGGGTTGCAATAGCGCCACTTTTACACTCTAATAGTGCCACTTTTATCATGCAATAGCGCCACTTTTACACTCTAATAGTGGCACTATTGGACTGTAAAAGTGGCGCTATCGTTAAGCATTGGTGCTGTTGACACAGCATAACACCATAAAAACAGCTTTTTGATTCTCTATAATTGATTTTTATTTTGTAACAGCTTTTTACTCTTTGTACGATATTTGCATGGCGGACATGAAGACGTGTTTTTTGACAAGAAGACATGAAGACGTGTTTTTTGACAAGAAGACATGAAGAACATGTTTTTAGGCAAGAAGACATGTGCTAACAGCAGGAGGCAATGGCATGTTTTAAGCCTAAATATTTGCCTGGGCGAGAAATTATTGGTAAGTTTGCAGAAAGAGTAAAAACATTATGGACAAATTATTTCATGGAAGCAATGTGATTGTCGAACATCCCGACATACGTATCCGAGGCTATGAGAAAGACTTCGGATACGGATTCTATTGCACTGCGATTGAAAGTCAGGCTAAAAAATGGGCTTTAAGCAAAAAGGGAAATCATGTTGTCAACATATATGAATTCGAAGGACACAACGGATATAAAACCAAGGTATTCAGCGAAATGACAGAGGAATGGCTCGACTTCGTCATAGACTGCCGCCGTGGAAGACGACATGACTACGACATTGTGGAAGGACCGATGGCAGACGACCAGATATGGAACTACATAGAAGACGTGGTAGCCGGAAATATCACAAGAACAGCCTTTTGGGAACTTGCCAAATTCAAGCATCCGACACATCAGATTGTCTTCTGCACGCAAGAGGCAATAAAAAGCATCAAGTATTCTTCACATTACAATTTATAATAACTTCCCTAAAACTGACCCAACATGAAGAATATATATTTTCCTGAGGAAGACATTACGGAGAATGATCTTTTCTTTGTATGCAGCATGATAGAGCGTGTGGCGCGTCATATCAAGCAACGCAACAAATATGTGGTAAACAAAATCGGTTATGACAATCTGCTGCGACAACTCTCCATTGCTGAAACGCTTCATTCGGAGAACCCTCTACAGGTGGTGGACGACTGGACGGACGAGTATCAACTGGAGAACGGCAGCTTCGACATTACTGACGTGGACAAGGAACTTTGCACCAACATTCCTACGCCGCTTGACATGGGCAAGGTGTATATGCGCCTTATTCTCCAAACGCGACTCGACGCGGAAGACTATGCGCAGGGCATCATACGGGTATACAACGACGACATCTGCGAAACCATCGACAACTATAACAGCTCGGCTTACTACGAGCCTTCCTACTTTATCGCCAGAAGCTATTTCGCGGGAGGATTCATGTAAAAACGATATAACTAAAAAAAACTAATCATACAAACAACAAAAACAAGATGAAACGATTTCTATTTCTGATCAGCCTCTTACCTGCTCGGCAAGGGATATCAGAAATGGGCGGAGATAATAAAGCCCTACGTTGCAGAATAACTTATATAAGAGAGAGTCAAAACTAAAAAAAGTGAATAAATAAGCCACTTGACCATATAATCGGAAAAAAAGTAGTAAGTTTGCATCTTAAATGTAAGGACAATAACAAGCAAAGATGACAAAAATAGAAAGCTTTATGCAAGTGAAAGCGTTTGCCCGTCAGGACGGCATGTTAATGGCGTTGCTATGGACAGCGAGCTTCGCTTGCTACACTCTATTGAAGGCAGGCGCCATTGCCGACCTGCTGACAATATCAACGCCGATTTTTCTTGCATGGCGAATGAGCAAGTTTCGCGACTATGCGCTGGGCGGCATCATCTCTTTCAGACGTGGACTGCTTCATGGCATCTACACGTTCTTCTATGCCTCGCTGGCCTTCGCGCTGGTGCAGTTTGCCTATTTCCAGTTTCTCGACAATGGCGTCTTCGCACAGACTATATGCAAAGCACTTACAGAGGTAACTCCGTTGTACGAGCAGAGCGGCATCGACAAGGCACAGATTGACGATGCCATAAAAACAATAAACATGCTCACGCCTATACAATGGGCGTTTATGTTCATGATGCAGAACTTTGTGGTGGGCGTATTCATAAGTCTGCCAATAGCATTGGTTTGCCGACGCAAAGGCAACACGCAGAACGCAGGAAAGATAAACGCATAAACAACAGAACTCTCGCAAGTTCAATATAAAAAGCAAACTGAAGAAAATAAATACAGAATATGGACATAACAGTAATCGTACCGCTATATAACGAGGAGGAATCGCTGCCCGAACTCTACGCATGGATAGAGCGCGTGATGAACGCCAACGGTTTCTCTTACGAGGTGATATTCGTAAACGACGGATCAACTGACCGTTCTTGGCAGGTGATAGAGCAGCTGGCGGAGAAGTCGGACAAGGTGAAGGGCATAAAGTTCCGCCGCAACTACGGCAAGAGTCCTGCCCTCTACTGCGGCTTCAAGGCTGCCGAGGGCGACGTGGTCATCACGATGGACGCTGACCTGCAGGACTCGCCTGACGAGATACCGGGGCTCTATCACATGATCGTGGACGAAGGTTACGACCTCGTTTCAGGATATAAGCAGAACCGCAAGCAGGGCGACCCGCTCTCAAAGACCATTCCCACAAAGCTCTTCAACGCTACGGCTCGCAAGGTGAGCGGCATTCACAACCTGCACGACTTCAACTGCGGACTGAAGGCTTACCGCAAGGACGTGGTGAAGAACATCGAGGTGTACGGCGAGATGCACCGATACATTCCGTATCTCGCAAAGAACGCCGGCTTCGACAAGATTGGCGAGAAGCCCGTTCATCATCAGGCTCGCAAGTTCGGCAAGTCGAAGTTTATGGGATGGAACCGCTTCGTCAACGGCTATCTGGACCTCATAACGCTGTGGTTCCTGAGCAATTTCGGCAAGAAGCCGATGCACGTGTTCGGATTCCTCGGTACGATGATGTTCTTCATAGGCTTCCTCTCCGTAGTGATACTCGGAGCGGACAAGCTGTGGTGTCTCTCCAACGGCATACCGCAGCGCCTCATCACCGACTCGCCTTACTTCTTCATAGCGCTGACGATGATGATGATAGGCACGCAGCTGTTCCTCGCAGGATTCATCGGCGACCTCATCAGCCGCTCATCGCAGAACCGCAACGACTATCAGATAGAGAAGACATTGAGATGCGAAGAATAAGCCTATACACACTTGCCGCCGCAGCGGTGATGACGTTCGGCGCCTGCACCACCTTCGACTGTCCGCTCTATAACAAGGTGTACGCCAAGGTGAAGCTGGCGGGCGACGTGAAGACGCTTGCCGACACGCTCAGCGTGAGCATTCCGCGCAACATGGACGACGACGGCAGCGACACGGTGGTGATAAACCGTCTGACGGCTACGGACAGCCTCTCGCTGCCCATGAGCTATCAGAGAGACGAGGACATCTATCTGTTCTGCATCTCACAGTACGAGACGGGCGTGAAGACCACGGACACGGTTTGGGTAGAGAAGCAGAATCTGCCTCACTTCGAGTCGGTGGACTGCAATCCGGCTATGTTCCATACCATCAAGGGCGTCAGGACCACACACCACGCCATCGACAGTATAAAGATAAACAATGACAAGGTTACATACAATGACACGAAGCCGCATTTCCTCCTTTATCTCAAAGAGCGCAACTATTAGTCTGCTCACGCTGGCGCTGACAGCAGCTCCGGCAGCTCCGGCAGCTGCGCAGAACCAGACTGACTCCATAGCTCTGATGCGTGGCGTAGCCGTGTCGGCAGACCTCGTCGGACTGGCGCAGATAGCGTTCAGCGACTACGGACAGTACGAGGCGGCGGCGAGGGTGAACCTCAAAGACCGCTATTTCCCAGTCGTAGAGATTGGATACGGAAAGGCGGACGCTGACGACCCGAGCACAAAGCTCAGATACAAGACTTCGGCTCCTTACTGGCGAGTGGGACTGGACTTCAACATCGCCAAGAACAAGCACGACGACTATCGCATCTACGCCGGCTTCCGCTACGCCATGACTTACTATAAGTTTGACGTATCGAGCACGGACCTGAAAGATCCCGTATGGGGCGATGACGTGCAGTTCGGCGCGGAAGGCGTCAAGGCCAACTATCACTGGCTGGAAGGCGTGTTCGGAGTGGACGCCAAAATAGCCGGTCCGTTACGTCTGGGATGGTCGTTCAGATACAGAAGACGCATCGCACATAACGACGGTACGATGGGCGGCACGTGGTATGTGCCGGGATATGGCAAGCAGGGCGGTTCGCGCATGGGTGGAACCTTCAACGTGATTTTCGAGATTTAAACGTAAAACAATTCAACATATAAATAGATGACAAAGCGCAAACTATACTTCAACCTCCCCTTCCTGCTGTTCTTGATTATCGGTACCATATACATCACTTACCAGCAGAAGAGCACCACATATCAGAAGAGTGAGGGAAAAATCTTCGGCACGTTCTATCATATCACGTACCAGCATAACAAGAAGCTGGACAAGGAGATTCTGGACGAGCTTAACAAGGTGGACATGGCGCTGTCGATGTTCAACAAGGAATCGATCATCTCACGCATAAACCGCAACGAGGATGTTCAGACGGACAGCATGTTCGAGACGGTGTACAACCTGGCGCAGAACGTGTCGGAGGAGACGGACGGAGCCTTCGACATTACGGTGGCACCGCTCGTCAATGCGTGGGGATTCGGATTTAAGACCGGCAACCCTCCCACCAGACAGTCCATCGACTCGCTGCGTGCCATCGTTGGTTACGGGAAGGTCAGCCTTAAAGGTCATAAGATTGTGAAGAAGGACCCTCGCGTGATGCTCGACTGTAGCGCCATAGCCAAGGGTTACGGTTGTGACGTCGTGGCTGCGATGCTGCGCCGAAAAGGTGTGGAGAACTATATGGTGGAGATTGGCGGAGAAGTGGTGGCTCACGGCATCAGCGAAAAGCGTCTGCCGTGGAAGATCGGTGTGACGAAGCCTACGGACGACTCCATCAACGTCAACACGGAGATTCAGGCTGTGCTGAACGTCAAGGACATGGCAATGGCAACAAGCGGCAACTATCGCAACTTCTACTATAAGAACGGAAAGAAATATGCTCACACCATCGACCCCGCAACGGGTATGCCGGTGCAGCACAGCATCCTCTCTGCCACAGTGCTCACACGCACCTGCGCAGAGGCAGACGCTTACGCCACGTCTTTCATGGTGATGGGAATGGAGAAGGCACAGAAGGTGCTCGAGAAGAAACCGGAGCTTATGGCTTACCTTATATATACGGATAAGGACGGCAAGCTGTGCACATGGCACTCGAAGTCGATGGAAGGAAAAATCCTCGACAAGGAGATGAAGAAGCAGACTGCAGGCAAACACTAACTCCCTACGCCATGCTCAACCTATACGAGAAGCTGCAGGCTTCACCACTCTTCAATGGTCTGACAAGCGACAACCTGACGCAGATAATCGGACAGACGCGCTTCAGCTTCAGCAAGTATGAGCCTCATCAGATTATCAAGAAGGAAGGCGATGCGTGTCGGGAACTCACGCTGCTGATAAACGGCACGCTGACGAGGAAGACTGCTGCCGACGACCGGTCTTACTCTGTGGAGGAGACGGAGGAGGCTCCTTACGTGATGCAGCCGGAAAGGTTCTTCGGTCTGACGCAGAGCTATTCGTCCGACTTCACGGCTATGACGGTCTGCGACACGCTCTCCATCAGCAAGGACGACGTCATGCGTCTCTCGGACGAATTCATCATCTTCCGCCTTAATCTCGTCGGCATCGTGTCGACAGTGGCGCAAAAGGCACAACGAAACGCATGGCGCACATTCAAGGACGACACACACGGAAGGATTATCGGGTTTCTGAGATCGCACGTCATGAAGCCAAGCGGACCAAAGACCGTACGCATAAAGATGACAAGGCTGGCAAGTGAGACGGGCGAAAGCCGACTGAAGATATCGGAAGAGCTAAACCGCTTGCAGGACAACGGACTGCTGAGCTTCAGCCGAGGCATCATAACCATTCCGTCGTTTGAGAAACTGATGAGAGAATCATAGGCATAGCCAAATAAAAAAAGCGCCCTGTAAAGGAAAGAGCATTCCGATGCTTTCACCTTTACAGGGCGCTTTTGTATGTTGTATTATTATTAGTCGAGCAGCGTGGAGGCACGCACGCGTGACAACGTCTCAGGAGTCATCTGCAGATAGCTGGCAATATACACCAGCGGCGCACGCAGCACCACCTGCGGACAGAGCTTGCACAACTTCTTATAACGGTCTTGTGCCGTCTCGAAGCGAACAAGGTCGGCATGTATCTGCGATATGATAAGACTCTCCTCAAGGATTTTACGATACAGTATCTGAATGTTGACATTATGCATGGCAACACGCTCGAGATCCGCTTTCGGCAGAGCATAGACAGTAGTAGGCTCCAAAGCTTCCACCTGAAGCTTGGTAGGCTCCTCCTTAAAGAGGCTCTCAATGCACATAACTATGGTTTGTTCCTGACCAAGATGTTCAGTAACCTCCTTACCATGCTTGAAGTAGAACTGACGCACAAGACCCTTGTCGATATAGAGGAACTGACGGCATATCTCGCCTTCCTTAAGTATCATCTCACCCTTTGCATATTTCTGCGATACGAGAATACTCTCCAAGATGTCCAACTCATCATGAGTCATTGTGCTGTAACGTCTTGCCAATTCTCGAGCGATGTCGCGCTTATTGGCACTGACTATCTCTTTCATAAGTCAATTTTCCTTTCTTCTCTACTTTATTAGTTTTTTTATTCCCGTTATTGTATTGTTCTTTTTTCTTTAGCTATTAGGTCGATATGGGTATTTCCTCGTGATACTGTCCTTAGATAGTTAGTCAAGTTTAAGTACAGCGAGGAATGCCTTCTGCGGCACTTCCACATTACCAATCTGCTTCATGCGCTTCTTACCCTTCTTCTGCTTCTCGAGCAACTTGCGCTTACGGCTGACGTCACCACCATAACACTTGGCAGTTACGTCCTTGCGGACACACTTGATGGTCTCGCGTGCCACAATCTTAGCGCCGATGGCAGCCTGAATGGCGATGTCGAACTGCTGACGTGGGATAAGATCCTTCAGCTTCTCACACATCTTGCGTCCCATTGAGACGGCGTTGTCCTGATGGGTAAGCGCAGAAAGCGCATCCACCGGCTCGCCGTTAAGCAGGATGTCCAGCTTGGCAAGACGCGAGGGACGGAAGCCGTCAATGTGATAATCGAAGGACGCATAGCCCTTGCTTATTGACTTGAGCTTGTCGTAGAAGTCGATGACTATCTCGCCAAGCGGAAGCATAAAGTGCAGTTCCACACGGTTACCGCTGATATATTCCTGATTGATTAGCTCACCACGCTTATCGAGACACAGCGTCATGATGGGGCCGATGAAGTTGGCTGTCGTGATGATGGAAGCGCGGATGTACGGCTCTTCGATATGGTCGATGAGGGTCTGCTCGGGCAGACCGGACGGGTTATGCACCTCCTTCACTTCGCCATGCTTGTCATATACCAAGTAAGATACGTTAGGAACGGTGGTGATGACGTCCATATTGAACTCGCGGTCAAGACGTTCCTGCACAATCTCCATGTGGAGCAGACCGAGGAAGCCGCAACGGAATCCGAAGCCAAGGGCTACGGACGACTCGGGCGTAAAGGTCAGCGAAGCGTCGTTAAGCTGCAGTTTCTCCAGCGAAGCACGAAGGTTCTCATACTCGCTCGGGTCAATAGGATAGACACCGGCGAACACCATAGGCTTTACTTCCTGGAATCCGGAAATGGCTTTCTCGCACGGACGGTTTACGTGAGTGATGGTATCGCCCACCTTCACCTCCGTGGCGTCCTTGATTCCGGAGATGATATAGCCCACCTCACCGGTGCCAAGCACCTGACGAGGCACCATATCCATCTTGAGCACGCCAATCTCGTCGGCTTCATATTCCATGCCCGTATTGAAGAACTTCACCTTATCGCCCTTGCGAATCTGTCCGCTCTCAATCTTGAAGTAGGCGATGATTCCACGGAAAGAGTTGAACACGGAGTCGAAGATAAGCGCCTGCAACGGAGCTTTCTCGTCGCCCGTGGGATGCGGAACACGCTCCACGATGGCACGCAGCACATCTTCCACGCCTTCGCCGGTCTTACCTGACGCACGAAGGATGTCCTCACGCTTGCAGCCCAAGAGGTCTACAATCTCGTCCTCCACCTCATCCGGCATAGCGCTCGGCATGTCTATCTTGTTGAGGACAGGGATAATCTCCAAGTCGTGCTCTATGGCCATATAGAGATTGGAGATGGTCTGAGCCTGAACGCCCTGTGTGGCGTCAACAACGAGCAGCGCACCCTCACAGGCAGCGATGCTTCGAGACACCTCGTACGAGAAGTCGACGTGTCCCGGAGTGTCGATAAGGTTCAGAATGTATGTCTGACCATTATGCTTATACTCCATCTGGATGGCATGACTCTTGATGGTTATGCCTCGCTCTCGCTCCAAATCCATGTCGTCAAGCATTTGGCCCTCAGTTATCTTGATTGTTTGCGTATGCTCCAGCAATCGGTCGGCAAGCGTAGACTTGCCATGGTCGATGTGGGCAATAATACAGAAATTTCGTATATTATCCATTGATATATATCAGTTTTGAATGCAAAGTTACTTGTTTTTTCCGACAATTGGGTAACTTTGCATAATAAAAAACAAAGATATGAAGAACATTCTTTTACTTATGGCTTCTGCCATCCTACTCTCATCTTGCCACGAGAGCCTTGAGAAACGCGCGCAGCGGGAAGCTCGCGAGTATACAGAGAAGTACTGCCCAACTCCGGTACGCGACTATGTGCGCACGGACAGCGTAAGTTTCGACATCAACACCAAGACATACCATTATTATTGCTCCATCGTAGGCGACCTCGACAACAAGACCATCTTCGACATCAACCGCGACAAGATAGCCGAAGCGCTGCAGACACAAATCAACGAGGGCACCAACTTCAGAGCATACAAGAAAGCCGGATTCTCCTTCCAGTGGACACTGCGCTCGGACAAGGACAAGAAGATGGTGTATTTCGACAAGAAATACACGCCGAAGGACTATAACAAGTAAGACATAACAGAACATATCGCTATAATCGCAATAAGGGCTGGATTCCTAAGATTGGAACCCAGCCCTTATTCTGTATGTGTGATATATAACGTTTAGAGCTTGTTGGTTATCTCCTTGCCCATCTGCATTACGTAGGTAAGGTTGATGTCCTTATCGAAGACGATGATGTCGGCATCCTTGCCTTCCTCGATGGAGCCCTTACGGTCGAACACGCCCATTATCTTAGCGGGAGTTTCGCTCGCCATGCGGAATACGTCAATCATCGGAATGTCTGCCTTCTTGATGCAGGTGCGGATGAGCACGTCCATGGTGGCTATTGATCCGGCAAGAACCGAACGGTCAGCCAACTTGCAGACACCGTCCTCCATAATCACGCGAGCCTCAGCCAGCACGTCGCCTTCGCTTGCGGCATACGCCAAGGAGTCGGTGATGAGGGCTGTCTTCTCCACGCCCTTTATCTTGTAAGCCACCTTGAGCATCACTGGCGGCACGTGTATGCCGTCAGCAATCAGCTCGATGGTCATGTCCTGCAGCGCATACACGCTCTCCACAGTACCGGGCACCTTAAACTCCTGCTCCTTGTAAACAACGGGCATGCCGTTATAGAAGTGGGAAGCGTGGGTCATTCCAGCCTTGTAAGCGTCAGACACGTCCTCGTAAGTGGCGCGGGTGCAGGTCAAGGCAGAAAGCACGCCATGCTTGCGAAGCTCCTTGACGAACCTTATCGTACCAGGTAACTCAGGTGCTTCGTCCCAACGCTTAATGCACTTATACTTGTTAAGCAGCGTCTCGTATTCGTAAATAATCGGCGCTTTAATCAGAACAGGGTTCTGCGCACCGGCCTCCTTACGGTTTATATACGAACCCTCAATATGCAGTCCGAGCACCGGGCTGTCCTTCTCAGCCATCAGCTTCTCGCATACATTGCAAGCTGCCTCCATAGTGGGGACAGTGGATGAAGACAATGTGGGGTATATGGAAGTGGTGCCATGCTTCAGGTGCGCATTCACCGCAGCACGAAAAGCGTCTTCGCAGCCTTCTATGAAGTCGCGTCCGCCACCGCCATGCGCATGCATATCAATGCCGCCGGGAACAATATAGCCTCCCTTGGCATCGATGATTTCGGCTCCTACAACGTGCAGGTTGATGTTCGAGACAGCCCTGATCTTGTTGCCGTCCGTAACGATGGAGCCGCCATCAAGCCATCCTTTAGGCGTGAGGATGCGACCATTGACAAATTGTTTTAACATAACGATTCGGTTTAGAGTTCGTTGGTAACCTCGTTACCCATCTGCATCACGTAAGTGAGCTTCAAATCCTTGTCAAACATCATGATGTCGGCGTCCTTGCCGTCCTCAAGCGATCCCTTGCGGTCGAATACGCCCATGATCTTTGCCGGAGTTTCGCTCGCCATGCGGCATGCGTCCTCCATCGGAATGCCAGCCATCTGCACGCAGGTGCGGATAAGGCGGTCCATGGTGGCTATTGATCCGGCGAGGGCTGAATGGTCAGCCAGCTTGCAGACGCCGTCTTCAAGGATGACGCGCGGGTCGAAAGCCACTCCTTCTTCGCTTGCTGCACAAGCCAGCGAGTCGGTGATAAGCGCGGTCTTCTCCACTCCCTTTATCTTGTAAGCCACCTTAAGCATCACCGGGGGCACGTGTATGCCGTCGGCAATCAGCTCTATGGTCATATCCGGAAGGGCGTAAACACTCTCCACTGTGCCAGGCACCTTAAACTCATGCTCCTTATATACTACTGGCATGGCGTTATAGAAGTGTGTGGCGTGCATCATACCAGCCTTATGACCGGCTACGACGTCTTCGTATGTGGCGCGTGTGTGACCGATGGATGCCACGACGCCGTGCTTGCGGCAGCACTGGATAAACTCCACCGAACCGGGAAGTTCAGGAGCCTCATCCCAACGCTTTATGCATGAATACTTGTCGAGCAGCGGCTCATATTCCTCCGGCACAGGAGCCTTTATCCATTCAGGAATCTGTGCGCCAGCCTGCTTGGGATTGAAGTAAGGGCCCTCAAGGTGAAGTCCGAGCACGGGGCTGTTCTCCTCTGCCATGAGCTTTTCGCAAGTTTCGCAAGCTGCCTCAATCATAGGCACCGTTGAAGAAGAAAGTGTCGGGAATATGGATGTGGTACCGTGCTTCATGTGCGCCTTGATGGCCACACGGAAAGCCTCTTCGCTGCCTTCCATAAAGTCGCGACCGCCACCACCATGTACGTGCATCTCCACTCCGCCAGGCACTACATAACATCCCTTAGCGTCAATGATTTCTGCGTCTACGATATGGAGATCACTGTTCGATACGGCCAATATCTTGTTGCCGTCGATAATAACAGAGCCGCCTTCCAGCCAGCCTTGTGGAGTAAGAACGCGACCGTTGATTATTTGTTTTAGCATAACTGTATGATTAGATTCAGACCTGTAATTGCTGCACTTTACGTCTTAATAGATTATGTATGCAGTGGTCTTTTGTTTATTAGTAGGTTTTACGTAAGCAAAGGTACACATATTTTTTTATTGTTGTCTATAAAATTTCAATTTTATTCGGACAACCGTACAGTATATCTTAGTAGCCCATTTCTTCCAGCGCTTTTGCCAGCTGGTCAGGGCAGCTTGTCGGCTTCATGCCGCAGGTTATTCCCTTCAGCGTCTGCTTTATGTCCGAAGCCTTCTTTCCGATGGCAAGTGCGCAGATGCCTTTCAGGTTGCCGTTGCATCCTCCGAAGAACGAGAGGTCGCGGATGATGCCGTTCTCGTCCACGTCAATGGTGATGGAGCGGCTGCATGTACCCTCCGTCATATAGTCCAAGTGGTTCATAATGATATTGTTTTTGGATGTTCTTATTAATGAATAAAGGGCGGCTATCGTTCAGACAACCGCCCCTTCTTATCTTGTTCTTTCAGAAAAGTCTGACCTTACTCAGCAGGAAGCTCCTCCGGCTTCATGTTGGTGTAGACGTTCTGCACGTCGTCAAACTCCTCAAGACGCTCCACCATCTTGTCGATGGTTGCACGCTGCTCAGCGTCGATGTCCTTAAGGTCGTTAGGCACGTAAGTAAACTCACCGCCGATATCCTCGAAGCCCTGGTCCTCAAGGAACTTCTGAATCTGAGCGTAAGCCTTCACGTCGTCGCCGTAGATGGTGATTGTGCCTTCTTCCTCGTCCTCATCAAACTCGTCCTCTACGTTGAAGTCGATAAGCTCAAGGATAAGCTCTTCCATGTCTACGCCTTCCTTCTTCTTGAAGGTGAACACGCACTTGTGGTCGAAGAGGTAAGCCAATGAGCCAGTGGTGCCGAGTGTTCCGTTAAACTTGTTGAAGACCGAGCGAACATCACCTACGGTACGTGTGGTGTTGTCAGTAAGAGTGTCCACAAAGACAGCGATGCCGTGAGGGCCATATCCCTCGTATGTCACTTCCTTGTATTCGCTCTGGTCCTTACCCATAGCGTTCTTGATGGCACGCTCGATGTTGTCCTTCGGCATGTTCTCACGCTTGCAGGTGGCGATGATAGAACGGAGTGAGGGATTGTTCTCAGGCTCCGGACCGCCAGCCTTAACAGCGATGGCAATCTGCTTGCCCAGACGAGTGAAAGTCTTGGCCATGTGGCCCCAACGCTTCAGCTTTGTAGCCTTGCGATATTCAAATGCTCTTCCCATTTTTATTTATAATTTATTATTTTGTATTTTGTATTTTCCTTACTCGTTTCGCTTGCTGACCTCTTATCTCAGTTCTGCACCGAGCTTCTGCTTGAGGTTGTTGATAAGCTTGGTCATGATGGCGTCAATCTGCTTGTCGGTGAGCGTCTTGCTCTCGTCCTGCAGGATGAAGTTCACGGCATAGCTCTTCTTGCCAGCCGGCAGATTCTTGCCCTCGTAAACGTCAAACAGCTCCACGCTCTTGAGGAGCTTCTTCTCTGTCTGACGGGCAATCTGCTCAATCTGCTCGAACTGTACGCTCTTGTCGATGAGCAATGCGAGGTCGCGGCTTACTGACGGGAACTTGCTGATGTCGTGATAGAGAGTCTCGTTCTTCTTGATGGCACGCATAAGGTTGTCCCAGTTAAGGTCGGCATAGAAGACATCCTGAGCGATGTCCATCTTCTTCAGAATCTTATGACATACCGTACCCATCTCGCAGAGCACCTTTCCGGCACGTGTCTTCAATACGAGCGCCTTGCCGAAGACGTTGTTGTCCGAGTGTTCGCAAACCATGACGCCGGGATTTACGCCCAGACGCTTTACGATGTTAAGCACATAACCCTTCAGCTCATAGAATGACGACTGCTCGTCGGGATGAGTCCACGATCCTTCCACGCGCTTACCCGTAATCCACATTCCGAGGTGCATTTCCTCCGTGTAAGCCTTTATCGGATCCTCGTCGTTCTTCTTCTCCGGCGAGAAGTGATAGCAGTTGCCGAACTCGAAGAAGCGCAGGTTAGGCATCTTGTGGTTGACGTTGCGGCAGATGCTCTCCAGACCGCCGAAAAGCAGCGACTGTCTCATTACGCCGAGGTCGGAGCTGAGCGGATTCATCACCTTGACGGTGGTCTCCTCGGTGTACTTGTTTAGCTCTGTATAATAAGATGTCTTAGTGAGCGAGTTGTTCAGAATCTCACGGAATCCGCAACCCACGAGCTGCTCTCCGATAACATTCTGCAAGTGATAAGTCTTGTCCGCCTCGCCAAGGATGGTGAGCGAGCTCTTCAGCTGTGTGGGAATCTCCACATTATTATATCCGTAGATACGCAGGATGTCCTCCACTACGTCGCACGGACGCTGTACGTCCACACGGTATGCGGGAACGTCAAGCAACAGACCTTCTGCTGTCTCCTCCACAACCTTCATCTCAAGGCTCTCCACGATAGATTTTATCATGTCATGACCGATGGCCTTACCGATAAGGCGGTCAACGTATTCATAGTCGAGCTGTACGCGGGCGTCAGCCATCGGGTTAGGATAAACGTCCTTAATCTCCATGCTCACCTTACCGCCAGCAAGCTGCTTGCAGAGGATGGCTGCCTGCTTAAGGGCGTAGATGGTGCCGTTGGGATCGATGCCACGCTCGAAGCGATAACTTGCATCGGTGCTCAGACCGTGACGGCGTGCACTCTTGCGAATCCATGTGGGATGGAAGTAGGCGCTCTCCAGCACCACGTTTGTGGTGGTGTCGTACGTGCCGCTACCCTTGCCGCCGAAAATTCCGGCAATGCACATCGGCTCCTCTGCGTTGCAGATGCTGAGGTCGTGCTCGCCGAGAGTGTGCTCCTCACCGTCAAGAGTGACAAACTTGGTGCCTTCCGGCTGGGTGCGGACCACAATCTTGTGGCCAGTCACCATGTCAGCGTCGAAGCAATGCATCGGCTGACCGTAAGCCATCATCACATAGTTGGTGATGTCCACGATGTTGTTGATAGGACGCAGACCGATGACCTTCAGCTTGTTCTGAAGCCACTCGGGGCTCTCCTTCACCTCACAACCAGTGATAGACACGCAGGCATAGCGCTTGCAAGCCTCCGTATTCTCAATCTCCACGTCAATGGGGAGGTCGTTATTGTCTACTGTAAATTCCGTGCAGTCAGGACGATGCAGCGATGTCTCATGACCGTTGCGCTTGAGCCAAGCATAGAGGTCGCGTGCCACACCCCAGTGTGACAATGCGTCAGAACGGTTGGCGGTGATGTCAATCTCGATCACCCAATCGCTCTCCAGATGATAATACTCAGCAGCGGGCTGTCCTACAGGAGCGTCCTCCGGCAGCACAATGATGCCGTCGTGGCTCTCTCCCACTCCAATCTCGTCCTCGGCACAAATCATGCCGTTCGACTCGACGCCGCGCAACTTCGATTTTTTGATAACAAACTCCTTGTCGCCGTCGTAAAGCACGCAGCCCAGATCGGCTACGATAACCTTCTGGCCAGCAGCCACGTTAGGAGCGCCACAGACAATCTGCTGCGGTTCGCCCTTACCAAGGTCGACGGTGGTTATATGCAAGTGGTCAGAATTGGGATGCATCTCGCAAGTCAACACCTTGCCTACGAACAGTCCCTTAAGACCACCTTTTATTGTCTGTACTTCCTCAAGAGCATCTACTTCAAGTCCGCATGATGTCAGCGCATCAGCTGTTTCCTGCGGCGTAAGGTCGAAATCGACGTACTCCTTAAGCCATTTGTATGAAATCTCCATTATAATGATTTTTAAGTATACTCAAAACGTGATGCAAAATTAATAATTTTTGAGTAAGTAAACAAAATAATATGAAAATAAAACCGTAACTTTGCTGTAGAGTTTTTTAAAACTGATGATTATGAAATACTTAGACCCTAAAGCAGACCTTACGTTCAAGAAGATATTCGGCAATCACCCCAAAAGACTGATCAGCCTTCTGAACGCACTCCTGCCACTCAGCGAAGAGGAGCAGATACACAAGATAAAGTATCTGCCTACAGAACTTGTGCCACAGCTCGAAGGGGGTAAGAATACCATTGTGGATGTACTCTGCACAGATGTCAGAGGCAGGAAGTTCTGCGTGGAAATGCAGATGGAATGGTCTGATGCCTTCCAGCAGCGAGTACTGTTCAATGCATCCAAGCTCTATGTGAGTCAGGCTAAAAAGGGAGGCAAATACAGCGAACTTCAACCTGTGTATTCTCTCAACCTGATAAATGATATCTTTGCGCATGATACTCCTGATTTCATCCACAACTACCGCATCGTGCACGACAAGGACAGCAATAAGGTCATCGAGGGCTTGCATTTTACCTTCATAGAACTCCCGAAGTTCACCCCTCATTCCATTGCCGACAAGCGTATGATGGTCTTGTGGCTCCGTTTCCTCACGGAAATCAATTCCAACACAAAGGAGATTCCTACCGACCTGCTCAATGACCCAGAGATTGGAAAAGCCGTAGAAGAGCTGGAGATTTCCGGTTTCTCGGATGCCGAGCTCAGAGCCTACGACAAGTTCTGGGATTCCGTAAGCGTTGAAAGAACCCTCATAGATGACAGCTACCAGAAAGGTATGGAAAAAGGCAGAGAAGAAGGCATGAACCAGCGAAGCCTTGAGATTGGCAGGAAGATGCTGGCAAATGGAATGGATGAAGCATCGGTCATGGATATGACGGGGCTGACGGCAGAGGAGATAAAGCTGCTGAAAGCGGAGATGTAGATTACGAATGTCACCATATAATCAAGGGTCTATACGCCACCTGTTCATCGTGGCATATAGACCCTTGTCGTTTTCCCGTGAGGTACGAGTGAATATTATCTTCTTGTTAGCTACGCTTTTTGCAAAGCTTTAAAGCCTTGTCAAATCTTTTGGTTGTACCAAACTTATACATTATTCTCCTAAAACAGTGTCAAACATTTCGTCAACAGAATTCCATTGGGTAACCCTACCTTTCGCCTTGTCCTCTTCGGCAAGCTCCAGACCAGTCTTCTTAGGTCTCATAATAGAAATAGAACTAACACCATTCATCATTTTGATGGCGTTTTTCAGCTTTGTCAACATAGTAGGGTCAGATACCGTTACCAAAAGCTGTGGCTCATTTATATTTCCAACCTTCTTTAATCCCATAATGGTAAGGTTGATATTGTCATCTTTGGCATATTCAAGGGCACTTTTTATTGCATCCATATCATCATTCGTCATATCATCAGAAAGGACAAGACGGATGTCTGCCTTCCCTTTATTCAGTTCATTCTTGATAGTACTTTGTATTTCCTCAGTGCTCAAACCGACCAAAGACACTACGGTCGCATCCAGCACATAGCTCTTGTTGGTTTCAATTTCTTTTTGGAAAAAATAATCAACTAAAGTCACATCGGCATTTTTCACAATTATTGACGAATACTTAAAAAACTTACCGTACAAATACACATTGCCTTTTTCATCAGGCGTAAGAGTGTAGGTATTATCAGAATAGCCTCTAGTGTTGGCTGGAGTGATAAACTTGGCAATAACGGTAACAGAACCATCTTGATTTGTAGCAATGCGGAGGCGTGAATAGTTGCGTGTTGCATCGGCAAAAGATACATTTATACCCTGACCATTAGGGGTGATATTGGCTTTTCCCTCAATATATTCATCCGTTCCTGCAGCCTTACCTTCTTTCAAAACTAATTTGCCTGCTTCCCATTTGTAATTAGGGGCATAATATACATGAGGAAAGGTTGGCACTTCGTCTTCTTTATAAGACAACTCGCCACTTGCCAATTCCCAATTACTGCCATTATATTTAAAAGCAGCATACTTAGTCCCTAAAGTCTTACTGGTCATCTTCAGAAGCAACTCATCTCCTTCAGCCCATGAAGTCTTGCCTTCATCAGGTGTACCAATAGCACGAGTCTGTGAATCTCCGAATGCCGGAAATTCACCTACAACCAACTGTACGTTGCTCTTGCCTGTTGTTGCAGTTGTTTCTTCTATATCACTTGTGCATGACGCCATTACTATAGTAACGACAGCCAGCATGATGTATTGAAATATCTTTTTCATATTCTTTCCTCCAATTATTTGAGATCTTCTTCGTTGTTACTGTCCCAACCTTTCAAATCATCTACGCTGATTCGGGTCAGTTCCACTTTGTCTTTTCCTACATCGAGTTTATAGGTGTAGCGCTCGCCCTCTTGAAAGTTCGTATCTGACTTCATTTTTGCATGGAAGTTTTTGTCGCCTATCTTGAATTTCAAGAAAATCTCGCCAGTTTTGTATGAACCAGGGATAACGATTGCAGAAAACATACCATCGTCATGCTTACAGGCTTGTACCCAAGCAGGATTAGCAGTAGGTGTACTCATGACAAATTGCCCTCGGGCTTGGTCTCTACTAAAATCAACACTATTGTGCTTAGAATACACTTGTGGTTCACTAATATCCATATTAGGATAATCTGCAGTTCCAACATGATATACTATTGTAACCAGCGACATGCGATGCTTCATAGGAATGCTTATATCGTTCCAAGGAATATCGTACCAATATCCAGTTATGAGATCAGCGTTTTTCAAATTACCTTCGCTGCTTTGGTCTGTCTGTAAATCATACTGTAGATTATTTTTCCCAAAATCCGTGTCAGATGGATATACAGCCAAAATAGTATGTTGATCGTAGCCTGTTAACCAACGAAAACTTCCTGTACGAGACCATTCGTTTGTTGCACTATTAAAAGAAAGAACAGTCGTACTACCAGGATCATAATCCGTAAATATACTTACTGTCAGTTTATCTTTATCCTCCCAATTGTCACCGTATCCCAATGTATTGACACGAGTCTGCATACCTCCAACAGAGAAAGTGGCATTGATTTCCTGCCCTTTCAGCGTTGGAGCCATATCTTCATTTTGCGTACATGCTGTAAAGCCCATAGCCATAAGGCCCATTACCGCATAGGAAATTCTTTGTTTTATCGTCTTCATAATCTTCAGTTTTTTATTGTTAGTGAGTTAGTGAGCGACCAAGCTCACTAACCCTGTATTTCCTATTTCTGCACTTTCTTTATCATTGTTATTGCTGTTCTGCGTCCAGACCACCTTCATCACTTGGCAGCCATCCTGTAATGCCAGCTTTGTCTATAACAACACCTGTGTTGTGTATACTTATTGTATATGTGTACAGATAGCCGCCTTTAAACTCATTGTTTGTTGACGAAGGCAATGAAGTAGTGTAAGTATTGATTGTGCCATTGTCAGCTACTTCAAATTCTATATCCATCTTGTTGTTGTCCAAAGACTGAGGAAATACTATGAACTCACAGGAACAGGTGACATCGTTTTTCAAACTTTTATTATCCACATCGGATTCATAAATTCCTCTATCTCCAGAGACTGTAACTTCACCAGTTAGTGTATTAATAGAACCTGTCTTATAGATACCCTTTAATTTTAATTTATTTTTAAGGTTCGCATTATTTGCATTAATGCCCTTGCCAGCCCTGAAAGTCAACCGTATCATACTCATGCAATGCTTGAATTGGTTGTCTCCAGTAAATTGCACCTGTGGGGAAGACTTGGTGGCGGTTGCATCTCTTGCAAAGAGAAAATCTGCTGGGCATGGTTCGCCTTCCTTTACCTCTGCCATATTCCAATTATTTACAATGCCGTTACCATCAACATTTTCTTGATATGGATAATAGGCACAGAATTGGACTTCTTCAGTTGCGCTTGCAAAATATATTGGATTGGCAGATGTGAAATTTCCGTCACCAGCAGTTGTATATTTCACATTGTCTCCTATTGTATAGCCTGTTGATGTGACATTTACGCCTATGGCATCGTTATTAGACTAGGTGTTGCCAGTGGTGGCGCGTGTGGCGTTTTTAACAATATCCGCCTTTACGGTAGCAGCAACAGGACCATTGTTGCCAATACCATCTTCTTCGTTAGCGCAAGCAGCAAACAGCAATGCTGCAGCAGCGATGTATAAGAATCTAAATTTCTTCATATCTCTTGTTATTTAAGAGTTATTATTGTGCTATATGTTCATTATTGTCTCCTGCCTCTGTCCAAGGCTTAATGGTTCCAGAAATATCTACGGCAGAACGACTCAATTTTACTACTGTATAGTGGTATCTTTTGCCACCCTCAAGTTTTGCAGGCATTGTCCATACGAAAGGAGCGTCGTAACCATTGTTGAGGTCAAACTCTATCACTCGGCTTGCTTCTTCTGTAGGGAGCAGGATTGCCTCATACAGCTTGCCAGCTTGGGTAGTTTGCATCTTGATGTCCGTAGGATTTCCTTCACCAGAGATAGTCCCATCCGCAAGATTGAAAGTGGCTTTGGTATTCTGACCTTTCACTGTCACAGTCATTTTCTTAAGGTCTTCTTGCGTGAGACCGTTACCTGGTTGAACTTCCAAAACAAGATTGCTTAACTTATGGTAGAACTTCAAGAATACCTGTGGCGTAGCTTTGTTGCAGCCTGTAGTCTTGGCATACATGAAGTCGATAGCTTCTTGTTCCCCTTGGTCTGTTACATCAAGTGCTACCTTGTAGTCATTGACAGTGGTCTGTGGATAGTAAGAATAGAAGTCCACATCTCCATCTATCGGGAAGAAAACAGTCTTACCTCCAGAAACAGGTGAAAAGCCTATACTTCCACTTGTCTGATAGCAAATATTGTCAACACCCTCTTTGATTGCATCCGCCGAGAGAGGCTGATTTGCTCCTGTCATGAAGATACCGATCTCGTCACCATCAGCCCAGGCTAAACCGGCAGCACGGGTGTTTACACTGATACCACCAGTAAACTGCACGGCTACCTTATCGTTCTGGGTAGAAGGAGCTGTATCTTCTGTACTGCATGAAACCATTGCACCAGCCAAGAGTGCAAGGGCGAAGAACTTAGTCATCTTTTTCATATAATAAACATTTTAAAAGTTATTATTATTTTATTTCTACTTCATTGTTGAGGTTCGTCCAACCGTTGATGGTAGCTTCCAGATTCATCTTTGGCTGCATTTGGTTGTAGCTGAGTCGTAACTCATACTTTCCTCCAACCTTCATCGCAGGAGCGGTGATGTCATACTCTTGCAAGGTCCCGTTAGGCAGCAAGAGACGGAGATAAATATGAGAGGCGGAACTTCCCTGTATGGTCGGCATCAGCCGGATGACTTCTGATTGCAAAGTTGACTCAGTAGCCAAGATAGTAGGTATTTCCACTTCCGTTGGCTTTATGCTCGGCAACCCATAGTCGCCATCACTATTCTTCAGTGTAGGGAATAGACACCAGGCACAGTCTAAAGCCTTGCCACTCATCTCAGTGCCTTTAGGTACATTCTCTATGATGATGGTCAGTTCGGCAAGCACGCTCTTCATTGGGTTTTGCACCACATAGCTGCCTTCCTTGTCATCTATCTTCACATCGGCAACTCCAAAATAAGCATTATGCTTCACATCTTTAGGATTGGTCAACCCTATCTGGATATTGTTCCAATTAGTCAAAGCCCTGGTCTGGTCAGTGGTGAAGAATGGCTCTATGAGATTGGCGGCAGCCAGAATCTGATAATGCCCTACAGGAAGAACGAAGCGTTGGCTTGCCACCTCCTGCGCACTGCCATAATGTTTTTCCTCTACTAATGAACCGTCATCGGCATTGAATATCCAGAGTTTCACGTCCTTCACTTCCGTACCTTGGTCGGCTTCATCCGCCCAAGTGAGCGATACTGACAAGCCACCCTCGTCCTCACCATCATGAGCATTATGGTCGCAGCTTGCCAAGAGGCATGGGACGCATAACAGCACCCATAACCAAATATTAAATCTTCTTTTTGCTTTCATCTTCTATCCGTGTTTTATGGGTTACTTATTATTGTCCGTGGTCTCTACTCGGCGTGCTTTTCCGGCTTCCAGAGAGCCGTCGCTTCCGTTTCCTACGGCAGTAATGCGACTTGCCTCAATGCCATTCCTCACAAGCCATGTCTTCAGCGCTTCTGCACGCTGGCGGGATATGCGCTTGTTGACAGCCACGCTGCCTTTTGTGTCGCACCAGCCGGTCACCGTCACCTTCATGTCCGGATTCTCCTTTAATGTACGTAGGATATCATTCAGCTTTGACAGCTCGCTCTGCTTGATGGCGATACTGTTGAATGCGAAGTAGACAACGGGGAATGTCACCTTGTGCTGTTCTGCCACGTCTTGCTCAGCAACCTTTGTCTCAGCCTTATCTGCCGTCTCCTTCTGGAGGTGGTCAGCCTGAGGAGTGGTCACCTGCTGCGGCGCTTCCGGTATTGTTGTCGGCACTTCCGGTATTGTTGTCGGCGTTGTTTCCACAGCCATGTTCTTCTTCTTTGTCTTTGCGAAGCTTATTCCCAACCTTATGCCGCTTTCCCAAACGAAGTTGTTCTTATGCAGATGCTCCGGCATTGCGTCCATGCGTTCGCCAGTAAGACGAGTCAGTCCGGAATAGATGCCAAGTTTCAGGCATGAGGTAAGTTGGTAGCCCACCTGCAGATCCGCGCCATAACCAAGATGCCAGTCGGTTGAGCCTTTCATCACCTTGGCATCATCGGCTATAGTCCGGATGTCAGCCTTGGTCGTTACAGCATATATATGAGGCGAGACAGCCAAATCCCATCGGCTGTCAGCCGTCTTATGGAACAGCCCCAGGAGATTAATGTTCACTCTTGCCCCATACTGTCCCATCCTGACATGGCTCTTCAGATCGGCATACTCCCAACTGTCCATGCCTAAGACACCTGCCTTGTAAAGCACACCGTCGCTACCAAGCCAATAGCAGCGTTCTACGCAGCAGTCTTGTGCAGACAAGCTCATCTCTCCATACTTGGCGGACAGCTCTGCCGAGAAGACGGAACCAAAACGATAGCCGCCATATACGCCGGCAGCCCAACCGAGGTGCGTCTTGTCGTGTCCGAAACTTGAGAAAGTGGAGAAGCCGAAAGGCATCCCACCCTCAATACCGACGTACCAGCCTTGCCAACGAGTCTTTCCGCCTTCTTTTACTTCTGCTTTCGCAAAAGCAAATGGAAGAACAAATGCAAGCATAGCGACCAGCAGCCGATTTTTTGTTGTCAAATGATTTACCATATTATTTCGTTTATTTTTTTTCATTCCAGGAAATACAAGAGGTTGGTCAGTAAGATAAATATGGATGCCAACAGCAGAAAGATATAAAAGCGTTCTCTCTTGATGAAGTCACGAAAGCTATAGCGAGCCTTCCAATGATTCTCAAGGTACATCCTGTACTCATGTATCATGGCATATCCGAAGATAAGGCATAATATGAGTACAAACACCCCGATGATAATCAGGGCTAATTCTATCCTTGGCATAGTTTCTATTATTTCCTTCATGTTGCAAATATAGGGCATTGACACGAAAGAAGGTGCAGTTTTTCACTGTTCAAGTGTCGCATTCATACCAAAAAGGTGTCGCATTCGTAGGAATGCGACACCCTTTTGGCTGTTTTTCGATAAAATTTTTGCTTTTTCTTTGGTGTTTTTACAAAAAATGGATACGCTCAATTTGAATCTTTTTGTGCTGCTTCTGTAGACTGGAAGGCTCTCCATTCTGTAGGAGAACAGCCTTCTTTTGTCTTGAATATTCGGTAAAGATGAGTGCGACAAGAGAATCCACACTCGGCAGAAATGATCTTGCTTTTTTGGCAAGAACCTGACGATACCCCCCACTTCTCATATATCTTGTTCTCGAAGAACCTTTATTTTCCTCTTCTTTATCCAGAAGTTCTTCGGTAGGGACATAACTGCTGCCGAGAGCGATAAACGTAAGATTGAAGAACAGCAGGGCAAGCAATACGGCAGGACCTACTATATATAATAAGGTGGTGGAAAAGATGGCAATCGGCATAGCGAGTGCCACGAAGAAGGCATTGACAAGCATGAATATAAAACATGCAAACTGAAGTAGAAATAATGAATCCATACGCTTGCAAAAGTACGAGAATAATTTCAGAAAAAGGTACAATATTCTCAAGATGTTTACGAAACATACAAATAAATCAAACTCAAAGACATGTTCTTCATGTCTTCTTGTCTACATGCAAATATCGTACAAAGAGTAAAAAGCTGTTACAAAATAAAAATCAATTATAGAGAATCAAAAAGCTGTTTTTACGGTGTTTTGCTGTGCAAACAGCACCAATGCTTAACGATAGCGCCACTTTTACAGTACAATAGTGCCACTATTAGACAGTAAAAGTGGCGCTATTGCAGCCCTTTGTGCTTGTTTAGCTCCGTTATTCATTGCACATTTCTTTCCACGACCGCATAACTATCTACACATCAGCACGTTGTCGCTGCACGCTCAAAACTCAAGAATTTCGCACCAAAGATTTTGTTGTGCGTTCAACTGGGAGTATTGAGCGTTAGAAATGCAAATATTGTCATGCAAACTAACCGCCAAACAGGAATTTATCAGCGAAACGAATTAACAACGAAAGTATATTATATTGCCTTAGACGGCGAAACAACGAATTTGAACGAATTTACGAATTTTTGCGGTGTTCTACTACTCATCCAACAATTCGTTAATTCGATAAAATTCGTTGTTCTTTCTCCGCTACGCTATGAAAGCGGCAGAGCCGAGCGCCCGCGTCTGAGCGTAATAATTATATTTGTTGTTTCTTTAATTCGTCTCACCGCTAAACTGCAATTTACAGCTGCAAAGGCAAACATAGGAGGCTATGGCGTCTCGCCGTAGCCACGCAGCCTCCCATAGCAGCTCATCAATCAGAGCCGTGTAATACGTAACTTTGTACAGCGCCGTGTCCTGAAGGGACACGTATCAATCAGAAACCCACTGCAAGCTCCGAAGGAGCGCAGCTGTGGGATAAGCATCATCTCACCCTCTCTCTCTTGGTTCCGCAAAGCGGGACCCGCAGCTCATACTCAATCTGCTTACTGAATTGATAGGGTAAAATGCTGTATCACTTATTGTTATTCCACCAATTCAAATTGAACATTTCACAATGCGTCTTGGCGCAAAATTCAAAATTCCTAACTCCTAATTAGATTAGGCAGGGCTTTGACAAAAACCTTTCTCCACAATCCGCTTATGGGCGCAAATCCTATCGGATTTAAATAAAAGGCTTTACATTAGGTCTTACGAGAACCTGTTCTCGACAACCTAACGTAAAGCCTTTTATTTGTGCACAGCACGCGCCCATAATCGGAAAAACATATAAAAACACAAGGTAGCGGACGGCACCCGCCGTCCGAATTAGGAATTTTGAGTTTAGAATTCTTGCTTAGGCAAGCGGCAAAGCCGAGCGAGGAATTGTGCGCTAAGGCGCATTATGAATTGTTCATTTGAATTAATAGGATGAAATCTTCCAATTCAAACTGAATAATTCATAATCGGAGGCGAAGCCGAGAATAAATCAAAACTCAAAATTCGGATGGTGGGAGCCACCTGTTTGTGTTTTTCTTTGTTTTTCCGTTTGTGCTTTTCGAGAGAGGCGAAAACTTCTCATTCATTTATGGCATATATGGGCGTGAGAACTTGTTCTCATAAGACCATATATACCATAAAGGAATTGCCGAAGGCTCGAAAAGCATAAGCGGATTGTGGAGTCAGGTTTTTGTCAAAGCCCTGCCTAACATTTAGGCTAAGTGAGGCTGTGTCAAAAGTAAGGAATTAGGAATTTCAGTGGCTGAAACATCCTCTTTTTGCTGTTTTGAGACTCTAATAATTCATTCCGAAGTACCAGAGAGTGATGATGATTCCATGCCCCGTCTCGATATCGTCTTTTACGATACGTCCATTTTTCACATCCTCTAAATGTTGTCGGCAGACACATACAGGTGATGACCTTCCTTAGATAGTTTGATGCGCTGAAGTATCATGGTGGTTTTTCCAACGCCTCGCGGTCCCATGATACCTATTAATCGTCCATTCCAGTTGATTTCATCATATTTATATCTGATGAAATCAAGCGGAGTACGCTTCAATAACTCCGCCATGTATTCATATAGTTTATTGTCTATCATATCTTGATCTTTTAGATGAATATCATTTAAAACTGTAGCAAAGATACAAACAATCCCTCATTGAGGGATAAATTATCCCAAAAAGTTCCCTTAATGAGGGATGAATTTAAATATTTTTATCCCTCAATGAGTTTTTTTGCACATATCTACGTATGCGTTATAGAGAATTGTTATTGAAGCTTACTCCCACTCAATTATACTCTATATCTGATATTCAGAGAGTTAGCTATTGTCGGGGATATTTATCGGGGACAGCACAAGCATCGGACACCTCCGTGACAATCAGCTACTTACAAGATTTATCATACTTAAAATCAAATGCCTTTCCTTTCAAGTCTTCAGATTTTTTAATATTCAATTTTGCAATAGTAGTCTCTCAAGTAGTATGTTTGCAACATGAGAATAAATGATAGAAATAAAACCATATAAAAAATGTATCAATCAAATCTAAAAGGTTATTGTGACACAGATGCAGTATAGATTGCACGGATAAAGTGAAATTATTCTAAATACAAACACAAAACAGCAAATTCATGAAGAGAAATTCTTTAGTCTCAACATTTTTAGTTAATTTTACAGCGTCATATTGCCGAAATAGGCTTTATTGACGGACATATTTAGAGAAGCGTATTTCGCCATACTCCTCCGTGTGAAACTTGGACACTTTCGCAAAATGGTTTATAGGAGTGTAGTGAGAATATGCCTCTACTTGACGTGTATTCGTATACAAAGACGAGATACGTACAGGTGGGGCTTATTCTCCTTTTTCCATAAACCAACGGAGTCCAAGCCGTCACACAGAGGGAAAAGGAGCAATAAAGCCTCACTTTTCTTTTTATGCTCCCTAACATCAAATTACTAACAGCACTGTTTGGGCTATGGTGCGTCAAATGAAACAAAATGAAAAAGCATTTTAAGTTGTTGATGTTGGCATTGCTCGCTTTGATGCCATTTGCACTAATCAGTTGCGGAAGTGACGATGATGATGATAATCCTTTTTCATCAAACACAATCCAAATCAATGGTAAGAGTTACGAAATTAACCCGTATGTTGTTCAAGAGGGAAGTTTCGATGCGGAAAATGGTGAAGGCGAATTTAGTGTTGGTGTATTCAACCAAGTTGGTAACACTAAAGACAGTTGGTTTTATCAATTCTCTTACACGGATTCAGAAAAGCCAAAGGTAGGTGATGATTTCTCCAAGAAATCGTTGGAGCTGTGGGCACAGGATGAATCCGATGCTTGCTACACTACCCTTACTTACAAAAGCGGTTCTGCTAAGGTTGTATCTATCGACAAGAGCAAAGATGATATGACTATCAAATTCGACAACCTCAAAATGGCAGGTGGCGAGTATTCCTATACTTTCAACGGAACAGCAACCGTTGATTTCAATTTTGCAAGATAAATCTTTAATAATAACAATAGTTCAGCGGTCTTTGGCATACAAGGACTGCTGAACTAAACCTTTAAACAATACAGACTATGAGCCAAGTAAAATGTCCCGATTGCGGTGAATTATATTCAGAAAAATTACAGTCATGCCCTAACTGTGGTTGCCCTAATGATAGTTGGAAACCAAAGCAAGAGGAGAAGCCCCAAGAATCTACAATGTCTAATCAGACAGACTATGAGGAAGATTTCAATGAGAATGGCCAATACTCTCCATTTTCACCAACGTCATGGTTTTTCGCCGACCCTTGGCCATTAAAGAATTACCCACGCAAAGCCTTTGAGAAAAAACATCCTTTCTTGGGATGGTTGTTTGGTCCTTGGTATCTCACTTGCAAGAATGAAAGCGAGAAGGAGGAGTATGCGGTAATCAATAACATATTCTATTTCTTCAACTTGATATTCAAAACAATTGTCTACGCTAATCTATGGGCTTTCTTTAAAGGAATTGTTGTTCTAAACAATATTTCATTAACCATTCTTAGCACTGTTTTTTCGTCTTTCTCCAACAAACATATTAACTTTGCAATCGAAAATGTCAAGAGTAGCCTTGTGAACAAGGTGAAGCCAACCGAGCATAAGAAGCCACGGTGGAGCTACGACATGAAAAGTATAGTAACTTTTAAATAAAATCTTTTATGGCAAGAAAATCAAATTAAGTTTAGAGGTATTTATGTTCACCATCAAACATGGTGAACACTATTCGTATATTGTGTAACTAACTATCAACAAGAAAATGAAAACCAAAGAATTAAGACAAGCCTATTACACGGCAACAGTTTCAGAGTTTCAAAAGGATGTTGAACGTGGCCAATACATCGAAAAGATGCTATTGGGTGGAAAGTTCCTATTGGATACGTACAACAGCGAGACAAAATCGTGGGAAGAGAACGCCAAAGTCATCTCTAAATTGTTGAGCGATGCCAATTTGCCAAATCCTGACGACGTGTATGTTTCCTTCGAATATGCAGCACCCGTGGGTGGTCGTGTGGATTGCGTTTTGTTTGGCACAGGTAAGGATGGGAAAAAGAATGTCATCCTGATTGAGCTAAAGCAGTGGGGTAATCAAGTGGAAGTTTTCTCTGCTTATGGAAAACGCTGGGTAAATGTTTTCGTTGGTGGAAGTGACAAGATTGTCGATCACCCATCAGAGCAGGCAGAGAGATACGAAATTCACTTCCGCAACTTTGTCAACCTCTTCGACCAAGAGGAGTACGAGTTGACAAGCTTGGCTTATTGCTACAACTATGAGAGCAAAGGCAAGGAAGGTTTGTTCGATGATATGTTTGCCGAACTCCGTGAGAGATGTCCACTTTACTCTAAAGATATGACGGCAGAACTGAGCCAGAATCTGCACAATCTGCTCTGCAACGGACAGGGTGAAGGCATTGCGAAGAGCTTGGCGGGCACAGACCTTAAGCCAACTAAGGCCTTGATTGAAGCTGCTGCCAACATGATGATTGATCCAAACGACAACACGTTCGTGTTGCTCGGCGATCAGGACGACGCATACAAGACGTTTTGGAATGTTTTGAAGAAGACTCTTGACAGTAACGACAAGAGCGTCTTCATCGTAAAAGGTGGTCCAGGCACAGGAAAGACGGTCATCGCACTGAAGATTCTTTCTGAGCTTTACAAAGAAGCTATGCAGAACGGCAAGGAGTGTAACGCTTATTATGCAACTCGTTCTACAGCCCTCACCAAGCAACTTTCAGAGGCACTCCATTGCAGTAACGGCAACCGAAAGAAGCATACTGGCGGAGTAGAAGATTTGATACAGAAGACTTACCAATTCCGCCCTGCTTGCTATAAAGAAAGTCAAATAGATGTCCTGCTTGTCGATGAAGCACATCGTGTTCAGGAAAAGTCTAACGACCAAACAGATGGATCGCTTAAGAAAAAGTGTGGAGTGGAATCTGTGTATTGCCCACTCAATCAAGCCCTCTCGCTCATCTACTGCTCTAAGGTGACAGTGTTCTTCATTGATGACCATCAAGCCGTCAAGAATCAAGAGATTGGTTACTCCGAGGCAATCAAGAAACTTGCAGGGAACTATCAAGGTGAGTACATTAAGCAGATTGAAGAATTTAAAGCAGAGTACTCTAATAAGACAAAGCCTAACGCCGAGAAAAAGCTAGAAGCCTATCGCCAAGCTTTGGATGGTGATCATTCTGATGCAGAAATGGCAAAGATTGAGCGCAATATTGCAACTGAAGAGCGTAATATTGATCGGATAAAAGGCCTCAAGTATCTCACAAAGGATCCTTTGCCAAACGTCAATGTCTATACGCATGAGCTTACGACACAATTCAGATGTGTGGGAGCTGACCGTTTTGTAACTTGGGTGGACAACGTACTCTATAAAGAAGTACCCAACGAGAAGAAATTCAAACTGGATAAAGAGGATTTCGACTTTAAGATTTTCCAATCCCCTCAGGAACTGGAACAGGAAATCCGCAAGCTCAACGACCAAGAGAAAGAACCTAAGACTACGGCTCGTATTGTGGCAGGCTGGTGTTGGGATTGGTCGAGCAAGGCAGATGAAAATGGTGACCTCAAAAAAGAGATTCAGATAGGCGACTGGAGCATGCCTTGGGAAACGAAGGCTAAACCTTCCAAGGAGTTTAAATCCCAATACGCTCGAAGCGCAGACTTTTGGGCGAAAGATCCGCAAGGCATCAACCAAGTGGGATGCATCTACTCGGCACAGGGATTCGAGTTCGACTATGTTGGTGTTATCCTAGGTCCAGATATCAAGTACGATGCTAAAAAAGATGCCTTGATTTGCTTGCCGAAGTTGAATAAGGAACGTAACCTCACAGAGAAAGATGAGAATGGCGACCGACTGATTCGCAACATCTACAAGGTGCTGCTGACAAGAGGTCGTAAGGGATGCTACATGTATAGCTGCGACCCAAAAGTATCAAACTATTTCAAACGGTTCATGAACTACTAATATGACGAAATATTCCAAGTTGGAAGAAATGCGCGACCACTTGCTGACATATCTCAAGGAACAGAAGCAGTTTCTGCAAGAGGATATTGACGCAAGCAGCCAATTGACAGACGACGAGAAGATCGACAACGGTCTTCTCATCGTTGATGCCACTGTGCTCCGTCATGAAGACAACGAATATCTGCTGGGATTCAAAGTCAACTATACAAAGGTGCGACCAGGCGACGAAGTGACTCTAGAGTCATCCGATGGTCAAAAGTTAATTGTCTCTGTCATTGAGAATGAACTAGAGTCAATGACCATCCAATATGATGGCGTACTGTCACTCTCCCTCTCTTACCGCATATCTGTCAATAACATAGTGATGCTAGACCCACTCATTAATCTACTTGAGGGTATAGCGTCTGGATTACCCGGCGCATATTTCTTGAAACTATTGGCAAATATCGAAGAGCCAGACGAAGAAGGTTTCACGACATTGGATGTTCCAACTTCTGACTCCTGCTACGCCCGCCTCAACCACGAGCAGCAGGAGATTTGCAAAGCGGTACTTCAATGTCCGTCTGTTTATTGTGTTCAAGGACCTCCGGGTACTGGTAAGACCGATGTTCTTGGAGTTTTAGCACGAACGTTTGCCAAAAGGAGAAAAAATGTCGTCGTGATCGCCAAAACTCACCACGCTGTCAACAATGCACTGAACAAGATACGTAAAATGTGTGCCAATGCCCCCATATCTAAGATTGGCTCCAAATTGAAGTCTGATAATGTGGACAAATCTATTTGCATTTATGAGAAATACTTCAAGTATCAAGCCGCCTATAAAAAGCGACCTGCTTACAGAGGACGAATTGCCGATGTTGTGGGCATGACCCTACAGAGTGCCATCATCAACCTAGGCTTATTGCATACAAGCTTCCGCCCGTCAATCATCTTTGTCGATGAAGCGAGCCAACTGACTTTGGCTGAGGCAAGCGTACTAGGTGTGTTTGGTGCTAGCACCATCGTCTTTTTCGGTGATGACAAGCAGATGCCGCCTATCTTCCACGAAAAGCAACAAAGTGACGAGTTGTCGGTATCCATCTTTTCACACATCATACATCTATACCCCTCCTTCGAAGGCAAACTCCGTGTCACCTATCGCATGAATGAGGATATTACGCAATGTGTCAGCAGCAACTTTTACGAGCCTTTTGGTGAGAAAATCATTGCTTCTGATTTTTCCAAAAATCGCAGTTTGCAAATCCAAGGACCGAACCTCGATCAGCGTATCAAAAAGTTGCTATCCTCAGGCTCATCTATCGAGACAATAGATGTTTCTACCACTCATACCTGGGAAGATTCAAATCCAGAGGAAGCAGACTTCATTGCCAATCTTGTCGAACACGCTCTATCCTTGGGTATAGATGCAAAAGATATTGCGGTCGTAACTCCTTTTAGAAGACAAGTCTTAGCGATAAGAACTTCCCTCCGATCTAAATTGAATTCAGACATACCTCTCGTTGATACTGTCGAACGACTTCAAGGGCAGGACGTTGATCTAGTCATCCTCAGCTTTAGCGTGACTGACCATGAATTTTACAGACAAACTATGGACTTTCTACTGAATCGAAATCGACTCAACGTGATGATTAGCCGCGCCAAGAAAAAGGTGGTAATTGTAAAATCCGAGATAATCCAATTAGGGGTAGCTATACCGTAGGTCATCGGCAGAGAATATGCCTATCATCGTATTATTTTCTATGGGTAGCTGTTTTGTAAATAGCTGCCCATAATCATTTCATTAACAAATATTATATTAAAATATTCGTCTTTTCCAAAACAACATATTAACTTTGCTGCTGAAAATGTCAAGAGTAACCTTTTGAGGTGAAGCCAACCGAGCACAAGAAGCCACGGTGGAGCAACGACATGAAAAGTCTAACTTTTAAATAAAATCTTTTATGGTAAAATCAAATCAAGTTTAGAAGCATTTAGCTCGATTCATCAACAAACAAGATGAATCAAAAGGACGTGTCTTTACAACATGACATAGCAATTCATTTTTAAGCATCAAGAGACTGATTAGATTCAGCACCAACCGATAACAGAAACACGGTGGTAAAAAGGATGCGATTAGTTTAACACTAATAAACTTCTGATTATGAAAGAATTATATTCAATCTTGTGCGATTCAAGTCGCTCAGTCAGCAATCTTATCAATAGCCTTGGACGTGTGGAACGCTATGATGCCACACAGGTCCATTGCATATCATTTTCAAAGGCTTCGGACATTGTTGATGGGATTAATCAATGCTGAGTTTGCTCGTTTATTGTCACAAATCTCCCAAGATGCCGTTATCATAGAAAACACAACTAAACAACGTTGTGAAAGTAAAGAGGTATGGGGATGTAGCAACCATGAGTTGACTATTTATCGTGACTTAGTAGCTAACAAAGTCGTAGAGCAAGCTAAAGTGTCTAATCCAAAGATTTCAAAGAAGGCGTTGATTGAACTTGTTGCACAGGAAACAGGTAAGATTAACAATATCGGGATATTCACAGGACAAAACAACTTAGGAAAGATACTAATGATTTGCAGTAACTGTCTTATACAAGGCGTAGAACCACCAATAGACTATGCTCTTCTTAATCGTTCAAACATATACATCTTGGGGAGACGGCTTTCGTTTCCAACAGATAAAACATCAATGTCAAACTAAAAGTATAGAAGTATGAAAACATTTGATTCTATAACATTGGTAAACGGAAAAGTACTTAAACTCTTTGGAGGCCAAAAGCATAGAAACAACAATACGATAAGATATTTTTGTGAACATGCAGCTTTCTTTTATGAGCATCAAGACATTATCTTTAACAACAGCAGATTGTTCTTAGCTCATGTCTATCAAAAAGGAGATAGTATATATACATTAGGAGGTTTGTTGGAGTGGTGGAAATGTATGCCACAAATGGCAACTATCAATGATGAAGGTGTAACATGTTATATATTAACTGCATCATCTTACCCCAAGGAACTATCAAAGAGTTTCATTACTGTAACTATGTCGGGCGAGGTCAAAGAGTTTTCTCTTCTCGGCGATTATGTAGATAGAACACGTAGCTTAGACGAACATTGTTGCCGATACAGCAAGGTTGCACGTGACTTTGAGCATCTAAGCCTCAAGAATGTGTATGATACAGTTGCATCATTAGCCAAGCAAAGAGAGGAGGAAAGGAAAATTGAAAAGATATGGAGTCCATACAGAGACAACATAGAATTGCTATATAAGCACAGAGAAGAAATCCTTACTCATAAAGATTGGGCGATGGCTGCAATACCACTTAAAGTATATATGGTACAGCTGCCAATCCATATTGGCACGATGCTGAAGCTTTGGGCAAATGAAGACAAGTGGCTGACACATCCTTGTGTATGTGGTCACAAAGCTTTCATATACAGCTTTGCAGGTAGTCCGTTGAGCGGAACAACATCCATATCCTACAAATGTGTACATTGCCACAAACAAGGCAATGCTCAAGTAGATGGCTTTCTCTGTCGAGCACATACTCTTGCCGTTACACAACAAGAATTATCCAAAGAGGCTGAAGGTATAGAAGCTATTACATTGAAAGAAATTATAGACAATTTAAAAAGAACAAATTAATCGGTATCGTCCGGCCAATGTATTCAAACACAAAGGTTGCTGAGATAACGATAGACAATGTCCTCTATGCGCTTGACTCCAACAACTATCTCAACAAGCATTGTTCTGGCTGCATGGGCATTGGGCAAGTATAGCAAAGGCGCAGTCAAAATGCACACACTGCTGGATCTTCGTGGAAGCATTCCGGCAAATATCCATAATTCCAAACTATTCATCGTTAACTATTCTTAGCATAGTTTTTTCGTCTTTTTCAAAATAAGACTGTAATTTTGCACTCACTTTCCAAAATGGGGAGTTGTTCTTTTATTTATTGACAAGCATCAAGAGACTGTTTAAGTACAGAACCAACCGAGCAGATTAGCCATTGCCACGGTGGTAAAATAGATGTGAGTTTAAGGCTTGATTATTCATCTTTAAATTAAAATTTTATGGCAACATCAAAAACATCAGAAATCATTTTAGGTCGTGTGGAGCACATCAACGCTTCACACTTTAATTGTTTGTCTTTCGCCAAGGCTTCGGACATAGTGAATGGCATTAACGTGCGTCTTTCTAACATGGCAGGTGGCTATCCATTTTCATTCGGAGGTGTAACTTGGCGTGATAGTGAGACGCTTTATCTATGTGGTGAGTTTTCGGACTCATCAGAAAAGCATCTGTTGGTACAAGAGGATATGCAACGTCAGACAAGTGGCTTTGCAGCTAAACGTTTCATCAAGAAAAGAAACAGTAACCTCATCCGCCAAGATTTTGCCGATTTCCGCATACAATGGATGCTCTACGTTGTATGGCAGAAGTGTATGGGTAATGCCGACTTTGCAAATTTACTCTTAAAGCTACCACATGACGCTATCATCATAGAGGACACTACCAAGCAACATGGTGACACCAAAGAAGTTTGGGGATGTACCAATACAGAGTTGGCTATAAGAAGAGCTGAGCTTAAAAAGAAAGTTACAAGACAGGCTAAGACGGACAATCCAAAGATTAGCAAGGCAGCTTTGAAACGCTTAGTCAACATGGAGATTTGCAAAGTGAATAGCTTCGGTGTGTTTGTTGGTCAGAATAACCTTGGCAAGATTCTCATGATTTGCCGTGATTGTCTTATACAAGGCGTAGAACCACCAATAGACTACAACCTCTTGGAGACGAAAGATATTCACATTTTAGGCAAACGTATTTCATTCATACATTAAATAGATTAGAACATGACACATAGTAACACAGAACAACCAAAGAACAGCATCACATTAATGAATGGTGCTGTACTTGAATGTATCCCAAAAGAATCACATCAAGGCGACTTTGTACCCGATAAAATGAAATTGGATGCAACAGGTACATATCTGAGAATTGGCAACAAGCCATGTAAGCCCCTACCAAGAACAACAGAAGACGTGGAGCAACAGAAGAAACTCTTCACGGATAACGCTTTCTACCTTTTGGCGCATCAAGAGCGCATCATGCGTGACAGTAGAATGTTTCTTGCTCCTGTAGCTGTACAAAACGGACTCGCCTACACAGGTACTTCGGGATTCAATGCTCCAACATTGGGCATATACTTGGAATGGTGGAATGAATGTTCTATGGCTTTACGAGTAGATAAAGAGAACCGAAGAAGCCTTGTATTTCACTTGGCAGGCAGTCCGTTAAGCGGTGCGAACCACTGTGCCGAGGTTTACGAGGATGGCAGGACAGAATCGGTACAAGTTTCTTCATTTATAAGCCATTGGCGACCATTCGCTGCTATCAATACACGTTATGACGAGGCAAAGCACATCTATCAAGCCTATACACTTGAACAGGTGCTTGACATCCTGCACGCTGAGGATGATGAAAGATAGGACTATTCAGCAGAAATCAATGAACGCTTTATGCAATCTGAGATAAACGAATTGAAAAAGAAAGTAGAGCGACTAACCAAAGAATCAGAAAAATGGTACTCTATGTATGCAGATACCTATATGAAGTACAAGGATGCTGAGATTAGTGAGGCTTTTTCAACTATTCAATCCTTCAGAGAGGAGTGTGAGGCTCAAATCAACTCTATCAAGATGCGTAAGCGAGCATTGAAGGCAGAACTGAAAAGCGGTCGCATGGATAACATCACTTATCAGCGCACATTAACGCCGCTGAACAAGCAAATAAGAGAGTTGGAGTTTAGGGTAAGTACTAAAAAGTATGAGTTAATCAACAAATACATCTCAGAGGGTATAAGTTACGATACGATAGAAAGTTACATGAATAAAAAGAATAACATTTAAAAGTAAGAACAATGATTGAAAAAGTAAATCCAAGCCATCCAGATAAGGTGGCAGACCGTATCGCAGGAGCTATTGTAGACCTTGCGTACTCAAAGGTAGAGGATCCGAAAATTGCAGTTGAAGTACTGCTCGGACATGGTATTGTTAATCTCATTATTGAGAGTAGCGTGAACATTTCAGACGCTGAGGCTGAGGCTATTGTAAGCCGTATCACGAAGCGTACAGACTTGAAGGTTTCGCTCATTATGGTAGCTCAAGACCCAATACTTGCAAGCAACCAAGACAAGGAAGTTCGTTGTGGTGATAATGGTATCTTTAAGGGAGTTCCACTTACTGAGGAGGAGCGTAACCTCAGTAAAATCGCACATGACATTTATATGAAATACCCTACTGATGGAAAATATGTGTTGGGAGACAATAAGCTAATTATCTGTCAGAGTTGTGCAAAGACTGAGGAGTTAAGAGTTTCTTACCCTACAGCAGTAATTAATCCTTTGGGGTATTGGACAGGCGGCATTGATGTCGATTCGGGTGCAACAAACAGAAAGTTGGGCAGTGATATGGCGCAATCTGTTTCGGGTGGCGGTCTAATGGGAAAGGACCTTTCCAAGGCAGATGTTTCCGTCAATATCTACGCTTTCTTGAAAGCTCAAAAAACAGGCAAGCCTGTGGAGTTGTTTTGTGCCATCGGTGACACAGAGATAGATGGTAAGCCTTATCGTGAAATAGTGGAAATCGCTCGTAACTACATCACGAGAATTGGCGGATTCGAGAAATTTGCCGAGTGGGGATTGTTCTAATAAGCAAGTGGCATGTACAAATTTGATATAGACATAACTCCATCCCTCAACGGAAAAGAAATTCATTTGGAAGGCATTTGTGAAATGTATACCATTATGCAGCTGACAGGTCATACCAACGAACGCACGTTCTACAAATATGTAAAGGCAACCCCCGAACAGATTGCCAAGCTATTGGATTTCAACTCTATCGGATAGCTATCCAAACGGTGATAAGCAGGGACGAAATCGGGGACGGTTTTGGATAAAATGTACAAGAAAGGGGATTTGTTGACAATCAAGCTGTTACGTCAACAAATCCCCTAACTTATTGAGTTTAAATTAATTCATCTTTATTTAAGTGGCTGTTTATCGGTATTCCGATTACTCCCACTCAATTGTTGATGGTGGCTTAGACGAGATGTCGTAGCAGACGCGGTTTACACCCTTCACCTTGTTGATGATCTCGTTAGACACCTTTGCCATGAAGTCGTAAGGGAGGTGTGCCCAGTCGGCGGTCATGGCGTCGGTAGAGGTAACGGCACGGAGAGCAACGGGATGCTCGTATGTGCGCTCGTCGCCCATTACGCCTACAGAGCGTACTGTCGAGAGGAGCACGGTGCCTGCCTGCCAGATCTGATCGTAGAGCGAAACCTCAATCTCACCGTTCTGCATGTCGGCGGGAACGCCGGCTGCAAGTACGCGGCGTGCGTCCTCACCAGAGAGGCGAACCTTATAGTCGCGCAAGCCACGGATGTAGATGTCGTCAGCGTCCTGAAGGATGCGTACCTTCTCGGGAGTGATGTCGCCAAGGATACGTACGGCAAGACCCGGTCCGGGGAAAGGATGACGTGTGATGAGGTGCTCGGGCATGCCCATTGAGCGTCCCACACGACGAACCTCGTCCTTAAAGAGCCACTTAAGGGGCTCGCAGAGCTTGAGGTTCATCTCCTTAGGCAGACCACCCACGTTGTGGTGGCTCTTGATTACCTTACCGGTGATGTTCAGACTCTCGATGCGATCCGGATAGATGGTGCCCTGTGCGAGCCACTTGGCGCCGGTCTGCTTCTTAGCCTCAGCATTGAACACCTCCACGAAGTCGCGACCGATGATCTTACGCTTCTGCTCGGGATCGGTTACGCCTGCAAGGTCTGAGAAGAACTTCTCGCTGGCGTCAACGCCGATTACGTTAAGACCGAGGCACTTATAGTCCTCCATAACGTCACGGAACTCGTTCTTGCGGAGCATACCGTGGTCGACGAAGATACATGTGAGGTTCTTGCCGATGGCCTTGTTGAGGAGTACGGCTGCAACGCTTGAGTCTACACCGCCAGAAAGACCAAGGATTACCTTGTCGTCGCCAAGCTGAGCCTTCAGCTCTGCAACGGTGGTCTCAACGAACGAGTCAGCGCTCCAGTCCTGACGGCTTCCGCAGATGTCCACTACGAAGTTCTTGAGGAGCTGTGTGCCCTGGAGAGAGTGGAACACCTCAGGATGGAACTGTACTGCCCAAACGGGCTGCTTGGTGGATGCGTATGCCGCAAACTTTACGTTGGCGGTAGAGGCTATGCACTTGTAGTCCTCGGGGATGGCTGTGATGGTGTCGCCATGGCTCATCCATACCTGCGAGTTCTCCTCGAATCCCTTGAAGAGGGGATTGGAAGCGTCAAAATGCTCAAGGTTTGCACGACCGTACTCGCGTGAGTCAGCCGACTCCACCTTTCCACCGTTGGCGTAAGAGATGAACTGTGCGCCGTAGCAGATGCCAAGCACCGGAATCTTACCTACGAACTGGCTGAGGTCCACCTTGAAAGCTTCCTTGTCATGCACCGAGTAAGGGCTTCCGCTGAGGATTACGCCAATAACGCTGGGATCGTCCTTGGGAAACTTGTTGTAGGGCATAATCTCGCAGAAGGTGTCGAGCTCGCGCACACGGCGGCCGATGAGCTGCGTGGTCTGCGAACCGAAATCAAGAATAATTATCTTCTGTTGCATTACTTTGGTTGTTTTATTGTTTGTGTTTGTTGTTTTTTTATTGGGGGATGGGCCTTACTAAGCCTATCTGAGCCTATTTAGGCCTCTTTGAGAACTATCTGAGCATCTTAAGAAAGTCTTCGGCTTGTGCGAGGGTGTCGAGCTTGCCGATGTCCATCAGCTTCAGGTCGTCCTTCACATAGCCTACGATGTTATGCGTGGCGCAGGACTTCAGATAGAAGTCGATGATGCCGAACTTGTCGGGCCAGTCGTGCATGGCAGTCAGCAGACGTGGCGACAGCACGTGTATGCCGGCGAAGGCGTACATGCGGCATGACTTAGGATCGAGGTCGGGGTACGGGCTGCGCACCTCGCCCGTCTCGATGTTGGTCCAACCCACAAGACGCATGTCATCGTCGAAGAGCAGGTAACGCTTGGTCTTTCTGCTGCTTACGAGCAGCACGGCGTCTACGTGGCTTGCCGAGGCAAGGTCGTAGAAGCTGCGCAGGTCCACATTACTGAGAATGTCTACGTTATGAATGAGTATTGGGGAATTGGCATCGAAGAGCGGCTCGGCATGGCGTATGCCTCCGCCAGTATCGAGAAGGCGCTCGCTTTCGTCGGATATTCGGATGTCCAGTCCGAAGTTACGGTTCTGCTTCAGATAATCGGTTATCTGTGAGGCAAAGTGATGTACGTTGACTACAATACGGTCAACGCCTGCCCCGGCAAGGTTCTCTACGACACGGCGCAACAACGGCTCACCCCCAACTCTCACCAACGCCTTTGGCATGGTGTCGGTAAGTGGTTTAAGGCGTGTGCCCATTCCTGCCGCAAAAATCATGGCTTGCATCATAGATGTATGTATATGATTATACTATGCAAAGTTACGGAAAAATAATGGTATTCGCCCCATTATGATTCCACTTTTTCGTTATTTATTACTTTCTTGCCTCCAAGGTCTGCTCTATGCCCTGCTCACGATGGCATATATCCACCTCTATGCCGAACTTCTCATGGATGTGTTCGGCGAGATGCTGGGCTGAATAAACGCTGCGGTGCTGGCCGCCTGTGCATCCGAAGGAGAACATCAGGTCGGTGAATCCGCGGTCGATATAGCGCTGTACGTGTGCGTCGGCAAGCTTGTATACGCTGTCGAGGAAGATGAGTATCTCTCCGTCGTCCTCAAGGAAGCGGATGACGGGCTCGTCCAGTCCGGTGAGCTTCTTGTAAGGCTCGTAACGTCCGGGATTGTGAGTGGAACGACAATCGAAGACGTAGCCTCCGCCATTGCCGGACGTATCCTCAGGAATGCCCTTGCGGAAAGAGAAGCTGAACACTCTCACACGCAGCGGACCCTTACCGTCATACTTGGAGAAGGTGGCTGGTCCGTCCTGCGGATGCGACGGATAGACCTTGCTGTCCGTGGTCTTATATCCGTCGGCACGTGTGATGGCAGGCTCTTCTATGTGGGCGTAACGCGGCATGGCAGTCAAGCGGCGCAGCATGTCCATCATATAGGGATAAGGGAATACGTCGTCGCCGAGCTTGAGAAGCTCGCGGAGATTGTCCATAGCGGGAGGAATGGAGTCGAGGAAGTGCTTCTTTCGCTCGAAATAGCCACGGAATCCGTATGCTCCAAGCACCTGAAGTGTGCGGAAAAGCACAAACAGGCTGAGTCGTCCCACGAAGTGACGCACGCTCGGCACCTCCGTGTATTGCTTCAGAGCGTCGTAATATTCTGCCACAAGGTCGCGACGAAGCTTGTTGCTGTAACGTGCAGACGCCTGCCAGAGAAACGATGCGAGGTCATAATAGTAAGGTCCCTTGCGTCCTCCCTGGAAATCTATGAAGTAAGGATTGTTGTTGGGGTCGAGCATTATGTTGCGTGCCTGGAAGTCACGATAGAGGAAAGAGTCGGTCTTCTCCGACGTGAGATCCTTGGCAAACAGACGGAAGTTGGCCTCAAGCTTCAGCTCATGGAAGTCGAGCTCGGACGGCTTGAGGAAGCAATACTTGAAGTAATTGAGGTCGAAAAGCACGCTGTCCTCGTCAAACTCGGGCTGAGGATAGCAGTTCTGCCAGTCCAGTCCGCGTGCGCCGCGTATCTGAATGTTCGGCAACTGGCGTATGGTGCGCACAAGCAGCTCTTTCTCACGCTGATTGTATCTGCCTCCGGCATTGCGTCCACCGGCAACGGCGTCGAAGAGCGACGTCGAACCAAGGTCGCCTTGCAGATAACGCAGTCCGTCCTCGCTGACAGCAAGGATGTTCGGAACCGGCAACTGGCGCTCGGCAAAATGCTTGGCAAGATAAACAAAGGCATGGTTCTCGTCACGGCTGGTGCCCACGACACCGATGACAGAGAAGCCGTCCTCCCCTATCAGACGATAATACTCGCGGTTGCTTCCCGCTCCGGCTATGCGTTCCGTGGAAGCGGGCACTTCGCCGCACCACGACTTATACAGTTCGATGAGTTTTTCCATTTATTCCTGTTCCTCCTCGGATTTGTTTTTCTCGAATTTCTGAAGGTATTGTTTCTCCTTCTTGTCCAACCATGTGGTGTAGACGTTATCAATCACTACAGCCAGTATCGCCACTCCCGCAGTTATAGCAAAGGAAAAGGTGATGAAGTACGTGCCCACACATATTATGGTCAAGAAAATCAGTACCTTGACATCCATTAATCTTTTCATACTGCGAAATTATATATTTTTTTTCAGATTATCCGACTTATCACAATCTAAATTGCAATACATTATTATATATACTCTTTTATTACTGCATAATGGCAGAACATCAGCATCATGAAAATAGTATACAAAAGGTTGTTTTATTAAAGTATTTGATGTAACTTGTATACTTATTACAAGAGTTTTAATAACAAACTGTAAGTTACAAAAAGTATTAAATAACTTGTTTTATCACACCATTTACGCCCAAAAACAAGCATTTGGACACATAAAACCACGCAAACTGTACAATTATTCAAAAACATGATGATTTAAATTAAAAAAAAGTGAAAATATTTTGTGGCTAAAAATATTATTATTACTTTTGCTTCCAGATAAAGAAAAACGCTAAAAGTAGCGAAGATTTTTTGATTTGTTTTAGTAGATTAGTTTTTAAGTAGTTTGTTTTTGAAAATCGGATGTCGAGAGACAGCCGATTTTTTTTGTTTATATAAATGACAGTTCAATACCAATGAAAGTTCATTGAGCCTGTATCAGAACATATATATTCAGAATATATATAATGTCACCATCCAGAAAACAACACAAAAAAAAGGGACGACAGCAAGGCTATTAACCTGCTGTCGTCCCTTATATATTAATTCAATACGTTATTGTGTTCGGCTGATTACATCATGCCACCCATACCCGGCTGGCCCATCGGCATTGCGGGAGCCTTCTCCTCGGGCTTGTCGCAGATGAGGCACTCTGTGGTGAGGAACATACCTGCGATAGAGGCAGCGTTCTCGAGAGCTACGCGCTCCACCTTGGCAGGATCGATGACACCTGCTGCACGCAGATCCTCATAGATGTCCTTGCGTGCGTTGTAGCCGAAGTCGCCCTCGCCCTCACGTACCTTCTGAACAACTACGGCACCCTCGCCGCCAGCGTTCTTAACAATCTGGCGAAGCGGCTCCTCAATGGCACGACGAACGATGTTGATACCGGTCTGCTCGTCAGCATTATCACCCTTGAGGTTCTCAAGAGTCTGCTGAGCGCGGATGTATGTGGTGCCGCCACCTACGACAACACCTTCCTCCATGGCTGCACGTGTAGCACAGAGAGCATCGTCAACGCGGTCCTTCTTCTCCTTCATCTCCACCTCGCTGTTTGCACCGACGTAGAGCACAGCCACACCACCGGCGAGCTTGGCAAGACGCTCCTGAAGCTTCTCCTTGTCGTAAGAGCTCTTGGTGTTGGCAATCTCGTTCTTGATCTGAGCCACGCGGTCAGCGATAAGCTCCTTCTGGCCTGCTCCACCAACGATTGTGGTGTTGTCCTTGCTGACAGTGGCCTTCTCACAGGTACCGCAGAGGTCGAGTGTGGCCTTGTCGAGGCTAAGACCCTTCTCCTCGCTGATGACAACGCCACCGGTAAGTGTAGCGATATCCTCGAGCATTGCCTTGCGACGGTCGCCGAAGCCAGGAGCCTTAACAGCGCAAATCTTAAGACCAGCACGCAGACGGTTGACAACGAGAGTTGTCAGAGCCTCTGAGTCTACATCCTCAGCGATGATGAGCATCGGGCGTCCGCTCTCAGCTGCCGGCTGAAGGATAGGCAGAAGGTCCTTGAGGTTGCTGATCTTCTTGTCATAGATAAGGATGTAAGGATTATCCATTACACACTCCATCTTGTCAGCGTCAGTTACGAAGTAGCCACTCAGGTAGCCACGGTCGAACTGCATACCCTCTGTAACACCGATGCTGGTGTCGCGGCTCTTGCTCTCCTCGATGGTGATAACACCGTCCTTGCTTACCTTACGCATAGCGTCAGCGAGGAGCTTGCCAATCTCAGGATCGTTGTTGGCAGAAACAGTAGCCACCTGCTCAATCTTGTCATAGTTATCGCCTACAACCTCAGCAGTCTCCTTGATGTGCTCCACAACAGCTGCAACGGCCTTGTCGATACCACGCTTGAGGTCCATAGGATTGGCACCTGCTGTGACGTTCTTCAGACCCTCAGTAACGATAGCCTGTGTGAGGATGGTAGCTGTTGTAGTACCGTCACCAGCGTCATCGCCAGTCTTGCTTGCAACGCTCTTTACGAGCTGTGCGCCGGTGTTCTCGAACTTGTCGTCAAGCTCCACTTCCTTAGCAACGGTAACACCGTCCTTAGTGATCTGGGGAGCGCCGAACTTCTTCTCGATAACCACGTTGCGACCTTTCGGGCCAAGTGTAACCTTTACGGCGTTAGCCAACTTGTCGACACCGTTCTTAAGCAGGTCGCGTGCATCTATATTGTATTTAATCTCTTTAGCCATTTTCGTTAATTATTAATTATCAGTTATTAATTATTAATTGGTTGGATACGTTTGCTCGTTGTTACTTGTTGACAACAGCGAGAACATCGCTCTGACGCATGATGAGGTACTTTGTGCCGTCGAACTCAAGCTCTGTACCAGAATACTTGCCATAGAGGATTTCGTCACCCTCTTTAAGAACCATCTCCTCATCCTTAGTGCCGTTACCAGTGGCAACCACCTTGCCGTGCTGAGGTTTCTCTTTTGCTGTATCCGGTATGATGATTCCACCAACCTTTTCTTCTGCCTGTGCAGGGAGCACAAGCACTCTGTCTGCTAATGGTTTTACGTTCATGATTGTTATGTTTTTATTTTTTAAGTTTACGTTTTATTGTCCGATAAGGCTTCGTGCCTTTCATCGTCGCCAAACATATAGCTAAAAGTGTGCCAAACAATATGGTTTAGCATTTTCTACCTGTGACAACAAGACATAAACAATGACACAATGTCACATTCGGTATTGAATCTGACAAAAATGACAATGGTGTGTAAAGAAAAAGCTAATGCGGCTTTCCTTTACACACCATTGTAATATTTTTTTAGTTCTCGTCGAAATCCGAGAGGGCAACAAACTTACCACGTGCCTTACGGTCAGAAATGGCTTTCTGCAGACGGCGGCTGCGATTCGACGCAATCCACTGACGTGCGAACACGTTGGGGATGGCAACGCCGATGGCGATACACATAATGGTAATGGCAGAACCCATACCGAACTTCACGGCATTTGTAAGCTCACCGACTACGCCCTGCATCTCGATAATAGCCACAAGAGCACGATACATCAACACTCCGGGAACCATCGGGATTACACTCGGGATGGAGATGACATGATGAGGAACATGGAACCAGTGAACAGCCTTGACGCAGACAAGACTGATGAGCGTACTGCCGGCAAGCGAACCGATGGCAAGTCCCATGTCCAGTCCGATATTGTCGTTGGACGGACCCAGATTGACAAAGTTACGCGTACAAACGGCAATGATACCTCCTATAGCCACCACCCACAGCAGACGGCGCGGGATGTTGAAAATCATGGAGAATCCCATAGCCGAAATGGCTGCTGCCGCAGCATAACTAATATAGTTATTGTGTGGTATCATCGGTATCGTCTGGAACTGACTCAGGTCGAAATTGCTCAGTTTCAGGAAGAAAGCAATACCGAACGACATGGCCACAATCATAAGGAAGGTGTTTATGGCTCGCGTCAAGCCCACCTGTATGTAGTTGTCGAGCATGTCATCCACGAAGTTTATCAATGGCACGCCCGGTACGATAAACAGCGCACAGGCAAGCAGCGGATGGAGCGGTGTGCTCGTCCATGTGTCAGGAAGCCATGTGGTAAGGAAAGCAAGGAGCGTGCTGACAAAAGCAGCGACTGCGATGCCGATATAGTTATTGAAACCACGACGAAGCAGCCATCCACGCAGATACATACCGATGGCGGCAGCAAACGACGCATAGAAGAAAGCAGTCCAGTCGCAACCGAACTGAATGCAGAAGCCACCGCACGCAAATCCAGTGCCTATAGCCACCTGTAGATGTGTGTAATTACGGGGACGCTTGCGGATTTGTTCAAGTTCTTCCCCATAGCGGTCAATGGAGTAATCTTCATCTATAGCCTTCCATGAAAGCTTAGAGATGCGTGAGATGGTCTCCATGTTGATGCCATGCTTGGTGCAGCGCTGGAATTTGGTGAACGAATGCTCACCATCGCTCAGGTTCACCATAAGCATGTTGAACTGAACGTAAACATGAAGATGCTCCTCTGGAAGACCGAGGAAAGCGGCAACACGATTCATGTTGCGGATGATGCGGTTGGTGTCTGCCGCACTTTCAACAAGCATCTGACCTGTCTTCAAAAGCAAATCAAGCTTGCGACGCAACAATTTCTCGCGTTCGATTTTTTGAATCTGATCCATAGTTTGACTCTGTAAATATTTAAATTTATCCAAAAACGTCTGCAAAGGTACTGCTTTTTTATGAGATGCTAAAATATACACATCTATTTATAGTAAGATATCGGCGAAATGTATTAACTTTGCATCAATAGTATCAATAATCAAACCGTTTTACTCATGAAAGATTTCTTTAAATACACCGCCGCCACCGTTGTTGGCATCATCGTTTTCACCATAGTGTGCGTGGCACTTTCAGTAATGAGCATCGTAGGTATGGTGGCATCTGCAAGCGCCACACAAGCCGTAGAGAAAAATTCAGTGCTCGTGCTCAAGCTAAACGGCTCCATAGACGAGCAGGGAACGGACAACACCATCGGAAAACTGACGGGCAACTATATACCGTCCACAGGACTGAACGACATACTCTCCGCCATCAAGAAGGCAAAGGATGAGGAAAACATAAAAGGTATTTACATCGATGCAGGCGTATTGTCAACAGACTATGCCACACTGCAGGAGATACGCTCAGCACTTGAGGATTTTCGCAAGTCGGGCAAGAAAATCATTGCCTACGCCGACACTTACTCGCAGGGGTCGTACTATCTGGCGTCTGTAGCTGACAAGATTTACCTCAACCCCATCGGAATGGTGGACTGGCACGGCATCGGCGCACAGCCCGTATTTTATAAGGATATGTTGGCAAAGTTCGGTGTCAAGTTCCAGGTGGTGAAAGTGGGCACATTCAAGAGCGCCACCGAAACATACACTGAGGAGCACATGAGCGACGCCAACCGTCTGCAGACCAAGATGTTCCTGGACGGAACGTGGAAGCAGGTTTGCAACGCCGTATCAAAAAGCCGTGGCATCAGCGTCGACTCGCTTAACAGATATGCAGACGAACTGCTGATGTTCCAGTCGGCGGAAATCCTCTTGAAGCGTAAGGTGGTGGACGGACTGGCTTATGCTTCGGACATGAAGGACATTGCAAAGACACAGTTCGGCATCGGAAAGGATGACGACCTGAACCGCCTCTTTGTCAGCGACATGACAAACGTAAAGGAGAAGCAGACCAGTGGTGAGGAAATTGCTATATACTATGCCTACGGCGACATTGTGCAGAGCGAGAAGGTAAGTCTTTTAGGCGGAGGCTCGCACAGCATCGTGGGAAGTACTGTATGCAACGACTTGAAAGACCTTATGGACGACGATGACGTCAAGGCGGTGGTGATAAGAGTAAATTCAGGTGGCGGCGATGCGTTCGCATCCGAACAGATATGGCATCAGGTGATGGAACTCAAGAAAAAGAAGCCCGTAGTGGTATCAATGGGAGGTTATGCCGCATCGGGTGCTTACTATATGTCAGCACCGGCATCATGGATTGTTGCACAGCCCACCACGCTGACAGGTAGCATCGGCATCTTCGCAGTATTCCCTGACATGAGCGGACTTGTAACACAGAAGCTTGGCGTGAAGTTTGATGAAGTGAAGACAAACCGCAACGCCACATTCGGCAATCTTATGGCAAGACCTTTCAACGAAGAAGAGACAGCCATCATGCAGCAGTACGTCAACAGAGGCTACCAGCTTTTCAGAAAGCGCGTGGCTGACGGACGCCGCTTGCCGGTGGAGAGCGTGGAGAAAATAGCCCAGGGACGCGTATGGCTGGGAGCTGACGCCATCGGTCTGAAGCTTGTAGACCAGCTCGGAGGACTGAATGACGCCGTGGCAAAGGCTGCAAAGCTGGCTAAACTCGGCGAATATTATACGGTGGACTATCCTGCACCAAGCTCATGGATTGACCAGTTACTTGCAGGAGCATCGGATGCTGGATCGGTGGACGCACGTCTCCGACTGACACTCGGCGACCTCTACGAACCAGTATCGCTGATGCGCAACCTCGACAAACACGAGGCTCTGCAGGCACGCATACCGTTCGCCATAAACATGAAATAGAGAAAGCACTATGAGAACAGAAGGCGACTTTATAAAAATCAACGAATGGCTGCTGCCGTTGAGCTGGCTCTACGGCATTGGGGTACGTGTGCGCAACTGGATGTTCGACATCGGAGTGCTGAAAAGCCAAAGTTACGACATACCCGTAATTTCCGTCGGCAACATCACTGTGGGAGGTTCGGGAAAGACACCGCACGTGGAATATCTTATCAATCTCCTGCACGAAAAACAGAAAGTGGGCGTACTTTCACGCGGATACAAACGTAAAAGCCGCGGATATCTGCTCGCAGACAAAGACACGGAGATGAGGGAGATTGGGGACGAGCCCTTCCAGATGAAGCATAAATATCCGGACATCTACATGGCTGTGGACAAGAACCGCAGAAACGGAATATACCGCCTGACACACGACGAGCAGACAAAGGACGTGGACGTCATCCTTCTGGACGATGCCTATCAGCATAGGTATGTGAAGCCGGGCATAAACATCCTGCTTGTAGACTATCATCGACTTATCATCTACGACAAGCTGCTGCCAGCAGGACGAATGCGTGAGCCGCAGGAAGGAAAGTCAAGAGCCGACATCGTCATCGTAACGAAGTGCCCGAAGGACCTGAAGCCCATGGAATTCAGAGTGCTCAAGAGAGCAATGAACCTCTATCCGTATCAGGAACTCTACTTCACAACTCTGCAATATGAGAGCCTTAAGGCAGTATTCCATGACGAACGAAAACCGCTCTCATCGCTACCAAAAGGCGTGAACATCCTGCTGCTTACGGGTATTGCCTCGCCGCAACAGATGGTTATGGACCTGAAGCCCGTCTCGGAGAACATCACACCAATGGCATTCGGCGATCATCATCAGTTCACGGAGGACGATGCGGAACGCATCAACTCCACCTTCGCTGACATGCCGAAGCCGAAGGTGATAATCACGACAGAGAAGGACGCCACAAGACTCAACAGTCTCGGCACTCTCTCAGAAGCAACAAAGAACAGCATTTATGCTCTCCCGATAAGGATAAGATTCATGCTTGAGGGAGAAGAAGAATTCAATAACAAAATTATAAGCTATGTACGAAAAAATTCAAGAAACAGCATCCTGGCTAAAAGAAAGGATGACCACAAGTCCTGAAACAGCGATAATACTTGGAACGGGCCTCGGACAGCTCGCCACAGAAATAACAGACAGCTACGAGTTCTCTTATAAGGACATCCCCAACTTTCCCGTTTCTACTGTGGAAGGACATGCAGGAAAACTTATCTTCGGCAAGCTCGGAGGCAAGGACATCATGGCAATGGAGGGCAGATTCCATTACTATGAGGGCTACTCTATGAAGGAGGTGACATTCCCAATCCGCGTGATGTACGAACTTGGCATCAAGACTCTCTTCGTGAGCAACGCCTCAGGCGGCATGAATCCCGACTTCAAGATTGGCGACCTCATGATCATCACAGACCACATCAACTTCTTCCCTGAGCACCCGCTGCGCGGCAAAAACTTCCCAACAGGACCGCGCTTCCCGGACATGCACGAGACTTACGACCTGAAGCTCATCGCAGAGGCAGACAAGATTGCCGAGGAGAAGGGCATACGCGTTATGCACGGTGTTTACGTGGGCGTGCAGGGACCGACATTCGAGACTCCTGCCGAATATAAGATGTATCATCGTCTGGGTGGCGACGCTGTAGGCATGAGCACCGTGCCTGAGGTAATCGTGGCACACCACTGCGGCATCCGCACATTCGGTATATCCATCATCACCGACCTTGGCCTGGAGGACACACCGGTGGAGGTTTCGCACGAGGAAGTGCAGGTGGCTGCCAACAAGGCGCAGCCTCTGATGACAGAGATTATGCGTGAGATGATTCGCAGAGCTTAATTGAGCTTTCACAATAATAATATATAATGACAGAAATATCAAAGCTCGGTGAGTTCGGCCTCATACACCGACTCACCGACAACATCAAGATAAAGAACGAGTCGACCATTAAAGGTGTAGGCGACGATTGCGCCGTACTACATTATCCTGACTCAGAGGTTCTGGTAACCACCGATATGCTCATGGAGGGCGTACATTTCGACCTCACATACATCGACCTCCAGCACCTTGGATACAAGTCGGCAATGGTGAACATCAGCGACATCTTCGCCATGAACGGCACACCGCGACAGCTGACAGTAAGCATTGCGCTCAGCAAGCGCTTCAAGGTGGAGGATATGGACGACTTCTACAGCGGACTGAAGCTGGCTTGCGACAAGTGGGGGGTTGACATCGTTGGCGGTGACACCACATCATCTTACACAGGACTTGCCATCAGCATTACCTGTATCGGCGAGGCACGCAAGGACGACATCGTCTATCGTAGCGGAGCCAAGGACACTGACCTTATCTGCGTATCAGGCGACCTCGGTGCTGCCTATATGGGACTGCAGCTTCTGGAACGCGAGAAGAGCGTTTATTATCAGCAGGTGGACGAGGCTCGCAAGAAGAACGACAAGCGTGCGCTGGAAGAACTTCGCAATTTTCAGCCAGACTTCGCAGGAAAGGAGTATCTCCTCCAACGACAGCTGCAGACCGAAGCCCGTGGCGACATCATAGCACAGTTCCGTGAGTTGGGCATCAGACCCACAGCAATGATGGACATCAGCGACGGACTGTCAAGCGAACTGATGCACATCTGCAAGGAGTCGGGATGCGGATGCCGAATCTACGAGAAGAACATTCCCATTGACTATCAGACCGCTGTAATGGCTGAAGAGATGAACATGAACGTCACCACGTGCGCCCTCAACGGCGGGGAAGACTACGAACTGCTCTTCACCGTACCTATCGGCGACAACGAGAAGATTCAGCAGATGGACAATGTGAAACTCATCGGACACATCACTCGTCCCGAACTCGGACAAATGCTCGTCACAAGAGACAATCAGGAGTTTGAGCTGAAGGCGCAGGGATGGAACCCGTTGAGCAAAGAAGAATAAGCCTCTTAGTTGAGAGTTGAGAATTTAGAGTTGAGAGTTATGATTACCTTATATATTTAATGTAAAGCTTTAGCTGTATTAAAAATACCAAAGATACATATCATAACTCTCAACTCTGAAATTTCAACTCTCAACTAATCTAAATTCTCAACTCTCTCAATCTCCCAATTGACAACCTATTATTTCAAAACGGTTAAAATAATAGTTATTAATTTATTTTATTTAAGGTTTTATAACGCCATATTATTTTAATTGTTTAAATTTGCAAAAAGAATTGAAATAACAACGAATTTATGGATTCCACTCCTTAGAAGTGGAGGTAAATATTTTTTTCAATAACCAATTATCGATTTTATGAGAAAGAGACTTTACATGCTTTCTGTCTTGCTGATCGCCATTGTTCAGGCAGTATTGGCGCAGGTTACTACATCTGCATTGACAGGTAAAGTGACGTTGGGTAACACCAACGAGAGTGTCATTGGAGCAACCATCCAAGTGGTGCACGTGCCTTCAGGCACACGTTATGCCACAGTTACCAATGCAGACGGCCGCTACACCATTCAGGGTATGCGTGTCGGCGGACCTTACACCATCAAGGTAAGCTACATTGGCTACCAGCCCACGGAGATAAGTAACGTTACTCTCCAGCTCGGCGAAACCTACAACCAGAACTTCAAGATGGCTGAGGACGCAAGCATCCTGGGTGAGGTTGTAATTAGCGGAAAGGGATCTAAGTTTACTGCTGAGAAGACTGGTGCTTCCACCAACATCAGCAACACGCAGATCATGAACATGCCTACCATCAACCGTAGCATCACCGACATCGCTCGTCTCTCGCCCTACTCTAACGGCATGAGCTTTGCTGGTGGCGACGGAAGAAGCTCTAACTTCACACTCGACGGCGCAAACCTCAACAACAACTTCGGTCTTTCAGACAAGCTCCCTGGCGGAGGCAGCCCTATCTCTATGGATGCCATTGACGAGGTACAGGTGACAATTGCTCCCTATGACGTTCGTCAGACCAACTTCATCGGCGGTGGTGTAAACGCCATCACAAAGTCGGGTACAAACACATTTAAGGGTACTGCATACATTTATTATAATAATGAGAATATGCACGGCAACCGCGTGGACAATGAAGACCTCGGCGAGCGCGGCAAGAACGGCACCACAACATACGGCTTTACCTTCGGCGGTCCGATCATCAAGGACAAGCTCTTCTTCTTCGCCAACGCAGAATACAGCAAGAGTCCTAACATCGTAAACAGATGGCAGGCTTCGGAAGACGGCAAGGCAGACGCCACCAACTATATCTCACGTGTTCCTAAGTCAGACCTCGAGCGTGTTAAGCAGTTCCTTATCACCAAGTACGGATTCAATCCGGGTTCCTACACTGACTTCCCCGCAGAAGACAACAACCTGAAGCTCCTCGGTCGTGTAGACTGGAACATCAATAACGACCACCACCTTGCTGTACGCTATAACTACACACGCAACAAGACATGGAACGCCGTAAACCGTTCGTCTTCTGACGCATACACACGCTTCACAGCAAGTCGTATGTCACAGTATGGTATGTCTTATTCTGGTTCAATGTATGCACAAAACAATTCCGTTATGTCTGTATCTGCAGACCTTAACAGCCGTTTTGGCGCAAACATGTCCAACCAGTTGCTCTTCACATACAGCTACATCGATGACAAGCGCGACCCCAACTGCTCTAACTTCCCGTTCGTTGACATTATGGCAGGATATGAGGCTGACGCTACAGGTAAGGTAACATCACAGATTCTCGAGCCGTACATCAGCTTCGGTACAGAGCTCTTCTCATACAACAACCGTGTGCAGAACAAGATCCTTACTCTTACCGACAACTTCACATACTATCTTGGTGCCCACAAGCTTACTGCAGGCTTCACCTTCGAGCACCAGCTTGCCAACAACTCATACATGCGCGGTGGAACTGGATACTATCGTTACCGCTCACTCGACGACTTCTTCAACGGAGCCGCTCCTGAGACTGTTACACTTGCCTACGGCTACAACGGCGAGAAGAATCCTACAGCAGAGGTAAAGTTCGCTCAGTACGGCCTTTATCTACAGGACGAGTGGAACGTGCTCGACAACCTCAAACTGACTGGTGGTATCCGCTTCGATAACATCGTATTCAACAACAACGACCTTATGGAGAATAAGGCCATTACAGCACTCGATTACGGTGGTCGTCACGTAGAGACAGGTTCATGGCCTAAGAGCAACATCCAAATTTCTCCGCGTATCGGATTCACATGGGACGTATTTGGTGACCGCTCACTGAAGGTACGCGGTGGTACTGGTCTCTTCGCAGGTCGTCTGCCTCTCGTATTCTTCACTAATATGCCTACAAACTCCGGTATGGCTATGGGTTCTGGCATTGCCAGCACAAGATATGGCAAGGACGGCGCTATTACTCCTGATGCAGAACTCCAAAAGTTCAAGGGTGGACTCGTTACTAACGTTGACAAGATTCGCGAGCTCCTTGGCGCACCTGCCACTATCACTCCGGAAGAGGGTACTGTACCTAAGAGTGTAGCCGGCGTTGATCGCGACTTCAAGATGCCGCAGGTATGGAAGTCTTCAATCGCTATCGATGGACAGATTCCCGTTTCATTCCCGCTGTCGTTCACAGCCGAGTTTACATACACAAAGAAGATTCACGACGTGATGCTCGACAACTACAACATCAAGGACAACTCTTCTTGGGAAACTCTGACTGGCACTGGCGACAACCGCCACATCTATCCGAAGGACTATAAGTACTGCAAGACCGATGCATACGTGCTTACAAACACAAGCAAGGGTTATGGCTGGACATTCAACTTCACTGTTAACGCAGAGCCCATCAAGAACCTCAACCTTATGGCAGCTTACACACACACAGTGATGAAGGAGCTTACTGGTATGCCGGGTAACAACGCATACTCTACATGGTCTAACATGTACGCCGTAGAGGGACCGAACTTCCTTGAGCTCGGCAACTCACGCTACGTAATTCCTGATCGTATCATCGCTTCTGCCAACTATACATATGGTAAGGATCACTTCAGCCTCTTCTATCAGGGCTACTCACCCTCTGGATACAGCTACTTCTACAACGGCGATATCAACGGCGACGGCAACCGCTACGACCTTATGTATATCCCGAAGGACCGCAATGACATCCATTTCACTAAGGAAAGCGATGCCGACCTCTTCTGGAACTTCGTTGAGCAGGACAGCTACCTCAAGAACCACAAGGGCGAATATGCTGAGCCTTACAGCACACGCGCTCCGTTCGTTCACCGCTTCGACTTCCGTTGGGCACACGACTTCGACGTTAAGATCGGCAGCACAAACAACAAGCTCGTCCTCAGTCTTGACATCATGAACGTAGGTAACCTCTTCAACTCAAAGTGGGGTGTTATGAAGAACATGAGCGGATGTAACGACGGTAAGATTCTGAAGGTTGACAAGGTGAAGGACGGCGTTCCTTACTTCTCAATGTTCAAAGATAAGGCCACTGGCACTGCTCCTACATCTACATGGAGCTTCAACCGCAATTATGACCAGTGCTGGAAAATGCAGATTGGCGTGAAGTATGTCTTCAACTAATCAAGACAATATAACATGCTGAGACCATTAACTCAGTAAGACGATAGAGCGGAGGATGTGTTGATACTAACCAACACATCCTCCACTTATTTTATACCAATGTATACCATTATATAAACTAGGGTACATAACAGGAAAAAAACAATAGAATATTTGGAGAATCCGAAACATTTTCGTACCTTTGCACTCGCTAAAGAAAAACAGTTGGTGCCATAGCTCAGTTGGTAGAGCAAAGGACTGAAAATCCTTGTGTCCCCGGTTCGATTCCTGGTGGCACCACAAAAAAAAGAGTTACTCATTAGAGTGACTCTTTTTTTTGTTATATACCACCACATAGCTCAGTTGGTAGAGCAAAGGACTGTCAGTACCTATAAATTAGCCTTATGACGCTACCATAACTATTAGCTTAACAAAAATATGTACAACAAGTCAAAGAACGCTTGCTACTGATCAGACCAAACCCACCAAAAGCGGTTGAAAAGGTACAATATGGCGCAAGCGTTGTCAAGAGTAAGGTATGAGATTTAGATTGTTTTGCATTGGCTGAACACTAACATATCAGCATATTCCCGATTAACTGTGGTACAAAGTTACGTATTACATACTGTGTTCGTGGATGCAGCAAAGCGATTAATTGAGTACGTGGGTGCGTGGCTACGGCGAGACGCCATAGCCTCCTAGGTTTGTCCAGCATCCTAAAATCATGTTCTTCATGTCTTCATATCAAAAAAACATGTCTTCATGTCTTCTTGTCAAAAAAACATGTCTTCTTGTCAAAAAGATCATATCGGCTCAGTGGAAATTTAGTGGGGATAAGCATAAATCTTTGCAAGTCGATACAGAAAAAACTTTTCATCAACGATGCCCCTTAGTGATGCTCTGAAAGCTTTGATTTTTGCATTAAAGGATTCAGCTG
>NZ_NOVE01000015.1 GCF_002265625.1 Prevotella sp. 885
ACGAATATCGGTTCTGTCACCTGGTCTCAGCTCGTTTTCGTCAAGGTATATGTGAACAAGCTTTGTTTCTTTCTTTTGCTCTACAAACACGTCTTTAAGGTCGAACCAATCCAGCATGTGTTCGGGCAAAAGACATTCTGCAAGGAGTCTATACTTTTCCATATTTATCCGTTCTTTGACTTTATAAACGGACAATATAGTGTTTTTATTGTACTACGATATCCACACACTTTTTCCAGTGGTCCTAAAACAGTTATTTGCATAAGGAAATGCAGATTGTTAAAAACACAACAATATTATTTGAGCCGAAACTTGTGAATTGCAGGTTAGCAATTAGCATAATACACAAAAAAAGAGGAACTTACTTGCGTAAATTCCTCTCTTCAGTTTATTCAACTTTGTGACTCCGGCAGGATTCAAACCTGCAACCTTCTGATCCGTAGTCAGATGCTCTATTCAGTTGAGCTACGGAGCCAAAAGCTTTTAAAGCGTTGCTTCTTGAAAGCGGATGCAAAGGTAAGAAATATTTTTGAATCTACAAAATTTAATTTGTATTTTTTTAAAACTTTCTTGCTTTACAACCTGTCGGGATGACTGGACTCGAACCAGCGACCTCACGCCCCCCAGACGCGTGCGCTAACCAACTGCGCTACATCCCGTTGTTCTTGTAAGCGGGTGCAAAGGTAGGGGTTTATATTGAAACCACCAAATTTATCAGCAACTTTTTTTCTTTTTCGTGCGTTTTTTATTGTTTTGCGGTGCGTTCTTGCCCAATAAGGAAACCAAACGGTTTGTTAACTAATGCGTAACTTTATTGTTTTTACTTACATTAATCTTGTTATTCAGGATTTTTGGTTAAATTTGCATAGTAATATAAGTAAACAGCAAACATGCAATATATACTCAACGCTCCTTCGCGGCTTGATGCCACCGTGAAGCTGCCAGCATCAAAGAGCATCAGTAACCGTGCCTTGATTATCCATGCCCTATCGAAAGGCAACATGCTGCCGGAGAACCTGTCTGTCTGCGACGACACGGAGGTGATTGTTAACGCCATGATGTACAGGCCCGACACCATAGACATCAAGGCTGCAGGAACCGCCATGCGTTTCATGACGGCTTATCTGGCTGTTACGCCGGGCGAGCACACCATCACGGGTACGGAGCGCATGAAGCAGCGTCCGATAAAGATATTGGTGGATGCGCTGCGTTATCTCGGTGCCGACATTGAGTATCTCGGCGAGGATGGCTTTCCGCCGCTGCGCATAAAGGGCAAGCCGCTCAACGGCGGATACATCGAAATACCTGCCAACGTCAGCTCGCAATACATTTCGGCGCTGCTGATGATTGGTCCGGTTCTGAAAAACGGGCTGGAGATAAAGATGACGGGCGGAATCGCCTCGCGTCCTTACATCGACCTTACGTTGTGGATGATGAGGGAGTTCGGAGCTGACGCCGACTGGAGCGACTCAGAGACGCTGAAGGTGAACCCGCACCCTTACGAGCAGCACAAATATATCATCGAGAGCGACTGGAGTGCTTCGTCATACTGGTATGAGATGATGACCTTGGCGGAGGACCCGGAGTCGACGGTAATGTTCGACGGTCTGTTTGACGCATCGAAGCAGGGCGACTCCATCGTGAAGTATATCTTCTCGCTTATGGGCGTGAAAACCCGCTTCCTATCCAACGGCACGGAGGCTGCTCCAACGGTAAGACTGAAGAAATGGCCCTGCCGTCTGCCACGACTCGACTATGACCTCCTTTCGGCACCCGACCTTGCACAGACCATCGTCGTGACCTGCGCCCTTATGGACATACCCTTCCGCCTCACTGGACTGGCAAGCCTCAGAATAAAGGAGACTGACCGCATAGAGGCGTTGAAGTGCGAGCTGAAGAAGCTGGGCTACGTGCTGCGCGACGAGAACGGCGACACGCTCATCTGGGACGGCACGCGCTGCGAGGCAAGCATGGAGCCCATCAACACCTATCAGGACCACCGCATGGCTATGGCGTTCGCGCCGGCTGCCATCAAGTTCCCCGGTCTGCGCATCAACGATCCGCAGGTGGTAACCAAGTCGTACCCGCAGTTCTGGGACGACCTCGAGATGGCAGGATGGAAGATAGAGAAGATAAAGGACTGACAAATACACATTATATAATATATAAAGAAAACCGCACAAGTGACAATACTGATACTGTCTATAGTAGCTCTCGGCATCCTTGCAGCGATAGGAACGATCATCGCCAACCGCGGCAAGGATGACGACACGCCCATACACGTAGAGCAGACCTGTGCCACCTGCGACGGCACCGCATCGACGAAGTGCGAGCAGGAGTGCATGATGGAGGCTTCCACGAAACCTATTGAATACTTCGATGACGAAGAACTGGACGCCTTCAAGGGCACACCTTCGGACGCATACACGGACGAGGAGGTGGAAGAGTTTGCCAACGTGCTCTACACCATGCGGCAGGACGAGGTGGCGGCTTGGTGTCGAAGCCTCAACTTGCGCGGCATCGAACTGCCCGACCAGCTGAAGGACGAAGTGTTCATCATGCTCAAGTAGGACATTCTCCTGCATACTGTATGCCCAGTATTTTCCCTAAACACACACTTATACACACAATATTTTGCATCTCCTAAAGACCCGACATATCATCCCAATGCTCCTCGCGGCTGTCCTTCTGGCTGCGACAGGATGTTCTACGCAGAAAAATACGGCGAAGACAAGATGGTGGCATTCATTCAAGGCTCGCTATAACACATATTATAATGGTACGCTTGCCTACATCGACGGTTCGCTCGAGAAAGAGAACGGCAACAAGGACAACTTCACGGAGATGCTGCCGCTCTACACCGTCGGCAACAAGCAGAGCCGCGAGATAGGCAAAGGCAACTTCGAGAAGGCCATAGAGAAATGTCAGAAGACCATCAAGCTGCACAGCATAAAGAAGCGTCCCGTCTGGGACAAGAAGCGACGCAAGACGGAAAAGGACATCGAGTGGCTGTCACGCCGCGAGTATAACCCGTTCCTGTGGAAGGCTTGGATGCTTATGGGAAGGTCGCAGTTCTATAAGGGCGCCTTTGACGAGGCTGCCTCCACATTCGCTTACATGGGTCGTCTGTATCAGACGCAGCCCGCCATATACGCCAAGTCGAGGGCTTGGCTCGCCAAATGCTACCTGGAGGAGGGCTGGCTCTACGACGCCGAAGACGTGGTGAGAAACATGGAGCGCGACTCCATCCACTGGTCTGCACGTAAGGAATGGGACTACACCTATGCCGACTACTACATCCACACGGGCGACTACGCCAAAGCCATACCCTATCTCAGAAAGGTGATAAAGCATGAGATGCGACGCAAGCAGCGTGCCCGCGAGTGGTATCTGATGGGACAGATGCAGGCGGCGCTCGGCAACAAGGCGGAGGCGATGCGCGCCTACAAGCGCGTGATAAGGCAGAATCCGCCTTACGAGGTGGAGTTCAACGCACGCATTGCCATGACGGAGGTGATGTCAGGCGGACAATGGAAGAAAATGGTGAGCCGACTGAAGAGAATGGCGGCTTCGGACAAGAACAAGGAATATCTGGATCAGGTGTATTATGCCATCGGCAATATTTATCTGGCTCAAAACGACACGGCTAAAGCCATCAGCGCATACGAGCGCGGTGCCGCCAAAGCCACAAGGTCGGGCATCGAGAAGGGCGTGCTCCTGCTCAAGTTGGGCGACATCTATTGGGAGATGGAGCGCTATAACGATGCCCAGAGATGCTATGGCGAGGCCATCGGACTGCTGGACAAGGAACGTAAGGACTACGAGGAACTGTCTCATCGCTCGAAGGTGCTCGACCAGCTGGTGCCATATACCGACGCCGTACACCTGCAGGACTCGCTGCAGACACTTGCCAAGATGGACGAGAAGGACCGCAACGCTGCCATCGACCGAACCATTGCCGAACTGAAGCGCAAGGAGAAGGAGGAACGTGACCGACTGGCTGAGCAGAATGCGCAGGAGACAATGCAGCAGAACGGTGCCGGCAACAACATGCAGCAGCAGAACAACCGACAGCAGAACAATACCAATCAACAAAACAACGGTCTGTGGTATTTCTATAACGCCACGGCTGTAAGCCAGGGTAAGGCTGCCTTCCAGAAAATGTGGGGCAAGCGCGAGAACGTGGACAACTGGCAGCGCGTCAACAAGACGGTGGTGAACTTCGGCGGCAATCAGGAGGAAACGGAGCTTAGCGAGGCTCAGCTCGACTCCATCGCACGTCAGGAAGCCATAGAGGACTCGCTGGCTCAGATAGCGGACAGCGCCCAGAACGACCCGCACAAGCGCGAGTATTATCTGGCGCAGATTCCGTTTACGGAGGATCAGATTGAGGCGAGCAACAAGATAATTGAGGACGGTCTGTTCAATGCAGGCGTAATCTTCAAGGACAAGCTCAACAACCTGCCGCTCTCAGAGAAGCAGCTCAAACGACTGACAAGCCAATATCCCGACTTCGAGAAGATGGCGGACGCATATTATCACATGTATCTGCTCTATATGAGGAAGGGCGAAACGGATGTGGCGGAAAGATATGTGGAACGCCTGAAGAAGGAATATCCCGAAAGCGAATGGACCACTCTCCTATCCGACCCTTACTTCGTGGAGAACGCCAAGCTCGGCGTACACATGGAAGACTCGCTGTATGCCTCGACGTACGATGCCTTCAAGGCGGCTCGTTACGCGGAGGTGAGTGGCAATGTGCGCATATCCGACAGCCGCTTCCCGCTCGGCGCCAACCGCGACAAGTTTGTCTTTATAGGCGGATTGTCGAAGCTTAACGAGGGCGACGCTGATGGTTGTCTTGAGGATATGAACACGGTGGTGAAGAAATGGCCACAAAGCGGAGTAGCTGAAATGGCGGGCATGATAGTGAAGGGCGTCAGCGAAGGAAAGCGTCTCAAGGGCGGAAAGTTCGACCTTGACAATGTTTGGGAAAGACGTTCGGAGGTGCTGACCGACAACGACTCTACCGCTGTACGCGAATTGTCGGACGAACGATTTGCCGCCTTCACATTCATGATAGCCTACAAGCCGGACTCTACGGACGAAAACCGACTGCTCTTCGAGCTTGCAAGGTATAACTTCACCAGCTTCCTCGTGCGCAATTTCGACATCGCCGTGGAGGATGCTGACGGCATTCATCGCATGAAGGTGAGCGGATTCCGCAACTATGACGAGGCTTTGCAGTACGTAAGACAGCTCTTCACCAACAAGACCATCACGTCATTGATAGGCAGAAACCGCACTATTATAATAAGCGAGCAGAACTTGCCGTTGCTCGGACGACAGTTCAGCTACGACGATTATGCACGCTTCTACGACAAACACTTCGCTCCGATAAAGATTAGCAACGAGCAACTGCTCAATGTTCCGGAGACCGTGACAACACCGAAGCCTAAGGACGACAAGAGGGAAATGCCGGAAGACGGCTCGTACGACCTCGACAATCCGAACGCTGGCAACGGTTCTACCGATACTTTCCTGGACTTGCAGGACAATCCGACGGAAGGAAAGCAGGAGGGCGAGACGCTCATAGAGGCTCCCGCAACGGGCAATACCGTGAAGGAGGAATCAGGAACGACCGTAACTATGGAGCCGACGACGACTGTTAAGGACGAACCGGGCGGCACCACAATAATAGAGGAGCCGACCGTCAAGGAGGAGCCGACAAAGCCAAACGTGGAGCAGAATCTGATTATAGAGGAGCCTATTACTGAACAGAAACCTGCTGTTAAGGAGCAGAAACCGACTGTTAACGAACAGAAACCTGCCGTTCAGGAGCAGAAACCTGCCGTTAAAGAGCAGCCGGTGCAGAAGGAGAAGCCTTCGTCAAAGTCGCTGGAGGACGAGTTCTACTTCGGTGACGACCAACAGCCTGCCACAAACAGCGGCTCAGGCTCGAATAAGAAGCAGAACAACAGCACGGATTTCGACGACGAATACTACGAGTTGGACGGATTCTAAGCAATGAGTCGGAAGGATTATTAGTAACATAATACATCATCATATAAAGGAAATTGACAATGAGCACAGGACACTTATTATGGGTGGATGACGAGATTGAACTCCTTAAAGCCCATATCATATTTCTTGAGAAGAAAGGCTACGATGTCACTACGGTAAGCAACGGCACGGACGCCATAGAGGAATGCCGACAGCAGACCTTCGACCTCATCTTGCTGGACGAGATGATGCCGGGCCTGACCGGACTGGAAACGCTGCAAGTGATAAAGGACATACAGCCCGCCACACCCGTTGTCATGGTGACAAAGAGTGAGGAGGAGAACATCATGGACCAAGCCATAGGTTCGAAGATAGCCGACTATCTCATCAAGCCTGTCAATCCAAGCCAGATATTGCTGACCCTGAAGAAGAACATTCACCAGCGTCAGATAGTCACGGAAGTGACGCAGACAGGATATCAGCAGAACTTCCAGAACATCACAATGCAGATTGGCGACAGCCGAACCGTGGATGAATGGAAGGACGTTTACCGTCGTCTTGTGCATTGGGAGCTTGAGCTTTCTGACACAGACTCGGGCATGACGGAGATGCTGCAGATGCAGAAGGAAGAGGCAAACAACGCTTTCGCCAAGTTCATCAAGAACAACTATCTCAGTTGGGTGGCTCCCGGACAGACTGACCGTCCGCTCATGAGCCCGGATATATTCAAGAGCAAGGTGTTTCCTGCCATCAACGGCGGCGACAAGGTATTCGTCATCGTAATAGATAACTTCCGCTACGACCAGTGGAAACTATTGGCGCAGGAAATCGGCGACATGTTTGACATTGAGGAAGACATGTATATGAGCATCCTGCCTACAGCCACACAGTACGCACGTAACGCCATCTTCTCCGGTCTTATGCCGAAGCAGATAGAGAAGATGTTCCCCGAACTGTGGATTGACGAGGACGAGGACGAGAGCAAGAACATCAACGAGGAGCCGCTGCTGAAGAAGCAGATAGAGAGGTTCCGTCGCCACGATACGTTCTCTTACCACAAGATTAACGATTCGGTCGGTGCCGACAAGCTGCTCGAACGTCTCAGCGATCTGATGAAGAACGACCTTAATGTGGTGGTGGTCAACTTCATTGACATGCTTTCGCACGCCCGAACAGAATCGAAGATGGTGCGCGAACTTGCCAACAACGAGTCGGCTTACCGCAGCATTACGCTCTCATGGTTCCGCCATTCGGTGATGGCTGACCTTCTGAAAGCGCTCTCACAGCGCGACTGTAAGATTATTCTCACCACCGACCACGGCAGTATCCGCGCCTCGAAGCCGGTGAAGATAGTGGGTGACCGCAACACCAACACCAACCTGAGGTATAAGCTCGGCAAGAATCTGAACTGCCAATCGAAGGAGGTATTCGTTATAAAGAATCCGCAAGAAGCTCAGTTGCCTGCGCCGAACATCTCCACTTCGTACGTCTTCGCTACGGGCAACACGTTCTTCGCTTACCCCAACAACTACAATTACTACGTATCTTACTATCGCGACACGTTCCAGCACGGTGGCATTTCGATGGAAGAGATGCTCATTCCGCTGATAACGCTGAGCCCGAGGAAGAAGTAAAACGACAATAAAAATAAAACCGTAAACGGATAATACATATATTTATGGAAATCAGAATCAATTCCCTGGCAGACATAAACGAGGCTGCCAAGCAGTTCATTGCCAATATGGGCAACGGCAAGGTGTTTGCTTTCTATGGCAAGATGGGAGCCGGAAAGACCACCTTCATCAAGGCTATATGTGAGGAAATGGGCGTGGAGGACGTAATAACGTCGCCCACTTTCGCCATCGTAAACGAATATACAAGCCAGAAGACAGGCGATACCATCTACCACTTCGACTTCTATCGCATCAAGAAACTGGAAGAAGTGTACGATATGGGCTATGAAGACTACTTCTATGGTGGCAGTATCTGCTTCCTTGAGTGGCCCGAACTCATAGAAGACCTGCTTCCTGAGGATGCCGTAAAGGTAAGCATAGAGGAAACGGAGGACGGCGGAAGAATCGTAAAGTTCTAACTGTCGTTACAAAAAAATCCGCAACGCTAACAGAATGGCGTTGCGGATTTTTTTTGTTATTCCCTTATAAGGCCATAAAAGACCATTGATAAGGTCATAAGAGATTATCTATAAGGTTATGAAAGCTTATTCGATGACAAGCTCCACGGGGCAATGGTCGCTGCCGAACACCTCGTTATGTATGGATGCTGCGGTCACACGGCTCATCAGTCGTTCCGATACGATGAAGTAATCGATGCGCCATCCGGCGTTCTTCTCGCGTGCCTTGAATCGGTAAGACCACCACGAATAGGTAGGATCGTCGGGGTGAAGCGTTCTGAACGTATCGACAAAGCCCTCTGAAAGAAACCTTGTCATCTTCGCACGCTCCTCGTCCGTGAATCCGGCGTTCTTGCGATTGGTCTTCGGATTCTTCAGGTCAATCTCCTCGTGCGCCACATTAAGGTCGCCACAGAGAATGACTGGCTTGCGGGCGTCAAGCGTCTTGATGTACGCAAGGAAGTCGTCCTCCCATGTCATGCGGTAGTCCAGACGGCGCAGACCGTCCTGCGAGTTGGGCGTATAGCACGTTACGAGGAAGAAATCGTCCATCTCCAACGTGATGACACGGCCCTCATGGTTGTGTTCGTCCTTCTCTTCTCCTATGCCATAGCTGACCGACAACGGCTTGAGACGCGTATAGATGGCAGTACCTGAATAGCCTTTCTTGTCGGCATAGTTCCAGTATGAGCTGTAGCCTTCAAACTGAAGGTCTAACTGTCCCGCCTGCATCTTCGTCTCCTGAAGGCAGAAGAAGTCGGCATCAAGCGTACGGAAAGACTCCTCAAAGCCCTTCTGCACACAGGCGCGCAGTCCGTTGACATTCCATGAGATAAACTTCATAATTACTTAGAAAGACAGGTGAATAAGAGATTGCGGAAGAACATTTTTGACACCTGATTGTTGAAGTCAACCGGAGCCTTGTCGAACGTAATCGAGTTGAGGTACATGTTGAACTCGAAGGTGCGTGTCGTGTAGTTGTAGTTGCCTCCGAAGTTGTTGGTAAGGAACACAAAGTAGACATCGTGCTTGCCACCGTCATACTCGAGAGTCTGCTTGAAGTAGATCGGATTGACGAAGAACGAGATGGCTGAACTGGTCACGAATGACGTTGTGGGCACATAATAGTAGCACTTGAGGTCAAGCTTTGTGTCCAGCTTACCGATTGCCTCCTTAAGGCTGCGAAGCTTCTGAACCTCCTGGTTGTTTGATCCTGCGTAAGGAGTGTTAAGGTTGATGCATGAGTCGAGCACGCTTACGGGGAAGTCAGACACGGTCAGCGTAGAGTCAGTACGCACGGTCCAGCGTGTCTGAACAGAGTCGTACTTCACGTACTGCTGCTTCTGAGCGTCGGCATAATAGACGCGCATCTTACCAGAATACATATTAGCCATAGTCGACTGATACTGCTTCTGGGTCTGATAGTCGATGGAATAGTCCGTCGAGTCAGTGTTGCACGATGTGAAGGAGATGGCGATGGCCATCATTCCGAATACAGACAATAGAATAGTCTTGAGATTTTTCATTGTTCTTTGTTTATTTTTTAGTTGTTAATCTATACATTAAATGCACGATTAACGTATATCTTGCCTGAGGGAGTCAAGTTTTTTTAGAATTTATGCGAGTTGGAATTGACCAGCTCCATAAACTCCTGTCTTGTCTTGGCCTGCTCGAAAGCGCCACAGAAGTCGGACGTAACGGTTATGGAGTTCTGCTTCTCCACGCCGCGCATCTGCATGCACATGTGCTTTGCCTCTATCACAACCATGACGCCGAGCGGATGGAGTGTCTCCTCGATGCACTCGCGAATCTGCTGCGTAAGGCGCTCCTGCACCTGCAGACGGTGTGAGAAAATGTCAACAACACGGGCTATCTTGCTTAGTCCGGTGATGTATCCGTTGGGGATGTAAGCCACGTGTGCCTTGCCATAGAAAGGCAGCATGTGATGCTCGCAAAGCGAGAAGAGGTCGATGTCCTTCACCACCACCATCTGATTGTAGTCTTCCTTGAAGAGCGCGTCCGTCAATACCTTTTTAGGGTCCTGCGTATATCCGCGTGTGAGCACCTGCATGGCCTTTGCCACGCGCATCGGTGTCTTCACAAGTCCTTCGCGTTCCACGTCTTCTCCAAGCAGCGTGAGAATGCTCTTATAGTGTGATGCAAGGTCGTCCAGACCTTCTCTGTATTCCGGATTATCCATATTTATATTTTTGAGTTTTGAGTTTTATATCAAGTTATTACGCGACTTAATACGCTACGTTTATTTTTCCGCTGACGATGCACGCCTGTCTATATCCGAGTTTCTTCACCTGCGTGAGCACACGGTTGGCCTCTTGGTATGAGCGGTAGTTGCCTACACGGCAAATCCATCGAGGTGAATAGAAATGCACGTACACCGGCTGGTCCGGCATGGCACGCTTTACGGCATTGCCAGCCTGCTGTGCTTTCTGCTTGTCAGCCCTTGAATTGCCGCCGGCAAACACCTGCACACGGTAACCATTCACCTTGTACGAGCGTCTCATCACCTTCTTGCTTGTGTCTACGTAAGGCTCCTCGGTCTTCGTTTCGGGCTGCGTCTGCTCATGCTTCTCCTTAGGAGGCTGTGCTTCATGATGCTCCTTGGCATCGTGATGCTTGGAGGAGTCGGCATCATGATGCTTGGCAGAGTCAGGCTCATGCTTAAGAGTTTCGTTCTTATGAGGTGTCTGTGCCTCATGACGAGTCTTTGAAGAGTCGGCATGCTCTGTCGGTTTCTTCGTCACGTGCTGCTGCTCCTGCTTCGCCGCGCTGACGTCAGCCTTATTCACAAGGTCTTCTATCTCTTTGCTCTGTGTCACGGTTACGCTTCCCTTCGCCTGCTTCTTTTCCTGCAGATGCTGGGTGAACGATTGCGCTCCGGCTGTAGTCGTGATGCAGAGTGCTAATGTCAGAGTGTAGAAGATGCGTCTGATGTTGGTTTTCATATCGTGCTTAATAAACGGAAAATCAGTGGGACGACGGAATCCTTGTCCGCTGTCCCACTGTTTTTGTTAAATTCAATGAAGTGATGATATGTTCATCCCTCTTCGCTGATTACTTCTTCCAAGCGTCGATGATGCCCTTGAAGTCAGCGCACTTCAGAGAAGCGCCACCGATCAAGCCACCGTCGATGTTGGGCTTAGAGAAGAGCTCAGGAGCGTTGCTTGCCTTGCAGCTGCCACCGTAGAGGATAGATGTCTCCTCAGCAGCCTCCTTGCCGTACTTCTCAGCAACGATAGAGCGGATGTATGCGAGCATTTCCTCAGCCTGATCAGATGTGGCAGTCTTGCCAGTACCGATAGCCCAGATCGGCTCGTAAGCGATGATGATGTTCTTCCAAGCCTCAGCGTCAAGGTGGAATACAGAGCCAACGAGCTCAGCCTTCACTACCTCGTTCTGCTTCTCAGCCTCACGCTCCTCGAGAGTCTCGCCGCAGCAGAAGATAACCTTCAGACCGTTAGCAAGAGCGAGGTCTACCTTCTCCTTCAGGATCTCAGCTGTCTCGCCGTAGTACTGGCGACGCTCTGAGTGACCGAGGATAACATACTGTGCACCTGTGCTCTTTACCATAGAGGCAGAAACCTCGCCTGTGTAAGCACCCTTCTCCTTATTGGCGCAGTTCTCAGCACCAAGACCTACTACTGAAGCGTCGAGCACCTGAGCTACAGAAGCGAGGTGAACGAACGGTGTGCAGATTACAACGTCACAGTTGGGCTTCTCAGCTGCGAGAGCCTCGTTGATTTCCTTTGCAAGTGCTACACCCTCCTGCAGGTTAAGATTCATCTTCCAGTTACCTGCTACAATTTTCTTTCTCATTTTCCTATTGTTTTTAAAGAATTGATATAATTTGTTTGACTTTTCCTTGTTTCTTACCCACTTGCTCCATGCCCACATTCTGTCGGCTATGGTCAGCAAAAGCAGCGGCAGCACGAAGGTCATGAGCACCTTCAGTATGCGCGACGCTGTGTTGTCCTTCGGCATCTGCCCTATCTCAAGCTTGCCGAGCGGCGCGGTCAGCTCGTCGGTGGTGGGCAGCTGGTTGTGGCTCCACTTTCCTATTATCACTCCGTCCTTGAGGAGGAGCAGTCCCGGATTGCTTCTTATGACAGTCTTGAGCGTCCGTTCGTCGGTGGTGCAGAAGGGATATTCGGCTCCCGTCATGTCTATCCAACGCTGGATGTCCTTCTCCGTACTTGCCGTGAGGCAATAGAAGGGCACCTTATAGTCCGTGGCATACTCGTATATCTGGTCTATGTTGCCGAAGTTAGAGTCGTCGGCATAGCCGAGATGCGGCGATATAAGCAGGAAGGTGTAGCCCTTATGACTGAGCACCGCCTCCGTGATGTCCTCTCCCGTGCTGTTGAGCGTTATGGAGAAGTCGTGGATGGGCGGCTCATATCCTGCCTTTGTCTGCACGGTCTTCGAGTCGACGAACTCCCATGTAGAGTCAGGATAATTCTCAAGTGTGAAATCCTTCGTCTGTCCGTCCTTCTTCATGATGAAGGTGGTGACAAACTCAGGTTGTTCTGCTCCCTCCGGTATCTCCATACCTTTCTTTATGTCCGTGCCCACACGATAGGGACGGAAGTCGAATGTGGGGAGGGCATAGAGGCAATATAGGCTTGTGAGCACGATGTAGATGACCGTATAGTTCAGCACTATCCACTGGTTGCTCTTCGATATGAGCCTCTTCATGTCCTTGCGCCACCTTGCCACAACTATGGCACAGACGAGCAGCACGATGTTCTTCGCCAATGTCTCGCCATTGGTAAGCTTTATGGCATCGCCGAAGCATCCGCAGTCTTTCACCGGGTCGGCGGCGTAAATCCATACCGTCAGCGCTGTCATAAACACCATCATCGCCAGTATCAGGCGCGGCACTATGCGTCGTCGTACTGAGAAGAGCAGGAAGATGCCGAGCGAAAACTCGAGGGCGGCAAGCCCGACGGCACCACCAAGCGTAACAAAGTCCGGCACATAGTCAGACAGCGACATCGCAATCAGATAGTCGTCCAGCTTGTATTGCGTGCCAAGCGGGTCGACTGCCTTCACGTATCCTGACAGTATGAACGTCAGCGCGAGCAAGAGCCGGCATATATTCACGATTATGATACGCAGCTTCTTCATGTCCTTACGTTTTTCGTTTTACTGACCGTCCACGGTCTTTATGGCTCCGAAGCAGGCATAATTGATGATGTCCATGTAGTTGGAGTCGATGCCTTCGGAGACGAGCGTGCCTTCCTGAAGATCTTCCATCTCCTTTACACGCTGTATCTTGGTGAGTATGAAGTCGGTATAGCTGCTCACACGCATGTCTCGCCACGCCTCGTTATAGTCGTGGTTCTTGCGGAGCATCAGTTCAAGGCATTCCTTGGCGTGGCGGTCATACATCTCCATAGCCTGTGCAGGATTGATGTCCACGGTGTCCACGAAGCCATGCTCGAGCTGAATCAGCCCGATTATACCATAATTAATAAGTGCGATAAATTCTGGGCGTATGCCCTCTCCGACGAGCGATGTGCCCGTCGTTTCAAGTGAGCGGATGCGCTTTGCCTTGATAAAAAGTTGGTCTGTGAGGGACGACGGACGCAATATGCGCCACGAAGCTCCATAATCATGAAGTTTCTTCTCGAAGAGCGTACGACACTCCTGCATCACGGCTCTGAATTGTTCCTCTGTTTTAGTTGTATCCATAATTCGGCGCAAAAATACGAAATTCTCTCGATATGAGCAAGAAAAGGCTGATTTTTACTGCTGTTTCTGCCTCATTCGTATCATTCTTACCACTCCGCACATCGCCTCATAACGTGCCTGTAGCGAATCTCGCTTGGCTCCGAGCAATGCGCGTTTCAGTCTATCCGTCTCGTTTTCCGCCATGCTGATGGCCTCCTGCAGCTTTATGTCAGTCTCAGCCACGTCCTTCTGCGCCATCTTCAGCGAAGCGTCCTGCCATATCTTCAACGCCTTCTTACGTGCCTCCACCGCCATAGGGAAGCGTTCGCGCAGCGACGTTATGGAGTCGAGCGTCGCAGCATACTTGCCCTCAGCATACAACTTTTCTATGTTATCGAGCGTAGGCTGAGCCTTCTCGTCTTCAGTCGGAGCGCAAGCCACAAGCGCCGTTCCGACCATGAATGTAAGCAATATTCTTTTCATTACGTCGACAAAAGTACAACAATATCACGCAAACGACAAGAAAATTCCATTTTTTAACTATCATTTATAGCCCAAGAAATTCATAGTAATCATCGCGTGTGACAACCTTGAATGTAGCGTCGGGATAGCTGCGAGCGAATGATGACGGGACGTTAGCTGTCTTGCGTGGATTCCATTTGAACTCATAAGCAGCAAGCTGTCCGTCAGTTTCCTCAATAAAGTCGATTTCCTGTTTGGTGGAAGTACGCCAAAAGTAGGGACGGGTGTAGGCGCCTGCGTATGACAGCTTCTTAAGACGCTCGGATATTATGTAGTTCTCGAACAGCGCTCCAATGTCCTGACGCACTTCCGGCAACATGAAATTACCAATAACAGCATTGCGAATGCCGCAATCCCAGAAGTACACTTTCTTAGCGAACTTCAGCTCGTTACGCAGATTACGACTGTAAGACGGGAGACGGAACACCACAAATGCTTGCTCGAGCAATTGTACGTATGAGTCGACAGTCTTCGAATCGAGTCCGCAAATCTGTGCCAATTCGTTGTACGACACTTCCGAACCAATCTGAAAAGCAAGAGCTTGAAGGAGTTTCACAATCTTCTCGCTCTTCTTTATCTTGTCAAACATAAAAATGTCTTTGTAAAGATAGCTGTCTGTAAGCTCCTGAAGCACTTCGCGCTCTTCGCCCACACTGTTCACGACAGCAGGATAACTGCCGTAGACAAGGCGATGCTCAAGCATACGCTTTTCTTCCAAAAGCCCATGATGATCGGAAAGCTCGGCAAACGAGAGCGGGAACATCTGCATCTCATACTTCCTGCCAGTAAGTGGTTCGTTGATGATATTGGCAAGACCAAAGGAAGAACTGCCTGTGGCATAAACCTGGATGTCAGGATTGTTGTCGATAATAAGCTTCAGCACAATGCCTATATCGGGTATGCGTTGCGCTTCATCCACGAACACTATCTTCTTTGTGCCGATAATAGCTCGCAGACGTGTTGATGTGGCATCACTGAAAAGCATGCGAACATCAGCGTCATCACCGTTAAGGCATAGCGCATCGCTGTCTTTAAGCATATTTCGCAGGAGGGTTGTCTTACCCACTTGACGTGCACCGAATACGATGATTGCCCTACCCTTATTTATCCGCTCACGTATTCGCGACTCTAATATTCTTGTTATCATAACTTTACACATTTCTGATTATGATGCAAAGATACGAATTTACATTCGCTATTCCAAGAATATTTAAATATTTTCGGAATCAAATCCATAAATATTTAAATATTCTCGGAATACAATCCACAAATATCATAATATTCATGGAATAGCAGCCCAACGTGTCCTTCATGTCCACCATGCAAATATCGTACAAAGAGTAAAAACATGTTACAAAATAAAAATTGATTATAGAGTTCTGATTTGCTGTTTTTACGGTGTTTTGCTATGCAAACAGCACCCACGCCATACGATAGAGCCACTTTTACACTCCGAAAGTGCCACTATTAGACAGTAAAAGTGGCACTATTGCATGATAATAGTGGCACTATTGTAGTGTAAAAGTGGCGCTATTGCAGCAAAAAACGGCTCTTTTGCGAGTCTGATTTCATAACGTCTCGTCCAAAAACCGCATAACATACTGTGTATAAACATATTAGCTCAAACCGCTCAAAACTCAAGAATTTCGCACCAAAGATTTTGTTGTGCGCTCAACTGGGAGTATTGAGCGTTAGAAATGCAAATATTGTGTCGGACGGCAAGGCGTCCGAATTAGGAATTTTGAGTTTTGAATTAGGAATTATTCTCGGCTTCGCCTGCGATTTTGAATTATTCAGTTGTGAATTACAGCAGACAAGGCAAACATAGGAGGCTATGGCGTCTCGCCGTAGCCACGCAGCCTACCATAGCAGGGACACGCGGAACCCGCAACTCAATACTCAATCTGCTTGCATTTGTGGGTGCGTGGCTACGGCGAGACGCCATAGCCTCCTAAGTTTGTCACAATTGCATAAAGGAATATTCACACAACGCTCATATAGCTGATACCGATCAACAGGTGTATGCCTTATGCATTTTACCGTAGTTTAAACAACGATTTTATGCATTTTACCGAATTATAGAATGGATAAGTTGCTTATTATCAATTATTTGTATCAAACACAACAAAAAGGGTGTGCATTCCTTGTTATTCCTATAAGGAAAACAGAATGCACACCCTTTGATGTTGTATTCACTTAAGCCTATACCTATATAAATATATACTTCATCACGAAGAGGAAGGCGAGGATGTATAGGGTAAGGTTCAGCTTCTTCCAGTTTCCGCAGATTATGTTGATGGCAACGTAGGCGATGACGCCGCAGAGGATGCCGTCGGAGATGCTGTATGTGAGGGGCATCATCACGATGGTGATGAACGCCGGGATTGACTCGGCGTAGTTGTCAAGGTCGATGTCCTTAATCGGCGAAAGCATGAACAGTCCTACAATTACGAGCACGGGCGATGTGGCTGCCGAGGGGATGGAAAGGAATACGGGGGCGAAGAACAATGCTATGGCGAAGCAGCAGGCGGTGACGAGAGCCGTTACACCGGTGCGTCCTCCCTGTGCCACTCCCGAAGCGCTCTCCACGTACGTGGTGGTGGTGCTGGCGCCGAGGCACGAACCTGCAACCGTGGCGATGGCATCAGCCATGAACGCCTTGTTGAGTCCGGGGATTGATCCGTCCTTACGCATCATGCCTGCCTTGGTGCAGACGCCCACGAGCGTACCCATCGTGTCGAACATGTCGATGAAGAGGAACGTGAACACCACGATAACCATGTCGATGGTCATGATGTTGTGGAACTCGAACTGGCAGAATATCGGGGCGATGGAAGGCGGTGTGTCCACAAAGCCGCTGAACGATGTCAGTCCCATCGGCACTCCTATCAGGGCTGTGCCGATGATGCCGATAAGCAACGATCCGGGCACGTTCTTGATGACAAGTACGGAGGTGAGGATAATGCCGATAACGCCGAGCAGAGCCGATCCGCTTGTGAGATGTCCGATGCTAACAAAGGTGGCGTCGTTAGAGATGATGATGCCGGCGTTCTTAAGGCCGATGAAGGCTATGAAGAGTCCGATGCCGGCTCCGATGGCTCGCTTCAGCGTAGCGGGGATGGCGTCCACGATGAGCGTACGTATCTTCGTCACGGTCATGAGGATGAAGAGGATGCCTTCGATGAGGATGGCGGTCAGCGCAAACTGCCACGAATAGCCCATCGTAAGGCAGACAGTGAATACGAAGAAGGCGTTCAGACCCATGCCGGGGGCAAGTCCGAAAGGCTTCTTGGCATAAAAAGCCATGACGAGCGTGCCGACGATGGCAGCCAATGCCGTGGATGTGAAGACGGCGTTGGTGTCCATGCCCTGCGAAGCAAGGTTGGAGAAGATGTTAGGGTTGACGGCGAGGATGTACGCCATCGTAAGGAACGTGGTTATGCCTGCCATTATCTCCGTCTTGAGATTGTTCTTGGCAGGATCGAATCCTAAGAGTTTTAAGAACATAACTTATAATATTGTGTTAAAGGGGTTTGATGTTATTATTATGTCCGCAGATTAGAAATCCCACTTGACACCGAGGCACGGACGACACTTAAAGCCACCCGTCGAACCGAAGTTGTTGGAAAGCTCCACCTCACCACCAAGGCTGAGGTTGTCGCATCCGAAGTGCTGACCCACGTTATACCAGAGCTGCGGCTCCGTGATGAATACGGTCTTCTTTGTGTCGCATGTGCCGTCCTCACGGAAGTCCACGGCGTGTGTCTCCCACCAGAAGTCGGCGAAACCGTCAAACTTCAAGCCCTTCACACCGAAGAGGTCGTTCATAGCCCACACGGCGGTCAGCTGCATTGGCACGTCAGAGTCCTTCTCCTGAATGTTCTTATAGAGTGCCTTGAGGTTGAGCGTGTTCTTGAAGTCCTTGCTGTGGATGAAATAGTCCACACCCACGAGCCAAGCGTTGTTGATAGGGTACGACTTTGTTATACCGCCGTTATACTCCACCTGAAGCGAAAGGTTCTTGATGGCTGAGTTCTGCCAGAAGTTGAGGCAGCGTGCAATCTCGAAGTACGATCCGCCGGGAGCGAGATTCGGACCCTCTACGTGCTGGTCATAGTTGAAGTCATGGTCGACAAAGAAGTACGTGTTACCCCACTTGTCCTGCTTGAACATCTCAAGCGTAAGGGTTACGAACTCGCGGTCGCTGCCGAAATCGTAGAGCACCTGAGCGTTTACCTGCGCCTTTGCCTTCGGCGTGGCGAAAAAGAGAGCCGCCAAAAGTATGGCAATGGCTGTAAGTTTGTTAGCTTTCATTATTTTAAAAAGAGTTGTTTGTGAATGATTTTGCAAAATTATATAAAATTTTCATAACAATAACTATATAGCTATCACTTTCGTACTCTGTCAGGTCCGTTTTTATATTCTATTGTGATTTATCAACTATTCCCCCACAATTCATCACAATTATTACAAAATACAACTTTTTATCAAAAAAAACAACAATATGTTTATCAAAAACAAGCAGAATGCTTATCTTTGCAACGAATAACAACCAAAAACCTTTTGCGTATGAAGAAACATTTACGCGTATTATTATTAGCCGCAATGGCTACCGTTTCGGTAGGCGCATTCGCCACAGACGGTAACCCACTATCACACCAAGTAACCATCGGAACGGCAGCTGCTGATTCCGGTCCGCTCCGCGCATGGATAAACGGCACAATGCCTTGTCCTGCAAACACGGTACACGCCGAACCTTTCGACCTTTCGGTTAAGGGCAACAAGTGATTCGGACGCTCTGACATGTCGCTTTGCATCGACAACAAGGGCAACTACATCCGTGCCAAGGCTTTCATGGCTTTCGACGGCAACGCCAATCCCATCGACGGCATCAAGGTGTACGGCGTGTTTATGAACACCAGCTACACGTGCGACAGCGTTTCGTGCCTCAGCCGTCTGGCTCTTGACAATTACGTGCCTACCAAGCCGCTGAGGATGGGTGTGGAGTTCTATACCAACAACAACGGACAGCCCGGCGACCTTGTCTACTCCGAGGAGATGGACGTATACGGCGAGAAATCGAAGGGTACGGCAGGTGACGAGACGCACGGCGAGGAAGTGGTGCCCATCTACGGATTCCTGCTCAAGACGAAGGAATATGTAAGAATGGAGAACGGATTTGTCTGCGTTTATGCTGCAGACACCGACGAGAAGCAGAGCTATGCTTTCTGTCTCGCACATGACGCTAACGTCACGCACAGCGGCATACTCAGAATGTATACGCCAGGATCGCCTGTTACCACAGACTATGCAGGATGCTTCAATTACTGTATGACGGGAGACGCCTCGCAGACGCTTGCAAAGAAGGGACTCAAGTTTACGCGCATCCTTGCTCCAGAGACCACGGAGCGCGGCAAGTACGCCAAGGTGCAGGTAGAACTGTCAAACTACGGTTCGTCAAACATCAGCGACGCCACGCTTCGCCTTACGCAGGACGACAAGATAATAGCTCAGGAAACCATCGGCGAAACCATTTATGCCGGCACTGTATATAAGTATACGTTCCGCACACGCCCCGACTGCTCGGAAGTGGGCACGCACCGCTTCACCATCGAGAACGTCACGCCGGGCGACGACCACTACGCTGAACGCACCATCAGCTTCAACACCACCAACAATCTCGGTTCGTGTACGTCGCGAAGCACATACACGGCACAGTATAAGTATATCAAGTCTGTGGACCTCGGCGACATTCACAACGAGAGCGACTGGGGACAATACTCTGACTACCGCAACCTCAAGACCGACATAAAGCCCGGCCAGACACTTACTCTCAACGTGGAGAAACTCGCCAACAAGGGCGACTTCCTCAAGGTATGGGTAGACTGGAACGGCAACGGCGTCTTTGACGATGCAGGAGAGTTTATGGGTTACGTGCCGCGCAGCACTCTCTCCATAAAGATTCCGGACAACGCTTACGCCACAGCTGGCGAGAAGACCATGCGCATCATTGTCAGCGACAAGGACGTTTCGCCTTGCGAGACTTACACGTTCGGCGAGACTGAGGACTACACCATCAACGTGGTTCGTCCCGACAACACACCTGCCCTGACGCTCGACCGCATGGAGATAGACGTGACAAGCGACAATGCTGCACAGAAGCACGAGCTGCTCGTGAGCAACGAAGGCAACGCTGACCTCAACGTCGACTACACCATCGACTATCGTCTGCCCCTCTCTCCTGACGTTTCGCCCATTTACAAGTCGCCGAAAGCCATGGGAGCCGAACCGCCTGTCGTAAGATATGCAAAGGCGGAAGCCAAGTATGCGGAGAGCGCATGGAAGGCAGAGGACAACAATGCATTGAGCCTTTCATACGCCAACGACTACACTGCCTACACAGGATCGGACAACATCTACGTAAATTACGCTCATTACTATCCCGGCAACGCCCTGAAGAGCATCGCTGGCATGAAGATTTCGTCCATCGACATCTACGTGGCAACTCCTGCACGCAAGTCGTTCGTGGCAGTATGGAAGGGAGCAGGAACGCAGTTTATGAGTGGCGCCAACGTCATGAAGCAGCAGTTCGAAGCTGTGGCTGACTCATGGAACCACATCGAGCTGGACTCTCCTGTAACCATCGGCGAGGAGGATCTCTTCATCGGATGTGCCCTTGAGGGATGTAAGAACATTGATTATCTGGTGGGCATTGACGGCGGTCCGACAGCCGTAGGCTTCGGCGACCTCATCTGCGTAGAAAACAACAACTACTGGTTCTCGCTTGCCGACCTTGGCTACGAGGGCAACGTGCTCATCCGCGCCAACGTAACCGGACAACGCACGCCTGCCGTCAGCTGGCTCAGCATCGACAAGGACAAGGCTTCCTTGGCAGCCGGCGAACAGCAGAAGCTCAGCGTCAGCACCAATGCAGCCAAGCTTGGAGGCGACGTTTATGACGCCGTAATACGCATGAAGACCAACGATCCGCTGGCATCATCGGTGAAGGTGCCAGTCTATCTGGACCTCAGCACACCCACATCAGTCAAGTTGCTCGAAGGCGACGCGCCGTCCGACTTCTATGTTTCGGCTGACCGCCGCATCGTGCTCAACACCTCCAGCCATGTGGCATACATAGCTCTCTACACCATCGACGGCAGACAGGTGGCCATCGACTTCGACACCAACGCCGTAAGCGCAGCCGCATTGCCCAACGGCATGTACGTGGCAAAGGCGGTGATGGACGACGAGACGGTCAAGACAGCCACAATAGCCGTAAGATAAACCCTAAACAACATAACTTTTTTCATAAAGAAAGGAGAACGCTTATGAAACTCAAGTCTATACTTTTAGGCGCAATGATGGCTATGACAGCCTCAACAGCAAGCGCACAGTTTATCATCATCAACGACCTGCCGGTTCCCGAATCGGAGGCTCCTTCGTCAATAAGCGAGTACGGATTCTATGCCAACTGGGTGCCGGTGGATGAGAATCCCGGCAACGCCATCGGCTATTATGTCCGTGCTTACGTAGTAAAGACAGGTACGGACAATCCGGAAGAATCAAAGTTCTATCTGCTCAATACAGACTTCAGCTACCTCAAGTCGGAGGGAACAGAGGAGAATCCCGTCAACAACGTCACACCGGACAACAGCTTCGTGCAGCAGCCATTGGGCGATCCGAAGCGTTGCGGATGGCAGACGCTCAATCAGGCGGGTGTCGACGGCGAGCTTTGCCTTAACGGAGCATTCAACTTTACGAGTGCCAACGCAGCCCTCTTCATGAACATCTCTGACCTGAGAAACGGCGACGGCGATGTGCATTTCAAGTTCAGAATAAAGGGTGACGGTCAGACAAAGAAGATGAGAGTGATGCTTCGCAACACCGACACGATGCCTAACGAAATCCTTGACATGAAGGAAATAGACGTTACGACGGAATGGCAGGACATGGAGTTCACGCTTAAAGGCGGCGTTGAGAACAGCGACATTCTCTTCTCCGGCTACGAAATGGGCAACCAGACCGCCATGTACTATTACATTGACGACCTCCAGATTTGGCAGGTGCTGAAGAAGAACGAAACAGCGAAGGCGCTTTATCACCACGAGTTCGTGAAGGACGACCTCGAATGCTACCACCTCTACATCTCCACAACGGACCTTGACGAGGGTGAGGACTATGCTTACACAGTCTCTTCGTACAGCTATGAGGGTGTCAGTCCTGAGTCGCGCATACAGTATCTCAGACCGGAAGACCATCCTACCGGCATCAACACACTCTCTGCCGAAACGGAAAACCTCAGCTCTGACACACCTGTCATCGTCTATGACATGAAGGGTGCGGTGGTTTCGAAGGGCACCGTAGGCAACGCACCGAAGCTGAACGAGCGAGGTGCATACATCGTAAAGACCGGCGGAAACGCCAAGAAGATCATCGTAAGATAGTTTGAATATTGGAATTGAGAGTTGAAAGTTTAGAGTTGAGAGTTATGATTACCTATTAAAATACATGATTAACAAAACATATCATAACTTTCAACTCTCAATTCTCAACTCTCAACTTAAGCAACTTTCAACTCTCAACTCTCAACTTAAGCAACTCACAACTTAAGCAACTCTCAACTTAATATATAGTTTCTTGTGCAAAATGGCTATTTTTTGTAACTTTGCACCAAATTTTAGATTTTATATGAAGCTATATAGTGATGCCGAACTGGCAGAAATACTCGACAAAGACATATTCCATAAAATAGGCGAAGCGGCTGACGGGATGGGCGTGGAATGCTACCTCGTAGGCGGATACGTTCGCGACATATTCCTCGAACGTCCCACTAACGACATTGACGTCGTGGTGGTGGGAAGCGGAATAGAGGTGGCGAAGAAGCTGCAACAGCTGCTCGGCACCAACCCGAAGACGGGCCGCCCGCGTGCTCACCTTGCCGTTTACCGCAACTTCGGTACGGCGCAAGTGAAGTTTTACGACACGGAGGTGGAGTTCGTCGGTGCGAGAAAGGAAAGCTATAACCGTCTTTCACGCAAGCCAATCGTGGAGGACGGCACACTGGAAGACGACCAGAACCGTCGCGACTTCACCATCAACGCTATGGCGATATGCCTCAACAAAGACCGTTTCGGCGAACTCGTCGACCCCTTCGACGGCATCTACGACCTGGAGGACGGCATCATCCGAACACCACTCGACCCCGACATCACCTTCTCTGACGACCCGCTGCGCATGATGCGCTGCGTGAGATTCTCGGCACAGCTGCGCTTCTTCATCGAGGACGAGACCTTTGAGGCGCTCTCACGAAACGCGGAACGCATCAAGATAGTAAGCGGTGAGCGCATTGCCGACGAGCTTAACAAGATAATGAAGACGGCGCAACCCTCACGAGGACTTGCCGAACTGCAGCGCTGCGGACTCCTACAGCTCATCATTCCCGAGCTTGCGGCGCTCGACATCGTGGAGACACGAAACGGACGTGCGCACAAGAACAACTTCTATCATACGCTCGAGGTGGTGGACAACGTAGCCAAGCACAGCGACAACCTCTGGCTCAGATGGGCAGCTCTCTTCCATGACGTGGGCAAGACAAAGTCGAAAAGGTGGGAACCGGCACTCGGCTGGACCTTCCACAACCACAACTACATCGGAGCGAGGATGATTCCGTCCATATTCCGCCGCATGAAGCTGCCGATGGACGCCAAGATGAAGTACGTGGAGAAGCTCGTCGACCTGCACATGCGACCCATCGTAATAGCCGACGAGGTGGTGACCGACTCTGCCGTAAGACGACTCATGAACGACGCCGGCGACGACATCGACGACCTCATGACACTCTGCGAGGCTGACATCACGTCGAAGAACGAGGTGAGAAAGAAGCGCTTCCTCGAGAACTTCCGCATGGTGCGCGAGAAACTGACAGACCTTAAGGAGCGCGACTACAAGCGACTGCTCCAGCCGGTCATCGACGGCAACGAGATAATGGAGATGTTCTCGCTACAGCCCTGCCGCGAAGTGGGACAGCTGAAGCAATATCTCAAGGACGCCGTCCTCGACAACCGAGTGCCTAACGAACGCGAACCTCTCATGACATTGCTCTTGGAAAAGGCAAAGGAAATGGGACTTGCAAAAAACTAATAAAAACAAAATGAATCATAAAAAGACAAAGCAACAAAACTACTAACCTATTTATATGAAATCATTAGCAACAACAGCTCTCTGTCTTATGGCTGGCGTTATGCCCATGCATGCCGAAGAAGACAAACCAACAGTACACCTCAACCTCCAAACACGTGCAAGCTACATCAACGAGCGCATCGGAAGTGAAGTGCAGCACGACGCTTCAGGAATGAAGGGCGACTATCTGTTTCTCAGCCTTTACGGCAACATCAACGACCGTCTGTCTTACAGCTGGCGTCAGCGAGTGAACAGCAAGATTACGAGAAACGACATCTTTGAAGCCACGGACTGGATGTACATCGACTATAAACTGACGAAGAACTGGGCCATTTCTGCCGGTAAGCAGGTCATCATGGTGGGTAGCTGGGAGTACGACCGCAACCCTATAGACATCTACACTCCGTCAGAATACTGGAACAACGTGGCACCCTTCAAGTTCGGTGCAAGCATCGTATACACCACAACGAGCGGCAACGACCGCTTCCTCGCCCAGGCTTCGGAGAGTATGTACAACGAGCCGACGCATCACGACCTCATGGGATACAGCCTTTACTGGGCTGGCAAGCACGGCATTCTTAGCACGCAGTATTCCGTAAACCTCATGGAATACGCTCCCAGCCGTTACATCTCGTTCATCGGTCTGGGCAACCGTCTGGACGTAAACAACGCTTCCATGGAGCTTGACTTCATAAATCGCGCTGCCAGCCACCAGACCTATCTCTTCAAGGACTGCTCCGTAATAGCACGTCTCGACTATCGTATCATCCCCGAACTCGCCATCTACGGCAAATTAGCTTACGACGTAAACAAGAGCGGCGTGGAAGCTGACAAGAGCGTAACCAACGGCACAGAGCTTACAACATACGGCGGCGGACTGGAGTATTATCCCATGAAGGGAAAGCCAGATCTCCGCGTAAACCTCAGCATAGCACACACCACCGGCACCAACACCAATCCTGCCGGCATCAACGTGGACAACAAGACAATGGTGAAAGTCGGCATTGCAGCTAAACTCCACCTTCTTTAAAAACTATCAAAAAAAACTATCCCTATGAAAAAAATCCCAAGCGGAATCTGGTGTATCACATCAGTAGTGGTGCTCTTCGGCTATCTGGCAGCCATAATGGGGCTGCCCAACATGCTCAACACCATCATGAAGACAGCACACGACCTGCTGCTCAACACCGTCTTTTACCTTATGAGTATATGCGTCATCACGGGTGCCATAGGCAGAGTGTTCGTTGAGTTCGGCGTCGTGACGCTTCTTGAGCGCACCCTGCGCCCACTGATGCGACCCATATTCAATCTTCCCGGCGTTACGTCGCTCGGAGCCGTGATGACATTCCTCTCCGATAACCCCGCCATCATCTCGCTTGCCAACGACAAGCGCTTCGCCAGCTACTTCAAGAAATACCAGTTCATATCGCTTACCAACTTCGGTACGGCGTTCGGTATGGGCTTGCTCGTAATGGTTTTCATGGCAAGTCAGGGCTATTACGCCGCTCCCTGCATCGGCCTCATCGGTGCGTGCATCGGCTGCGTATGCTCAACACGCCTCATGCAGCGCTTCGTCCTCAAGGCTTACCCGCAGTATGCCGAGGAAAACGCAGTGTCTGACGAGGACCTTGCAAAGGAGGAAGCGAAGGAGGAAGGCAATCAAAAAGAGAAGACCGTGTTTATCCGTCTGCTCAACGCAATGCTTGACGGCGGACGTAGCGGTGTGGACGTAGGCATAGCCATCATCCCCGGCGTGCTCATCATCTCCACCTTCGTGATGATGTTCACCTTCGGAGCAGGAGCGGAAGGAGCATACGACGGATCGGCATATCAGGGCGTGGAACTTCTGCCGTGGCTTGCAAACAAGATTGGCTTCGTGTTCGACTGGCTGTTCGGTTTCCAAGATCCGCACCTCGTGGCGTTCCCCATCACCGCTCTCGGAGCCGTAGGAGCCGCATTGAGCCTCATCCCCGGTTTCATACAGCACGGCTGGATAGACGGCAACGCCATCGCTGTGTTCACTGCCATCGGTATGTGCTGGAGCGGATTCCTCAGCACCCACACCGCCATGCTCGACTCTCTCGGTTATCGCGACCTCACACCGAAAGCCATCCTCGCCCACACCTGTGGCGGCATAGTTGCAGCAATAGCCGCCCACTGGATGTTCACATTGTTTACGCTGGTAGCAGGATAAAAAGAAGCAGAAAAAGAAAACAAACCGTAAGTTATCGGTGGGTTCAGAGTCAGGCAGGGCTTATACAAAAACCTCATACCTTGTGTTTCGAAAGGTTTTTGTATAAGCCCTGCCTAATAACTCTCAACTCCCAACCCTCAACTCTCAACTAAAACTACGCCTTAAGCGTAAACTCGAAGCAGAGTCCGCCACCGTCGTTGTTATGGACGCTGATGGTTCCGCCGTGGAGTATGACGGCGTTCTTTACGATGGCGAGGCCCAGTCCGGTGCCACCCATCTTGCGCGAGCGACCCTTGTCCACCCGATAGAAGCGCTCGAAGAGGCGCTGCAGGTGTTCGGGAGCCACCCCCACTCCATTGTCGGAGAAGCAGAAATGCCACTTGCCGTTGTCCTCTATGTTGGTCTGGACGAACTGTGCCGTGAGCGTTATGGTGGTACCTATACCGGCGTATGCTATGGCGTTGTCCGTGAGATTGCGGAAGATGCTGTAGACAAGGCTGCCGTTGCCGCAGATGACGAGGTCGGCAGGCAGACGGTTTACGAAGGTCATGTGCTTCTCCTGCAGCTGGAGCGCTGTCTCCTTCTGGATGTTCGCCACCATATTAGCGATGTCCACATGCTCCTGTGTGGTTATCTCGGGAGCGTCGTCCATGCGGTTGAGCGTGGATATGTCCTGCAGGAGCGACGTCAGACGCTGGCTCTGTGCATAGCTGCGCTCGAGAAACTGCTGACGCATCGTGTCGTTGATGTTAGGATTCTCCAGAATGGTCTCGAGGTATCCCTGAATGCTCGCCACCGGCGTCTTCAGCTCATGCGCGATGTTCTGCGTGAGCTGACGCTTGAGGATGTCCTGTTCGCGGCGTGTGGTCTGCAGTCGCTTGTAAATCTTGATGATGCGCTCCGCTATCTCGCCCAGCTCGTCACTCGGAAAGACAGCTAGGTCTTCCACGTCGAGCGACTCGTTATGGTCAGCACGCGTGGCAAAGGTGCGCAGCTTCATGATGTTGTGTCCGAGGCGGTGCGTAAAGCGATAGAGGATGACGGTGAGCAGCAGAATGGCGCAGAGAGCGAACCATATATAATGCTGGTCAGCCTGAAGCGACTTCGTAAGGTCGTTGTTGTAAGGCAGGGCGGAGCGGATGAGGAAGGAGTCGCGCGGAAAGTAAGTGGCAGAATAGAAGTAGTCGCCGCTCAATGTCTCGCTGTTACGGTCGACAGTTGATCCGGTTCCGTCCTTCAATGCGCTGGCAATCTCTGGTCTTGTGATGTGGTTAGACAAGTGGGAATAGTCCTTCAAGCGGCTGTCGTACGTCACCTTTCCGTCCGTGCGTATGATGGTAACGCGCAGATTTGGGAAGTTGTGCGAGTCCACATAATGGTCGAGCTGCGCTTCGGTCCTGAGATTCAAGAGACGCACCGATTCCTCCATGTGCTTGTTATAGTCCTGCAGCTTCAGGTTGAGCGTGTCAATCTTATACTGCTTTTCGCGTTCCTGCTGGAATACAATGAACGAAACGGCGAAAATCAGGAAAACGGAAAGCACGCTCAGATAGAGCTTGGTTCCTACAGAATTTTTCATAGCTTTTATTCGTCAAAATAATATCCGAAGCCAAGTCTTGTGACGATACACTTGGCGAAACGTCCAACCTTCTTGCGCAATCGCGTTATGTTTACATCCACAGTACGGTCGAGCACGAGCACGTCCTTGGGCCATATACGCTCTATGAGCTCCTGGCGTGAGAACACACGACCGCGCTCGTCGAGGAGCAGATGGAGCAGCTCGAACTCCGTCTTCGTGAACGCCACTTCCTCTCCGTCGATGCTAACCGTCTTCTTGTCAAGGTTCATGACGATGCCCTGATATGACAATATCTGCGGTTCGGCGGAGTCGTCCACAGCGGCAGTACGGCGGAGCACAGCCCTCACCCTGACCATCACCTCACGGATGGAGAAGGGCTTCGAGATATAGTCGTCCGCTCCGAGATTAAATCCTGTTACGGTGTCGTTCTCCGTGTCGCGTGCCGTGAGGAAGATGATGGGCACACCTGCAGTCTGAGGATTGTCCTTCAGCTTCTTAGCCATCGCAAATCCCGACATTCCGCCCATCATCACATCGAGGAGAATAAGGTCAAATGAGGTGATGTCCGTCTCAAGAGCCTCTTCAGCGGATGTTGCCGTGGTGACCTCATAACCTTCGGTCTCAAGATTGAACTTAAGGATTTCGAGCAAGTCCTGTTCGTCATCCACAACAAGGATTTTCTGGTTCTGTTTCATCTTTATATATATGTATGTTTCGTTTCACCATTGTTTTACGTTTGCAAAGATAGCGCAAATACTATTCACATGTATTTCCAAGGCGTTACATTTTCGTTACACGGATAATTTTTTACATTATTGACCGATGTCAATCATAAATAGTCAATAAGTAAACGACAATGGACCATAACTCCCAACGAGGAATAAAAGTTGTTAAATGTTAGGGAAAATATTATCATAATAGTATTAATCTAAGTAACTTTGCAGCCGAAAACTTAAATGGCGATTTTAGTTTTCCAAATGAATCATTGAGTTCTACATTCATAGAATATATACATATATATATAACAACAGACAAAATTAATAAAGAATAAAGAATAAAAAATAGGTATGAAGAAAACAAAGATTTTATTGGTTGCAGCCTTTGCTGCAGTACTCGCCTCTTGTGGAGGCGGAAAGAGTGGCGGAAAGCCTAACTTCGGCGACAACGAGTACGCCGTACGTACGGTTCAGGGCCAGGACGCTGCTCTCCAGACCACTTATCCCGCTACCATCAAGGGTGTGCAGGACGTTGAGATTCGTCCGAAAGTTTCAGGTTTCATCACAAAGCTTTGCGTTAAGGAAGGTCAGCAGGTAAAGGCTGGTCAGCTCCTCTTCGTCATCGACAACGTCACTTACGCTGCCGCCGTGCGTCAGGCGAGGGCATCGGTGAACGCTGCAAAGGCTCAGCTCAACACTGCACGTCTTACATACAAAAACTCTGAGAAGCTCTTCAAGAACAATGTTATCGGTTCGTACGAGCTGCAGTCATCAAAGAATGCCATGGAAAGCGCTGCCGCACAGCTGGCACAGGCTGAGGCCGCTTACATTTCTGCCAAGCAGAACCTTAACTTCTGCTTCGTGACAAGCCCTGCCAACGGCGTCATCGGCGATCTGCCTTATCGTGTAGGTGCTCTCGTCAGCGCGTCTTCACAGCAGGCTCTCACCACCGTTTCAAACAACTCTACCATGCAGGTGTACTTCTCAATGACTGAGAAGGACCTCCTCGACATGAGCAAGACAGCAGGTGGCGTACACGCTGCCATCGCCAGCTATCCGGCAGTGAAGCTGCAGCTGGCTGACGGCACCATCTACGAGCACCCGGGTAAGGTGGCTACTGTAAGCGGCGTTATCGACCCGACCACCGGTACAGTGTCAATGCGTGCCGACTTCCCCAACCCTGACCGCGTGCTCAAGACCGGTGCTTCAGGCTCTATCGTCGTGCCTCACACAGCTTCAAACGCTGTTATCGTACCGCAGGACGCTGTAGTGGAGGTTCAGGACAAGCACTTCGTTTACGTCGTAGGCAAGGACAACAAGGTGAAGTATACTCCTGTTACCCTCAACACCCAGAACGACGGCAAGAACTATATCATCACTTCTGGTCTGAAGGTGGGCGACCGCTTCGTTGTAAACGGCGTGACATCTCTGCAGGACGGCATGGAAATCAAGCCCGTCACAGAGGCTCAGTATGCTGAGAAGCTGAAGAAGACAGAGCAGCTGGGTGAAGCTCAGGGCGACATCAAGAAGCTGAAGAAGGCATTCGGTAAGTAAAAGAATGCAGTAGTTACGAATTGATAAGTAGTAATAAAACGAAAACAGATGAAATTAGATAGATTTATCACACGCCCGGTGCTCTCCACGGTGATCTCCATCCTCGTGGTCATATTGGGTGTACTCGGTCTGGTGTCGCTGCCTATCGAGCAGTATCCGAACATGGCACCTCCTACCGTTATGGTGCGTGCCGCCTACTCTGGTGCCAACTCACAGACCGTGCTCAACTCGGTGCTTGCACCGTTGGAGGAGCAGATCAACGGTGTTGAGGGCATGACCTACATGACCTCATCAGCCACCAACGACGGTTCGGCTTCCATCACCGTCTTCTTCAAGCAGGGTATGGATCCTGACATGTGTCAGGTGAACGTTCAGAACCGTGTGTCGCAGGCTTCTGCCTTGCTGCCGGCTGAGGTAACAAAGGCTGGTGTGACAGTGATGAAGCGTCAGTCGTCAACGGTTATCCTCTTCGGTCTTACAGCCGACGACGACCGCTACGACGACAAGTTCCTCACCAACTACGCAAACATCAACGTCGTTCCTGCCATCAAGCGTGTGAACGGTGTGGGTGAGTGTCAGTGCTTCTCGCAGAAGGACTACACCATGCGTCTCTGGATTGACCCCGTGAAGATGAAGAGCTACGGCTTGATTCCTTCTGACCTCACTGGCGTTCTTGCACAGCAGAACATCGAGGCAGCCCCTGGTTCTGTGGGCGAACAGTCGGACAACCAGTATCAGTATACATTCCGCTATAGAGGTCGTCTGCAGACTCCTGAGGAGTTCGGCGACATGATTATCAAGTCAACGCAGGACGGTCAGACCATCCGCGTAAAGGACGTGGCACGCGTAGAGATGGGTGCCCTCTCGTATACAGTAGAGTCAAAGAACAACGGCAAACCTTCTGTTACCATGATGGTAACACAGACTGCCGGCTCTAACGCAACTGAGATTGCCACCAACGTCAAGAAGCTCCTCAAGGAGCAGGAGGCAACAATGCCGCCGGGAATCCACTTCGACATCATGCAGGACGTAACGGAGTTCCTCTTCGCTTCTATCGAGGACCTTATCAAGACTCTCTGCGAGGCGTTCATCCTCGTGTTCATCGTGGTTTACATCTTCCTTCAGGACTGGCGCTCAACACTTATCCCGTTGATTGCCGTGCCTGTATCGTTGGTAGGTACGTTCTTCTTCCTCTATGCGTTCGGCTTCTCGCTCAACTTGCTGACACTCGCCGCCCTCGTGCTTGCCATCGCCATCGTGGTGGACGATGCCATTGTGGTGGTGGAGGCCGTGCACGCCAAGCTCGACCTCGGATATAAGTCGGCAAAGCTGGCTTCCATCGACGCCATGAACGAGATTTCGGGCGCCATCATCTCCATCACCCTCGTTATGGCATCGGTGTTCATCCCCGTGTCGTTCATGGGTGGTACGTCAGGTGCCTTCTATCGTGAGTTCGGTATCACCATGGCCATTTCAATTATCATCTCGGCTCTTAACGCCTTGACACTTTCTCCGGCTCTCTGCGCCATCTTGCTGAAGCCGAAGGACAAGGAGGGCAAGGAGCGCAAGATGACCATGATTGACCGCTTCCACGCATCGTTCAACGCCGCTTATGGCAAGGTTCAGGAGAAGTATACCAAGGGTGTGCGTCGCATCGTGGAGCGCCCCGTCATCGCCATCGTTACAGTAATCATCGCCATCGTTGGTATGGGCGTGCTTATGAGCACCACAAAGACCGGTCTTGTGCCTGACGAGGATACGGGTACCGTATTCTGTACAGTATCTACACCTCCGGGAACTTCTATGAAGAAGACCAATGAGGTGATGGACGAGGTGGACCGCATGCTTGCCACCAACCCCGCCATCGCCAGCCGTATGCGTATCACCGGATATAACTTCATCGCAGGTCAGGGCTCTAACCAGGGTACGTTCATCATCAAGCTCAAGAGCTTCGAGGATCGTCAGAAAGAGGAAGGCCCGCTGAAGTATATCGGCGTGCACAACCTCGGTTCTACAATGGTGCTCGGTATGATATACAAGCAGACCGCAGCCATCAAGGGTGCGCAGATTCTTGCCTTCCAGCCGCCTATGGTGCAGGGCTTCTCTGCCACCAACGGTATGACATTCTCAATGCAGGACCGCACCGGTGGCGACGTCAACAAGTTCTTTGATATAACACAGAACTTCATCGCAGAGCTTAACAAGCGTCCGGAGATTTCGAACGCCATGACCTCATACAACACCAAGTATCCGCAGTATAAGATTGATGTGGACGTATCGAAGTGTAAGCAGAGCGGCATCGACCCCTCTACTGTCCTCACCACCATGCAGGGCTATTACGGAGGTATGTATGCTTCTAACTTCAACGCATACGGTAAGCTCTATCGTGTATACATCCAGTCAGCACCTGAGAATCGTGCCGACCTGAAGAGTCTGGACAACATCTACGTCCGCACAAGCGCAGGCGAGATGGCTCCTATCAACGAGTACGTAAACCTGAGCCGCGTATACGGTCCGCAGGAGATCGACCGTTTCAACCTCTTCACATCCATCAACGTGAACGCTTCGGCTGCTGAGGGCTACTCAACGGGTGATGCCATCAAGGCCATGGACGAGGTGGCAAAGACATCTCTGCCCGCAGGATACACATACGAGTTCTCTGGTCTGACACGTACCGAGCAGGAGTCGAGCAACTCTACAGCCATCGTCTTCGTGCTCTGTCTGACCTTCGTTTACCTGATTCTGTCGGCACAGTACGAGTCGTACATCCTGCCGCTGTCAGTAATCCTCTCCATTCCGTTCGGTCTTGCAGGTGCGTTTATCTTTACCAACATGTTCGGTAAGAACAACGACATCTACATGCAGATTGCGCTCATCATGCTTATGGGTCTTCTTGCCAAGAACGCCATCCTTATCGTACAGTTCGCCCTCGAACGTCGTCAGACAGGTATGGCCATTTCATGGTCGGCAGTTCTCGGTGCGTCAGCTCGTCTGCGTCCTATCCTTATGACCTCACTGGCTATGATTATCGGTCTTCTCCCATTGCTCATGCCTTGGGGCGTAGGCTACAACGGTAACATGACTCTTGGTGCAGCAGCCGTAGGCGGTATGCTCATCGGTATGCTCTGCCAGATTATGATTGTGCCTGCCCTGTTCTATATCTTCCAGACTCTGCAGGAGAAGATCAAGCCTATCGAGTTCGAGAACGACCATGCCGACGTGGACAGCGAGGTACGCCAGTACACTAACCCGTATGTGGCTGGAGCACTGAACGAGCAGATTGACAAGAATACGAAGTAAGCTCTTAAGAAATTAAAAGACGAAACAATGAAATTGAACAAGATAATACTTTTCGCATCGGCATCGCTTCTGATGACCAGCTGCGGAATATACAACAAGTACGAGCGTCCTGAGGTGGACACCAAAGGACTCGTACGCGACGTTGTGAGCAACACTGACACGCTCGCCGTCACCGACACCGCAAGCTTCGGCAATCTGCCTTGGCGCCAGGTGTTCACCGACCCGCAGCTGCAGTCGCTTATCGAGAAGGGCATCGCCAACAACACCAACATGCTGAATGCCGCACTCAACGTCAAGATGGTGGAGGACCAGCTCATGGTGGCTAAGCTGGCATTCGTGCCCGGCTTCACCTTCACACCGCAGGGAACCATCGCTTCATGGGACGGCAACAAGGCCACAAAGACCTATCAGCTGCCAATCACAGCATCGTGGAGCATCGACCTCTTCGGCAATCTGCTCAACGTAAAGCGTTCGGCTCAGATGTCTCTGCTCGCCACGAAGGACTATCAGCTGGTGGTGCAGACCAAGATCATATCCAACATCGCCAACATGTATTACACTCTGCTCATGCTCGACAAGCAGCTGCAGGTGGTAACGGACATGACAAAGCTGACTGAAGAGACATGGAACATCATGAAGATTCAGAAGGAACTGGGACGTGTTAAGGAGACCAGCGTGCAGAGTGCAGAGGCTAATATGTACTCCGTGAAGGCTCAGGCAGCCGACCTCAAGCGTCAGATTCGCGAGACAGAGAATTCGCTCTCGCTGCTTCTCGGTCAGCAGGCACAGACCATCCAGCGCGGAACCTTCGAGGGACAGTCGCTCCCCGCTGAGTTCTCAACGGGCGTAGGCATCCAGCTTCTCGCCAACCGTCCCGACGTTCACTACGCTGAAATGTCGCTCGCACAGTGCTTCTACGACGTAAACACAGCACGCTCACGTTTCTATCCGAGCATCACAATCTCAGGAACGGGCGCCTTCACCAACTCCGGTGGCATGGGCATCACCAACCCTGGCAAGTGGCTTCTCTCTGCTGTTGGCTCACTCGTGCAGCCAATCTTCGCTCACGGACAGCTCGTTGCTGGTCTGAAGGTGGCTAAGGCAAAGCAGGAGCAGGCTTTCAATACATGGCAGAACGCCGTGCTTTCAGCAGGATCTGAGGTAAGCAACGCCCTCGTGCTCTACAACTCTTCCAAGGAGAAGAGCGAGCTGGAGGCAAAGCAGGTGGAGAGTCTGAAGAAGAACGTCGAGTACAACAAGATGTTGTTCAACGACGGCTCAGCCACATACCTCGAGATTATCACCGCTCAGCAGAGTCTCCTCAACGCAGAACTCTCTAAGGTGGCAGACGACTTCTACAAGATGCAAGCCGTCGTAAACCTCTACTATGCTTTGGGAGGAGGAAGATTTTAGGAATTAGGAGTTTTTATAACTCGTAACTTGTAAATAGATTAATTATGATTAGTGATAAAGCATACATAGCCCCGGGCGCAAAGATTGGCAAGAATGTCACAATCTACCCGTTCGCATACATAGAGGACGACGTGGTTATCGGCGATGACTGCATCATCTTCCCCTACGTGAGCATCATGAAGGGCACCGTTATGGGTCGTGGCAACAAGGTGTATCAGAACACCGTGCTCGGTGCGGAGCCGCAGGACTTCAACTACAAGGGCGACGAGACACGCCTCGTCATCGGCGACGAGAACATATTCCGTGAGAATGTGGTGGTAAACCGTGCTACATTCAAGGACGGTGAGACACGCATCGGCAACCGCAACTTCTTCATGGAGGGCGTTCATATATCGCATGACACAAAGATTGACGACTACGTGACGTTCGGTTACGGTACGAAGGTGGCTGGCGACTGCGAGATTCACAGCGCTGCAATCTTCTCATCTGGTGTCATCATCAACTCAAACGTTCGCATCGGCGGCGCTTCAATGGTGACCAGCGGTGTACGTATCTCGAAGGACGTGCCCCCGTTTATCGTCGCAACCGACAACCCGGTACGCTACGCTGGCGTTAACGAGACTCTCCTCCAGTCGTCAGGAACAACCGAGAAGGTCATCAGCCACATCGCCAACGCATACCGTCTGGTGTTCCACGGACAGACAAGCGTCTTTGATGCCATCAACCAGATTAAGGAGCAGGTTCCTCCAGGAAAGGAAATCAACAGCATCGTGAAGTTCCTCGAGGCATCCAAGCTCGGCATCATCAGCAAGATCTAACCAAAGATCTTAAGCAACAGCTATTATAATAAAGCACATTTCATACCTTTTATATATTAGTGTTGTTATTTCAATCGAAGCGGCAAGGTAGACGTGAGTCTATACCTTGCCGCTATATTTTTACGCTAAAACTTGTGACTTAAAGCAATTTTCAGTAACTTTGCATAAAACAAACTAACCCCGGTAATACCTTTATATATAATAGGAGAATAAACCTTATGCTTAATACTTTTAACCTTGACGGCGACAAGAAGAATGTTTGCTTTAAAAAGAAAATCCTGAAATATTTCGTAACCAACGGTAATTCCACCATCCAAGAACTTGCGAAAGAAATAAACCTCAGCATCCCGACCATCACTAAAGCAGTGGGAGAGTTGCAGAATATGGGCTACGTAAACGAATACGGAAAGCAGGAAACAGGAGAAGGACGCAGACCTATACTCTACGGACTCAACCCCGACTCGGGATTCTTCGTCGGCGTGGAGATAAAGGAGAATTTCGTTAACCTCGGACTTATGAACTTCCGAGGCGACCTTATAGAACTGGACGACAACGTGCCTTGTCTGATCAACAACACGATGGAGTCCATTGACGAACTGTGCACGCTCGTGAAGAACTTCATCGAAAAGACGGAAGTGAAGCACGACAAGATTCTTAACGTCACATTCTGCATCTCCGGACGCGTCAATTCAGAGAGCGGCTATTCACACACATTATACAACTTCCTCGAAAGTCCTCTCACCAACACTCTCTCGGAAAAGATAAACATCAACGTAAGCATTGAGAACGACACCCGTGCCTTCGCTTACGGAGAGTATATGAAGGGAATGGTGAGCGGAGAGAAGGACGTGCTCTTCATCAACGACAGTTGGGGGCTCGGACTGGGCATCATCATCGACGGCGAACTCTACAGAGGTCGTTCGGGATTTGCCGGCGAGATCGGACACATGCACGTCTTCAACAACGACATCCTTTGCCATTGCGGCAAGAAGGGTTGTCTGGAGACGGAAGCTTCGGGAAGCGCTCTTCAGCGCATCGTCAAGCAGCGCATCGAGGCTGGCGAATCGTCAATTCTCACAAAGAAAGAAGGCGACATCTTCACGCTCGACAACATAATTGACGCCATCAACGATGAAGACCCGCTCTGCATAGATGTCATAGAGAAGATAGGACGCAACCTTGGCGAGACCGTCGCCAACCTCATCAACATCTTCAACCCCGAACTCGTGGTAATCGGTGGCGTGATGGCACGCACCGGCGACTTCCTCCTCCAGTCCGTTCTGACTTCAGTAAGAAAGTATTCGCTCAACCTTGTCAACAAGGACACACGTCTCTGCCTCTCCAAGCTACGCGAGCGTGGCGGCATAACCGGAGCCTGTCTGCTGGCAAGAAAGGTTGTGTTGGAGTAGAGAAACTCACAACTCCTAAATAGAAAACGCCCTGCAAAGGTTATGATTTACCTTTGCAGGGCGTTTTTGTTTTATATAAATGTATTTCTGATATATTCTTTATTCTTCCACAAAGTCAACGTATTCGCCTTCGTCCTTTGCGAAAATCTTGCGATTAGCCTCACGAGGCGAACGCGAATCGTAGATATCGCCCGATACCGGTCTGCTGCTTCCTGCTGCATTACCGTTGCTGCCAGTATTGTTTGCAGAAGAAGACGTAGATGATGACGACGAAGAAGCCGAGCCGTACGTACCGTTATTGGCGGCAGAAGAACGTCCGCCTCCCATTCCGCCGTTGGCGAAGCGTCGTGCAGCATTACGTACACGATGGAGGAAATACGCCACCACTCCTATTACGAAGAAGGCGACGAGGATGAAGACGATGAACAGATATTTTATTAGTAGTGCAAATACCGACATAATATTCGTTTTTGATTATACAAATGATTTGATTAATACTTCCGAATATCTTAAATCAAATACCATGCCATAACGTTAAAGCACATGAGCAATAAACGTTAGGCTTGCGCTTTCTTTGTCATCATGTTCGAACACAACGAAACGATGAAGTACCACGCCACTATCATCCAGAAGCTTTGGATAATACCGAAGAAAAAAATCATAACAGCGGAGAAGACGATAAACGTGTAACGCAACTCGTTTTCTTTCCATCCCCAATGCTTGAACTTCAGAGCGAACATCGGAATCTCAGCCACCAAGAGCCAGCTGCTGAAGCAAATCATCACCAGAAGCACGGGCACCATAAGCGGAGACGACTCGAACCAGTCGGCACGCGATACCAGCAATGAGCCCCAGAACAGGGCGTTGGCTGGCGTCGGCAGACCGATGAACGATGTGGTCTGGCGTGTGTCAAGATTAAACTTGGCAAGGCGCAAGGCAGAGAAAGCCGCCATAACGAAAGCGAAATAGGGCAAGTATTCTGCCACAGGCGCAAGAAAGTCAGGACATTCCAGCGTCTGAAGCTCACGGAAGATGATGGCTGCCGGAGCCACACCGAAGGTCACGTCATCGGCAAGCGAGTCAAGCTCCTTGCCTATAGGCGAACTGACATTCAGAAGGCGTGCGCTCATACCGTCGAAGAAGTCAAACACGGCTCCTGCGATAATCCACAACAATGCCATGCGAGCGTCGCCTGAGAGGGCAAAGACTGTAGCAATGCAGCCCGATACGAGGTTGCCACAAGTTAGGGTGTTGGGGATAATGCGTGTGATTATGTTTGCCATAATTCGAAGTTTGTTGTATTGAATTTATTAAAAGTCAGTCTGCTTTCAGCTAAGCTTTGCGATAATTGTCTGGTCGCCTGTTGTGGCCTGGCCCATCTTTACGCAAATCTCCGTTCCGAGCGGCAGGAACACGTCCACACGTGAGCCGAACTTGATGAAACCGAGGTGCTCGTCGATGTAGCATTCCTCTCCCTCCTTTGCGTAGGTGACGATGCGTCGAGCCACGGCGCCGGCTATCTGTCGGCAGAGGATGTCCGTTCCTTCGGGAGTGGTGATCACCACGTCAGCGTGTTCGTTTTCCTCGCTTGCCTTCGGAAGCCAAGCCTTATGGAAGTTGCCGTTGTGATGTTCCACCTTCGTCACCTTTCCGTCTACGGGGAACCAGTTGGCGTGTACATTGAACAGACTCATAAAGATACTCACCATAATACGGCGGTCGTGGAAGTACGTATTCTCCTCCACTTCCTCAATAACCACCACGCGTCCGTCAGCCGGAGCCACAACTATTTTCTCAGTGTTCTCCTCCGGGAAGTAACGGATGGGGCAGCGGAAGAAGTTAATCACTATACCATACACCGTGCCCATTATGGCGAGGAAGCACCAGAAAGGAGCCTTCACGTCCACAAAACGCCACAGCAACAGCGCCACTGCGGCAATGAAAATGAAGCCATAAATGAGCGTGTCCGTTCCTTCACGATGAAGTCGTATCTTCTTAAGTTTCTTTATCTTTATATTTTTTATCATAGTAGCGGGGAATGTATAAGGATGCTATTTTTATAATAGATGTGAGTAAATAGAGGTTTCGATAGTTAAGGATGCGGCGCATACGGAAAAACATATGAGCAAGAAGCGCCCTTTTTATCTTTGCAAAGGTAAGTTTTTTTTACGGAAATGACAAATTTTTCTACTATTCTTTTGGTTGTCTCAGCAATAAGGGCTAACTTTGATTTCCAATTTATACAAAATCACACACCACACATGGAAGACTTCATACATCTGCACGTCCACACGTACTACTCTCTCCTCGACGGCCAGTCGCCCGTTGAGAAGCTCGTCGACAAGGCCATTGCCAACGGCATGCGCGGTATGGCGATAACCGATCATGGCAATATGTTCGGCGTGAAAGAGCTGTTCAATTACTGCAACAAGGTGAACGGTAAGCTGAAGAAGGAGGGCAAGGAGCCGTTCAAGCCCATCTTCGGATGCGAGATGTACGTGGCACACCGCAAGAAGTCGGACCGTGTGAAGGAGAAAGGCGACATGGGAGGCTATCACCTCATCGTCCTCGCCAAGAACTACAACGGATACAAGAACCTCATCAAGCTGGTGTCTCGCGCATGGGTGGACGGCTATTACATGCGTCCGCGTACTGACCGCGAGGACCTGGAGAAGTATCATGAGGACCTTATCGTCTGTTCGGCCTGTATAGCAGGCGAAGTGCCGGCGAAGATTCTGAAGAACGACATAGCCGGAGCAAGGGAAGCCATCGAATGGTATAAGAATCTGTTCGGCGAAGACTATTATCTGGAGCTTCAGCGCCACGAGGTGCGCGACCCGCATCAGCGTGCCAACCGCGAGACTTTCCCGCTGCAGCAGCAAGCCAACAAGGTGTTGATGGAGCTGGCTAAGGAATACGGCATAAAGCTGGTCTGCACCAACGACTGCCACTTTGTCAATCAGGACAACGCCGAAGCCCATGACCACCTGCTCTGCCTTGCCACAGGAAAGGACCTCGACGACCCCAACCGCATGCTCTATACGAAGCAGGAATGGTTTAAGACGCGCGAGGAGATGAACGAAGTGTTCGCAGACGTGCCCGAAGCTCTCTCCAACACGCTTGAGATTCTTGACAAGGTGGAGTTCTACTCCATCGACCACTCCCCCATCATGCCATTCTTCCCCATCCCTAAAGAGTTCGGCACGGAGGAAGACACACGCAAGCGCATCACGCCGGAGGAGCTTTTCCGCGAGTTCACCACGGACGAAAACGGCAATGACATAATGTCACAGGAGGAAGCCGAGAGCAAGATAAAGAAGCTCGGAGGCATCGACAAGCTTTACCGAATAAAGTTCGAGGCTGACTATCTGGCAAAGCTTGCCTACGACGGAGCCAAGCGACTCTACGGCGACCCGCTGCCCGAAGAGGTGTCGGAGCGCGTCAAGTTTGAGCTGCACATCATGAAGACCATGGGTTTCCCGGGATACTTCCTCATCGTGCAGGACTTCATCAATTCCGCTCAAGACGAACTGGGCGTGATGGTAGGTCCGGGACGTGGTTCGGCTGCCGGATCCGTTGTGGCTTACTGCCTCGGCATCACCAAGATTGACCCTATAAAATACGACCTTCTGTTCGAGCGATTCCTCAATCCTGACCGTATCTCGCTCCCTGATATCGACACCGACTTCGACGACGACGGACGCGGAAAGGTGCTCGAATGGGTGGAGGACAAGTACGGACACGACAAAGTGGCGCACATCATCACCTACGGCACGATGGCCACAAAGAACTCCATCAAGGACGTGGCACGTGTGGAGAAGCTGCCTCTCGACGTATCTAACCGCCTGTGCAAGGCCATACCTGATAAGCTGAAGGACGGCAAGAAGATGAATCTGCCCAACGCCATCAGCGAAGTGCCGGAGCTGCAGGAGGCGGAGGCAAGCGCCGACCCGCGACTTGCCAACACCATAAAGTACGCAAAGATGCTGGAGGGCACCGTCCGCGGAACGGGCATCCACGCCTGCGGCACCATCATCTGCCGCGACGCCATCAGCGACTGGGTGCCGGTGTCGACGGCTGAGGACAAGTCTGACCCCGGACACAAGCTCCTCGCCACGCAGTATGACGGACACGTCATCGAGGAGACGGGCCTCATCAAGATGGACTTCCTCGGACTTTCCACGCTCTCCATCATGAAGGAAACGGTGGAGAACATACGCCTCACACACGGATTTACGCTCAATCTCGACACGATCCCCATCGACGACGAGCTGACATACAAGCTCTATCAGGAAGGACGGACCATCGGTACGTTCCAGTTCGAGTCTGCCGGTATGCAGAAATACCTGCGCGAGCTGAAGCCTACCGTCTTCGAGGACCTCATCGCCATGAACGCCCTCTACCGTCCGGGACCTATGGACTACATCCCATCCTTCATCGCACGTAAGAACGGCAAGGAGGAGATAAAGTACGACATCCCCTGCATGGAGAAGTATCTGAAGGACACGTACGGCATCACAGTATATCAGGAGCAGGTGATGCTCCTCTCCCGACAGCTTGCCAACTTCACCCGAGGCGAGTCAGACGCCCTGCGTAAGGCGATGGGTAAGAAGAAGAAAGCCATCGTAGACGCCATGAAACCTAAGTTCATCGAGGGCGGAAAGAAGAACGGACATGACCCGAAGGTGCTGGAGAAGATCTGGGCAGACTGGGAGAAATTCGCGTCATACGCCTTCAACAAGTCGCATGCCACGTGCTATTCGTGGGTGGCATACCAGACGGCTTACCTCAAGGCGCACTATCCTGCCGAGTTCATGGCGGGCAACATGAGCCGATGCATCAGCGACATCACCAAGATCACGAAGCTCATGTCAGAATGTCAGGCGATGGGCATACCCTGCCTCGGACCCGACGTCAACGAGAGTCAGCGCAAGTTCTCAGCCAACAAGAAGGGCGAGATACGCTTCGGACTTTCTGCCATAAAGGGCATGGGCGACGCCGCTGCCATCAACATCATCGAGGAACGCGAGAAGAACGGACCTTACAAGGACATCTACGACTTCGTGCAGCGCGTGAATCTCTCTGCCGTAAACCGCAAGGCGCTCGAGTCACTCGCTCTGAGCGGAGGACTTGACAACTTCGGAATACGTCGCGAGAGCTACTTCGGCGAGACTCCGAAAGGCACGTTCATCGAGATACTGCTACGCTACGGACAGACCTATCAGCAGGAGCAAAACCAGATGCAGAACTCGCTCTTCGGCGACATGGGAGGAGTGGAGATAGCCACACCGAAGCCGCCTGAGGCAGAACAGTGGAGCACCATAGAGTTGCTGAAGAAGGAACGCGACCTCGTGGGCATCTATCTCTCCGCGCATCCGCTGGACGAATACAGCGTGGTGCTCAATTCGATGTGCAACCTGCGCTGCGACCAGCTAACACGCGACATGGACAAGCAGGAAATGGCAAAGACGGCGGAGCTGACCTTCGGAGGCATCGTCTCGTCCGTGACGTCACGATTCACGAAGAACAACAAGCCGTTCGGCATCGTCACCATCGAAGACTTCAACGGTCAGGGCGAGCTGGCGCTCTTCGGCGACGAATGGACAAAGTGGCAGCACATGCTGAAGGAGGAATACATCGTATACATCACAGCCACCATGCGACAGCGATTCGCCAACGCGCCAAACAGCCTGGAGCTGGTCATCAAGAGCGTGGAGTTTATGAACGACGTGAAGGACAAGCGCATAGAGAGGTTCACCATCTACATCGACTCCACCCTGCTCCACAACTCGCGCATGAACGACCTGGAGGTGCTGCTCAAGAGCAATCCCGGCAACGTGCCGCTCTACTTCAACATCCACGACTCTGAGCACAACACGGACCTCACGCTTCTGAGCCATAACACCACCATCAACCCGAGCAAGAAGCTCCTCAACTTCCTTGACGACCTCAACAACGAGACGGAGGAACACGAGACTGTCAGGTATGCCATCAACTGACGCGCCGACGCTTGGCATAATATTTGATGACAAATAATATATATTGGTAATAATCGAGTCTATAATAACATAACAAAACTAAAAATTACAAGAAAATGGAAGTACAGATTACAACAGAGAATCTCGAGCAGTACAAGAGTGGCGAACTGCCATTGGTAGTTGACCTTTGGGCAACATGGTGCGGTCCCTGCCGCATGATCGCTCCTATCGTATCAAAGCTCGCTGAGGAGTACGACGGCAAGATCGTTGTAGGCAAGTGCGACGTAGAGGCTAACGATGACGTAACCATCGAGTATCGCGTCCGCAACATCCCCACACTCCTCTTCTTCAAGGGTGGTGAGCTCGTTGACAAGCACGTAGGTGCCATCACAGAAGGCGACCTCAGAAAGAAGTTCGACGCTCTGCTCTAATACAGACAGACTGTAATAAACGGACAACTTCCGTAGAAACTGACAACCAAACCAGGGAGTCAGTTTCTACGGAAGTTTTTTTTGTATATATTACATCTACATAACATCGCAGCAGTAGGCAGGGCTTTAACCCAAATACTATAATGTAATTCACCACTATACTATAGCGATTCGTTCCATCAACTATTTTGCGGATAAAACCTCCAGTTGTGAATGGATTGCTTTGTTATTGTTGAACTGGTTCAGCATGAACGTAATAGTAATCATTCTTGGAGTCAGCATCGTCGCGATTGAGAACAAGTGCAATTCTTGTATCAGCAGTTGCCCAATATGTAATAATATGCGCTTTTTCAGGAAGAGCCTTGAATAAGGTGCGGTAATGCTCCACCTGCTTACCCACTTCGGTTCCCTTGCCATAATGGTTAATCATAAGTTCCGTCAGTTCACTGATTTCCTTTTCCAGGATGGCAATATCGTTGCCCTTGCCTTTTTCTTCGGAATTGTAGCGCAGTTCGGCATACACCTTGTTCATATCATTGTTGTATGTCCTTGGTTCGTAAACGGTGAAACTCCGGCTTTTGTCAAGCAAACATGTAGCAGTAAACTCTCTTGGCTTGCTCATCGAAAACTTTCCCCAATCGAAGCACAAGAATTTGTCGAAGTAGATGTCGTGGTGCATCGTGTATGTATAGACGATGCGACCTTTCTTGTAACCCTCAAAGTATGTGGTCAGGTTTGGGTTCGTATAGAAGAAACGGGTAGTCCATGTCAGGACAGTCTGCGCCTTGCTCTGATTGTTGCGGTGTATGACATATCTGTCTGGAACAATTCTGTCGTTGGCTCTCCAAACGATGGAGTCGAAATATTCCAATGCTGGGTTTGGAAGCATTGCCGTGCCGAGATGGTCGGTTAGTGAGAATTCTACATTTCCAAAAGCGACGATGACACTTCCGTTGGTTCCTTCTTCAAAATCGTCGGGGTTGTAGTATCTTGCACTTACACGGAACTTGCAGTCGTCAGGAACGGCACCGGTAAAATCAAAGTTTGCATCATAATCGTATGCTTTCTTCATTTTGGCAAGTTCATTGTCGGTCATGCGTTGATAGACAACCATGCAATAAAAAGGTTTCTGATTACCGTGCTCGTCGTATTTGACACCAATATTTTGCATGGTGTACATATAGAATTCCTTTCCTTGGAGAGTGGCCAAAGCCAGCACTTGCATATAGCGGTTTTGCAAACTTTCGCTTTCTGTGCCACGCATGATGAAACCCTTTGTAGCATCGTAGCGCCACGTTGTCTTATTATAGAATTTGCCTGCGATGTCACTATGGAGGAAACCGACAAGCCGACTGTCTGACTCAAACCAGTAATCTTCATATCCTCCACCACAAACTGTTTCGCGATAATCTTTCTGTGAAAGCCTGCCGTCATTCTGAACTTCATACATGCCTATGACTTTCCAACCATACCCTTTTACCTCATCCTCAATAACTGTAGCTCTTGTGGGCTCGCAACTTTCAAGCACACAGCAGCCATCGTCGTTAATAGTATAAGTCCTATCGAACAGATTGTCATAGTCAATAACCGGTCCGTTAGGTTCCTCCGTCTTATCACAACCTGTAAAAGAAACGATGCTGAGCATCGCCATCAGAAAAATCCAAATCCTTTTCATTATATTTATGTATTAAGTTCTTTTTCTTGAAATTTTCGTATGTATTACCCTCTATTGATTCGTTCTACCAATTCGTCTGGTGTAAGTATCTCCATCTTGGAGAAACCAAACCACTTTTTGCCTAAGTCCTTAATGGATGCACCTATGTGATATACATCATCGTCTATACAAAGGAAGCGGTCATGTGATAAACGGAATGTTTCAACATCAATCGGTGCATATTGAGCATTATGACGGTCTATGTCGAGTTGGAACTGACGGTTTATCTGCTGAGTGTAGATGATTGCAGACACGTTATTATCTCTTTTATCGAGCAATGTCAGTACAGTCTCGTCAACATAGTTGTCGATAAGGACAATACGCTTCTTCGCACTCTTAATCAAGTCGGACACGAAAGTATAGGCATCATAAACTTGCCCATTGTAGAACACACCTTGTTTCGGCTTTGCATTGCCCTCGTCCAATCTGCGGAATACTTCGTCTATGCGCTTATTGGTTGCTTCAATGTGCTTATCGGTATCTTGTTGATGTTGCAGGATTTCCAACTGATGATATTCCATCGTTTCCAAACGACTAAAAACAGAAGCATTGTTTACCATAAAGTGACGCATTGAAACAAATGCTCGCATGATTTGTATATTGACCTCAATGGCTGTTTTTGAACGGAGAACACTACTAAGCATTGCCACGCCTTGTTCAGTAAAAGCATACGGCATATATTTGAGGTGTTGACCTTGTTTTTCGTTTAAGGTCACAATTTGTGACCTTAAACATTCTTCCTTTGTCAATTGAAACCGAAAGTCATTAGGAAAGCGTTCAACATTGCGTTTAACAGCCTGATTCAGAACTTTAGCTTCTACCCCATATAGCATTGCTAAATCTTTATCAAGCATAACTTGTTGCCCTCTAATTACTTTTATTAGAGGTTCAATATTACCTGCGAGTTCATGGTTATCGCATTTTGTAACATCTATTTTGGACTGGTCGCAAATTGCGACTGGTTCTTTTTTATCTATGTTGTTTGCCATGTTTCTATCTTTATTTTTGAGATCACAAATTGTGACCTTAAACGTATTGTTGTTATAATGCGTACAAAGGTAGTGCTTTTAGCCTTTAAACTACTATCACACAAACCCTTTCTTTGAAAAGAACGTAAAATCAATAGTATTATTGCGGTGATTGCATTTTTAGTAATCTTCTTGTCAAAAACCTCTTCATGTCCGTCATGCAAATATCGTACAAAGAGTAAAAAGCTGTTACAAAATAAAAATCAATTCTAGAGAATCAAAAAGCTGTTTTTATGGTGTTTTGCTGTGCAAACAGCACCCGCGCATAACGATAGAGCCACTTTTACACTCCAATAGTGCCACTATTAGACAGTAAAAGTGGCGCTATTGCATGATAAAAGTGGCACTATTAGAGTGTAAAAGTGGCGCTATTGCAGCAAAAAGTGGCTTTTGGGCGCTTTCATTTTTTGCACATTCCGCTCACCAACCACATAATCCACTGTGTTTAAACCGTTTATCCCTGCACGCTCAAAACTCAAGAATTTCGCACCAAAGATTTTGTTGTGCGCTCAACTGGGAGTATTGAGCGTTAGAAATGCAAATATTGTCTTCGGAACCGCCGAAGAATTAGAAAAGAACCCGCTATATGAGCTGTTTAAAATAGCCCGCACCATCATAACCAAAGCAGCGCTTTATAAAAACAAAAGAGGCTTTAATGCATGAAACAAGAGAAACTATTCTCTGACCTGCATTAAAGCCTTTTTTAAAACTCAAAACTCCATTACAGCGGAGTAGTGAAGATGTATGTACGGAGCACGTAATAGCTGATGATGCCGGCTATGTAGCCAACGAAAGCTATCCATGTGATCTTCTTCATATACCATCCGAAGGTGATCTTCTCCAGACCCATTACCACAACGCCAGCGGCGCTACCGATGATGAGCATTGAGCCGCCCACACCGGCGCAGTAAGCGAGGAGCTGCCAGAAGATGCCGTCCACTGCCATGTCGCCTGTAGCGGCAACCGGATACATGCCCATGCAGCCTGCAACAAGCGGTACGTTGTCGACGATGCTCGAGAGGACACCGATGATGCCGGTGACGAGGTAGTGATTGCCGTCGAAGAAGACGTTCAGACCCTCGCCGAGAGCTGTGAGCACACCCACCTCAGAGAGGCAAGAGACAGCCATTAGGATGCCGAGGAAGAAGAGGATGGTGGACATATCCACGCGTGAGAGCAAGTTGGTGACGCGCTTCTGTGTGCCCTCTGCGTCATGTCCGCGATGGAGATGACGATAGAACACCTCTGTGGTGGTCCAGAGAACGCCGAGCACAAGGAGGATGCCTACGAACGGAGGCAGATGTGTGATGCTCTTGAAGATGGGCACGAAAATCAGACCGCCCACACCGATTACGAAGACAGCCTTACGCTGTGTCTCGGTGAAGTCACCAGAGTCCTCGTCTGCACCAGCCTTCACCTCCGGCATATGGAGCTCGCCCTTGAGGCTGTACTGCAGGATGAACGCAGGAATAAGCATCGAAACGATGGACGGAATGAGAATCTCGCTGATGACGCCAAGAGCTGTGATAAGGCCCTTGTTCCAGAGCATGATGGTGGTGACGTCGCCGATGGGCGAGAAGGCACCGCCTGAGTTGGCTGCGATAATGACAAGCGAAGCGTAGATGAGGCGGTCGTTGCGGTCAGCGACGAGCTTGCGCAGAATCATAATCATCACGATACTTGTCGTAAGGTTGTCGAGGATGGCTGAAAGGATGAAGGTAAGGAAGGCGATGCGCCATAGCAGGGCACGCTTCGAGTGTGTCTTCATTACCTTGCGCACCCAATTGAATCCGCCGTTTTGGTCGACAATCTCCACGATTGTCATAGCACCCATCAGGAAGAAAAGCGTCGTAGAGGTGTCGCCGAGATGCTCCTGTATGATGGAGGTGACCTTCTCCGCCATTCCCTCAATGCCACCGGCATAGTCGGGGTGCATCATTGTAAGAAACTGCAGCGGGTCGCACATATATAGCGTCCAGCAAGCCACAAACATCAGCAGCGCCACGGCTGCCTTGTTCACCTTTGTCAGACTTTCCATGGCGATGCAAGCATAGCCTATAACGAAAGCCACGACAATCATGATTGTCAATGTTGTCATAATTCTTTTTCTTGGATATTGTTTTTTAAAGTTATTCTATATTGTCATCAGATTATACGAGGATGTAATAATTGCCTACAAAATTAGTAAATAAAACCATATAAAAAGAATTGATAACGCTATATTAATATATGTGTAAACAAAAAAAACGCAGACAACGGGGTTTGATGCCGTTGTCTGCGTCTTATGGTGACGTCATGTCTGATTATTGTCTTATACAAGCCTTCTTACACGTATGTCTCGAGGAACTTGATGGTGCCTTCCACCTTCAGAGTCTCTGTTGTTGCGGGAACGAGGATGCTCTCGCCTGCCTGCAGAGTGAAGGTGTTGCCCTCGTTGTCGGTGATGGTGCCTTCGCCCTTGAGTCCGATAAGGATGACGAAGCTATCTAGCTCAGAATAGTCGAGCGTCATCGGCTCGTCGAGGTCGTAAACGGCTGTATTGAAGTAAGGGCACTGCACGAGGCTCACACCCTGATTCTTCACCGGTGTGTAGTCTGTACGGTAGTTGCTCTCTACGTTATAGTTGATGCACTCGGCAGCCTGCTTTGTGTGGAGCTCACGGTAATTGCCGTTCTTGTCCTTACGCTTGAAGTCGTAGATGCGGTATGTAACGTCGCTGGTCTGCTGAATTTCGGCGAGGAAGCAGCCTGTGCCGATGGCGTGGATGCGTCCTGCGGGGAGGAAGAAGCAGTCGCCTTCCTTCACGTCATAGCGTGAGATGGCGTCGCAGATGGTGTCGTTCTCCACCATTGCTGTATATTCCTCCGGTGTGATCTGCTTCTTGAGACCGCAGAGCAGAGTGGCGTCCTTGTCAGAGTCGAGGAGATACCACATCTCTGTCTTGCCGCGCTCCTTGCCCTGACGCTTTGCAATTTCGTCTGTCGGGTGCACCTGGATGGAAAGATCCTGACGTGCGTCAATGAACTTGATGAGGAGGGGGAACTCATCGCCGAAGCGCTTGTAGTTGTCAGCGCCCACGAGCTTGTCCTTAAGCTCAGCCACTACTTCGTTGAGTTTCTTGCCTGCGTACGGTCCGTTGGCTACGACTGTCTCGTTGCCCGGCACGCCTGAGATTTCCCAGCTCTCGCCGACATTCTCCTGCTCTACGTTAAGGTGCTTGAAAGGGATGATCTTCTCGCCGCCCCAGATGGTGGACTTGAGAAGTGCGTTAAACTTAATTGGTTCCATAAATGATTTTATTTAGTAAGTTAATTTTCTTTCCAGAACTGGGGTGAGAAGATTACGAGGACGGAGAATATCTCCAGACGGCCTATCAGCATCAGCACGGAGCATATCCACTTGGCTGTGTCGGGAAGGATGCTCCATGACATTGTGGGGCCTATCTCCAGACCAAGCGTCGGACCTACGTTGCCTAAGCAGCTGAGCGTGATGGTGATGGCGTTGGTGTTGTCGATGCCCATCGCTATCATTGAGAACGAACAGAAGAGGCACAGGACAAGATAGGTGGCGAGGAACGCCAAGAGCGTCACGCGCTTTGAGGACGGAACGTTGGTGCCGTCTATCTTCATGGGCAGGATGGCGTTGGGATGGAGCATCTGACGAAACTCGTTCTTGATGACCTTGAGCACCATAACCGCTCTGATGCACTTGAAGCCGCCGCTCGTCGATCCGGAGCAGGCGCCGAAGAACATGCAGACAGCGAGCACCACCCACGTCACATGAGGCCACTTGCCTGGGTCGTCGGCAAGAAAGCCGGTGGTGGTAATGAAGGACACCACGTGGAAGAGACTGCTGCGGATGGCTGGTTCCAGACTGTATCCGTTCTTCCACATCAGCTCTACGACGATGAACGCCGAGAATGCCAAGACCACGAAGAAATAGAACTTGAACTCCGAACTGCGCAGCAATGTGGAGATGCGACGCTGCGAGGCGGTCATATACAGCAACGTAAAGTTGGCGCCTGCTATGAAGCAGAAGAACGTCAGGATGTACTGGATGGCTGGCGTGAACAACGAGTAGTCGCTGTCTACGGCGAATCCTCCGGTGGCTGCCGACGTAAACGCATAGTTGATGCTGCGGAATACGTCCATTCCTGCCAACATCAATGATCCTATACAGAAAATGGTGATGAGCAGATAAACCACCCATATCCACTTGGCTGTGGTGCTGAGACGGGGATGGAGCTTGGTCTTTATTGGTCCGGTGGCCTCCGCCGCGAACACCTTTACGCTTCCTCCGACAAGGGAGGGAAGGATGGCAATGGTGAAGAACACGATGCCGAGACCGCCTATCCACTGTATCAGCGAGCGCCAGAACAGAATGCCGTGAGGCAGGACGCTGACATCGTCAATGATGGTGGCGCCGGTGGTGGTAAATCCGGACATTGTCTCGAAGAAGGCGTCCGTAAACGAGGGCAGATAGCCTCCAATGACGAAGGGCATCGTTCCCACAAGGGAGAACACCACCCACGTGAGCGCCACGACAAGGTAAGCGTCACGGCGTGAGAGCGAGTTGTCGCAGCCATGACCGAGATAGCGCAGGACGAAGCCTGAGGCTATGGAGACGGCGATGGACGTTCCGAACGCCAGGACGTCATCCTCATGATAATAGAAAGCCACGCCAAGACACATGAGCAGCATCACTGTCTCAATGAAGAGCAGCGAGCCTAATATCTTGTATATCAACTTCAGGTTTATCATACGAACAGTTTCTCTATCTTCTTCATGTTGATATTATGACAGAACACCATAACGGAGTCGCCGGGCTGTATCATTGTGTTACCGGATACGAGGTAGCCCTGTCCGTCGCGGACGAGTCCGCCAATGGTCATACCCTGCGGCATACCCAAGTCCTTTACGGGCTTGCGGGTTATCTTGGCTCCCTCGCAGGGAATGAATTCCGCTACGTCGGCATTGGCAGTCATAAGGAAGCGCACGTTGTGTACGTTGGCGTCAAGCATCATCTGATAGATGTGGCTGGCAGCAATCGACTTCTTGTTGATGATTGTTCCGATGTCAAGGCTCTCCGCCATGCTGATATAGTCGATATTCTCTACCATTGCAACGGTCTTGCGCACACCGAGTCGCTTGGCTGTGAGGCAGGCGAGGATGTTGGTTTCGGCATTGCCGGTAAGCGCAACGAACGCCTGTGTGTTCTTTATTCCTTCTTCGATGAGAAGCGAGAGGTCGCGTCCGTCACCGTTGATGACGAGAGCGTCTTCGTCTTCAAGGAGCGAATTGAGTCGCTCGCAACGCTGTTCGTCAATGTCAATGATCTTTACGTCCATGTAGCTGGGCATGGTCTTGACGGTACGCACGGCAGTGGCGCCGCCTCCCATTATCATCACGTTCTTCACGTCAACGTAATGCTCCTTGCCCACAATCTTCCTTATATAAGGTATATACTGTCTGGTGGTCATGAAGTAGGCGAGGTCGTAGAGTTGGAGGCAGTCGTTACCGCCCGGTATGATGGTCTCGCCGTCGCGCTTGATGGCCACGATATGATAAGGATCCTCAGGTCCGCAGAGATTTCGCAGCGGCTGGTCGAGGATGGTGCATGACTGGCGCAGCTTCACGGCGAGCATCACCAGCGCTCCTCCGTGAACGTCCCAGCGCTGTCTTACCCACGACATCTTCAGTCCGTTATTGATGTCGGTGGCAGCAAGCATCTCCGGATAGATGATGGAGCTGACGCCCAGTCGTCCGAAGAAAGCCTGGAGGTCAGGCTCGATGTATTCAGAGTTGTCTATTTTAGCCACCGTCTTCTTGGTGCCGAGTCCGTTGGCAAGCACGCATGACGCCATGTTCTGGCTCTCGTCCGGCGTTACGGCAATGAAGAGGTCGGCATGTTCAGCCCCAGCCCTTCGCAGCGCCTTCACGCTGGTGGGCGACGCCTCCATGGTGAGGATGTCCACGTCAGACCCGATCCGTGCGAGTCGTTCCTCGTCAGAGTCGATAACGACGATGTCGTCATGCTCTCGTGAGAGAAGGCGCGCTAAGTGTGTACCTATGGCATAGGCACCGGCTATGATGATTTTCATAATGTCTTAAGAATGTATATTAGATGTATTGGTAATGGCATCTACGATGGCGTCAATGTCAGTACCGGCAATATGGCGTAACTGTTCCACCGTGCCATGCTCGATGAAGCGGTCGGGCAGACCTATGCGCTTGACAGTAACGTCCTTGTCGTGGTCGCTCATCCATTCCAGTATGGCAGAGCCAAATCCGCCAGCTCGCTGTGCGTCCTCTACGGTAACGATGCGGCGGAATGTGGAGGCGATGCTCTCAAGGAGTTCTTCGTCAAGCGGCTTGCAGAAGCGCATGTCGTAATGGGCTACGCTTAACTGCTGTCCGCCCTGCTCAATGCGGTCGATGGCTTTTACCACGTCGTTGCCAATCGGTCCGTAACTGAGGACAGCTACGTCCGTGCCTTGGCGCAGACAGCGGCCCTTTCCGACGGGTATCTCCTCGAACGGGCATTCCCAGTCGGCTCCCATAACTCCCCTACCCCTTGGATAGCGTATCACGACAGTGCCCTTGTCAGGCAGCTGCGCCGTGTACATCATGCGACGAAGCTCAGCCTCGTTCATCGGTGAGCAGAGCGTAAGGTTGGGCACGCAGCGCAGGGCAGCGATGTCGAAGACACCGTGATGTGTGGGTCCGTCCTCTCCCACCAGTCCCGATCTGTCAAAGCAGAACACCACGGGGAGGTTTAGCACGGCAGCGTCATGTATGATATTGTCGTAAGCACGTTGTGCGAACGCGCTGTAAATATTACAGAAAGGCATCAGTCCGTCCTTCGCCATACCGCACGAGAATGTGGCGGCATGTCCTTCAGCGATGCCCACATCAAACACGCGGTCAGGCATTTCCTTCATCATGATGTCCATGGAGCAGCCCGTCGGCATGGCTGGCGTAACGCCGACGATGCGCGGATTCTGACGTGCAAGCTCAAGAAGAGTCTTGCCGAACACGGTCTGGAATTTAAGCGGATAAGGACTGTCCTCCTTCTTGATGCGCTCTCCAGTCTCGGCATCGAAGAGTCCGGGGGCGTGCCAGATGGTAGCCTCCTTCTCCGCCGGGGCATATCCCTTGCCTTTCACGGTGTGGAGATGCAGGAGCTTGGGGCCGCGCATGTCCTTGAGCTGTTCCAGTATGCGCACCACCTCGCTGACATTGTTGCCGTCGAACGGTCCGAAGTAGCGTATATTCATGCCCTCGAAGATGTTCTGCTGATGGGCAAGCGCCGACTTCAGGGCATTGTTGAGGCGGATGAGTCCTTTCCTGCGGTTTTCATTAAGGTAGCCTTTGGAATGGAGCCATTGCGAAGCCTTGAAGCGCAGGCGGTTGTATGTGGCATTGGTATCAAGATTGAGCAGATACTTCTCCATGCCGCCCACGGCACGGTCAATACTCATATCATTGTCATTAAGAATGATAAGGAGGTCGTTTGGCGACGACGACACATTGTTAAGGCCCTCGAAAGCCAGTCCTCCAGACATCGCACCGTCACCGATTACGGCAACGACATGGCGTGAGTCGTTGCCGGTCTTGCGTGCCGCCACAGCCATACCGAGCGCCGCCGAAATAGAATTAGAGGCGTGTCCGCACGTGAAAGTGTCGTACTCGCTCTCCATCGGGCTCGGGAAAGGCCTAATGCCGTGCAACTTACGGTTGGTGGAGAAACATCCGCGACGGCCTGTGAGCATCTTATGCCCATAGGCCTGGTGTCCCACGTCCCACACAATACGGTCAAACGGGGTATTGAAGACATAGTGTAAGGCCACTGTCAACTCCACCACACCAAGCGAAGAGGCCAGATGTCCGGGGTTGACGGCAAGCTCCTCCACAATGACGTGGCGGAGTTCGGAGCACACTTCTTCAAGCTGCTCCACCCTTAACTTGCGAAGGTCGTCGGGATATTCAATCTTTCCTAATAATCCTAAGTTGTCGTTGTTCATGAGGTTTGTGATGTAAATGCTACGGAAGGCTTTATCGTCTCAATAGTACAGCTTTTGCTGACCTAAAGCATTGGTTTTCGCCCTTTCCAACTTGCAAAGATAATGTAAATGGCTGAAAGGACAAAAATTTTTTGGCTATTACATATAATTTGATTATTTTTGCAAAGTTTTTGAGAGGCAAATGCTTGCCGATACTGAACAATCACGATAACACAGATTTAAAATACGATAAACAATTAAACATTTTTGCTTGTGAAAAAATGAGTAGCCCCACTAATTTCAACTACCACAGCGACCGTATGCTCATTGGTGCTGTATTAATCGGAGACATTATCATTGCCATCCTGACATTCCTGCTTTTCTGCAGACACATGCCAGGCATCTATCACGATGATGCAATACGCCAGACCATCACGGTCAGCATCATGCTCTACTTCGCCTGTACGTACCGTAACGGCGTAGTGCTTCATCGCCGCCGCGCGAGCACGCATCTCATTGTGATGCGCGTAATGAGCAACATGTTCAAGTTTACAATCCTCAGCGTACTGCTGTTCACCATCGGCGACTTCTGGCATATGGAGCCATCAAGGTATGCGCTATGCATGCTTACGATGACCGTACTGATATCCATCTATCGTGTTTTGGTGAGAAGAATAGTAGTAGCATGGCGCCGTAAGCCCAATCACGTCCACAACGTAGTGATTGTCGGAAGTTCGGAGAACGCTGCCGAGCTCTACAAGGAGGTAATGGAAACCGCCACATTGGGATACAATGTCAACGGTTACTTCGACGACGAACGCAACCCGCTGTTCCCCGAAAAGGCAACATACCTCGGCAAACCGGAGGACGTGCTGGAGTATCTCAAGAAGCATCCGGAGGTGCATGAGGTGTATTGCTGTCTGCCTTCGAAGCGCAGCGCAGAGATTCTGCCAATCATACATTATTGTATGCAGAACTTCCTCCACTTCTTCAGTATGCCTAACGTACGCAACTATGTGCACCACCGTATGCACTTCACCATGTTCGGCAACGTGGCATGCATGAGCCTCTACAACGAACCGCTGTCACGCGTGGAGAACCGCTTCATCAAGCGTGCCTTCGACATCATCGTTTCGCTTATCTTCCTCTGCACACTCTTCCCGTTCATTCTGCTCCTCGTTGGCATCGTGACGAAGATAACAATGCCTGGACCGATATTCTTCAGACAGAAGCGTACGGGTCTTGACGGCAAGGACTTCTACTGTCTGAAGTTCCGAAGCATGAAGGTGAACAAGGATGCCGACACCGTGCAGGCTACGCTCAACGACCCACGTAAGACAAAGTGGGGCAACATCATGCGTAAGACCAATCTTGACGAGATGCCACAGTTCATCAATGTGCTCCTCGGACAGATGAGTATCGTGGGTCCACGTCCGCACATGGTGAAGCAGACTAACGACTATTCGAAGATAATCGACTATTATATGGTGCGCCACCTCATCAAGCCGGGCATCACCGGATGGAGCCAGGTGACGGGCTTCCGTGGCGAGACAAAGGAAATATACCAAATGGAAGGTCGCGTAAGAGGCGACATCTGGTATATGGAGCACTGGACTGTCTGGCTCGACATATATATTATGTATAAGACAGTGGCAAACGTAGTGCAGGGCGACAAGAACGCCTACTAAACGCAGAAGCACATAAAGAAGATTATATCAATCTTCAAGCAATTATATAACAGCAAGATAACCAAAACTCGGACAGGCGGCGCATAGATTGCGCTGCCTGTCTTTTTTTGTGCTTAAGAGAGCGATACACGCTTTCTGTTATTGCCTTATTAGCCTTAAATAAAAAAAAGCAGCGGTCCGCCCAAGAGCGAACCGCTGCCAATATTTTAACAACTTACCAAATTTTCTTTCCTCGAAAGAAGAAGGGTAGTTTGTGTCTGACTAACCGAAGTTATCCTTACTTCATGTCAATCTTCTTACCCATACTTACGGCCTGTGCAATTGTTATTGCTACGATGGCCAAAATCAACATTGTTACCATAATCTTTTTACCTTTCTTTTAATTAATTTGTAAATCCGTTATCTGAGCCAAAACCTTCACAAGCTTAAGAGGCTCCGTTATGTTATCCTGTGTATTTATGTTTCTTTTTACGCTGCAAAGATACTATTTGCAGATTGTGTACGCAAACATATTAACAAAAAAGTATACCTTTACAGCCTTTTGTTGACACAAGTCAAAAAAGAATGGAGGTATACTTTGTATGTTTTACTGATATCTTTCGGGCACTTTCGTCACGCTTCCCGTGAACACAAAGGGATTTTCGATGATGAACCAGGAGTGGTCGTTGCCGCGTTCAAAGTCGACAAAGAGGCGGTTAATGGTGATGGTGAAGGTGTCGCCGTAACGCTCTATCATGAGGTCGCTGTTGGGTTTGTCGCCCGCCTCAGCCAGATAATATTCGCTTTCGCCATTGCCTTTTGGCATATTGATGGCGCCCTGCATGCTCCATTCGCCGCCTTTAACGGTCATAGACGTCAGCTCCTCCAGCTTTACATCTGACTTGAAGGAGATAACCATAAAGGAGAACCTGGATGGCATGTGGCTCTTGCCCGTAGCAATAGTGCGATAATAGTCGAAGGAGAAGAATTCCAGTTCGCAGTCGTACAGACTGTCTCCGTCATTGCGACTGCCGTCTTTCTTGCATGCCCAATAGGCATTGCCGAATGAGTAAGAATTGCGTCCCACTTCAAGGACGGCTTTCACCTCATCCTGTTTGTTACTGATTTCATCCTCTGCACTACACGAACCGAGAAGTACGGAAGAGAAAATGCTACATAATAATAGCATGAATAATTTAATCGTCTTCATAAGCTAAGAATTTAGAATACATTATAAGTTTAGAAAATATACTATAAAAGCAGTAGTTGATTATTTCTGTATCAGATTAGTATTGGGGCTTATTATTCCCATATTTTCATTATAAGTCTGATGCAAATGTACTAAAAATATCCGAACATGTTTGTCATTTAGTAAAAAAAATTTGCTCAACCCCCGAAAAGGTCTTAACTTTGTTAAGTATATGGAAATCTTTATTAATATTATTATACCGAAAAAACTAATGAAAAGAATCTTTCTACTTTCAGCGGCTGCCATCGTGTCGGCTGCTCTTTCGGCGCAAACCGTTGCCAAGATGAGCGACATGAAGCCCGAAACGAAGGCTATGGCGGTGAGTCTCAAGCTTACCGGCGAACTGACTACGGAGGGAAACAGCGACTATCGTCAGCTCCGCGACCTCTGCTTCCAACTCCGCGACCTCGATCTCAGCGATGCCAACAGCACCGGTCTGCCGAAGAACGCGTTTCATTCACGTCACCAGCTGGAGCGCATCAAGCTCCCGAAAATCCTCAAGACCATAGAGTCGCAGGCGTTCTTTGCTTGCGATAAGTTGCAGGAGATAACCATCCCCGCTTCCGTCACAAGCATCGGAGAGGCTGCCTTCTCGGGCTGTAAGGGCTTGGAGAGCATCGTAATAGAGGGCACTCCGGTGCTTGGCGAGTACGCTTTCGCACGTCTTGAGGGTCTGAAGACTGTCAAGGTGAACTCAAAGGTGCCGCCTCGTGCAGACGTATCTACATTCTATGGCATCAATCGTTCGCAGGTGAAGCTGATTGTTCCGAAGGGCGCAGAGGCTGCATATAAGAAAGCACCTGGTTGGAGCCGCTTCTTCGCCGAGCCGAAAACAGCCAAAGAGGTGAGCGACCCTTCCATGTGTCTTGCGCCGTATCCTATGGAGATGAACGTGATGAAGGGCGCTAAGGGCATGGACGTGCAGACAGCATGGAACATCGTGGCAGCTGAAGGGCTGCAGAACGAGCAGAATCAGGCTCGCCGTATGCTCACAGAGCGCATCGGCAACATCGTCAACAGCAGACAGCGCGGCATCGTGCTCAACCTTTCGCTCGACCAGACTCTCACTGACAACGAGGCTTACACGCTGGCTGTGAACGCTAAGGGCGTAACCATTAAGGGCAAGACAGCGCAGGGCGTGTTCTGGGGACTGATGACTTTAGACCAGATTCTGCGCGGCAGCGGCAACAAGGAATGCGTGGACATCATCCCGCAACTCACCATAAAGGACGCTCCCCGCACCCATGTACGTGAGCTGATGGTCGACCCTGCACGTACCTTCATCCCCTTCGATGATCTGAAAGCGTTCATCCCAGAGATGGCACGCTATAAGCTCAACGCCCTCCATCTGCACCTCGTGGATGACCAGGCATGGCGTATAGAGATAAAGAAGTATCCGCAACTCACAGAGCTGGCTTCCTCACGATGGGGTCAGGACGACATGCTCGCGCCATACAAGGGCTATTATACCCAGGAACAGATGCGCGAACTGGTGAAGTATGCCGCTACGTATCACGTGGAAATAGTGCCAGAAATAGAGATGCCGGGACATGAGGTGGCTGCCATCAGCGTCTTCCCTGAGCTTACCTGCCATCAGCGTCAGGTGCCCGTCCGCACCACTTGCGGCGTTTCCAACGAGCTACTTTGCCCCGGTAACGACTTCACATACGAGTTCCTCGGCAACGTATTCAAGGAGATAACAGACATCTTCCCGTCAAAATATATCCATCTTGGTGGCGACGAAGCTGGCAATCCCGCTCTCGACTGCTGGACAGACTGCCCGAAGTGTAAGGCGCTGAAGCGAAAGCTCGGCATCCCGTCGACGGACCGTTCGGAGAACTGGAAGCTGCAGGGCTACCTCTTCGATCGCATAATAGAGCTTCTTCGCGACACTTATCACAAGACTCCGATGTTCTGGTATGAGTCTGACTTCAAGGAGATACAGCCCGGCTGCGTGACATTCGCATGGCGTAGCGGACAGACAAAGGAGGCGCTTGACGCTGCCGTACGAAACAACGCACGCATCATGCTGTGCCCCGGTGAGCACTGCTACTTCGACTATCCGATGGCGAAGGGCGACATGCCTGAGGTGAACTGGGGAATGCCCGTAACTTCTCTGAAGGACGCTTACGCCCTTGATCCGGCTTGGGGAATGGGAGCAGAGTTTGAGAAGAACAATCTCTTCGGTGTGGCCGGCACTCTCTGGAGCGAGTGCATCAACACTCCCGAGCGCATCAGCTATCAGGCTTACCCGCGTGCAATAGCACTGGCGGAGGTAGGATGGAGCACAGCCAACGTTCGCTCATGGGAAGGCTTCGTAAAGCGACTGAAGCCTACTATGAAGGATATGATGAGACGCGGAGTGACCGCAAGCTTGGAATACTAAGAGCGGTAAACAGGAATTTATCTAACGAAGTTGAGAGTTGAGATTTGAAATTTGAGAGTTCTTGCTAAGGCAAGCGGCAAAGCCGAGCGATGATTACCTTATTAAGTATATTATAATCAATATGATTAACTATCATACATATCATAACTCTCAACTCTCCATTCTCAACTCTCAACTAAATAAACTGCAATTTATCGCTGAGATAAACAAAAAAATAGGAGTTACGAATTATGGTTGTGGATAACCTTAACTCGTAACTCCTATTTCGTTATTCTTAAATGCCGCTTAGAGAATCTGCAGCACTTCCTTTATGTCCTCAATCTTACGCAACTCATCCATTATGATGCGCACTTCGCTGCGGTCGTGTACACGCAGTTCGATGGTGCCGTTGAAGATGCCCTCATCGCTGGAAATGGTAACGCGATGGATGTTGACGTCCAGCTTGTCAGAGATTACCTCTGCCACATCGTGAAGCATACGCTTGCGGTCGATGCCCGAAATCTGAACGGTGGCGTCGAAGAACATCACCTTGTGCATGTCCCACTTGGCATCGAGGATGCGATTGCCGAAACTGGTCTTAAGCTTGGAAGCCACGGCACAGTCGCGACGGTGAATTTCTATGCGGTTCTTGTTGTCGATATATCCGAGGATGTCGTCACCCGGTATCGGATGACAGCACTGCGGAAAGACAAACGTGGAGATGTTCTCCTCATTTATAATCACCGGCTTCTTCTTGTTGAAGCCCTCTCCTACTATGAAGAAGCTGCGCTTCGTATCGTCTTTCTTGTCGTTATGCGAGAAGAAAGGCACGAACTTTCGCCAGCCGCCTCCCGTGTTCTCAGCCTTCTTGCTGCGCAATTCGTCGAGGTCGTTATCGCCAAGCAATATGGTGCGCTTGCCGATGGCGAGGAAGAGAGCCTCATTGTTCTTCATCTCATGCAGGTCGCAGAGCTTGTTAAGGACGGGAGTGGTCATCTCCAGCTCGTTCTTTACAAGCCAGTCGTCCAGAATCTGCTCACCGCGCTTCTGCAGTTCGCGGTTGTTACGGCGCAGAATGGCAGTAATCTTGCCCTTTGCCTTAGCCGTGGACACGAAGTTTATCCATGACGCCTGCACGTGCTGAGAGTTGGATGACAGCACCTCCACCTGGTCACCGCTGTTAAGGCGATGGCTGAGAGGCACCAGCTTATGATTTACCTTCGCACCTATACAGTGCGAGCCGAGGAATGTATGTATCTGGAAAGCGAAGTCGAGCACCGTACATCCTGCCGGCATAGTCTTGATTTCGCCCTTCGGTGTGAATACGAAAATCTCGTTGGCGAAGAGATTCAGCTTGATGGTGTCGAGGAAGTCCATGGCGTCCGGCTGCGGATCGTCAAGAATCTCCTTGATGGTGGAGAGCCAGTTGTTCAGCTCAGAGTCGTCATCGACAACCTCCGTCTCGCCCTCCTTATATTTCCAGTGTGCGGCAAAGCCCTGCTCAGCCACCTCGTCCATGTGGTCAGAACGTATCTGCACCTCTATCCACTTGCCCTGCTTCGACATCAATGTGACGTGCAAAGCCTGATAGCCGTTGGCTTTCGGGTGGTTCACCCAGTCGCGCAGACGGTCGGGATGCGACTTGTATATCTGGTTTATAGCCACATATATCTTGAAGCATTCGTTTATCTCCTCCGAGCGAACCTTCGGCGTATAGATGATTCGCACGGCGAGGATGTCATATATCTCCTCGAAGGTGACATGCTTGTTCTGCATCTTGTTCCATATCGAGTATGGACTCTTCACGCGTGCCTTTATTTCGTATTTCAGCCCCATGTCATCAAGGATGGCTCTGATGGGCTTTGTGAAAGACTCGAAGAGCACATCGCGCTGTGCCTGTGTGTCAGCCAGCTTCGACTTGATGTAGGCATACTCCTCCGGATGTTCGTAGCGGAAAGAGAGGTCTTCCAGCTCTGTCTTTATCTTGTTAAGACCAAGGCGGTTGGCAAGCGGAGCATAAATATATAATGTCTCGCCCGCTATCTTATACTGCTTGTTGGCAGGCTGCGACTCCAGCGTGCGCATATTGTGCAGACGGTCGCAAATCTTGATGAGGATTACGCGGATGTCGTCGCTCATCGTGAGGAGCAGCTTCTTGAAGTTCTCAGCCTGTGCCGACTTATGATCATCAAATATGCCTCCAGAAATCTTCGTCAGTCCGTCAACAATCATAGCCACCTTCTCTCCAAAAATGTTCTCTATGTCCTCGACGGTATAGTCCGTGTCCTCCACGACGTCATGCAACAGGGCGGCGCAAATACTGGTGCTTCCCAGTCCCATCTCCTCCACGGCGATGCGTGCGACGGCAATGGGGTGCATGATGTAAGGTTCGCCTGAGAGTCTGCGCACACCTTTGTGCGCCTGCTTGGCGAAGTTGAACGCCTTGGTTATGATGTCCACCTTCTTGCGGTGTGGCGATGCCAGATAAATGTCAAGCATTCCTTTGAAGGCTGCCTCTATCAACTTGTCGTCAGCGGCTTCGCGCTGCAGTTCTTTCTCTTTAATGTCATCCATGATCAGAGTCTCCTATAAATTGGCGTGATGATTTCTGTAAGGTATGGTAGTTTAGCGGCTACTAACGTCCGAGCCGTTACTTTATGCGAAGCTTCTTGCCTGCGCGTATGTTGCTGCCGCTGATTTTATTGAGTTTCTTGAGCTTTTTTACGGTAGTTCCGTTACGCTTTGCTATCTCCGAGAGCGTATCACCCTGTCGGATTGTCACGTTCTTTGAGCGTTCTTTTTTGTTCTTCTTTTTACGTGAAGAGCGTGTGGAGCGTGAAGAGTATGTGGAGCGTGAAGAGCTGCTATACTGGCGTGTGGGGCGTGACGAGTAAGAGGGAGCGTCGCTGTTGACCTCCACCTCCTTACGCTTCGACAGGAGAGCGTCGGCGTTGTAGGCATAAATGGAGTCCTCCTTGTCGATGAAGTCGTTGACGAGCATCTGCGGCAGACGCAATGCGGAAGGCTTTGACGATCCGTTGACGATGTTGCGTCTATACTGCGGATTGAGCTGCTTTATCTGGTCCACATCGATGCCGAGCACGTTAGCCACCTGCTCGAAGTGTACGTCACGGTTAACCATGACGGTGTCTGTCTTCGAAGGCAGTTCGGTCTCCATCGGGCAGATATTGTGCTCGCAATAGTAGTTCATGATGTAGTTGGCGGCGATGAATGCCGGCACATATCCACGTGTCTCCTTCGGAAGGTAGGGATAAATCTTCCAGTAGTCGGTCTCGCCCTTCGAGCGGTGGATGGCCTTGTTGATGGTCTCCGGACCACAGTTGTATGCGGCAATCACCAAATTCCAGTCGCCGAATATGCGATAGAGGTCGCGAAGGTACTGCGCTGCTGCATACGACGCACGCACGGGGTCGCGACGTTCGTCCACGAGCGAATTTACCTCCAGTCCGTAATGCTTGCCGGTGGTGATCATAAACTGCCACAGACCGGTGGCACCCACGCGCGAAACGGCATTAGGATTGAGCGCCGACTCGATAACCGGCAGATACTTCAGCTCCAACGGCAGTCCGTACATCTCGAGAGCCTGCTCGAATATGGGCATGTAGAAGTTCTGTGCACCGAGCATGGCGCTGACCGAATGGCGCAGACGACCGCTATAACGGTCGATAAACACCTGAACGATGTCGTTATACGGCATTTCCATAACCGACGGAATGCGGCTAAGACGCTCCTTGTATACTTCCTTGTCGTATACAGGATTGATGTCCATCATGTTGCAGTCCGTGCTGGCTTTGAGGTAAGTCTTGTGGTTGTAAGCGCTGAGCAGACTGTCATAGTCTTGCGTCAGTCCCTCTGGCAGGTCTATAATTTCCTTCTTTCCTTCAGCGTCCGTCACCGTTATCTCTTTGTCGTCGCTCTGCGCGAAGATGGGGTTAGAGAATGTGAGAAGCGCTGTTGCTATCAATATTAATGTCTTTTTCATCTATATATATAAATGTGTATGTCGTTTCTGTATGTTTATGTTGCTTGTAATCGAGAACGCCTTATGTTCTCAGAAATTGAGGCTACAGCTCACTCCCAGACTGTTGTCGCGTAGAGGATTGGTCTGCAGGCCGTTGTTGCTGCGGTTGATGATTGTCGGCTCCACTCTCAGACTGAGGTCCTTCGAGATGTCGAACTCTGACAATGACGCGTCAACGTATGCGTCAATGATGGATATGGCGTAAACGCCGACAAGGCAGAAGAAGCTAAGGTCTCTCCATCTGCGGAACTTGTCCTTACGGTTCTTGAAGAGCCGTTGGTAACGATCGATGTTGGAAGAGTCGATCTTTGCTCCGAGATGCAGAAACTGGTTGTAGCTCTGCGTGTTCGGATCATCGTCCATGATGTCCATGTAAGCCTGCGAATAGTCGCGGAACATCTGATTGTTCCATCGCATGGCGTAAGCGCAACCCACGAAGCCGCCGTAGACGAACGGCAGCTTCCAGTACTTGCGGTTGTATATCTGTCCTGCACCCGGCAGCACGATGGCAAGCCACATCGCCCTCTTGGCGTTCGGTCGCCATGTGGCCCAATTGCGTTTTGGCCGCACGTTTTTAAGGGTGTCTGCCATAAAGATACGACCGTCCACCACGCTGTCCTCATAGACGGCGCGGTTAATGACGACGCTGTCCGAGACGGCATGTGTAAGGCTGACGCTGTCGGCTGACACCTCTTCCTTCTGTGCGGCTGCCGGCGATGCAAGACACAGGGCCATGCACACGAGCAGCGACTGCAATATATGTGACGTTATGTTATTTTTCACTGTTGTTTCATTTTGTCGAAGGCGCTCATAATGCGCTCCAGTTCCTCCTCGTTGGCAAAGGGAATGGTGATTTTTCCTTTTCCCTTCGGCGAGCATGTCATCTGCACCTTGGTCTGCAGGAAGTCCGAGAGGTGGCTTCTGAGAGCGTTATACTCTTCCGGCAGCTTTGCCTTAGCCACAATCTTCTTCTTTCCGCTGTCCACGTCCTCTCCGTTCTTGAGCATCTGTGCCATCTCCTCCACTTTGCGTACGGAGTAGCCGTTCTTTATCACCTCGTTGAACAGCTTTATCTGCAACGACGGCGACTCCACGGCAAGCAGCGCTCTGGCGTGTCCCATGTCTATCTCTCTCTTCTGCAGAGCTATCTGCACCTGGGCGGGCAGACGTAGCAGTCGGAGATAATTGGTGATGGCGGTGCGGCTCTTTCCGACGCGCTCAGACACCTTCTCCTGCGTCATTCCCTCCGCGTCGAGGAGATGCTCGTAAGCCAGAGCTATCTCTATGGCGTTGAGGTCCTCACGCTGTATGTTCTCGATGAGCGCCATTTCCATGACGTTCTCGTCCTTGATGGTTCGGATGTAAGCCGGTATGGCGCTTAGTCCGGCTATCTGCGAAGCCCTCCAGCGTCTTTCGCCGGCGATGATCTGATAACGTTCGTCGGCTATCTGACGCAGCGTGATGGGCTGTATGATGCCAATCTCGCGAATGCTTGCCGCCAGTTCTTCCAGCGCTATGGCGTCAAACTCGCGTCTTGGCTGGTTGGGGTTAGCCTCAATCTGCGAGAGCGGTATCTCGTTTATGGTTGACGTTCCCTCGGTGCGTGCACCGGCGTTGTCGAAGAGGGCGTCCAGTCCCTTGCCTCCGTCGATGTCGTCAAGTCCGCGTCCGAGTACGTTTCTGCTGTATTTCTTATGTACGGCCATTGTTGTCTGTTATTGTTTTTTAGTCGTTAGCCGTATTGTCGGCTGCATTGTCGCGCGTGGCGTTCTTATTGATAATCTCCTTGGCGAGAGCCATGTGGTTCTTCGATCCCACCGAGTCGGCATCATAGAGGATGACCGGAATGCCGTGTCCCGGGCTTTCGCTCAGCTTGACGTTACGCTGTATGACGGTCTTGAATACCAGTTCCTGGAAGTGTCGCTTCACCTCGTCGTAAATCTGATTGGCGAGTCGGAGGCGGCTGTCAAACATCGTGAGCAGGAATCCCTCAATCTCGAGTGACGGATTGAGCTTGCTTTTGATAATCTTGATGGTATTGAGCAGCTTCGTGATTCCCTCAAGCGCGAAATACTCGCACTGCACGGGTATTATCACCGAGTCGGCAGCTGTAAGCGCGTTCACGGTGATCAGTCCGAGCGACGGGCTGCAGTCGATGAGTATGTAGTCGTAGTCATCCCTTATCTGTTCCAGCATATTCTTCACCACACGCTCGCGGTTTTTGATGTTGAGCATCTCTATCTCAGCTCCCACAAGGTCGATATGGCTCGGAATGATGTCCAGTCCGTTGATGTCCGTTGTGTATACGGCGTCGTGGACGTCAGCCTGGTCGATGATGCATTCGTAGAGTGAGCAGTCGATTTCGTTAAGGTCTATTCCGAGTCCGCTTGAGGCGTTAGCCTGAGGGTCTGCGTCGACCACAAGTACGGTCTTTTCCAGTGTGGCAAGCGATGCCGCGAGGTTTATTGTTGTCGTTGTCTTACCGACGCCACCCTTTTGGTTGGCGAGTGCTATTATCTTTCCCATTTCTGTCCAAAATTATTTGGCAAAGTTACATATTTTATGCGACATACTGCCCGTTTAAACCTTTTTTCGTACTTTTGCAAGCGAATTATAGTCAAATTTATGAATAATAAAAGACCGTTAATACTTATTTCGAACGATGACGGCTATCAGGCCAAAGGCATCAATTCGCTTGTGGATATGCTCCGCGACATGTGCGACATTCTGGTATGTGCTCCCGATTCCGCAAGGTCGGGATTTGCCACAGCCTTCACCTCTTCGGTGCCTCTACGCCTGACACAGCGACGCAAGGAAGAGGGGCTGGAGGTGTATTCCTGCAACGGCACACCGGTGGACTGCGTGAAGGTGGCACTCGTCGAGTTCTTCAAGGACCGCATGCCCGACATGATCATAGGCGGCATCAATCACGGCGACAATTCGTCGGTGAACGTACACTACAGCGGCACGATGGGCATCGTTATTGAGGGCTGCATGAAGTATGTGCCTTCCATAGGATTCTCGCTCTGCGACTTCGCTGCAGACGCCGACTTCTCCCCGCTCACTCCCTACGTACGCGACATCGTCAGCAAGGTGCTCAGCAAGGGACTGCCGCAGGGCGTGTGCCTAAACGTCAACTTCCCTAAGGCTCAGACGTTTGAAGGCGTGAAGATGTGCCGAATGGGAAAGGGCACGTGGTTTAACGAGTGCGACAAGAGACGCCATCCGCACGGACACGACTACTACTGGATGACGGGACAATACCGCTCCGACGAGCCGGAAGCAGACGACACGGACACGTGGGCGCTACGACATGGCTACGTGGCGATTACGCCGACACGCATTGACGTCACCGACTATGACTTTCTGAAGAATTACGAATTATAAGAACATGAAATATTACCTGATAGCTGGCGAGGCTTCGGGCGACCTGCATGCCTCGCGTCTTATGGCAGCGCTCAGCAAGGTGGACGACGACGCTGAGTTTCGCTTCTTCGGCGGCGACCTGATGGCTGCCGTGGGCGGCACGTGCGTCAAGCACTACCGCGACCTTGCCTTCATGGGCATCATACCCGTGCTGCTGCATCTGCCCACCATCCTACGCAACATGGCTTTGTGTAAGCGCGACATCGTGGAATGGCAGCCCGACGTGGTCATCCTCGTTGACTATCCGGGATTCAATCTCGACATAGCCAAATACATCCACTCGCATACGCGCATTCCCGTCTATTACTACATCTCGCCGAAGATCTGGGCATGGAAGGAATGGCGCATCAAGCGCATCAAGCGCGACGTAGACGAGATGTTTTCCATCCTGCCCTTCGAGGTGCCCTTCTTCGAGCAGAAACACCACTACCCCATCCATTACGTGGGCAATCCTACGGCGGAAGAGGTGGAAGAATTTCGTGCGGGATATAAGGAGTCGTTCGACGATTTCGCCAAGCGACACGGTCTCAGCAGCAAGCCTGTCATTGCCTTGTTAGCCGGTAGCCGACGTGCCGAGATTCAGAACAACCTGCCGTCAATGATTGAGGCGGCGCGACGCTTCGAAGACTACCAGATGGTATTGGCAGGCGCTCCGGGCATAGAGCCCGACTTCTACGACCGCTTCATCTCGGGAACCGGAGTCAGCCTCGTCCATCACGACACGTACGCCCTGCTGTCACACGCCCGTTGCGCTGCCGTAACGAGTGGCACAGCCACGCTTGAGACCGCTCTCTTCGGCGTGCCGCAGGTGGTATGCTATAGGATGGCGATGCCTAAACTGGTGGCGTTCTGCCGCCGTTACGTGCTGAAGGTGAAGTACGTGTCGCTCGTCAATCTTATAGCAGACCGTGAGGTGGTTACAGAACTCGTGGCAGACACATTCTCCACGGACAACATCGCCAAGCAGCTCGCCCTCCTCCTTCCCGACGGCGAAGCCCGCCAGCGCATGCTCGACGGCTACGAGGACGTGCGCCGCAAGATCGGTGGCGACAGCCCGTCAGAGTCTGCCGCACATATTATTTACGATTTGGTGAAGTAAAAAAAGCAGTAGCGATAAACAGGAATTTATCAGCGAGGCAACTGTGTTAGGCAGGGCTTTGACAAAAACCTTTCTCCACATACCTTTTGTTGTCACACCCTTCGGGTTCATGGTATCGTTTGGCGAATGGGATTTACGAGAGCGTTGCTCTCGACACCCATCCTCCAAACGATATCATGAGTGATGCTGGAGCATCACTGTGCCAACAAAAGGAAAAACATAAAAAACACAAGGTAACAAAAAGGTAAAGT
>NZ_NOVE01000016.1 GCF_002265625.1 Prevotella sp. 885
AAGTCCCTTGTACATATTAATGCTGACATCATTTTTCATACAGCAAAGGTAAACATCTTTACGGAAAATCTATCATGTATCGTTGATATATTTGGGTAGGGATGCCACGGACTTTATCGGATGAGCCCAAAATTCCTAATTCCTAATTCGGACGCCTTGCCGTCCGACACAATATTTGCATTTCTGATGCTCAATACTATGAGTTGAACGCACAACAAAATCTTTGGTGCGAAAATCTTGAGTTTTGAGCATTTGGACCTATATCGCTAATACACAGCCGGTTATGCGATTTACGGAAAAAGTACGTAAACAAACGGGTTGTAAAAGTGGCACTTTTATGGTGTAATAGTGCCGCTATTACCACCCAATACCTCTACTATTGCGTTGTAATAGCGCCGCTTTTAGACTGTAAAAGTGGCACTTTGAGGGCACTTTGTGTTTTTGAAGGTTATCGAGGGTGGCTTTTATGCTGGAAAAAACCATAAAAACAGCTTTTCGATTCTCTAGAATTGAATTTTATTTTGTAACATGTTTTTACTCTTTGTACGATATTTGCATGGCTACTCTCAGCTAATGCTTGACTGTTCGTTGGTGCGTGGCTACGGCGAGACGCCGTAGCCACGCAGCCTCCCATAGCATACCCCAATCGGCTATTATTCCATTTGCTTGCATTTGTGGGTGCGTGGCTACGGCGAGACGCCATAGCCTCCTATGTTTGTTCTGTTGCTTGTGTTTTTCTTTGTCAAAGCCCTGCCTAAATAGCATTTTACACAGCAGCTTATCACTTCGCCTTCACATAGTCAACGAAGGCGTAGGTCTGGTGGTGCTTCTCGTCCGTGGGATGCTCCTCACGACTCACTTCGCGCCATCCCTCGTACTCGGGGAAGAAGGCGTCGGCGTCGGCTGGCGTGTCGTGAACCTCCGTGAGGCAGAGACGGTCAGCCAGGGGGAGCGACTGTTCGTAGACGCTTGCGCCACCTATTATATATACGTCCTCGTCAGCAGCGCAATGGGCGATGGCTTCTTCCAGCGAGCTGTAGGTGTCGCAACCAGGAAACGAGGTCTGCGTACGGCTTATGACGATGTTGCGACGGTTGGGCAGAGCGCCCTTGGGAAGCGACTCGAAGGTGCGGCGACCCATTATGATGGTATGACCTGTGGTGAGTGCCTTGAAACGCTTGAGGTCGTTAGGCAACCAATAGAGAAGCTTGTTCTCAAGGCCGATGGCGCGATTGGCGGCAACGGCAGCGATAACTGATATCATTTTTGAATTTTGAGTTTTGAGTTAGGATTTCTTATACGCTTACTTGCGCTGAGATATGCGGCCACGGGTCGTAGCCCTCAAGCTGGAAGTCTTCGTAGTGGAAGTCGAAGAGATTCTTCACGTCGGGATTGATGCGCATCTTGGGCAGCGGACGTGGTGTGCGCGTGAGCTGGAGGCGTGCCTGATCGAGGTGGTTAAGATAGAGGTGGGTGTCGCCGGTGGTGTGGATGAACTCGCCCGGCTCCAGTCCTGACACCTGCGCCATCATCTGAAGAAGGAGAGCGTAGGAGGCGATGTTGAACGGAACGCCGAGGAAGGTGTCGGCGGAACGCTGATAGAGCTGGAGCGACAGCTTGCCGTCAGCCACATAAAACTGGAATAGGCAATGGCAGGGAGGCAGCGCCATCTGCTCCACCTCGGCAGGATTCCAGGCAGAGACAATCATGCGGCGCGAGTCAGGATGATTGCGGATGAGGTCGAGCACGTTCTGAATCTGGTCGATAGTGCCTCCGTTATAGTCGGGCCATGAGCGCCACTGATGACCGTAGACAGGACCAAGGTCGCCGTTCTCGTCCGCCCACTCATTCCATATTCTCACACCATGCTCCTGAAGGTAATGCACGTTGGTGTCGCCACGCAGAAACCACAGCAGCTCGTAGATGATAGACTTGAGGTGGAGCTTCTTGGTGGTGAGCAAGGGGAAGCCGTCAGCAAGATTGAAGCGCATCTGATTGCCGAACACGCTCATCGTGCCCGTTCCCGTGCGGTCTGTCTTTGTGGCACCCTCGGTAAGGATGCGGTTAAGGAGAGAAAGATATTGTTGCATGATATTGTTATGTATACGTTTTTCTTGTTTTGTTATACGGATTGTGTGAGAACTGCGGGAGCCTCATCGGGGACATGCGAGCTCTTTATGCGCCATTCCTGCGGGTAGAGGTTGTTGGCGCGGTTGCCGATGTTCTTCTCGAAGCCTATCGGCATGCCGTCGTACGTCAGCAGCACGTAGCCGCGCGGCGTACCGTCAGGCAGAGCCACAGCCTCCTTACGGAGATAAGCCACGGCGTCAGCGTAGGCGAGATTAACGGTGGGGAAGGCTGAACGGTCGAGCTGTCGTGAGAGAGCGAGCGACTGGCTTGGCACCACGTCCTTGCCCTTCACCGTTCCGAGCTGCACACCGGCGTGCATCACCTTCAGCGACGCTGCCGCCTTGTCATAGACGTCAGCCCATCGCGTCGGTACGGCAAGGAGCGTGTCGGAGGCGCCTTGGCGTACGGCATAGTCGGAGGGAGAGACCAGCTGCACGTCGGGCGTCTTCATCGCAGCCGCCTTCTCGCCACGTCCTCGACGCGGCGCTTTCCTGTTGTCCTCCTTCACGGGAGCCTCAGCAGCGTCGCCATGCTTGCGGAGCACGGCAAGGAAGAGCCCTTCGCTACGGCTCACTCCCGGCAGGAAGCGATAAGCGGGTATGTCGCCTACGACGGCTGGCGTTATGCCCCACTCCGCCTCAACGGGCAGACTGAGGATGTCAGCACCAAGCTCAGAGGCTATCCACTCCACATTCTCCTCATCCTCGTGCGCATTGAACGTACACGTGGAATAGATGAGCAGTCCACCGGGACGCAGACACGACCAGATGTCGCTTACTATCTCGCGTTGCAGTCGCCAGCAGTTGACGACGTTCTGACGGCTCCATTCCGCTATGGCTCCCTCGTCCTTGCGGAACATTCCCTCGCCGGAGCAGGGCACGTCGGCAAGGATGGCATCAAACATGATGCGTGCCTTGCGGTAATCGCGTGGATAATTGTTGGTTACGACGACGTCTTCATGACCGAACTTCTGTATGTTCTCGCTCAGAATCTGCACACGTGTGCGCATCGGCTCGTTGGTGAAGAGAAGGCTTCCCTCGGGCAGAGCGGCTCGCAGGGCTGTTGACTTGCCACCGGGAGCAGCACAGAGGTCGAGCATGCGTACGGGTTGTGTGATGAGATGGCGTACGGCAAGGTCGACAAGCATTGAGCCTGCCTCCTGTACGTAATAAGCTCCTGCATGGAAGAGCGGATCGAAGGTGAAGTTGGGACGTTCGTTAAGGTAGCGTCCTGTGGCGGGACACCAAGGCACGACGCTCTCCATAAGCTGTCCGTTCACCTCACGCGAGGCGGCCTTGAACGGATTGAGACGTATGCTTGTGGGCGACGGCGCTTCTGCCAGTCCTTCGCGGAGACGGCTGTAAAGGGCGTCGCCGAGAAGATTGCGCGTATAAATTTCGAAATCTGAAGGAAGATTCATAGGATTGTCCTTACTTGTTAAAAGCGTGGGGATATACTTATATTATATATATGTGTTGCAAAGTTACATATTTTTATCCAAGTAAGCAAGTCGCCATTTTTTTTTCGTAGCTTTGCAACTTATCGCTTGCATAAATAGTCAAACATACAGAAAACAATAAAAAAACATACATACAGATATGAAAAAGACAATCCTTTCAATGGCAATGCTCCTCACATTGAGCGCCACAGTTCCTGCCTTGGCACAGAAACACCGCCACACTCCACGCACGCAGATGGTGGACAAGCAGAAGGACACGAAGGCTGACGCCGCCAATGCCGCCTCGCAGGAAGACGAAGGCATAGAGGCTTACTCGGACACAACGTCAACGGACAATGACAGCGTTTCGGTCACAAGTATGCCAGGATGGAAATCGCATGTGGTGGACGACACCAATGATTTAGACCCTTCGCGCTTCGGCGATCCGTTCTCATGGCTCAGCCACATGTTCACGACAGCGTTCGGCGGCTTTTTGGGCACCATCATCGTCTTAGTGTTCCTTCTCTTCCTCTTCATGCCGCTGATAATAGTGCTGCTCATCATCCGCTATTTCGTACGCCGCCACAAGGACCGCGTCCGTCTGGCTGAGATGGCAATGGAGAAAGGCGTACCGCTTACGGAAGAGCAGGCACCGCTCCTCAACAGCAGAGCACAATATATGTGGAGACGCGGCGTGAGAAACACGTCGACGGGTGTGGGTCTGATGATTTTCTTCTGGTGCTTAGGCGCCAATCCTCTTGTAGGCATAGGTGGACTCGTGGCTTGCATCGGCTTAGGACAGATGTTTATGGTGAAATACAACTATGACAGCAAGTTGACGTGGAAACGCAAGAACGAGGAAACCTACGAAGAACCGCTCTATTCGGACATCGCTGATACGACGGAGAATAACGAGGAAAACGGAGAAGAAAGAAATAATCCCAACGAAACGAATCGTTAAGAAACGAAGATTAATAGTAGCGGAGGTCTCCGGCCTCCGCCACTTCAGAAATCATATTATAAAAACAATGAAGGTAACAAACGACGATCTCTCTCTAATCTCACAGGTGGCTGAGCTTCATGACAAAGCGGCTTTCAATGAGCTTGTCAGGAAGTATCAGTCGCCTATAAGACGATTCTTCCTCCACCAGACTTTGGGAGACGAGCAGCTGAGCGACGACCTCGCGCAGGACACCTTCATTAAGGCTTACACCAACATACACCAGTTTAAGGGTACGGCGGCGTTCTCCACTTGGCTGTATCGTATAGCCTACAACGTGCTCTACGACCATCACCGCCGACAGCGTCCCACTACCGATACGGACTGTCCGGCTGTGGCTAACCGATGCGCCGCCAACAGCGAACAGGGCATGAAGATGGACGTCTACGGAGCGCTCGCCAGACTTGCCGACAAGGAACGCACCTGTGTGACGCTGCAACTCGTCGACGGCTATCCCATAGAACGCATAGCTGAGATAACGGGAATGGCGGTCGGCACCGTCAAGTCGCACATATTCAGAGGCAAGCAGAAGCTGACAATGTTCCTAAAACAAAATGGATATTAACTATGACTGAAAAAAAGAACATAATAAGTAATAATGGTGCTGTCGACGAAGAACTCCTCAACAAGTTCTTTGCCGACAGTGTGCGTATGCGTATAGACGACAACGGATTCGCAGACCGTGTGATGCAGAAGTTGCCGGAGGAGGTTGACGCGCGCTGCTACAGAATGTATAATCTGTGGACGGCTGTCATGGCAGCCGCATGCGTAGTGGTGTTCTTCCTCGTCGACGGCTTCGACATTCTCAAGACTCGCATCGTCAGCATGACGGCAAGTATGCTCTCCTCCATGTCGGACAGCATACACAACACCCTCTCACACATATCCCTACCAACGACAATGAGCGCAAGCATCACCCCTTACACTCCGTTAGTGGTAACACTTGCGCTCATAATTATAGGAAGCATGATTCTTCGTGACTTGAAAGAATCAGCTTAACATTTCTTATTAAAGACTACGTTTAGTCGTCCATCAACTTGCGGTAACGTCCCTTCTTGATGTCCTCATTGCCAAGACGACGTGCCTTGTTGATTTCGTAGTCAGAATAGCTGCCCTCGAAGAAGAACACCTCTCCGTTGCCCTCGAAGGCAAGGATGTGCGTACAGATACGGTCGAGGAACCAACGGTCGTGGCTGATAACCACTGCACAACCGGCGAAGCTCTCAAGACCTTCCTCAAGCGCACGCAGCGTGTTGACGTCGATGTCGTTGGTGGGCTCGTCGAGGAGAAGCACGTTGCCTTCCTGCTTCAGAGCGAGAGCCAACTGCAAGCGGTTGCGCTCACCACCTGAAAGGTTCTCACACAACTTGCTTTGGTCTGTTCCGGCAAAGTTGAAGCGTGAGATATAGGCACGGGCGTTGACGTCGCGACCGCCAAGGCGCATTGTCTCGTTGCCCTGCGATATGGTCTCATACACTGATTTCTTCGGATCGATGTCCTTATGCTGCTGGTCAACGTAGGCAAGCTTAACAGTCTCGCCCACCTCAAACGTACCACCGTCAACCTTCTCCAGTCCCATGATAAGGCGGAAGAGAGTGGTCTTACCGGCACCGTTAGGACCGATGACGCCAACAATGCCGTTAGGCGGAAGCATGAAGTTGAGGTCGTTGAAGAGCACCTTGTCGCCGAAAGCCTTCTGCACGTGCTGCGCCTCAATCACCTTATTGCCGAGACGAGGACCGTTCGGGATGAATATCTCGAGCTTCTCCTCACGCTCCTTCTGCTCCTCACCGAGCATCTGCTCGTATGCGTTAAGACGTGCCTTACCCTTTGCCTGACGCGCCTTCGGAGCCATGTGTGCCCACTCAAGCTCGCGTTCGAGAGCCTTGCGGCGCTTGGAAGCCTGCTTCTCCTCCTGCATCATGCGCTTGGTCTTCTGGTCGAGCCATGACGAATAGTTGCCATGCCAAGGTATTCCCTCACCGCGGTCGAGCTCAAGAATCCACTCGCTTACATCGTCAAGGAAGTAACGGTCGTGCGTAACGGCGATTACCGTTCCCTCGTACTGCTGCAAGTGCTGCTCCAACCAGTCGATGCTCTCAGCGTCAAGGTGGTTGGTAGGCTCGTCGAGGAGGAGCACGTCGGGCTTCTGAAGGAGCAGACGGCACAATGCCACACGGCGGCGCTCACCGCCAGAGAGGTGCGTAACGGGGAGTTCGCCCTTCGGACAGCGCAATGCAGCCATAGCACGGTCGAGCTTAGAGTCCATGTTCCATGCGTCTGTAGCGTCGATGATGTCCTGCACCTCAGCCTGACGCTGCATGAGACGGTCCATCTTGTCCGGGTCGCCATAATACTCCTCAAGGCCGAACTTGGCATTGATTTCCTCGTATTCCTTCAATGCGTCATAAGCCTGCTTAACGCCTTCCATGACATTCTCTTTCACAGTCTTCGTCTCGTCGAGCGGCGGATCCTGCGGCAGGTAGCCGACAGTATAGCCCGGACTCCAGACCACCTCGCCGCTTGTGGGCTGCTCGAGGCCTGCGATAATCTTCATAAGAGTGGACTTACCGGCTCCGTTAAGTCCGATGATGCCAATCTTGGCGCCATAGAAGAAGGACAGATAGATGTCCTTCAAAATCTGTTTGCGGTTTTGGGGGATAATCTTTGACACTCCCACCATGGAGAAGATAACCTTCTTGTCGTCTACTGTTGCCATTGTCGAAAATGTTGTTTATTCTATAGAGTTATTGTTGTTTTTATTAGTTTGTACTATCTTTGCAAAGATACAACAATTTTCTGACTTACCGACCATTTGATAAAATTCGTTCAAAAAACTTTGTAGACTGCAAAATTAATCGTACATTAGCATCTTGAAACCATAATGTACATAAAATTACTACACTATAAGATGAAGAAAATATTATTGTTAGGTTCGGGCGAACTGGGCAAGGAATTTGTCATCGCCGCCAAGCGTGCAGGACAGTATGTCATTGCATGCGACAAGTATGAGAACGCACCGGCAATGCAGGTTGCCGACGAACATGAGGTTTTCAGCATGCTGGACGGCGACGCACTTGCCGCTGTGGTGGAGCGTCACAAGCCGGACGTTATCGTACCGGAGATTGAAGCCATCCGAACCGAACGACTCTTCGACTTTGAGAAGATGGGCATTCAGGTGGTTCCAAGCGCACGCGCCGTCAACTTCACCATGAACCGCAAGGCCATCCGCGACCTCGCAGCCAAGGAGCTGGGTCTGCGCACAGCCAAGTATTTCTATGCCACCACCCTGGAACAGCTCCTCGAGCACTCGAAGGAGATTGGTTTCCCGTGCGTGATAAAGCCCCTTATGTCGTCTTCAGGTCACGGACAGAGCATCGTCCGCGAAGCTTCTGAGCTGGAAAAGGCTTTCAATGACGCCATGGAAGGTAGCCGCGGCGACGTGAAGGAGATTATCATCGAGGAATTCATCCACTTCGATTCGGAGTTTACTCTCCTTACCGTTACACAGAAAGACGGACCCACACTCTTCTGCCCGCCCATCGGACACGTACAGAAAGGCGGCGACTATCGCGAGAGCTGGCAGCCGTTCAGCATTCCTGAGGACGAACTGCTCAAGGCGCAGGACATGGCAGAGAAGGTGACACGCGCTCTTACCGGAGCCGGTCTGTGGGGTGTGGAGTTCTTCCTCACGAAGCAGGGCGAGGTGATCTTCTCCGAACTTTCACCGCGTCCGCACGACACAGGCATGGTGACACTGGGTCATACCACCAACCTTTCAGAGTTTGAGCTTCACTTCCGTGCCGTTATGGGACTGCCCATCGCCGGCATCCACCTCGAGCATGCAGGAGCAAGCGCCGTTATTCTCTCACCGGTGGAATCGAACGATCCGCTGCCTTACAACCTCGTGGAGGCTCTTAAGGAAGACCATACACGCATCCGCATCTTCGGAAAGCCCGAGGCACACGTCGGCAGACGAATGGGCGTGACGCTCTGCTACGGCGAACCTGACGCTGACACCACCACTCTGCGCGACAAGGCTAAGCGTCTGGCTGCCACAGTACTGGGCACCGATCCGTACATGGAGAAGTAAAAAGCATGCAGGAAACGACATTACGACAAGACAATACGAACAGGATTCGCACGCTTCAGGCGGCGCGTTTCCTGTTTATTCTTCTTATATATCTGAGCCATAGCGTGGAACCGCTCGCCCACTCGCCCTTTGATTTCGGAGGGGAAGGCGGCGTGGCGTTCTTCTTTGTGCTCAGCGGTTTTGTCCTCTCATACGGCTACGGTCCGAGAGTAAGCAGAGGCGAGTTCGACGGAAAGCGCTTCTTCTGGAAGCATTTCTGGCATCTCTATCCGCTCCACCTGCTGCTCTTCTCAGCCACAGTGGCATTGGACTATAGGCTTGGCGTCAGCTACGACGCATTGCAGATAGCGACAAGCCTTCTGCTCGTCCAGACATGGATACCGTCTGACCATACGCTGTTCGTGGCTAACGGCGTGTCGTGGTTTCTCTGCGATACGCTCTTCTGCTACATCGTGTTCGCATGGCTCTATAAATGGCTCACAAGCATAAGGACGAGCCGCCTCGCAATAGGCATGACAGTGCTTGCCGCCGTGTACGCCTGCCTGGCATTGCAGGTGCCGGACAAGATGACCAACTGCACGCTCTACTCCAATCCGCTGCTCCGCGCCATCGACTTCTCGTTGGGTATCATCGCCTACCGCTTTTACAAGACCTGCCCAAGCGTAAGGAAGCAGCCGAGACTGTTCCCTTACGTGGACGTGGCTCTGCTTCTGGCTGTGTACGCCCTGTATCAGATAATGTGCCCGCAGATAAGATGCTCCATGCTGTTCTGGCCCGTAATGCCATTGATAGTGGTGAGACTGACGACGGCTGACGCTTCGGAAGGTTGGGCAACAAGGCTTCTACAGTCGAAGCCGATGAGCTGGCTCGGATCTGTAAGCTTCGAGATTTTCATCGCTCACCTCCTTGTCATCCGCATCGTACAGCACATCGTCGGTTATGACGGGTCGGAGAAACTGGCTGCCATCAATCTTGCCGTGTCCATCATAAGCACCATTCTCGTGGCTGAAGCCCTAAGGAGATGGTTCGTTAAACCTCTTACGGATGTAATAAATAACCGTTTATTACGTTAAATATATATACATCACACACAACTATATATCCACAATGGAAACATCAGAACGCACCCTCATCGACCTACCGAAAATATTCGACATCCGCGGCAACCTTACCGTGGCGGAAAGTCTGCACCATGTGCCTTTCAACATTAAGCGCGTATACTGGACATACGACATTCCTGCGGGCGAAAGTCGCGGCGGTCATGCACACAAAGAATGCCGCGAATTTATCATTGCCGTGAGCGGATCGTTCAGCGTGACACTCGACAACGGACACGAGAAGGAGACCTTCCATCTCAATCACCCTTGGCAGGGACTGCTTGTAGAGACCGGAATATGGCGTACGCTCGAAGATTTCTCATCGGGTTCGGTGTGCCTCGTTCTCGCAAGCGAGGAGTTTCTCGAAGCTGACTACATCAGAGAGTACGACGACTTTGTAAGATATATACAAAACAAGGAAGAAGAAAAGAAATAATGATAGAACTCGTCAATCTTAAGCGCATCACCGCCTTGCATGCCGAAAGCATCAGGCAGGCACTCACTGACGTGGCGGACAGCGGATGGTTTCTGAAGGGAAACGCCACCAAACGCTTCGAGCAGGAATATGCCGACTATACAGGCACCCGTCATTGCGTGGCTTGCGGCAACGGTCTGGACGCGCTTACGCTCATCATGCGTGCCTACATAGAGATGGGCAGACTGAAGGAGGGCGACGAAGTGATTGTGCCTGCCAACACATACATCGCCTCCATCATAGCCGTTTCGAGATGCAGGTTGAAGCCGGTACTGGTGGAACCGAGACGTGAAACGCTGCAGATTGACGACAGCCTCATCGAGGATGCCATCACAAAGCACACCCGTGCCGTAATGATTGTACACATGTACGGCAGATGCGCATTCACTGACCGCATAGGCGACATCTGCCGACGCCATAATCTGCTGCTCATTGAGGACAACGCCCAGGCTCATGGTTGTCGCTTCGGCGATAAGAAGACGGGAGCTTTGGGCGATGCCGCCGGACACAGCTTCTATCCAACGAAGAACCTCGGAGCACTCGGCGACGGTGGAGCCGTTACGACGGACGACACCGAACTGGCTGATATGGTAAGGGCATTGGGCAACTATGGTTCGGAACGCAAGTATGTCTTCTCGCACAAGGGAGTAAACTCGCGCATGGACGAGCTGCAGGCTGCGGTGCTGTTGGCTAAGCTGCCATTCCTTGACGAGGAGAACGAGAGGCGCTGCAGCAACGCCCGCTTCTACATTGACAATATAAAGAACCGACTGGTCAGCCTGCCTACCGACGACTTTTGGCAGAACAGCGTGTTCCATATCTTTCCGCTTATGTGCAAACAGAGGGACAAGCTGCAGGAATATCTGAAAGCCAACGGGGTGCAGACCGACGTCCACTACCCCATTCCGCCGCACCATCAGCGGGCTTACGAGGAGCTGCGCTCCCTCCATCTGCCCATTACGGAGGCCATACACTTGGAAGAACTGAGCATTCCGGTTTCGCAAGTGGTGACTGAAGAGGAGAGGGAATGCGTGGCTAAACTGATTAACGACTTCAGGATATAGCAACAATATTGTAAAGCAAAACCAACTGGAATATTAAGAAATGACCATTCAGGAAGTATCGGCACAGGAATATAAGAATGCCATTGAGCATCACCCGCACATCTTCAACACCGCTGCCTTCAGCGAAATAAACCGACATAAGGCTGACGCAGTAAGGTATCTGCTCTTTGCTGACGGCGGAAAGACGAGGTTCGGGATGGTGCTTGGCGAATGCAACGGAAAGTTGCTCTCGCCTTTCTCGGCGCCTTTCGGCGGATTGTCCGCCAACAAGCAGCAAAGGCTCGACACCATTGAGGAGGCTGTAAAGGCTCTTGCTGAATACGCTAAAAGCGTCGGCAAGCCCGTATACATTGTCCTTCCGCCCGCATTCTACGCTCCGACGCTCATCAATTCCTGCGTGAACATTCTATCACGCCACGCCAAACTGGAATACATTGACCTCAACTTCTTCTTCCCGCTTGACAAGTTTAAGGGGTATGAGGAGGGACTTGAGAAGAGCGCACGAAAGAATCTGAAGAGAGGAATGAGTGCCGGATTCGAGTTCATAGCCATCCAACGTGACGACACAGAAGGACTCCGCCGGGCGTACAGCGTGATAAAGGCAAACCGTGAGGAGCATGACTATAGGTTGAGCATGACGCTGGATGACGTGGAAAAGACGGTGCGCACGGTTCCTGCCGACTTCTTCCTTCTGCAATATGAAGGAAAGGACGTGGCGGCAGCGCAGATATTCCACGTGGCAGAGGGCATTGCGCAGGTGATTTACTGGGGCGACCTGCGTGCCTATTCTCATCTTCGCCCGATGAACTATTTCGCCTACCGACTCTTCATGCACTACCAGCGCGAAGGACTACGCATCCTCGACATCGGTCCGTCCACCATGGACGGCACGCCTAACTATGGTCTGTGCGACTTCAAGACAGCCATAGGATGCGAGATAACCCCTAAATTTGCCTTCATGATAAAGGGAGAAGAGAAACAAGAAGAAGATAATTAACAACAAGAAGAAACAAAAAGGATACATTATATGATAGTCTGCATCGCCGAGAAACCAAGCGTGGCAAAGGACATAGCACGCATACTTGGTGCCACAAGCGCCCACAACGGATATATGGAGGGCAACGGATACCAGGTGACGTGGACCTTCGGTCATCTCTGCACGCTGAAGGAGCCAAACGACTATACCGACTTATGGAAGCACTGGAGCCTCTCCGCTCTGCCTATGATACCGCCACGATTCGGAATAAAACTCATTGATGATGACGGCATCAAGCGCCAGTTTGCCGTAATAGAAAAACTAATGCAGTCGGCTGACAGCATCGTCAACTGCGGAGACGCCGGCCAGGAGGGTGAACTCATACAGCGTTGGGTGATGCAGAAGGCTGGAGCGAAGTGCCCCGTAAAGCGCCTCTGGATTTCGTCAATGACGGACGAGGCGATAAGGGAGGGATTCAGCCAGCTGAAAGACCAGAGCGAATACCAGCCGCTTTACATTGCCGGACTGAGCCGTGCCATCGGTGACTGGCTGCTCGGCATGAACGCCACCCGCCTCTACACGCTGAAGTACGGACAGAACCGTCAGGTGCTGTCCATCGGTCGTGTGCAGACGCCGACGCTTGCACTTATCGTAAACCGTCAGAAGGAGATTGATTCGTTCGAGCCGGAGCCTTACTGGGTGCTTGCCACCGTATATCGCGACACCACCTTTACAGCCACAAAGGGCAAGTTTACGACAAAAGAAGAAGGAGAGGCAGCGTTCTCAACCATAGCCGACAAGCCGTTCACGGTCACTGCTGTGCAGAAGAAGAACGGTACGGAAGCACCACCACGACTCTTCGACCTTACGTCGCTGCAGGTGGAATGCAACCGTAAGTTCTCATACAGCGCTGAGACAACGCTTAAGATAATACAGGGTCTTTACGAGCGCAAGCTCACCACTTACCCCCGTGTGGACACGCAATACCTCAGCGACGACATCTATCCCAAGTGTCCGTCCATCCTCTCCGGCATCAGCAAGCAGTACGGACCGCTCATGCAGCCGCTTATGGGAAAGAAGCTGACGAAGTCGAAGCGCGTCTTCGACACGTCGAAAGTGACCGACCACCACGCCATCATCCCGACCGGCGTGCCTGCCACAAGCCTTACCGACCTTGAGCGAAACGTCTACGACCTGATAGCCCGCCGCTTCATTGCCGTGTTCTATCCTGACTGCAAGTTCTCCACTACGACAGTATTAGGAAACGTGGAGGACATCGAGTTTAAGGTTAACGGAAAGGAGATCCTCTCTCCTGGATGGCGAGCCGTTTACGCACAGCCCACAAGCCAAGCTGCAACGCCAACGCCTAACGCCACTTCTGAGGACGACGACCATAACAAGGGCGACGAGGAACGCACGCTGCCCACGTTCGTCAAGGGAGAAAGCGGACCGCATACGCCGACGCTTTCAGAGAAGTGGACCACTCCACCGAAGTATTACACCGAAGCAACTCTACTCCGTGCGATGGAGACAGCAGGTAAGTTTGTGGAGGACGAGACACTGCGTGCCGCACTGAAGGAGAACGGCATCGGACGCCCGTCATCAAGAGCAGGAATCATAGAGACCCTCTTCAAGAGACACTATATACGCCGCGAACGCAAGAATCTGGTGGCTACGGCAACGGGAATAGAACTCATTGACATCATCCATGAGGAACTTCTAAAGAGCTGTGAGCTTACGGGCATTTGGGAGAAGCGTCTGCGCGACATCGAGCACAAGAAAGACGACGCTGCCGACTTCATCAACGGACTGAAGCAGCAGGTCACCGAGATTGTGAACGACGTGCTGCGCGACAATACCAACCGAAGAGTAACAGTGCTGACCGACGAGGATCTGAAGAAGAAAAAGAAGACCACAAAGAAGAAGACAACGACAGCCAAGGCGGACAACAAGAAGACAGACGATTCCATTATCGGAACGACGTGCCCGGTCTGCGGCAAGGGAACGATAATAAAGGGAAAGACGGCTTATGGCTGCAGCAACTGGCGCAACGGATGCACATACCGCGTTGACTTCGATAAATAGCCCAACCGCCGGCACACAACAAAACAAGCAAAACATCCAAGACGTGAAAAGACCATACATTCCATTCACCGCTCTCAGCCTTCTCGTCATAATGGCTATGACCTTGACGGGATGCGGAGCAGACAAGAACCTCAAGAAGGGCGAGAAATATCTTGCCATCGGCGAGTATTACGACGCTGCAACACAGTTTAAGCAAGCCTACTCAAGGACTTCGCCTAAGGAACGCGAGCGCCGTGGACAGATTGCGCTCAAGATTGCCTACTGCAACGAGCGCATCAATGCCTCGCAGAAGGCTATGGCTGCATACAGCAACGCCATCCGCTACAAGCAGGCGTCCACAATGGACCGCCTCGCCTACGCACGCCAGCTGCTTAGGAACGGATCGTACAAGCAGGCTGAGACGATGTTCAAGGAAGTGGTGGATTCGCTTTCGGCAGGTGCAGACCTGCAGACCGAGAAGAAGACACTCGGACGCTCGTCGGCTGCTTTGCCCGCAGCATTGTCGCATGACGCTGCCATGACGCTGGCACGCAACGGTCTGGTTTCGGCGCAGAACGCACCGACATGGAAGAAGGAAGGTTCGCGCTATACGGTCAAGCGCATGGACATATTCAATTCGCGCCGAGCCGACTACTCACCTGTGCTTGCAGGCGACCAGTATGACCAGCTCTACTTCACCTCCACCCGTAATGACGCGCAGGGCAACGAACTTAGCGGCATAACCGGAGCTAAGCCTGCCGACATCTTCGTGTCTGAAAAGGACGAGAAGGGACGCTGGCAGAAGCCGGAGGCTGTAACGGGAGGCGTAAACACTGACTATGACGAAGGAGCTTGCGCCATGTCGCCCGACCAACGTACTATGTATCTTACGCAATGTGCCACCGATCCCACTTATCCCCGTTATGCGCAGATTGTGACATCATCGCGATCGGACGCAGCATGGGGAAAAGCCAACGAACTGAAGGTTACGGGCGATACGCTCTCAAGCTACGCCCACCCTGCCGTTTCGCCCGACGGACTATGGCTCTACTTTACGTCGGACATGCCGGGGGGCATGGGAGGGCTTGACATCTGGAGAGCACGCATCACACCGGCAGGACTGGGTGGTGTGGAGAATCTTGGTGCGCCCATCAACACGCCGGGCAACGAGATGTTCCCGACATTCCGTCCCAATGGCGACCTCTATTTCTCAAGTGACGGCCATCCCGGCATGGGAGGACTCGACATCTTCATCGCCTCCGTAGGCAAGGACGGCAAGTACCACGTGGAGCATCCAGGATATCCGCTCAATTCGCAAGGCGACGACTTCGGCATGACGTTCGAGGGGGTTCACAACCGTGGCTTCTTCTCTTCTAACCGTAACGACGGACGTGGATGGGACCATATCTACAGCTTTGAGAACCCGGAAATAATACAGAGCGTGAAGGGATGGGTGTATGAGCAGGACGGCTACGAATTGCCCGCAGCTCTCGTTTATGTTGTCGGATCTGACGGCACAAACAAGAAAATAAGCGTAAAGGGTGACGGTTCGTTCGACTATGTGCTGACACCGGGCGTCGACTATATTCTGCTCGGAACCTGCAAGGGATTCCTCAACCATAAGGAGGAGATAAGAGTGGAGAAGTCGGACAAGTCGGAAGAACACGTACTGCAGTTCCCGCTTGCCTCGATAACAGCTCCTGTGCTCATCGACAACATCTTCTACGACTTCGATAAGGCTACGCTCCGTCCCGAATCCACTGTGGCTTTGGACGAGCTGGTGAAACTGCTGAACGAGAATCCCAACGTTACCATAGAGCTGTCGGCACACTGCGACTATAAGGGATCTGCTGAATACAACAAGCTGCTCTCACAGCGTCGTGCCGAAGCGGTGGTGGAATATCTCACGGCAAAGGGCATTTCGCGCGACCGCCTCTCGCCTGTCGGCTACGGTAAGGAGAAGCCGAAGACCATAAAGAAGAAGCTAACCGAGAAATATCCTTGGTTGAAGGAGAACGACGTGCTGTCGGAGGAATTTATCCTTAAGCTCGACAAGGACAAGCAGGAGGTATGCAATCAGCTGAACCGCCGCACCGAGTTTATCGTCCTCCGAACCACCTACGGAATGTTCGACAAGGACGGAAAGCTGAAGGAGAAACCGAAGTCAGCGACCAAGAAGAATGATGACGGCTTCGACGACTTCGATGACAGCAAGAAGGAAGAAAAGGAAGACTTCGATTTCTTTATCGAGTAGAGTATTTCATTATTCTTCAGCCTTCACTTTATCGCTGCTGAAGGCATATATCTATACACAAGGACATGTTCTGCATTGATGCAGAGTATGTCCTTGTTTTTTTATGTTCCGTTTTTTTATTAGTTTATACAGTTGCCGAGAGACATAAGGCAAACATTAAAAAACTTGTAGCAATAAGTGCCATCCATTCATTCGTTTTCATAACTTCTATGGTTTTATGTTTTTTCTTGATGCAAAATTAGCAAGATGGAATGAAAACGTAATGGTATGATTTCCTAATGGTTGATAGGAAAATCCCTATTTCGTTTACGCCTAAAAACAAAACAGGAGCTACGAGTTTGGCATTGCGCCTTGCTCGTAACTCCTGTTATTTTATTTATCCCTAACTAAGGAATACGTCCTCTCGGCTTAATAGCCGAAGATTTCTTCTGTTGATACTCGCTTGATGGTTCCGAGTTTCTCGAGAGCCTTCATGTCGAGATTCTTCTCATCACCGAGGATGATGTAGCGCCAAGTCTTGCCGGCGAAGTTGTTCTTCTCGAAGTTCACCACATCCTTCAAAGTGAGGTTGGGCAGTGCATCGTAGATGTTGCGACGGATGTCATAATTGATGCCGCGCTCCTTGTTACTGAGGTAAGAGAAGATGATGTCAGTCTTGGTGATTCGCTCAGAAGCGATGCGCTTGCTGGTGGCCTGCTTAGCCAACTCGAAAGCCTGCTCAGACTGCGGGAGAGTATCAATGATGTCGTTGAACACGCGGATGCAGTCGCTCATCTTGTCGTTCTGAGAGATGATGTAAGTCATGGCGTAGTCGGTGTCGCGCTGGCGATTCGGTGTAGAATAGTCAGCATAAGCGCTGTATGCCAGTCCGCGGCTCTCGCGAAGCTCCTGGAATACCACACCGTTCATGCCACCACCGAAGTACTCGTTGAAGACTGTGATGACGGGCTGTTCAGCCGGATTCCATTTCTTACCGTCATTGCTATACTGCATCATATAGATGTTCTTGGCGTCATACGGAGCCAGAAGCACCTCTGTCTGAGGAGTCTGCTGCTTGGTGTAATACTTGGCGGCAGGTGCGTCCTGCAGTTTCTTAGCCACAGCATGACCCTTGTCGATAGTGGCGATAAGCTGCTTCAGCTCCATCGGACCATAATAGATGACGCTGTGCTTATAGTTCTTCAGAGAAGCGATGAGGTCTACAAGCTGCTGCGGATCCTTCTGCTCCAGCTCTGTGCTGCTGGGCACGTTGCGGAAAGCGTTGTACGGTCCGTACATACCGTAGGTCTGAAGAGCCTGGAAGTTGGTCTTCTGGTCGAGCTTGTTGTCCTTGCGCGACTTCAGCGTTGTGCTCACGAAGCGGTCGTAAGCCTCACGGTCAGCCTTGGCGTGGTTGATGACGTTCTCCATGAGAGCCATTGCCTCCTTCATGTTCTCGCCCAGACCGCTGAGTAAGATATACATCTTGGAGTTGCTTACAGAGATGCCGTAGTTGCAGCCCAACTCATAGAAGCGCTCCTTCACCTCCTTGGCAGACATCTTGTCTGTGCCGAGCAGGTCGAAATAATCCTGTGCGTAAGGCAACCACTTGTTGCTTTCCTCACCGAACTCGAAGCGATAATAGAGATCGAACAGTTCGTTCTGCTTGTTCTGGATATAGTAAACCGGCAGCTTACGCTTGGTCTGTGCACGCTGGAAGTCCTTGTCGTAGTCGAGGAAGCGCGGCTGTATAGGCGTAACCTCCGACTCGGTTATCTCCTTCACGAATGCGCTCTGGAGGTTGCGGTTAGAGGGAATTGGGGTAATCTGCGGCTTATCAATCTTCTTCTGCGTCGTGTCCTCACCCATGCGCTTGTAAACGATAGCATAACCGTCCGTGAAGTGCTTGTTCATAAAGTCGACAATCTGCTGCTTGGTCATGGCGTTGATGCGGTCGAACTTCTCCACCTCTGTCTGCCACGGACGTCCGTTGACGAATGTCTGGACGAAGGCGTTGGCACGGCTGCTGTTGCTGTCAAGCGAACGGAGGAAGTTGAGCTTGAGGTTGTTCTTCACCGAGCTGAGGAGCTTTTCGCTGAAGTCGCCACGCTTAAGCTTGTTGATTTCTGCGAGGAGGATGTCCTTCACAGCCTCAAGAGTCTGACCCTCATTGGGCTGACCCACCATCACAAACTGCGAATAGTCGCGCATGTCAATGCATCCTGCACCTGCTCCGAGGCAGAGCATAGGCTGATTGACGTCAAGGTCGAGCAGACCGGCTGTACCGTTGTTGAGCATATAAGTGATGACGTTGAGCGTGTCGTTCTGCAATGAAGCAGCGCCGTCCATCTTCCATCCTAACATCACCTGCTCAGCCTCCTTGCCCACAACCGTGGTGTCCGTAGGAGCTGTCAGCGTGCGAACCGGTGCAAACTCAGGATATGTGACCTTGCGGCTCGGACGCCAAGCGCCGAAGTAGCGGTCGATGGTGGCTACCACCTGCTCAGGGTCGAAGTCGCCCGCCATACAGATAGCCACGTTGTTGGGCACGTAGTACTGGCGGAAGTAGTTCTTTATGTTCGTGATTGACGGATTCTTAAGATGCTCCTGTGTGCCGATGGTGGTCTGTGTGCCGTACGGGTGTGTGGGGAAGAGCTTCGTTCCGAGAGCGTTCCACACCTTGTCGCCGTCGCTAGAGAGGTGGATGTTATACTCCTCATACACTGCCTCAAGCTCAGTATGGAAACCGCGGATAACCATATTCTGGAAGCGGTCAGCCTGGATGCGTGCCCAGTTGTCCACCTCGTTGGCGGGGATGTCCTCCACGTAGCACGTAACGTCGTTGCTGGTGTAGGCGTTGGTGCCGTTGGCTCCGATGCTCGACATCAGCTTGTCATACTCGTTGGGGATGAAGTACTGTGCCGCAATCTGCGACACCGAGTCAATCTCATGATAGAGGCGCTTGCGCTCTGTCGGGTCTGTCACGGTGCGATAATGCTCGTAACGGCGCTCTATGTCATCAAGGTAAGGCTTCTCCTTGGCTGCGTCCGTCGTACCGAAAATATTCGTTCCCTTAAACATCAGGTGCTCAAGGTAATGTGCAAGACCCGTTGTCTCGGCAGGGTCGTTGCGCGAGCCGGTGCGCACGGCGATGTAAGTCTGGATACGTGGCTGCTCCTTGTTGACAGACAGATAGATCTTCAGTCCGTTCGGCAGGGTATAGATGCGTGTCTGCATCGGGTCGCCCTTCACGGTCTCGTAGTCGTAGGCAGAAGCCTGACCACAGAATCCTAAGGATAGGATTGAGGCAAGAATAATAGATTTGAATTTCATCTTTTAAATGTTATTTAATAGACTTTTTATTACATCTTTATATATTACATATACAGTTTCTGGTTCTCGAAGTCCACTTCCTTGTCCAGCTGGTCGTTGAAGTTTCGGAATACCTCTTCTTCCACGTCGCCCAGTCGATATTCCTTGGCAGCGTCCTTCTTTATTTCGGCTATCCATGCGCGGCGTGCCGTGATGTAGTCGCTCTTGACGCGTTCCACGTTCTCCTCTGTAAGCGACGTGAATCCGTAATAGTCCAGAATCATGCAATACGACCATGCCCAACGATATTCGGAGTAATTGGCGTTTATCTCCTCGAATCGTTCGATGAGGTCGTGCGTGGTTTCTATTTCACCGGAGATGATGTCGTCAATGATGCGCTGCTCTTCCGACACGGGCAGGAGCAGTCCGGAGATGTCGGTCCACGGACCTGTGCCAACGGTGGTGGTTGGCTCAACGGGGGCGTGGCGTTTGAGCACGGCTCCCATATAGATGCGTAGGGCGATGTCGTAATACTTGATGCCCTTCCTTAGCGACGAGTTCTTGATGACATACTCATGATAATTGTATGTGGAGACGTCCTCGCCGGATGCCTCGCGCAGGTCTTCCAGAATCTTCTTTCCGCGCAGAATCTCGCCCACGGTGAACGGTGACAGCCAGTCGAAGTTGACCACGCTCTTGCGTGCTCCAGCCAGACGCTTGTCACGCTTGGGCCACTTGCGAATGTCGCGATAGAGTCCCACGGTGGTGAGGTTGCGGCCCGGCACCAGATACATCACGTCGTTGTAGGCGATGAGGTATGAGAACGGCAGGGAGCGCGTGTCGGGATGATACATCAGCTTGCCGAAGCAAACCGAGAACGCGCCGATGTGCGCCGGCATGAGTATGTAGGCACCGCTGGCCGTCTTCGATCCTCGCTCAAGCGTACCGTAGTGCATCGGTCCCATCTTGTAGGCGTGGTTGGAGAAGTTGGTGGCAGAACCCGCATTGTAGAACGAGAACTGTCCGCCGATAAGCAGCGAGCTCTTGTGATGGGACGCCGTGAACGGACCGCAGAAAGCGGCACATGCCTCACCGTTCGACATATACGAATTGGCGAAGAACACGCTGCTTGCCGCCGTGAAGCCGTTGCTCAGCTGGCAAGCCTCACCCACGTAGCAGTCCTGCATCTTCACGCTGTTGATGATGGACGATCCGTCGCTGATGATCGAGTTCTCGCAGATGACACCCGTGCCTATATACACCGAGGCGTCACGGTTGCTCATCAGCGTGCAGTCGCTCAGACGCGCCGCTCCCGCAATCTCGCAGTCGTCATATATCACCGTATTGGTTATCTCCTTCGTATTGACAATCTTCACACGATTGCCGATGGTGGCTGTCTCCGGCGACGTGCGCTCAATCTCCTCACGCACGAGTCGGCGTATGGCGTCCTTGAGCGGACGGTTCTGGAAGTGCTTCACCATAAGGGCTGCCACCTGACTGGTCAGGCCCCGGAAGAGAATCAGATTGCCGTCGCCCACCTCGTTGAGGACAGAGATGAGGTTGCCCTCTCCGTACGTGGCGCCGTCTGTGGTTTCCATGGTACATACATTGGTGATGATGCAGTCGTCACCGATGACATAATTATTTATAAATCCCGAAATGTTCTCTATAAGGCAGTTGTTGCCGATGGTCACATTTCGCAGCGTGGCGTTGTTGATGCCTGAGTGTTTCATGAATCCGCGGCTCACCTCCACGTTGTTCGTGAACGTTCCGAGGCGTATGTCGCCATAGAACATCACACGATGGAAGAAGTCGGGCATGAAGTCTTCACTCACTTCTATGCGCATCCAGTCTTCTGCCCAACATCCGTTGGTTTGAAGGGCTGTGATTTCGGGGTCGGTTAAGTTTCTGTATGCCATATATAAACGATTTTGGTTCGTCTTACTCGTCTTCCCCTACATCGTAAAGGAAGTCGTTGTAGGGATATTTCTGTACGTGCAGCTCGCGCACTTTCCTGTAGATCACCTCACGGAACTCGTCGATGTTCTGCTTCTCCTTCGCAGAGATGAAGAGACACTCGTCGTGCAGCTTGGCCATCCACGTGCGGCGCAGCTCGTCGAGGGTGATGTTTTCCTTGGTTGCAGGAGTGAGGTCGTCCTCCTCCTTCTCTGTCCACGTATAGTTGTCTATCTTGTTGAAGACTATCATGGACGGCTTGTCGGCACATCCGAGGTCCTTGAGAGTGTTTTCCACCACGTTTATCTGTTCCTCGAAGTCGGGGTGCGATATGTCGACGACGTGGAGCAGGAGGTCTGCCTCGCGCACCTCGTCCAGCGTAGACTTAAACGAGTCCACCAGGTCTGTGGGCAACTTGCGGATGAAGCCTACGGTGTCGGCAAGGAGGAACGGCAGGTTCTCCACCACCACCTTTCTGACCGTGGTGTCCAGCGTGGCGAAGAGCTTGTTCTCGGCGAACACCTCACTCTTCGAGAGGAGGTTCATGATGGTAGACTTGCCCACGTTGGTGTATCCCACGAGAGCCACACGAATGAGGCGACCGCGGTTCTTGCGCTGCGTGGTCTTCTGCTTGTCAATCTCAAGGAGGCGCTGCTTGAGCAGCGTGATGCGGTTGAGGATGATACGGCGGTCCATCTCGAGCTGGGTCTCACCAGGTCCGCGCAGACCCACACTACCCTTTCCGCCACCCGAACCGGAGCCACCGCCCTGACGCTCGAGGTGAGTCCAGAGACGCTGCAGTCGGGGCAGCATATAGCGATATTGCGCCAGCTCCACCTGCGTTTTGGCTGCCGCTGTCTGGGCACGCATGGCGAAGATGTCGAGGATGAGCGAGGTGCGGTCCAATATCTTCACGCCCAGCACCTTCTCAATGTTTCGTATCTGCTTGGCAGAAAGCTCGTCATCGAAGATAACCATACCCACGGGGCGTTCGGCGTCTTCCTCGTCAGCGATGTACTGACGAATTTCCTCCAGCTTTCCTGAACCTACGTATGTAACCTGGCTCGGGCCTCCGACGCGTTGCGTGAATCTCTTGACCGTCACCGCTCCCGCCGTATCAGCGAGAAACTCCAGCTCGTCCAGATATTCCTTCGTCTTTTCCTCGTCCTGCTCCTTCGTGATGAGTCCGACGAGAATGGCGGTCTCCGCCTTTACTTCTGATATTACAAATTCTTTCATCAAAAAAATCAAATACTTTTATTCAGATTACAAATTTACACATTTTTGAGTTAAGAATATTGTTTTAGGTAGGTCTTTTTCTCTTTACATATATATAACGCTTTGTAAACGCACACAAAAATTACAAAGAATGTAAAAAAAAGAGTGAGTTTCGTTGAAAAGTTGTAATTTTGTCCTCAGTTTCACTTAGACTTTGATTATCGTATCCAACGTACATATATGACATTACACATTAAGCCCACATTGTTGTTATGCACCCTCACTCTGATGCCGTCACTTGCCAGCGCACAATACGCATGGCAGGAGGAAGAACGTGAGGCGTCAAAGCCACACTTCGGCAGCGACATCACTTACAGCGTAGAGGCGCAGGGATCCGCATCGAAGGGCAAGACTCCGCTGTGGCTCAACGCCAACAAGCACGGACTCAGCTCGCTGGAGGAAGCCAACGGATATATGAGGGCAAGCATACAGCGCTCCGTCGGAGCCGACTCAATAAGACGATGGGCAGTGGGATATGGTGCCGACATAGTGGTGCCGGCGAACTACACCAGCCACTTCATCGTGCAACAGGCTTACGCTGAGGTGAGATGGCTGCACGGCATGCTCAGCGTCGGAGCCAAGGAACGTCCCATGGAGCTTAAGAACCAGACGCTGAGCAGCGGTTCGCAGACATTCGGAATAAACGCACGCCCCGTGCCGCAGGTAAGGCTGGCGCTGCCAGAATACTGGACCGTGCCGCTCACACGCGGCTGGCTACACCTCAAAGGACACATCGCCTACGGCATCATGACGGACAACTCATGGCAGCATCAGTTCACCAACCGACAGTCGAGCTATGCCGACAACGTGCTATACCACTCGAAGGCGGGATACCTCAAAATCGGAAACGAATACTCGTTCTTCCCCATCAGCATAGAGATGGGACTGGAGATGGCAGCTCAGTTCGGCGGACAGCCATACACAAAGTGGGACGGCGAGATGAAGCGCATCAATACCGGATCATCTCTGAAAGACTTCTTCAACGTGCTTATTCCAGGTGGCTCGGACGAGACGGACGGACTCTACACCAACAAGGAGGGCAACCAGCTCGGCTCGTGGCTTATGCGCGTCAACTACGATACGGAGGAATGGCGTGCATCGGTGTATGCCGACCACTTCTTCGAAGACCACAGCCAGATGTTCTTCCTCGACTATAACGGATATGGCGAGGGCAAGGACTGGAACAGCTGGAAGCACAACCGCTACTTCCTTTACGACATGAAGGACATCATGCTCGGAGCGGAGGTGAACATCAAGTACGGTACGTGGCTGAGGAACATCGTCTTCGAATATCTCTACACAAAATACCAAAGCGGTCCGTACAATCACGACCGCACGCAGAACATCAGCGACCATATAGCTGGCATTGACGACTATTACAATCACTCCACGTATACCGGTTGGCAACACTGGGGACAGGTGATCGGCAATCCGCTCTACCGCTCCCCCATCTACAACACCGACGGACTGATACGCGTGGAGAACAACCGCTTCGTGGCGTTCCATCTCGGAGTGGACGGAGCACCGACAGAACGTCTCGCCTACCGCGTCCTCGCCACATACCAGTCAGGACTGGGCACGTACGAAAATCCCTTCACAAAGCCTCATCATAATGTCAGCTTCCTCACCGAAGCCACATACCACCTCAACAACGGATGGGACGTACGAGCAGCATACGCCATGGACTTCGGATCCAACCTGATGCTCGGACATAACGCAGGAGGACAGATAACGGTAAGAAAGACAGGAATCCTTACAAAGCAAAAGAAAAGATATTAATTTTTAGTGATGACAATACGAAATAACAAACTGGCAGCCATCGCCGCCATACTGACAACAGCCCTGACCCTTGCTTCGTGCGAACTGGAGACAAGCGACAACGGAAAGTTCGACGGCTTCTGGCATCTCGAACGCGTAGACACGCTCGCCACCGGAGGCAACCTCAACCTGCAGCAGAAGCGCATCTTCTGGGGAGTGCAGGCGAAGCTCATCAGCGCACGCGACATCGACAAGGACCAGAACCACGGCTATTATCTCCGCTTCCGACAGACCGCGGACTGCATCATCACCCACACACCCTATAAAGACAACTGGCACCAGGACAAGGGTGAAGACGGCGGCGACCTTCCCATCGTCGACCCTGCCCTGCTCGCCCCATACGGCATCAACAACCTGGAAGAACCCTTCCTCAAGGAACGACTCAACGGCAGCTCAATGGTGCTAAGGTCAAAGACCCTAAGACTTTACTTCAAGAGATTCTGAAATTATGTTCCAACGAAAAAGGGGACTTGCTGACTAATCAGATTGATTGTCAGCAAGTCCCCTTTTTTCTTTAATATCTTATCATGCTCTTATTAAGAGTATTCCTCAATTTCCTCCTTGGCAATACCCGTGGCTTTCGATATGTCTTCTATAGACATTCCCATACGCAACAAGTTGCGTGCCACCTCTTTACGTCCTTCTGCCATACCTTCTTTACGGCCTTCCGCCCTGCCTTCCTCCATGCTTCTTTTGTTGGAGTCGACAAACAGCAGACGTTCGGCACCAAGCTTGTCCCAAAAGTCATCGTATGCAAGGAGTTCGTCTTTTGTCATAGCTGATTCTTCCACAGCCTTTAGGGCTTTGGAGGTCTCTGGATTGTCAAGCAGTTCTTGCGGCACTTCCTTTGTATGCTCATCTATCTCCGTCAGGAATCTGAGCCAAAGCACAGCCATCTTCTTTTCCATGACGGAGTGTGCCTGAAACTTTGGCAACTCCACGAATGTGAAGTGCAGTCCGTTTATAATCTCGTCGCTATGCAGCTCATGCACAACATTATAGTTATGTATAAACTCATCGGGATATTCCTTCATGAAAGTCTCGTTGACAAGGTTGAGCGAGTAGACAGGTTGCAAAAACTCATACTTGCGCTTCTTGTCTAACTGGCGCACGAAAGCCTTGGAAGCATTAAAGAGCACGCGCTGCTTGAATGCTTCAGTCCACAGCATCTGCATCTCCACAATAAACTGTCTGTTCTTCACGTCACGACACCTCACATCCACAATGCTGTTCTTGCCCACGTAAGTATCGGGCACCAGTTCGGGCGACAGATACTCCACGCTCTCTATCTGCTCATCGTCAGCCAATGGCAGCAGGGCATTAAGCAAGCTGATGAGCAAGTCCTTATGCTCACCGAATATCTTCTTGAATGTAAGGTCGGCTTTGGGGTCAAGATATCTCATGAGTGGAATTGTGTTAACGGTTTGACAATATTAATATGTAGCAAATTTACAAATAATAATCGAGATATGCAGTCTGATAAGCCGAAAATCTTTTTTTGACAGGAAGACTCTTCAGACAAGAAGACAGGCTCTTTTTGACAGGAAGACAGGAAGACAGGATGTTAGGGTGCGCGATGAAGATAACTACTAATTAAAAAGTAATAATTGTAGAAGGCGTCCCGCCGTAGCCACGCACCCACGTGACAGACAAGGAAGACATGTTCTTTTACTTGACAATGAAGACAAGTAATAATTAGATTTACTTTCTAATCGTTCGGTTGTATTTTCTGCGAATTTGTTTGTACCTTTGCAGTTCATAAGGAATTGGCAGGTATGTCGCCGCAACGTATCTGCTGAACAAGAAGAATTTGCGGTAACGAAAAAATGAAATTATAGAATAAACATTTTATTATAACATATTGTTAAATAGCGTTTGCTGTTATTCGGAACGTCTTGAAACTTGGCCGTAACAAGATAGCTCAAATACACGAATAAGTTTGTAAACGCCTGCGCTTAGCGTGGGCGAAACTTGTCTGTATTTGAAGGGTCAAGGCCAAGTACCCAAGACGTGGATAAGTTTGTCCACGCTTCTTTTGTACTTGGCCATAGCGAAACGCCCTTCATTTTTCCTTTTGCAGTATCGCACAATCTTTGCGTTTTTATGATTTTTAATTCATTCCAGTTTGTCTGGTTGTTCCCAATAATATTTATTGGGTACTATCTCTTGTCGTGTCTATTAGGTAAGAATCTCCCTGAACGACAACGAAAAACGAGCAACGCTTTGTTGCTGATTGTTTCTTATGGATTGTACGCCCAAACCAATGCTGCTTACACGCTCATATTACTGGGTGTTACCTTTGTTACTTACTTTTTCGCTCTGCTTATAGAGAGGAGCGAAAACGACAGACCCAAGAAATTGTTGATAGCTTGCGGAAGCCTGTTAGCATTGCTTCCATTGCTAGTGTTCAAGTATTACAACTTTATCATTACATCAAGCAACGAATTGCTTGAAAAGATCCATTGCGCTACGGTCTTGCCAGGATTAAACTGGGCAGTTCCTATTGGAATATCATTCTTCACATTTCAAGCGGTGGGCTACCTAATGGATGTGTATTATCAGCGCATAAAAGCTGAACGAAATTGGTGGGACTACATGCTCTTCGTCTCCTTCTTCCCGCAAATCATGTCTGGCCCTATCAGCAAGGCTAAAGACCTGTTGCCTCAAATCAAGAGCTACAGGCACTTTGATGAAACTATGGCTTCTCAAGGTCTGAAATGGTTTGTTTGGGGATTGTTCCTTAAGGTGATGATGGCAGACCGACTTGGAATGTACGTTGACAAGGTGTTGGACAATTATATGTTCAATTCAGGTACGTCTTGTCTTCTTGCTACAATATATTACTCTTTCCAGATATATGGCGACTTTGCCGGTTACTCATTCATGGCACTTGGCGTTGGAAAGTTGATGGGATTCAATCTTATCAACAACTTCCAAAGACCATATCTCTCCACTTCCATAACTGACTTTTGGCGTAGATGGCACATCTCACTCTCTACATGGCTGAAAGATTATGTTTATATTCCTTTAGGTGGAAGCAGATGCTCCAAGGCGAGAAATTACTGGAACATCTTCATGACATTCTTGGTAAGTGGTATTTGGCATGGCGCAAATTGGACTTTTGTATTCTGGGGTATTCTCCATGGCGTATTCCAAATCATTGAGAAAATGTTTGGTTGGCAGAAAGTCAACACGACAAATCTGCCAGTGCGTATTGGTAGGATATTCCTTACATTCACTCTTGTCACCATAGCATGGATATTCTTCCGTCAGCCAACCATCGGTGATGCCTTCGGAGTTATAGAAAGAATCGTGACGGACCATGGTGCTCTGTTCAAGCCATCCAACAAAGACGTGGTATTCTCCCTGTTGTCCATTGGTATAGTCGCGTGTGTAGACTTGACAAGAGAGTTCATGCCCAAACGATTCTATCAATTCACGCAAGCTCCAACCGCCATCAGATGGTGCGTATATTGGGCATTACTGCTTCTTGTGTTATTAAGCGGAGTCTTTGACTCCAGCCAGTTTATTTATGTTAGTTTTTAAGCGATATGAAGAAGTTTATTAGTAAGGTAATACTGTTTTTGATAGGTCTTGTGATCCTCGACCAGCTTGTAGGCACCGGTGCGCGTTACTTGGTCGGACATGCCAAAGGAGGAGACACGGGGCTTAACAATTATATCTGTAATCAGATGGAGGAAGAGTGCATCATCTTTGGCTCTTCACGTGGTATGCACCATTATGACCCTAACATCATTACCGACAGTCTGGACATGAGTTGCTGGAACTGTTCGCTTGACGGTAATGGCATAATACTTATGTATGGACGATATAAGATGCTGAGTGCGAGATACACTCCAAAGATGCTTATCTATGATGTGCAGACTTCGTTCGACCTTTTAGAAGGCGACAACCATAAATATTTGGGTGGACTGAGATATTATTATGACTGTCAAGGCATTGACTCTATATTCTGGAATGTAGACAAGACAGAGCGCTTTAAGATGATGTCTAATTGTTATCGCTATAACTCACAATGGCTGCAGCTTATATCCGACAACATCCATCCTCTACAAAGTAATGACAAAGGATACAAACCTATGGATAAGACAATGACTTACAAGCCAAAGAAGACGTTGCTAAAGGAGGAGTACAAATACGATTCTCTAAAGTTGTATTACTTGGAGCGGTTGGTTAAGGAATGTAAGGCCAAAGGCACACAGCTGGTATTTGCTATTTCACCTCAATACGCCTCACATAACGACGATGTGTATAAGCCTTTGAAGGAGATTTGCAGCAGATACCAAGTTCCGCTTCTCAATCACTATTGCGACAAGGACTTTGTGGACAACTCGGATTATTTCTACGATTCTGTGCATATGAACAGGACGGGAGCTACAAAATACACAAAGTTGCTTGTAGGAGAATTGAGGACAATTCGAAATACCAAGTAACATATCAGTTGGTAGAAACAAGAAGACAAACTTAGAGTAGGAGGCAATGACGAGAATCTCGTTACCTCCTAAGTTTGTCTTCTTCCCTTTACCTCATGGCTTCTTGTCAAGACAATATGTTGCACTCTTTGTCTGAACGTGGGTGCGGGGCATTTTATATAATGTGAATATACATTTACAATGATTTGCAAAACAAATCTTTCATCTTATCCAGATCAGGCAAAGCCTTCTGTAATTCTTCAGGCATATCCTGTTTGGTTTTATATGTTGCTACTCCCATTGGGCTGTCGTAGTTCCTTACAACAATGTCAACAAAAGCCTTGTTCATTTCTTTGCATAACACAATACCAATAGAAGGATTTTCATGTGGCTTTTTAACAGTAAGGTCTAATGCCTGTAGATATGTACATAATTGTCCCAAATATGAAGGTTTGAACTTACCGTATTTTAGTTCCACGGCTACCATTGCTGCAAGTTCTCGACTAAAGAACAAAAGGTCTATGAACATTTCTTCTCCTTCAAGTACAACACGATACTGGTTACCCATAAATATGAAATCCTTTCCGAATTGAAGAATGAAATCGCGCATGTTTCTTACAATTTCTTGCTCAACTACACGTTCGTCAATGTCCTCAACCTCCTGTCCCAAATTTTCAGTATTGATGAAATCAAGCAAATATTCATCCTTAAACATTGATATTGTTTTCATTGATTGCTTGATGTCCGGTATCGCTTTCGGAAAATTGTTAGGCATATTGCCTTGATGGTGATATAGGTCATCTGATAAGTATTTCCGTAATACGTACTTGTTCCAATGATGCAGGTTCACTTGATGTATATAGTAGATGCGCTCATCTAAAGTGGTAGTTTTATGCAAAATTTCCATATGATGAGTAAAACTGATGCCCACGAAATCTTCTATACGTAAGTCTGCTGACTCTATAGGCCTGTTAATACAAAGGAGTGTCCTTTCTCCTATTTCAACACCTTCTTCTATCTTATTTTCAAGCTGTTGTAATTGGTTCGCCAATGGCGAACCAATTGAAAGGCATTGCCATTCCTCATAGAAGATACGCATTTTCTTCAAGTTACCAGAAGAAAAACCTCTTAATCCTGGCAATTCACGTTGCAGCCTGTCACTAATATTATCAAGAGCTTTTGTGCCCCAATGCGCTTGCTGTAAATTGATAGACACAAAACGTCCTATACCATAATATAAAGACAATTGTATGGCATTACTTGACTGACTCGCTTGTGCTTGAGCTCGCAAAATAGCCCCTTTTATGGTTTGGACAGCTTTATCTACTGTTATATTGTTTTCTTTCATTATAGCTCATTTTGATGTTATTTACAAAGGTAGTGCTTTTAGCTTTTAAGTCACTATTGCACAAACCCTTTCTTTGAAAAAAACGTAAAATCAGTAGTATTATTGCGATGATCATCTGTTCTGCCGTTTTAAATAACTCACAATGGCTGCAGCTTATATCCGACAACATCCATCCTCTCTTGTCAAAAAAACATGGCTTCTTGTCAATAAAACATGTCTTCTTGTCCGCTATGCAAATATCGTACAAACGGTAAAAAGCTGTTACAAAAGAAAAAATTGATTCTAGAGTTCCGGTTTGCTGTTTTTACGGTGTTTTGCTGTGCAAACAGCACCCGAACTTAACAATAGCGCACTTTTACACTACAATAGTGCCACTATTAGAGTGTAAAAGTGGCGCTATTGCATGATAAAAGTGGCACTATTGTAGTGTAAAAGTGGCGCTATTGCAGCAAAAACAGGCTTCTTGCTGCTTCTTTTTTTTGCACACTCTCCTCACAAACTTTCTAATTCACTGTGTATAAACCGTTTATCCTTGCACGCTCAAAACTCAAGAATTTCGCACCAAAGATTTTGTTGTGCGCTGAGCGAGGAGTATTGAGCGTTAGGAATGCAAATATTGTGTCGGCTTACTTGTCAAGCACTTCGTACACGGAGTTGTTGCTCTTGAATTCCGGCACGATTTCCTTCATCTTCTTTACGGTCGCCATGTCGTCGTAATGCTTGCTTATCTCGACGAGGTCTTCGATGTCGCGCTCCACGGTGTCGTAGTCGTACTGGCGCACCTTGGCGATGCGGATTTTGTCGTGGAAGGACGGCATGGTGGTCTCCTCCTTGTTGAGCACCTCTTCATAGAGTTTCTCTCCGGCACGCAGACCAGTGTACTTAATCTCCACACCCGTAGCTCCACTCAGCTTTATCATGCGCTTCGCAAGGTCGGCAATCTTGACAGGGTTGCCCATGTCGAAGACAAATATCTCGCCGCCGTTGCCCTTCGTGCCAGCCTCAAGCACCAGCTTGCAAGCCTCGGGGATGAGCATGAAGAAGCGAATGATGTTGGGGTCGGTGACCGTAACGGGGCCGCCAGCCTTTATCTGACGCTTGAAGAGAGGGATGACCGAACCGTTGGAACCGAGCACATTGCCGAAGCGGGTGGTGACAAACTGCGTGACGCCTTTTATCTTGCCCGTCTTGATGGCATGGTCGAGGCTCTGTACGTAAATCTCGCAGATGCGCTTTGAGCATCCCATCACGTTAGTGGGATTGACAGCCTTGTCCGTGGATATCATCACAAACTTCTTTACGCCATACTTCACCGCCATGTCGGCAAGAATCTTCGTGCCGTAGACGTTGTTCTCAATGCTCTCGCTCGGATTGTTCTCCATCATCGGCACGTGCTTGTATGCGGCGGCATGGAACACGTAGTCAGGACGATAACGGCTGAAGATGTCCTCCATGCGTATTATTCCGCTTACGGAGGTGACTATTGTCTCAGCCTTTATCTCGGGGAAGTTCTTCGCCATCATGAGGCGGATGTCGTGCTGCGGCGTCTCGGCGCTGTCGATGAGCACCATCTCGCGCGGACCGAACTTGCATATCTGCTTCACTATCTCGCTGCCGATGCTGCCAGCCGAGCCTGTCACAAGGACGCACTTGCCACGGAGCGTGTCTGCCACGCTCTCCAAGTCGATCTTTATCTCGTCGCGCGGAAGAAGGTCTTCGATGCTCACCTCCTTAAGCTGCTGTGTCTGCGGCTGCGCCGGATTCCATTCGTTTGCCTTCGGGATGTATATATGTACGCCAGCCGACAGCAGGTCGTCCTGCAGTTCCTTGTTGTTTCGGAACGAGTCGAGCGCTCCCTGCGCCACGAGCAGACACTCCACGTGATGCTTACGTATGACGTTCTTCAGATTGGAGTCGAGCGGATAGACGCTCAGTCCCATCAGCACACGATGCTTCACATGCTCCTCATCGCTCACAAATCCGGCTAGCGACATCTTTAGCGTCTTGTCGTTACGCACCTGCTTGGCAAGTCCCATGCCGCCCTTCGTCACGCCGTAAATCAGCGTGGCACGGGCATTGAGCTTGTCAATGGACACGTCATACACCGTCTTCACCAGCACACGCACAGCCCACAGCAGAAGCGTGGACAGCAGGGAGGCGAGCATTATGTCGGCTCCTCCGACGTATACGGAGCGGAAATACGGTATCTGCATCATTCCGAAATGAGCCACGTATGACAACACAGCACCGGTAAGGACAGCATATCCTACCCGCTGCAGATCGACGAAAGAGGAATAGCGGAGGATGCCGTCATAGGTATGAAAGATCTTGAAGCCGATGGCGTGGAACAACACGAAGATGCTGTTGAAGGTAACCAGCTGCCATAAGACGTTCAGAGCCTCCACTCCACTGTTCATCTTCGTATAGACAAACATGTAAGAGAGGAACACTATCAGGCAGTCCATCGTGAAGATACACCAATAAGGCAATGAGTTCTTACTGAAATACCAATTTATGAGTCTATTCGTAAAGTGCATTTTGTTTCATTTTTCTTATATATCTTAAACGTAGTTTTAACATATATATTGCATAAGAAACGCCACTATTTGGGGTTTATGTCCAAATAGCGGCGTTTCTTTCTTTTATCTATAATGTCATTACCTTGCTATTCCGCTGAACGTGGCAAAGATAATGCGGAAGTATTCGCCGACGGTGGGATGTGAGATATACCTCATATTGAGGGCTATCTTGGCGGGCATAATCTCCTCCACGTAGGCACGGTCAGGGTCTGCTGCGGCACCGAGAATGCGGTTTTCGTCAACATACTCGATGGACGCCCAGTCTGTCACTCCGGGACGGACGCTGAGCACACGACGCTGCTCCGGGGTGTAGAGGCGTGTATACTTCTCCACCTCAGGACGCGGACCCACAAGACTCATATCACCCTTCAGCACGTTCCAGAGCTGCGGGAGTTCGTCGAGCTTATACTTGCGTATGAACAGTCCTGTGCGGGTGATGCGGTTGTCGCGTTCGCCGACGGTGATGAGTCCCTTGCGGTCCGACCCCACTCGCATGGAGCGGAACTTATACAGACGGAAGGGCACGCCATTGCGACCCACACGCTCCTGCGAATAAAAGCCGCCGCCCTTGCTCTCGAGGCGTATCAGAACATAAAGCACTATGAACAGTGGCGAAAGCGCTATCAAGCCCAGAAACGAAAACAGGATATCGAAGAATCTGGTCATACCCATGATCTTTACTTGCCCATTACCTTATTGTGTGCTTCCACTACGGTACGGATGACGAAGTCAGCCTGCTCGTCTGTGAGCTGCGGATAGATAGGCAGCGAAATTTCGTGTGCGTAGTTGCGGTAAGCCTGCGGGTAGTCCTTGATGTCATAGCCCATCTCACGGAAAAGCGTAAGCATAGGCATCGGCACGAAGTGTACGTTTACTGCCACTTCTGACTTTGCTATCTCCTGAATGATTTCGTCGCGCTGCTGCTCCGTCACGTCCTTTATGCGAAGGGCGTAGACGTGGTAAGAGCTTTCCTTGCCGGGAGTGATCGCAGGAGGAGTGAGCGCCCAGTCATACTGCTTCAGTGTGTCGTTATAACGTGTGAAGACACGCTTGCGCTCCTTGAGAAGATCCTCATACTTGCGTATCTGTGCCAGTCCGATGGCGGCATTTACGTCGGCAAGATTACACTTCATACCCTGACCGATGATGTCGTAACGCCATCCTCCTGCCTTCGACTTCGTGAAGGCGTCCTTCGTCTGGCAGTTGAGAGAGAAGAGGCGCATGTCGGCATAGAGCTTGTCATTGTCGAAGGGTTCGGGCATGTTAAGGCAGATGATGCCGCCCTCAGCCGTCGTGACGTTCTTGACGGCGTGGAGAGAGAAGATGGCAATGTCGGTCTCTGAGCCTGAACGCTTGCCGTTGTAGTGTGCGCCGATGGAATGGGCAGAGTCGCTTACCACAATTATTCTGCCCAACTGACGCTGTACGTCGGACGTAGGAGAGAACATCGCCTTCACCTCCGGTTCTGACACGAGCGACATGATGGCATCATAGTCACAGGGGAAACCGGCTATATCAACGGGAAGAATGGCCTTAGTGCGCGGCGTGATGGCACGGCGGATGGCTTCCACAGAGATGTTGAAGTCCTCACCGGAGTCTACCATTACCGGCTTTCCGCCAGCCCAAAGCACGGCAAGCGCTGTGGCAGAATAGGTGTAAGCCGGCACGATGACCTCGTCACCGGGCTGCAGTCCGAGCCAACGGAGCACCAGAATGGCGCCCGACGTCCACGAGTTGACACCAAGAGCACGGCGTGCGCCCGAAAGCTTGCATACTTCTTCTTCGAGAGCCTTCACCTTCGGACCGGTGGTTATCCAGCCCGAACGCAGCGAGTCGGTCACTTCGTTTATTACATCATCATCAATATATGGGGGTGAGAACGGTATTTTCATAATTATTATCTATTTACGTTTACTGTCATTTTCTTGTTTGTCAACACCTTATACAAGCCTTTTATATAGCCGAAGCCATAACTCAAGTGGAGGTTGAGGAAGATGTATGGCATGTAAAAAGCCAAGGCAAAGCGCTTCTTGCGCAACGCTGTCTTGATGCCGAACATGAAGCCAAGGGCGAAATACAGCGCCATTACAGCCAGATAAATGTAGGCTATGATGGGCGAAACAAAGCTAAGCAACGCTCCCAGCACTATGCCTATGCAGAAAAGCAGGGGGAAGAACTGGCGCACGGTGGCTGGCGTTCCGAGCTTGCGGTTCACCAACGGCTTGAACAGTCCGTACTGCCAGTACATACGACGCGTCTTTGCGATGGTGTCTCGCGCAGCATACTCAATGACGATGTCGGGGATAAGGAATATCTTTCCGCCGTTCTTGATTATGCGTCCGTTGAATTCGTCGTCCTGATTTCGCGTCAATTCGGGATCGAACATGCCAATCCTGTCGAACAAGTCGCGATGGAAACAGCCGAAAGGCACGGTGTCGACCTGCTTTATCTTGCTGGCGCCGATACGAAAATCAGAACCTCCGACACCGAAAGAATGACACAGACACAGGGCTATGGCAAGCGCCTTGGTACTGTCGTTGGCAGGAAGCGTGTTGCACACGCCGCCCACATTGTCAGCCTTTAGCTCGTAAAGATAACGGACAAGGCGTGAGAAATAGTCCGCCGGGTACTTGCAATGCGCGTCTATGCGTATGACCACGTCGCCCGTAGCCTGGGCAATGCCGTTGTTGAGAGCGTAAGGAACGGTTCGCTGAGGATTATCAATGAGCTTGAAGAAGGGATGTGTCTTGGCATACTCTGTGATAAACTCACGTGTGCCGTCCTTGCTCATACCGTCAATCAGAAACACCTCCATACGGTCCTTGGGATAGTCTTGTAGAGTGATACTCTCAAGGAGTCCTTCTATGAAGCGACGTTCCTGATAGATGGGACAAACTACTGTTATCTTAGGATTGTTCATTCTGTCTGTCATTATGATTAAAGACGTGCGTCTATGATATCGCGCGACAATACGCCCTTAACGTCATAAACCACGCTGTTCGCGGCACGAACGGCAGAGAAGTCAATGTCGCGGAACTCGTTGTGGGCTACGGCGAGGATTACGGCGTCATACTTCTCGTCCGGAAGCTGCGTCTTGATGCTGATGCCATACTCATGCTCAACTCTTTCGGCGTTAGCCCACGGATCGTATACGTCGATGTTATGGGTGTATTCGCTAAGGGTGTGATAGATGTCCACCACCTTAGTGTTGCGGATATCGGGACAGTTCTCTTTGAACGTGATGCCGAGAATGAGAATCTTGGCGTCCTTGACGAGGATGCCTTTCTTGTTCATACACTTCACCACCTGATTGGCAACATAGTCGCCCATGCCGTCATTCAGTCGACGTGCTGCAAACATCACACGCGGAAGAACGCCATACACCTGTGCTTTCTGGATGAGATAGTAAGGGTCGACGCTGATGCAATGTCCGCCTACCAGACCCGGCTTTAGCTTGATGAAGTTCCATTTGGAAGCCGCTGCCTCAATGACGTCGTTGGTGTCGATGCCCATAGCGTTGAATATCTTTGCCAGCTCGTTCATGAAAGCGATGTTGACGTCACGCTGCGAATTCTCTATTATCTTCGAAGCCTCAGCCACACGGATGCTCGGTGCCTTGTGTGTGCCATTGACAAGAACGGAGTTGTAGACACCGTCCACGATGTCAGCCACCTCGGGTGTAGAACCAGAGGTAACCTTCTTTATCTTCTCCACGGTGTGAAGCTTGTCGCCCGGATTGATGCGCTCGGGGCTGTAGCCTGCGAAGAAGTCCTCGTTATACTTCAGTCCGCTCACACGCTCCACTACGGGCAGACACTCTTCCTCAGTAACACCGGGATAGACGGTCGACTCATACACGACGATATCGCCCTTCTTTATCACCTTACCCACTGTCTCGCTGGCACCCCAAAGCGGCTTGAGGTCAGGATGGTTGTTATTGTCAACGGGTGTAGGTACGGCTACAACGTAGAAGTTGCAGTCGCGTATATCGTCGAGGTTGGTGCTACAGACAAAGTTATGGTTATGTATAGCGTCGCCAAGCAATTCATCAGACACTTCCAGTGTGGAATCATGACCTTGCATAAGTTCGTCTACACGATGCTGGTTCATATCGAAACCAACAGTCGGATACTTTGTTGAGAAAAGACGCGCCAATGGCAATCCCACATATCCAAGTCCGATAACAGCAATTTTTATTTCCATTTACATTATATATTTAAAAATACATACAAAGTTAATATATTTATTTGAAACGTGACGCCATTTGCTTGAATAACAATTACGGCAGACGCCACTAAGCAATTTCCTCGGCTATTGTACGGATTACCACCGGCGGAAGATAGGCCTGTGCCGACTGTATGCAGTTGAGTTTCATCGGGACAAGGCGGTCCTGACATTTATAGATGTCGAGGATTATCTCTGCAAGGCGGTTGACGTCGCGCGTGGGGAAGATGAAACCGTTCTTGTTGTCAGTTATGATGTTGGCATTGTCGTGCCAGTCGCTCGCAATAATAGGCAGACCAGCAGCGAATGCGTCTATAACCGTGCCAGCCAAACCCTCACCCGGATAGTATGTAGGGAAGAGCAAGGCAGTGTATTCTTTCAGCTTGAAGACGCTCTTATCGAACTCCACCCTGCCCCAATAAGCCACAGTTTCGGGCATCGAAGCCTTTACGGCATCAAACCAAGAACGGTCACAAGCCTCCACATTGCCGTACATGTCGAGTGTGGCAATGGTCTTGCCTGCCTTTTCGTTGGCAAGGCTCACAGCCTTTATGGCATCTTCTATGCCTTTCGTGGGGGTGATACGTGAGAAGATGCAGAAGCGCATCGGACGGAGATTATATCCGGAAAGCTCGTCAGAGGTGAGAATACGCAGGGGCTTGCAGTTGGGCATCACCACGACACGATGCAGCCCCAACCCGGCAAGCGAGTCTTTCATGTTCTTCGTTTCGGGATAAATCATGTGCAGACGCTTGGCGAAACACAGAAGCCAGCGGTTACGTCCGAGGAGTTCGGCAAGCCATCCTCCTATCACTACATAATGGATACGGCGTGAGAAAAGAAGATTGTAAATCACTACAAGGGGCAGAATCACCTTTATGCCGTTCTGGGCGGGAAGGATGATGACGTTACGGCTGCGTGCCACGCAACCGAACAACTGAAAAAGAAGACGCAGAACAACACTCTTGCCGCCGGCTGTGTCCACCCGCTTTATTTCAGACGCCCCGTACAACGACTCAAGTTCGTCGGCCACGATGCGTGTCTTGATGGTCTGTCCGTTGTAGCTGTTGTTATTCATATCAAAATTGCCAATGATGCTTATCTTTCTCATATCAGATTGTTTTTAGGTTAGTTGGTATTTTTTTTTCCAAGGAAATTCGACAGATGTTCGCGCAAAAGATAGTATACCTTCATCGCTACGAAGCGCGGAAATGACATGTGTGTCAATGAGACTGTAGAGAGATGCTGCTCCCGGGTCTTGCTCATCAGCTCGCTTATCATGCCCATCTGCTTCAGCAGACTGCGAGTTTTCTTTGCTCCGACAGCATTGTGGGCATGCTGACGATAGAGCATAAGCGGCTCAGGTTCGGCTACGACCACGCCCTTGTTCCACAACACGGCGATGGCAAACCACGCATCGTGCATCACTATCTTTTCTGAATAAGGGAAGCAGACGTCCTTTGCCTTCTGATTGAGCATCATCGTACAGCCCGGCATATTGTTATAGAAAAGATGATAATACTTGTCATTGAACACGGACATCGGATAATGGCGGAACTTCCAGTACGATTCGGCGAAGACGTTGAGCTTCGCATCCACCAGCTTCAGATTGGTGCAGGCTATGACAGGACAGCCCTCATGCTCTGCCTCGCCTTCCTGCATGCGCTTCAACGTCAGCTCCACCTTGCGCGGAAGCCACACGTCGTCATGGTCGCAAAACATGTAATAGTCGGCTTCCACATTGCGCAGCATCCACATAAATCCCTCTTTAGCTCCGAGATTTCTGCTGCTTGGCATGACGATGATGCGACTATCGCGCTCAGCCAGCTCATGTATAAGGGCTAAGGTGTTGTCAGTAGAGGCATCATCACGGATGTATAGCCTCCAGTCGGTGTAAGTCTGGGCAAGCAGAGAACTGACCTGCTCCTCCAGATAGTTCATGCCGTTGTATGTAGAGAGTAATATTGCTAATTCCATTTTGTTTCGTTATTGTTTGTGTTTCTCCTGGATGGTGCTGATCATCGCCGTCTTCTTCTTACGCCAACGCGACTCTCTGATGAGATAGAAAGCTACGGGCAGCTGTCGCGCCAGGCGTGCCGGAAGAATCTTCTGGAGCAGCGTCGTGAGGCGTATCTGCATCCTGAGCAGACGCGAGTGGCGAGAGTTTCGCTCACGTACGCTCTCAGCAAGGGCGTCTGCCAGCGAGCGGTTGATGCCCTTACCTGTCATGCCCTGATTGTAAATGCGGAGCATGCCGTCATAAAGGGCGCTGTCCCACTTGTGTCCGGCTATACGTCGGACCGCATCATACATCTTGCTGTTGGCAAGGACATGACTGTCGACGTGTGCCTGTGAGTTTATCTTCTTCGATATTGACGATGTAGTGATGATGCGATAACCGTAGTCCTGCAAGGCTCCGTCAGCATAATCATAGCGCAGTCCGGCTGCTATGGCTGAGATGTTGAAGTCGGCGTCCTGCAAAGAAAGGAGTCTGTCGTCCCACGTGAGACGGTTGCGGCGCAGCGAATCGGTGCGATAGATGTTGTTCCAGACTATGAACGGAAGCCTACGACTTGCGAACATCTTGACGTCATCCTCTGCCACACGGTATCCGAAGTCGTAAGGATGCGGCGCGGTGACGAACCGATTGTCCACATAAACGCCTGACGGGAAGACCATGAAGTCGAGGTCGGGGCGCTTGCTGAGCATCTCCACTCGCTGACGCAGACAGTATGGGGCTATGTAGTCGTCCGAATCGAACACGATGACAAACTCGCCACTCGCCATCTCCAGTCCGATGTTGCGGCAAGTCTGCGCACCCTTCGGCTGGCGGTCACGCCTTACCACTCGTATGCGACAGTCCTCCTCAGCATAATGATAAAGCAGCTGCAGCGTCTCTTCCTCCGAGCCATCGTCAATGGCAAGCAGCTCCCAGCCACAGAAATCATTGGCACGGATGCTGTCAATCATCGTTCTTACTTCGTCACGATGATTGAATACGGGCATTATTATGGTGAGAGGTATTCTGAGCGGTTCCATTATAGACTTTTAATTATTGCAAATTATATATTATAATATATAAACGCCCGACACAGTACAATATTGTATCGGGCGCTGTAATAATAACATTTTATTCGGTTTGAATCAGTGTTTACGAAGCAATTTGTTTCGTATAAGGGAGTTTACGTATTGGCGTTCGTTCTTACGCAGTCCTATGAAGTAAAGCAGCAGAACAAAGTAAGCATAAGCCACCACCACGCTCTGTATCGGTCCCGCCACCTGTTTCAGATAGAGCGTCGGGGCGAAGAGAAGCGTTATCAACAGCACCGGCACGTACGACCCGCGCACAAGAGCCCATACATCGAACTTCGTGATGCGGATGATGATGAACGGACGCACAAGGAAAACCAGGAACGAGAAGGCTATGTAGACATAGAACAGATATTCCGGCGGCATGCCACGTCGCATAGCCAAGTATCCCACGACAATCGAACTTACAAGCAAGGTGTTGACAATCATCTGATAGAGCTTTATCTTTCCCGTGGCGAACACGAAGTCGTTGACGCCGGCGTTGATGGAGAATATCAGGATGTCCACGATGAGCAGATGGGTGAACGTGATGGCATACGGCGGCACTTCCTTCAGCCACAGACCGAATATCACTTCCGGCGCAAGGATGAAGGGAATGGAGACGAAGAACATCGAGAGGTAAGTGGCTTTGGAAGCCAGGCACACCAAGGACGTGCAGCGGTCCAGATTGCCCGCAGCATAGTTCTTCACTATCTGAGGCGAGATGGGTTTCTGCGCATTGTTGGCAAATGTCTGAAGGATGGAACCGACGGAATTGGCGACGGCAAGTCCTGCGTTCATCGTGGTGCTGAAGAACATGTTGATGATGAGCGCACCGCCCTGCGCCTTGCCTATCGTGGCAATGGCACCGATGCCTATACCGATGGAGAAATTGAGCACGTCATAATACTTGCGCCACTCACGCACAAACACAAAGCGGGTGATGGCAGCAAACTGCCTACGGCAATAGGCGAAGAACACCAACGTGGGGAAGGCGGTCATGAATGCCATCACGTAGGTATAGATAATCAGCTTGTGCTCGAAATGGTCGATGAGCAGATAAGTGAAGAACAGCTTGAAAAGGCTCATCGCCACGTCCGTGGAGCAGAACACGAAGAAGCGCTCACGGGCTATGAGCAGTCCGTTATAGGGCACGCCGACGAACGACATGGCTGCTGCCACGATGGAGACATCAAAGACACGCAGCACAGTCTGCATGTCGCCGTCATAGCTGACATGGTGCATGATATACCAATGTCCGGCGGGCAAGGCTATCGCCACGGTCAGCAAGGCAATTAGCACATGTATGACAAGATTGACATTAAACTGACGGCACACCTCCTCCTCGTCGTTCTTGCCAATGGCTATGGCAATGAAACGGTTGGACGTGGTAACCATGATGGTGTTGATGATGCTTATGAAGGTGATGATGCAGGCTATAACCGAATAGAGTCCGTAGTCGCTGATACCCAAAGCTTGCAGACTGAAGCGTGTATAGAGCAGTCCGCTTATGGATATGATGGCGAGTCGGATGTAAAGGATGAGCGAGTTTACCGCTATTGATTTGTTTGTATTTTCCTGCATCTTCAAGTAGTTCTTATTTTTTTATTCTGTCGTCAGATTACGCTTGTCTGCATCGTATACGTAATGCGAATAATAGAGCAAGGCGAGGACGTAAAACATAATAGTGTACGGATACATCTCGAAGAGAGACATAACCCAAAGACATGCCACAGCAAGGAGCAGCAGCTGCATGTTCTTTATCTTCAGATACGGGTGAATGGTCTTGAACACCTTGCTGCATACCATTATATATATGCTCAGCAATATCACGCCGCCATGTATAAGGATGGAGAGAATGAAGTTGTGAGGACCGATGGCGAAGGCTGTCATATTGGCTTTGAACCAGTCGGCATCGGCGAATCCCCAGCCCCAGATTGGCGACTCCTCTATTATCTTCAGAGCGCTTTCCCACATGTGTGTACGGTAAGTGAAGGTGAGGTCCTTCTTCAGTACGTCTTCCACGATGTATACTGCCAGCTCGTTGTTCTCAAGACCACGTCCGTTGAACACCACGAATATCTGAAAGAGCAGAAAGACTGCGAACAGTCCGCAAATGGCAGTCAGTCGCAACTTGGACGTCGGCAGCAGACAGCAGACAAGGAAAACGAGAATCATCGAGAGTGATGTCATCGAACCTACCATCGCCAACGACGCCACAATGACAATGGCAAGCACTATCATGTTGACGAGCCAGATGCGTGAATAACGCAGACACAGCAGATTGCTTGCCAACGCAGCCATCATTCGACATCCCATCTGATTGTAGTTATTGCCGAACAGATAGCCGGTCGCACCCTTATAGTCGTCCACAAGCCAAAGCAACGGATGCGTCACGAGGTGTACGAAGTTGATCCACACACAGACGGTGAAAGCTATGGTGAAGCACTTCAGCACCATCTCCATGCGATGACGATAATAACGCATGGTGAGCAACATAAACCAGATGAAGATGCTGTTGTAAATGGCATTGCGGATGTCGTTGACATTTACGACCGTCAAGCCTATGAGGATAAAGAAGTAGAGGAAATTAAGAAAGCCGTATCGCGACATCTCCTTCTCACGCGCCACCAAAGCCAGCATAAACAGAAAGCTGACAATATTGACAGCCAACACACCATACGAAAGCACGGGCATCTTGAGCTCAGACAGCGATATGGTGACATTCAACACAACGAAGAATATCATCACAAACGGCAGCAGCGTCATGTCATGCAGACTGACGCGAGTGGATATTTTGTCAAAATACAGTGGTATTCGCTTGAAAGTGAACAGCGACATTTATGGGTCTCCTTTTTAATAAATAAATGGGAAGGCAGTGACGCCTCCCCTATTTTTGATTATGCTTTTGTAAAGAGCTGCTTGCGCGCAAGCCACAAGGCAGTGACGAAAGTGGCAAGAAAGCACATACCGAAGATAAAGATGATGCGCTTCGGACCGGCGGGCTTCACGGGCACCGTGGCACTCTCGATGGTGGTGAACGCCGGAGTCTTCTCCTGAAGCTTGGCACGCATCGCCTCCAGCTGGGTGCGCATGGCGCTGTAAGCGTTAAACTTCAGCTGCATCTCGTTCTCCAGCTCGTCACGCTTCGATATGAACGACTGGAGCATTACATCCTGGTTGGCATCGCAGTAAGCGCTGTATTCACGCACGCAATACTCATACTCACGCTTCGACTGCTTGGCGAGCTTCTCGTAATGCTCCACGTCCACGCGTGCCTTATTGGTGCGATACTTGGTGATGAAGGTCTGCAGATGATTGCGCACCGAGTCAGCCATTGTGGCACAGATAAGCGGATCCTGATCTTCCACCTTTATGGTTATCACCTCCGTCTTCTTATCGACGTCGCAACTAATGTTCGACTTAATCTGGTCGAGCAGCTCGCTGTCCTTCTTCGACATGCGGAAAGCGCTCATGCCTGTTCCCTTGCTGGGAGGACCGGGCTGGTCTTTCGAGGCGAAAAGCTTTGTCACCGAACGCATCATCTTCTTTACCGGCGCCGTAATGGGGTTCTTCTTCTGAAGCTTCGACATGTAGTTATAGTAGTCGGTATTGACAAGACCGTCCACTGACTTCACATTGATGCCGAGCAGCCCGATGGCAAACTCGTTGGAGCTGACCACATCCGGATAGAGAAGCGGATAGATGGCGTCCTGCGTGGCACCGCCAAGGTTAACGCCGAACTGCGATGCCAAGGACGAGAGTCCGCCTGCCATGTTCTCGCTCGTTGCCTCCGGAGCGAGCTTTACGCTGCAGCGATAGTAGCGTGGCTGCGGGAAGATATACAGGCACGACAGCACAAACACTATCGGCAGCACGATGAAGAACACCTTCTTCTTCGTCTTCAGCAATTTCCACACTTCCGTGAGGTCTATAACGTCTTTCTTTTGTTCGTTCATTGTTGTAAGAATATATCCGTGATTAAGTTTCTGGATTACTTCATTATATTAGAGATGGTGGCAATCATCGCTGCGATTGACGACATGCTTGATCCCATGCTCATCATCTCTGCCGTCGACATCTTACGTCTCAGCTTGGCAGGAACGACAATCTCGCAACCCGGCTGCACCTTGGCGCCATGACCGACCTTAGCCACCTTGCCGTTCATATATATAATGTATGCACGGCGCTTGACGGCATCGGCGGCGTAACCACCAGCCTGGTCGATGTAATAACCGGCACGCTTGCCCTTCTCGTAAGCCACGGTGTTGGAGTACATCACCGCACCGTTGATCTTCACCGTACCGTTATACTGCGGCACGATAAGGCGGTCGCCGTCACGAAGCACCACGTCGGCATCCGATCCCGGCCTCTTCATAGCCTCCTCAAGGTCCACACCAACGGGATATTCGTCAGGCACCTGGAACTTCTTGATGTTGGCGTTGGCAGCTCCCTGAGCAGTTGACTGCACGGCGCTGGCGTTATTGGACGAAGCGGCAAGCGTCAGAAGGTTCTTCTGCTGCTCCTCCTGCTGCATCTTCAGCACAGCCTCCATACGAGCCTTCTCTGCCTCGTTGGCCTTACGCATCAGACGCGCACCCTTGATGTAGGCGAGTCCGTTTGATCCGCCTGACATGCGGAAGAGGTCACTGAGGCGTGTGTTGTTGCGCTCAAGAGCGTATGTTCCGGCGTAAAGCACCTCGCCTTCCACAGTGACGTTCTGCTGCTCGGTGTAGCCCGGCGAACGCATCACGTAGACCTCATCGAAGGGCATAAGCGTGAAGCTGCGGTCGCCGTCCACAGCGAAGTTCTCCTTAAGCGCCATATTGAACGTACGTGCGATGACGCTGTCAGGACGTACTGCCTTCGCATCGCTCACACGGCGGCTGATGCTTACGTTGGAAAGCGAAGCCTTGTCGGTCAGTCCGCCAGCCTGTATGATAAAGTCTTCGACGGTCTCGTTGTCGGCATACTTATACACACCGGGGAACTGCACCTCGCCGCGTATGGTGATGGTGCGCTCCGTCATGCGCTCCGTCTTCGTGGCTACGAAGAGCACGTCGTTCTCCATCAGCGGAATGTCAGCCACCTTGCCGCTCATGATGCCTTCCACGTCCACGCTGATAACCTCCAGTGTGCGGTCCGGCTTCATGCGGTGCATCACGGCACGCGATGTGATGGCCTCTTCTGTCACGCCGTCAGCATGCTCGATGAGCGAGCGCACGCTGTTCACCTGTCCGTTCAGATTATACTTGCCGGGACGGAACACGGCTCCCTTTATCTCCACGGTGTTGGAGTAACGAGCCATAACGGAGTCTACGCTTACAGAGTCGCCGTCGGCAATGCGGAAGTTAGAGAAGTCGAACTCCTCCACGTTATATGCAGAATGGTCGATGCCGCTCTTGCGGTTGACGCTGACAGCCTTGCGGTAAGCGTCGCCCGTGAATCCGCCTGAATACTTAAGGAGCGAAGCTATCGACTCATTGGCTTTCATCTCATAATACATAGGACGCTTCACCTTACCCGTGATGTTCACGAGGCAGTCGTACGGTCCCACTACGATGACGTCGTTGTCGGCAAGGCGGACATTGCCAGTAAGCTTGCCGTTGAGGATATAGTCATAGATATCTACTACCGTAACAAGGCGGTTGTTGCGATAAACCTTGATGTTACGCAACGTACCTATCTCGTTCGTGCCGCCAGCCATGTAAAGGGCATGGAAGACAGTGGCGAAGGCAGAGAGCGTATACGTACCCGGAGTCTTCACCTCGCCCATCACGTTCACCATGATGGTGCGGGTCTGTCCCACGGTCAGACGAATCTTGCTGCTGCTGTAGCGACTGCCGAGTGTGGAGCGCAGACGAGCGTTGGCCTGCCCGACGGTCAGACCGCTTACCTGCACTGGACCGAAGCCCTCGATGGTAATGGTACCGTCAGGCGACACCGTACACTGTTCCGACTTCTGCGACGCTCCATACACGTCCACGAATACGGCATCACCAGGACCGAGACGATAGTTCTGCGGAGTGGCGATGTTCATGTTCGGCTCGAAGGTAAGCTCCTCATTGTTAAAGATATCGCGTCCGAACACCTTCTTCTTTCTGGCTTCACGCTCGGCAAGAAGCTGCTCCAGCATCTGCGCCGTATCGGGCACCATCTCGAACATCTCCTTCTGATAGTCCATAAACTCCTCGTCGGTTTCGTCGTACGTATGCTTATAGTTACGGTCGCGCTCCGACTTCACACGCATATTCGAGTAGTTCTGCGCATAGCTGTCAGCCTCACGTCCGTAGTCGCTGCGGGTGTACTGGTCGCGCGTCTTGCCGTTGTTGGTGCGCAGACGTGTATCCGTCTTCGCTGAAGTGTCGTCGCTAACATTGCCAAGACCGCCCTGCTTCAACTGGCGCTCATATTTATTGCGCACACGGCGAATCTGCGAAATGTCAACGCCACGCTGCATGAGGTCAGTGACAATCTGCGACTGCGACTTACCCTGCTCCTTCGCCTTCATGACGTACTGCATAACCTGCGTGTCGGTCATGGACGACTGTGCCGAGACAGCCATAGGCATGATCAACATGAAGATTAAATAAATCAAGTATTTCTTCATAACTTGTAGATATGTGTGTGTATTAGTATGGTTACTTTTTTCTTATTACTATTATATATTAACTCAAAATAATACATTTTGTTGTACCGAAAGCCATATTAATTAAAAGCTTTTACTTATTAAGCGCTTTCTCATATATATCGTCAAGCACCAGTCCGGCAATGGTAAAGCCGAAAATAGCCGTGATGTGCGACATCGATCCGTTTATCTGAGCTTTCTGGAACGAGCAGGGATCGTCGCCCGTGTCCGTGCCGCGGTTTTCGAGCAGTTCTTCGCTGTAGACGCACTGGAACTTATGAGCAGGAATGGTTTTGGCACGCTTCATGCGCTTCCTCAAGGCAGCGCCGAGCGGACAGCCGCGCACCTTCCAGAATTCAGCCACACGAATGCGCGTCGGGTCCATCTTGAGCGCAGCTCCCATTGACGAGAACAGCACAGCCCGCGTCTGGCATGCCAGCAGTATGAGCGCCGCCTTGTCCTTCAACGAGTCGATGGCGTCCACAATATAGTCATACTCGTCCAGGCAGAACTCCGAAGCGTTCTCCTCCGTAAAGATCTTCTGAATGGCAGTAACCTCACACTCAGGATTGATCTCCAGCAGACGCTCCTTCAGCGCCTCCACCTTCGGACGGCCCACAGTCTTTGTCGTAGCCATAAGCTGACGGTTGACGTTAGACAGACACACGCAGTCGCTGTCCACGATGGTGATACGGCGGATGCCCGAGCGCACAAGACACTCCACGCACCAGCTTCCAACGCCGCCGACACCGAATACGATGACGCGCTTGGAAGCTATCTCCCCCATTACATCCTCACCAAGAAGCAGTTCGGCACGCTTGAAAATGCCATTCTCTATTCCCATATTCCTAATAATATTCACATTGTTACAAGCTGCAAAGTTACACAAAAAAATCCCAATCACTTACTATTCCACTTTTATTTTCATCGGACAAGGAAGACAGAATCATTTTAGTAGATAGCATAATGGCTGTTTGCCGTCAACAGACCGGCAAACAGCCATTATTGATTTATTCGAAGTCAGCTTGTTGTTTTTCCAATAGCCTAACGACACATATATCAGGACATTACTCTGCCACAAGTCTTACGGGCATGGCACGGTATCGTCCCTTATTCATTCCAGACGAACCCGACACAAATCGGTAGTTTGACAAGTTAAGGCTCTTACCGAAAGCGTCAAGGTACAAGTACCAGAAGCCGTATTCAGGACTGGATGACGAGAATCCCTGATAGTCAGACAGGCGTGAGCTTGTCCATAGGTTGGCATGATAGCTGTCCTTGTAAACCGCGTCCTCGTCGTTCTTGCCCTCATAATATCCGCTCATAGGGATAAATATCTCGGGAATATCCCTGTTTCGCGTAGTAATTCTCAGACAGTTGTACTTCTCGCCATAATGAGTCGTCTCCTCTTCTATCGCCAAGTTATTGTTATTGTCTATAAGACCTTGCAGACACATGTTGTCGCACACCTTGAAGTTGCCTATTGCCAGAGCATCTACCACATCATTCTTATTCTTTGCATCTGTAGAGTTGGTAGCCTCCGAAATCTTAAAGTAGCCGCCTATTGCTCCTATGTTGTCTTTAAGGGCGGTTGTGGAAGGAGAATAGTAGCCGTTGTTTGTGGCACCAAGGTTGCGGTCGAGCATGTAGTAGACCTTGTACTCGGTAGTTCCGTCTTTTTTAGTAACATGAGCCACTACGTCAACCATCTCATAATAGTACCATCCCGAAGCCTTGCTCTTGCCAAGCTGATAGTCGGTTGCTGCCTTTCCGGTCAGATGTGCGAACAGTCCGACATGATAAACCGGGTAGGTTACCTTAATCTTGGTTCTCGCGTTGGTGATGGTTATAATGGTAAATGCCTCATCGCTAATCCACCTATTATAATTATTAGGCGAATTGTCGGCCAGCGTCACCTTGTAGAATCCACTGACGCTTTCCTTGTCCACCTTAACTCGTGTGTCATTACACGTAAGTTCGTCGCCCTGAAGCTTCGGAATGAGATAGTAAACCGTATTGTTGCCCACAAAGAAGTGGAGTCCGTCGTTGCGCACTCCGCCTTGGTTTTCCGCCGGTGTTATGCCCTTAAGCGAATCGTCCATCCATTTGAAGTAGTTGCCTTGCTCTTTGGACGAAAGTCCGTCAAGTCCTCGTATCTGCACAATTCTATTTGGATCAGTACGGAAGTCGTAGCCCAACTGTGTAATCGCTACATTGAGCGACAAGTCGCCTGATGTTATTGTCACAATACCTGTATGCGCATCCGATTCATAGTTCTTGGATAGAGTAAGCTTAATGGTGTACAATCTGCCTGTTGACGAGTGGTGTCCATCGACAGCAGATGATGGCAAATCAATATACGATGCTTCTGATTTATAATCAGTGGGAACTGTAATCCAAGAATCGTTCGAGACAACGCTAAAATCATTATACTCACTATCTTTTGGCTTGGTTGTTACAAACGTAATTGTAGCCTCCACGGCATTACCCTTTACAGTCTGCTTGCCACACACGCCAAGTTCGTAGTCCTTACATGCTATCATTTTCATAATAGGCGGATTGTCGTCCACCACTTCTACAGACAGTCCGTTCTCTGGCAGATTGGCTTTAGCTTCTGCTTCTGACGAATAGCCCGCATGATTTACAGCCGTGACCTTCACCTGATAATGATGGTTGCGAAGAAGAGCCATTTGGAACGCCACCTTATAATAAGTCTCTGGTCCTTTATTATACTTTGCCTTGATTATCATGTATGCCTTGTCGGCTGGTGTCTCGTAGAAAGGATGCTCGCCCATACTATAGTCTTCCTCATCCGCGTAAGCTACCGACGAAGGCAGAGACACATCGTTATCCAACTCAGTGGTGGCTATTGTGCCCTTTGTTGCCGTGTTGAAGAGCCTGAAACCAGTAATCTCGAAGTTGGTCAGCTTACTATCCTTTGTAACAGACGCCTTGGCAAACTGTCGGAACAACCACACTTTGGTACTGCCACTAAGCAGGTCTTCCACCTTTACGCTTCCCCAACAAACGGGAGCGGTGAGTTTGGGGTTGCCCTCGCGTGTTGCGTTGTACAGGTTGTTCTTGCCATCAGCATCCTTGGCGTCGCTCTCTGTTATGTCGGTGTTGGCTACAATATGTAGCGTGACTGTTCCGGGCTCAGCCTTCACCTTAACATCATAAGTGTCGCCGCCCTTAGGCTTGATGTCCGAACTCGTGATTTTGCTCATGCCGAGATACTTGTCGTCAGCATCGTAGCACAATACGCAGAGGCTGTTGATTTGCTGCTGCTCGGTTGCTCGTGTCGCCACAGTATTCTTGGTGAAATTAGGCAACTTAAGAGTCAGCACAACTCCCTCCGACGGCACATCGGGTGTGTCGCCACCTACAATGTCTCTGATGTCGCTGCAAGCAGCCAACACCACAGACAAGAGCATGAAGAGCCAAATTGTCAATTTCTTGATATACATATCGTTGTCTTTTAATTGTTACTTTTTAAAAGGGGCTCCCTTCTTCCACGTCTGTGTGTCCGGATCGTAACTGCCTTCTATCACATAGCGTACACAGTTGCGACCGTTAATCGTTCTTATAACCGTTCCTGATACTGGATAGTTATCGCCGTCGAACAGTATAGGAAAATTACTTTCACCATCTAAACCTTCTAACTTAACTCTCAGATTCTTGTCGTACTCTCCTAATGGGGCTTTGAGGTGGAGTATGGTCTTGTACCAGGTTTTGTTATTGCTGTCCTTTCCGTATTCCGTGCACTCAAATTCGTTAGAAAATTTGCAGGTATTGCACCACATTGTAAATTTACCTTTACCATCACTACTGTTTACTCCATATTGACAATACCAACCATTTATTTTTCTGCCCTTAGTATATATGGTATACTCTACGTCTACAACGGTAGGTTTCTCATCATATACTCTGTAGTAAGGATCTGACAATGGGTCGTACAGATACCAGCCTTCACGATCCTCATAGTTGAAGAGTGTGATGCCGGGGTCGTTGTGATGGGTGAAACGATGCGGCTGGTAGCCCGTACCGGTGTATGTACCATTGCTGAAAATCAGCAGGGTCTGTCCTGGCTTTATCATCTTTTTAGCAGTAGTCTGTGCCTGTCCCTTATTGTTGTTTCCTAAAGACTCAGCATTATGCGCTATACTATAATAGTACCAACCAGGGTTGTTATTGTCAGCCTCCATCGAGCCACCAGGCCACCCTCCGGTGAAATACCATTCTGCGACATTCTCGTCCTTTGTACCATCAGCCTTTGTCTCACCTATCTGTGTGTAGATGTAGACCTTGTGAGAGTCCTTGTACGACTTACGGTCTATCTTCCAGTCAGCACACCATCCATCTCGCCAGTTGTTGTTTTCTTCAGAATTATTGTAGGCTTCTTCATCAAGCATATTAGAATGATCGAATTCCTCAAGGTTACTTGCGTCTTTAGTCTTCGCCAAGTCGTTTATGGCTCGCATATAGATACGATAAGGACCTACTGGCGGACGCACCGTTACACGTATCTGCTGCTCAATCTGTTTCTTTGTACCGTCTTCACCTATCGACTTTACAGTAAACGTATGTGTGGTTGTTGTCTGAGGGTCGGTTATTGCCGTAATAGTAAATGTGCCTTCTGCCAATTGAGTATTTTCGCACTTGATGTTTATTGTCGACTGAGCATACGAAACATCATGTCCGCCACCAGAAACCGTCCAGCCATCAGGGAACTGAATGCCACCAAGGTTGGTAGTGAACTTCACCACCTTTGTCAATTCGGGTGAATTTTCAGCATCATACTGTATTACAATATCCACAGGATCCACCTTGAAGTATGGTGTAACATCGTACGATACATCAAGATATTTCTTTATGTTGCCAGCCTTTATCCATACCTTGGCAGTACCTGTAAGAGCATTAGCTTCTGTAAAGTCTTTTACCGAGAGTTCTGGATTTATACTGAATCTTATACGATGAGTTGCAATATCATTAGTTGCGACAATAACGGGCAACTTTCCTGCTGAAATCTTTTCAATCTCCGTATCACATCCGAACTTAATGTCGCCATTCGTTACATTTGTCAGATAGTCGATAAATGCAACTTTTTGCGATTCTACCTCTGCCTTTGTGCTTGATACCCAAAGCGTAGTATGGTTGAAGTCTGCATCTATAGTTGCCATCTGCCACTTCTCTACACCCACAACACAGTCGAGATCGATGTTGCCCAGACTCTTTATGCGTCCTACAATCTCGTAGTAAGTGCCGCGTGGGAAAGTTGGAACTTCAGTTGTTGAGGTCTCGTCCTTACGATGTCCAAGGTTGATGTTGTAGCTGTTAGCGATGGCAGAACCACCTACAGCACCATCTACCTTCAATGCCGACTGCTGCGAAGCCTGTGCCACATAGCGCTCGGGCAGATAATATGTGGCACGGAAGAGCCACTTCTGTTTGCTGTCTGCTGGTTTAGCTACACCCTCTCCTTCAACTGTTATGATGTCCTCGTTGTTGACATTGGCATTGGCTGGGGTTTCTGTCCACGAAGTATAGTAAGAGCCATTACTCGTAGATGCCGTAGCGTCGTACAATTTCGGCTCGATGCCCTTGGCATAGTCGTCGCTTACATTGGGGTTAGTGAACTTGCCGTCCCACAACAGACTGGTCTGTGGCGAGAGTCGCTTGCCCATAATGTCGGTTATCTGCAATCCGTTAGACTTCAACGCTGCATCCATGTCTGCGTCTTCGGGATTGTATATAAGGTTAAGACACACCTTTACACAGGTGAATCGCAGATTAGCCATCACGGTCTTAGGAGTCGTGTCCGTATTCTTTATGGTAATTGTTCCGTCAGTAGTTGTGCCGTCGGCTGCCTTTGTGTCAGGCTCGTATATCATAGGGATGTTATTGGCTACGGGCATGCCTGGCTTTGACACCGGAGTGTAACCCAACACCACTTTCTTCAAATCGCCTTCAGTTGTTATGCTATTGACATCGAGCACATCCTTCATGTTTGCCACTACGTACACACGATAGGTGCCGGGCTTGATCTGCAACTTATAAGAAGCAACTTTCTCATTGAGCATGTTGCTTGCCTCAGGCGATGGAAGTTCCTGCGAAAGGAATGTTCCGTTGCCGTCAACGGGGAAGGCATAAAGATGCAGGTCGTTGATGTTGCACTCCTCTACAGAGGCATTGTATGTAGGGTTGCTTGGGTCGAGACTGCTCGTAACCTCATCGCCTTCACGGGTTACCGGTACATAGACACACAGATTGCCCTCAGACGGTGCTGGTGTGTTGTATACGTCGGCATCATCTGTGCATGCTGCCAGCAACAACAGGGCAGCAACAGAAAGGAGTATGTCTGCAAGTCGTTTCATTTATTTATGTTGTTATTAGGTTTCTATGTATTTTAGTTAAGAAGTCGCTGATAGTTGAAGGGGGAGAAAACTACAAGCTTATGTGTTGTATGCGCTTTGCCCAATCGAGCACACCAACAGAAAGGTTCAGGTACTGCCACTCGGTTCCGATGAGGAAGAAGTCGAGGCGATAGTCATACTCGCGGTCGAGATATTCCTGGATGCCGTAGTTCTGGGCGGCATAGGCATCGCGTCCCTGCTGGAGGATGTCGGGCAGGTTGATAAGAGCGACGGTCTTGCCCGACACCTTATTATATATATGTAGCATGGCGTTGCGATCGTTCTCCCCAGGAGAATAATACACCAGTCGCGAGAGCATCAGTCCGGCATGAGCCGTACGTTCCTTCACGTAGCCCGAAGCATCGCGGAACTCAGTAGTCCATGTACGGAAAGGCGTATAGCGAAGCTTGGTGTCGCGAGCTAAAGAGTTGTCGTAATTGATGTGGCCGTTGTCGGCTATCACCTCGTAGCCGAAGTCGTCGGCAGAGATTTTGTCAGGTGCGTCAATCTGATGCAGCGAGATGGTGAGCTGCTTGGTGTCGCGCACCAAAGAGATGGTGTCGTGGGTGGCTTCCATGTCGCGCACGGCTGTAAGGTGCTGCGAGCGGCCTATCCACAGCGTGTCGAGTGGAGCCGAACAGTCGACGTCAGCCGTTTCGCCCGCACCATTGCGGTCGAGCACGGCACAGAACTTTGTCATGTCCTCGCCGTCGGCGGGAGCATGAATGCGAAACTTGGCGCCCTTGGTGGCAAGCGCGTCCTCATAACGCTTCTGCTTGGCAATGGCGAGAAACTGATATTCGCCAGGCTGCAAATTGAGATGTACGGCAAAGTCATGGCGGCGGATGGGAGCGTCGGTGTCGGTATTGAAAGCGTCCTGACGGAACAGATACTTGCCGTCCTTATCGTACACCATGACAACAACGCCTCCAACATGGTCGTTGAAAAGGTCGGCGCGCTGCGTGTTATAGTCGTAGCGGAAGTGCAGGTAAACGCCATTGTCGCATGGCTCAAGGTCGTCGTGCATCAGCGAGCAAGAAGCCAGCAAGGGTGCAAAGGCGAGTAATGAGCATAAAGATTTAACCAGTCCGTGAAACATAATGTTTGCCGTTAAATTAATTAAGATTGATTTAGATGTTGATGTTTGGATAGTAGCGGAGGCCGGAGACCTCCGCCACTTTTATGCTTTACAGTTTAGAGGTCGATGCTCTGGCTGCGCTTAGCCCAGTCAAGAATCTTAACCTCCACATTGATGTACTGATCGTTAACGTCGTCAGGATCTGTAGGATTAACCTTAGGAACGTCAGGATAACCAGGACCACTAACGCTACTTACAGAAAGCTCGTACCAGTTGTTACGTAGAACACCGTAGCGACCAAGCCAGTTAGCATTGTTTCCTTCGTATGTCTTATCACCGGGATTCCAAGGAGTAAGCCCGTTGAAGTGCATTACACGTGCGACATAGTAAGAAACGCCACTCTCATACGTAGACAAACCAACTGCTGCGTCTGTTGATGTAGCTTTCTTGAAGCCGAGCTTTGCATTAATCTGATCAACCTGTTCATCATTAAGAGCGGTTGTACCATAAGTAATATTAGCAGCAGCAACAAGACGTACACCAGACTTTGTCATGTCATTGCCTTCAGCATCAAGTGTTACAGTTACCTTTGAAGCATTAGCCTCACCAAGAACCTCCTGTGCCTTAGCCTTAATCTGTGCTACGACATCAGCAGCATGCCACAACTTAGGACTGTTACCAAACTTATAGAAAGTCTCTCCATCTGCAAAATTATCAGGTGTGTACTTGGCAGAGAACAAAACTCGTGTTGTCTGACCCTGCACCATGTGATCAATGTCGAAGGTATTCTCAAGACAGTACTGAGCCTTCTTTGCTTCAGCACCAGTCTTAAAGTTACCCTTTGTTGCCATTGTAAACTCACGCTCGCAATCAGCTACAGAAGCGAAATCTGTGCTGTAGTTAGGATCCAAGCCCCAATATACGCGTGGGAACTCTGAAGTAAGCTTTGTGTCATGGAAACGATCCATTGATGCACCATTGGTAGCAGCAGGAGTAGTTGTTGTTTTCCATGTATCAGCCCACAATCCTTCTGTTACATGTACAGGGTATGTCTTGGTATTGGTAACATCAAGAGTCCAACCAGTAATGTCAACCTTGTCACCAGCAAAGTTGCCATCTGCAATATCAACATGCTCAGCAGAAGAAGAAGCGAGAGAAACCTTAGCAAGACCACGCTCTACGTATACTGTAGTGGCTGTAGAGTTCTCAGCCTGCTGCTTAGAAGCGTAAATGTTCTTGATTTCAACAAGAGTTTCAGGAGCGCCAGCAACATACTTAGGTGCATTTGCCATAAAGAAGCCGTTGTCATACTTCAAGTAGTTGGCAGTTGCGTTAGCCTCATTCTGGCTCCAGTCAGCATATGTCTGGCCTTCAGTAGGATAAGTGATTTTCGCAGCCGTTTCAGAATTGTTGTTGAGAACAATAAGAGCATAATAACCCTTATTTTCACCAACTTCAGCCTTTGTAATTTTGGCTGTCAACTTGGCTGTTGTGGTAATACCATTTGTCTCGCTTGATGTCCAAGGCTCCATATTACCAAGGTCTACAGACTCCTTGAATACGAAATCACCAGAAGCGTTTTTCTGGAAGAGAAGAAGAGCAGCGTCCTTTACTGCGTACTCGTTCTTATCACCTCCGTCGAATGTAGGATCACCTGCCACACGAGTACCGCTTGTTGTCGGCAGATTGATTCTGAACGAAGCATAGGCTTCACCTGTCTGGTTGCCTTCATGGCCGTTAGAAGTGAGGTCGTCATTGCTTGAGCAAGCGACCAAGGCTGTAGCCATGACAGCCATACCGAAGAGATTCTTAACGTTTCTCATAGTTAAAAATTTTAGTTGATAAATATTAATTATTTTTGTTTAAGTTTAAAGCGTAAGGAGGCTGGGAAGGGTGTTTCGCAGCACCCTGCCCTATTAAGAGAGAAAAATTATTATTAAGTTTTTCTTTATTTCGTGTTAGCGATGCGGTCGGCATTTGCCTTGGCATCCTCCGAACCTGCGGCAGCCGCCTCCAAGAACAACCGGCGTGCTGACTGATAGTCCTTTTTCAGCACAGCCAGAGTGCCACGAGCGTTCAATGCCTCGGCAGAATTGCCGGCTTTCTCCAGATGTTTCTCAGCCGATGCCATGTCGCCTTTCTGCAAGTCGGCACATGCAGCATTGAGGTTGGCTGTCGGGTCGGCAGGGAACATACGCACGGCTATGTCGAACACCTCGTTGAACTCCGGCGAACCAGCCTCCATCGTCTGTGCCACAAGATACATCTCCAGCAACGAAAGCTGCTGCGGACGGGTTCTGAGTATCTGCTTGGCTTCCTCAACGGAGAAGGGACGCACGGTATAGCTAACGGTATAGTCGCTATGGCGCAAGCGAGGATAGATGTCCTTCATTATCACGGCATAGTCCTGCGGATAGAGCTGGCGGATGCGCTTGTCCTTGTCGTCGGGAGCAAGGCTCGAGACTGAAATCTTAAGGATTTCGTCCTTATTGGCCAGTTGCGACTGCTGCACCTTACTGCGGAAACCGTCCCAATCCTCAGGCGTATAGTCTGAGCTGAACAGCTTGGCGTCAATCGGATAAAGCTGCGCCACATAATTCTTCAGAGCCGCCGCACGCTCACGTGCCAGACGCTCGTTGTTGGCATAAGGACCTTCAGGCGAAGCATAACCGTGAATGTTGATGCCGTTGATTTCCACGTTCTTGTCATTGCGCACAAGGTCGATGGTGTTAGTTATCTTAGCCAGTTCGCGTGCGTTCTCGAAGAGGTCTACCACGATGTTCGTCTTGTTTACACGGAAGCTGAGATAAGCCTCGCCCTTCTCGGCACGTTGCTTGCGAGCCTCAGCGAAAGGCTTGACAAACGTAAGAGCCGGCATCCATGCGCCGATATTGTCAATGGTGGCAAGGTGGAGATTGTCGAGATTCTCCCTGTCGCCACATCCGCAGACGTCCTGAGTGGTAAGCAGACTCAGACGGTCCGATTCGAACGGACGCTTGCGTGTTACGCTCTGGGCGTAGCTGACGCTCTGACGTGTGCCGTTCTTTCTGACAACCACCAGCGGCTGCTGGCTGCCCGTAGCACCAGAAGCCAATTCACCGCTGCGCTCCATGCGTATCTGCTTTGACCTGCCATTGATAATGATAGGTGACAGAGCTATGGTGTCGCCGTCGGCAGCAAGCATCGGAGTGAAGACGAGCTGCTGCTCAGACTTGAGTTTCAGGTTGTTGAGATTGAGGCTGAACGCCACATCCACCCTGTTACCCTCCACATACGTATGCAGACTGTCTATGGCTACAGCTCCAGAGGCAAGCTTCTGTGCCATTGCGGAACCGCAGGAAGCAGCCCCTATCAGGCATGAAATGATGATGCGTGTAAACGAATTAGTGTTCATAATGCTGTTTAGAAAATATAGATCATACTGAGAGCGGCCTTTGTCGGACCGACATAGTTGCGATGGTTCTTCTCCAGGCATCTGGCGCAACGTCCGTAGAGCTTGTACGGGCTATAGGCATAACCGATGCCCAACGACGCCTCCATGTTCCAATGGCGCGAGAGCAGCCATTGATAGCCATAGGTGACACCCGCACCTATATACCATCCTTCATAGTGTCGTCCGCTCTTCGTCTTGGGCAGGATGCCGAACGGAAGGTCCACGTTCTTGACGTTGTATTCGCCGGCAAGAGCATGCACTCCGAAGAAGCTGCCTCCGAAGCGCTGGCATGTCCACCAGCGGTATTCCGGCTCCACATTCCAGATGCGCACCTTCTTGCCTCCGGAAAACTCCCAAGGATTGAGCGTGGCAAACAGCTGTGCTGTCTGCTTCTCGGCGATGCCTACCTCAACACCTGCGTTAAGCGATGTCGTAGCCCAACCTAAGAGATTGGTCTTCAGAGCCACGTCCTGCGCCTTTGCCGCGCCTGACGATGCTAACAGCATCATTGCCAACACGAATATATAAATATGCTTTATCATATTTAGGTTTTTGTATCTATTAACTATATTTCAGTTTAAGTATATATATCTTCTAAAGCAGCCTTATGAATGAGTGTTTTTATGTGTTTCGCATCATCATAAGTTGTGTTTTTGTGTACCTCGACTCAATCAAGGTCTCGCATAGTTTTTACGATGCAAAAATAGTAATAACATCCATAGCCTACATCAGACTTTCATCAAAATGTTGCATTTTTATTGTGCAAACGTTTTCACAAATCCAATGCAAACATTCGTCATTGGTAGTGACGTCCACCAACGCAAATATCGTACAAACAAGTAAAAACCTGTTACAAAATAAAAATCGATTATAGAGATTTCAGAAGCCGTTTTCGATCGTTTTTGCCATCAGCAAAGCCCCTTTGACAGTCAAAATCAAAGCACCACCCTCCAATAGTGCCACTATTACACCCCAATAGAGCCACTTTTACACACCAATAGTGGCACTATTAGGATGCAATAGTGCCACTATTGCACCCTAAAACAGCCTCTTTTACACACCCATAATTTACGTCCGCCACCCACAAACCACCTAACTCACTGTATACGAACAACATAGCCTCAACTTCTCATAACTCAAGAATTTCGCACCAAAGATTTCCTCGTGCGCCGAGCTCACAGTATTGAGCGTTAGAAATGCAAATATTGTCATGGCAAGAATGTTTTCCAAGCATTCTTGCTTTGCCGTTATGCAGACTGTTAAGATAAATAATGACTTAAGCGAAGGGAATAAAAAAAACAAAGGCATTGACAAGCCGTCACGACCTGTCAATGCCCATCTGATCCGATTGTGATTTATTCAAAAAAAAGACTGTTTACTCGTTTCTTATTTCAGTTTCTGATAGCCGTAGGATGCATTATCGCCCAACTGCTCTTCGATGCGGATAAGCTGATTGTACTTTGCCATACGGTCGGTACGGCTCATAGAACCTGTCTTGATCTGACCAGAGTTGGTTGCCACAGCGATGTCAGCGATTGTGGTATCCTCGGTTTCACCGGAACGATGTGAAGTAACGGTTGTGTAACCATGACGATGAGCCATCTCTATAGCATCCAACGTCTCGGTGAGCGAACCAATCTGGTTCACCTTGATAAGGATAGAGTTAGCCGCTCCCATCTTGATGCCCTTCTCCAGGAACTTCACGTTCGTAACAAAGAGGTCGTCGCCAACCAGCTGGCAACGGTCACCGATGGCAGCTGTAAGCTTCACCCAGTTGTCCCAATCGTTCTCGTCAAGACCGTCCTCGATGGAATCGATAGGATATTTGGTGATCAGTTCTTCCAAGAACTTTATTTGCTCTTCAGCTGTGAGTTTCTTGCCGTTAGGATCCTTCTTCTTGCCATCCTTCAGCTGGCGATAATCGTAATACCACTCACCATTCTCCTGAACAGCAAACTCGCTGGCAGCGCAGTCCATTGCAATCTTCACATCCTTTCCCGGCTCATAACCGGCATCCTTGATTGCCTGACAGATGCTCTCAAGCGCATCCTCTATGCCGTTGAGTGCAGGGGCGAAACCACCCTCGTCGCCGACAGCTGTGGAAAGTCCGCGGCTCTTCAGGAGCTTTGCCAAGGCATGGAACACTTCGGCACCCATACGGATGGCCTCCTTCTCTGTAGGAGCCCCCACCGGACGAATCATGAACTCCTGGAAAGCAATCGGCGCATCAGAGTGAGCACCACCATTGATGATGTTCATCATAGGAACGGGAAGTGTGTAAGTGTTGCAGCCACCGATGTAGCGATACAACGGGATGCGGAGATACTCGGCAGCAGCATGAGCCACTGCAAGCGATACGCCAAGAATGGCATTCGCACCCAAGTTTGATTTTGTCTTGGTGCCATCCAGCTCCAACATCTTATGGTCGATAGCACGCTGCTCCAAGGCTGAGAATCCAACCAAAGCCGGTGCAATTACGTTATTCACATTCTCTACGGCCTTTAATACCCCCTTGCCACAATAGCGGCTCTTGTCGCCATCACGAAGCTCCAAAGCCTCGTTCTCACCTGTTGAGGCTCCAGACGGAACTGATGCACGGCCTACAACGCCAGACTTTAATGACACCTCAACCTCTACTGTAGGATTGCCACGAGAATCCAGGATTTCTCTTGCATGAACTTTTTCAATAATCATAATACAATAATACTTTTAACTTTATAAAACTATATTCAAAACCGCATGAACACAACATCGTGTCGCATAAATACGGTTTCTTATTCCGAGTGCAAAAATAGTAATCATAAGAAAAAGCTCCAAATTCAAAGCATCCTAAAAAATAGGTATTTTTTTTAGCCACGCATTGTCTTTACAGTCTTATCCCATATTTACGGACGCCTTCATTCATCATCTGTGATGGCATAAATTCCTTCCTTTTCCAGGATTTCTTCCAGAAATTCAGAAGCGTCAGCCACGCAAAGAGGGCATTCGCGAAGCACCTTTCCTGAACCCACCCCTTTGAGCAATTTGCATTGTGTGGCACCGTTGCGCTGCTTGAATTTATCCATAATCTGTCTCATGCCCTTGACGGACTTCGCCTTGTCCTGGGTGGCAAGACCGAGTATGATGCCTGCGCCTACGATGGCTCCGCAAGTTCCCTCCATATTACCCATACCTGCTGCAAAGGCATTGCCAGCATTCTTAATGGTTTCTTCTTCCATGCCGGCGAAGTCGTGATAGGTGCAGAGCACAGCCTGTGTGCAATTATGCGAACCACAACGCTTCTTCTCAGCTGCTATGTCTTTTCTTGTTTCCATATTATTATCTCCTTGTTATTTTTATTGGTTGTTTTGATTTCGGCTACAAAGATAATGCTTTTATTATAGATACATAAAAGATATCAGCTATACATCAATAGATAATTTCTATCGTTAGAATATTTGGCGTGGCGAAAAATAATATATATCTTTGAGAAGTGAAACTTACACAAGATAAGATATGAAAGAAAAAATGTATTCATATAAGTATCCGCACCCCGCTGTGACAACCGACTGTGTCATCTTCGGATTTGACGGCGCAAAGCTTAAGGTTCTGCTGATTGAACGAGGAAACGAACCATATAAAGGACGATGGGCGTTTCCTGGTGGCTTCCTGAATATGGACGAAAGCGCCGAGCAAGGTGCAAGGCGTGAACTGATGGAAGAAACGGGAATGGTGGCTGGATACATGGAGCAGTTTCATGCCTTCACTGATCCTGACCGCGATCCTCGCGAACGAGTAATCACAATAGCCTACTACGCCCTGTGCGAGATTCAGGAAGTAACGGGTGGCGACGATGCTGCAAAGGCCCAGTGGTTCAGCATCGACGAGATACCGCAGCTGGCGTTCGACCACGACCGCATGCTGCATCTTGCTCTTTCGGCGCTGCGAGAGAGACTTCATTTCCGACCCATCAGCCAACTGCTGCCCGAGAAATTCACAAAGGAAGAACTACAACTGCTCTACGAGACAATAATGGACGTAAAACTCGACAGCCCCAACTCTGCCAAGAGATAAATCAGACACCGGGGCTACACCCTATATACTCCATCCGTAGCTCGGGCATATTGGCATGCCTCTTCATTCGAAGAAGAAAATCTTTTACTTTCCTTTTTTATGTAGGTTAGTTTTCATACCTTTGTAGTCAAATTATGACAATTCTATCAAGAATAAGTCTATTGGTTTTAATCTAACCTCTGAACAACATTGGAAGATACTACCAACCTGTCTCCAAAGGCAGACGCTTCATTGTATAATGGGCAGCCAACCGACACTGGCTTATCGTGTCCAAGTGCAGGACTTACCTCTTGTACGCCCTCCATCTCGAAGAACAAAGGTGGGGTGTCGGTAGAGAATGTGCTTGATGCAAGCAAGCAATGGTTTGTTCTGCGAGTTTCATATGGACGTATTATCAAGGCAAAAGCATTTGTAGAAACTAAAGGATTTGAATGTTATGTTCCAATGCGTTATAAAGAGGTAAGGAAGCAAGGAAAGAAGCGAATCATAACAAAGCCTCTTCTCCCATCATTCCTTTTTGTTCATGCTACAGCAGAGCAAGTAGAAACCTTGCTTCACGATAACAAAGTTGCATCAAATGAAAGCAGACCTTTATTCAGCTACTACTTCGACCATACCATCCATCGTCAAGACAATCCCGACCGCAATCCACCACTCACAATCCGAGATGAAGCCATGAACAACTTCATCCGCCTCACCTCCATTAAGAATCCTCACATAATTCCAGTCACATCAGACAACATTCAGTTCAAACTGGGTGATATGGTTGTTGTTACCGAAGGTGAATTCAAGGGTATACGTGGCAGAGTTGCAAGAATTGCCGGGCAACAGCGTGTTGTTGTGGAGTTGTTCGACGGGTGTTTGGTGGCTACGGCGTATGTGCCGAAGGAGGCGATGAAACTGTATAATGAAAATTAAATTACAACAACGTTTATGGCTAACGAAACAAAGAATGTATTAAGTCTCGAGTCAAAAGACGCAATGGATTTCTTCTTGAAATCTGAACAATATCATGGTTTTGAACTCCCTGAGTTTTTTGTATTTGACGAACTTCCTCAAAATGATAAGAATGCTGTTGACGAAAGACTTTATGAGGTGTGCTTGGAAAATGGAGTATTAACAAAGCAATTACCATTTCTTGATTCTCTTTTGGGAGCGGAATTAGTCTATATATGTAGAAAAATTTTAAGAAAACGACAACCCAAGATATTGATCTTTGATAGATTGAAAGAACTTCGTGAACAAGCGAAAAACCGCAATAGTAAGTTGAAGCTGCACTTGAATTGACACGCCACCTACAGCAAGATAGAGAATGGGAAATATATGACGTTCGTGGATAAAAAAACACAATAAAAGTCAAAAAATACGCTATGAATAAAAAGAAGACAGATTTAGATGTTGATAATTTGTTCGAAGAATCGAGCAAATTGAATGGCACAGAGCTTTATGTAGATGCTCCATAGACACAGAGGCTTTCTATGTATTTGACCGTGGATACAATGCATTCAAGGAACTTTTCAAAATACATCAGCATGAATCGTTCTTTGTTGTGCGAGCCAAGAAGAATCTACAATACAAATGCTGTAAATGGAGGCGCAGGTTGCCAAAGAATATATTGACAGATGCTGTGATTGATTTCACTGAATACAATTCATACCAGAAGTATCCGGAGGAACTCAGACTCGTCAAATTCTATAATGAAGAAAAGGTAGGGAGTTTTCCTTCCATAGCCTATTGAAACCTTGTTGCTATCGTACAACATGATTTGCAACTTAAACGATCGACTTATGAGGTTCTTCAGATTCTAAGCATTTCTCTTATGGATAAGACACCACTCGTAGTTCTCTTCGAAAGGACTGATTTCAATAATGTCAAAGAACTCGATTGTCCCCTCTTTCCGGAGTTATTTGATTAATATTTAACTGGTCCCGATTTTAACGGGACACTAATGAATCTGAGTATAATACAATTCTGAGACAGCTGTAGCAGATATTGGCCATACAAGAACTATGGTACGACATATAAAATTCAATGACTTTACAAGAAAATTTAAATAATATGATGGGATTAGACGATATAATGATTAGTTTTGCCGTATCTGTCGGAGCAGGTATTGCAACCAATTTGATAGAGGATATCAGAAGCAATAAGAACTTGGACGCAAGAATGAATAAATGCTTTAATAATGCTTTGAAAAAATGGGAGGTTTCTCAGGAAACACGTAATAATTTACATAGTGAGTCTCTTAATTTCTATTCGGATTTAGCTGTCTTTTTATCTAATCCAGCAAAAGGGATAAATCCTAAGATTAAAGAATTACTTCATTTGTGGATTAAAGAAATACAAAATGACGAGATTTGTGCAAATTACATAATCTCTCACAAACAAGATGTCGCAAACTGTAAACTCAATGATGTGTTAGTCTCACTGAAGAACGATATTCTGACGACTATTAATATAATAGCGGAAAGACAAGAAAACATGTTGAAGAAACAAGATGACATGATGGAATTCTTGCAAACACAAATGCAAGCCCTTACAAAAGACGAAACAATTGATCAAGCGAAAAAACTTATTGCTATTTTACGTGGGAGTATTGCCGAATTGATTGAAGATCTCAAATTGACTACAGTCAGAAGGGTCATTGAAGAAATTGAACTACAATATGCTTCTGTGATAGAAAACAATCAGGAGTTAAGGTCTGAAATAGCATATATAAAAGGGTTGACTTTGTTGTTCTCGCAAAGCCCAAAGGCTATAGAGCTATTTCATGAAGCATATATCATTCGTCCAGATGTGCCTAACTATATGCAGATGGAAGTACGAAGATGTTTGGCAAAATGCGATTATGAAACAGCAAGGAAACTCTCTGAAGAATTAGGAGACGAAAGATATAAAATAATTGTTGATATAGTAAGTTCTAATAATAGTGCTTCTGCATTCGCAGTAATACCAGAGAATATTAAAAGAGACATGGAAGTGCGTCAAATAATGCTTGAAAGTCTTGTCGTGAAAAAAGATGCAAATTGTGCGTTTTTATTTGATTGCGAAGACATAGATCTTCCAGAATCATTAAAAATGTCAAATATTTATCAGTGGTTATTCTTGCTATCAAAAATTAGGTGTGAAACTGGAGACTTTATTGTTCTTTCATTTAATGCTTCTCAGATTGATAATTTAAAATCGGCACAAAAAGCGGTAAACCTATTTTGGAAGAAACTTGAAGAAACTGAGATAAAAGGAAACTTCTATCTGATAGCCTGTTTACATAGTTATTGGAACTTTGTTTGCACACAAGATAAATCATGGGCGGATTCATTTCTCTCAATAGACCGAACAAATTTGGCTCACCTGAAAAAGTGTGTGGATTAAGCATACAATCTTGTTAGTCTGAAGAGAAAGAATTTCTTGTCAATGATACCCCGAAGTTGTGCTCTGAAATGCTTGACTTTTGCATTGAAAGATTCTGCA
>NZ_NOVE01000017.1 GCF_002265625.1 Prevotella sp. 885
ACGAATATCGGTTCTGTCACCTGGTCTCAGCTCGTTTTCGTCAAGGTATATGTGAACAAGCTTTGTTTCTTTCTTTTGCTCTACAAACACGTCTTTAAGGTCGAACCAATCCAGCATGTGTTCGGGCAAAAGACATTCTGCAAGGAGTCTATACTTTTCCATATTTATCCGTTCTTTGACTTTATAAACGGACAATATAGTGTTTTTATTGTACTACGATATCCACACACTTTTTCCAGTGGTCCGACTTTAGTAATGCTATCTCTGGGGCGACAGCAGATCTTAAAGCAACCCAGGAGAGCATTGCAGCAGATTTCGGAACCTCAATTAGCGAGCATATCTCTTCATTCAAGTCATTGAAAACTGAGTTAAAAGCCATAATAGACAAATATGAAGATTGTACCAAATCACTTGCTACTAAAATTGAGCATGTTTCTGATTTAGTTAAGACAGAAAGTACATCTATAGTTTCCGGAATGCAGAATTTGCAAGAATGCCAGAAAACAGAGTACGACGACTTGATTTCAAAGTTAAAGTCTCTGCGTGAAGGAAATATCAAAGCTGCCGACAATTTATCAGAGCGTTTCAATAATGTTGACCAAGAATTGAACGATTTACAATCTTCCAATAACGAGTTAAAAGAAAGATTAGATAAAGCCTCATCACTCATTATCAAAACTCAAAAGGAAGCAATGGAGAGAACGGAGAAAAAGTTTGTTGATGAAATAGATTCTTTGAAAGAGGAGATTACCAATTCCAAGAAGCTCACTAAGTTTTGCTTAATAATAATAGTCATCTCTCTATTTCTAAATCTCATAGCATTTGTAAGATAATATGCAACTATACTTATTACTGGACACATCAGGCAGCATGGATGGTGCGAAGATTAGCGCATTAAACGATTCCATGGAGAATATTATCGTTGATTTGCAAGAAAAGGCATTCAATGGTAACACTATCAATTTGTCTGTTCTTTCGTTTGCAAAAAATGTCAGATGGATGTATGAAACCCCAATAAACATACTGGATTTCAAATGGAAGCCTCTCATTGCTAGTGGTATGACATCATTAGGAAAAGCATGTTGTGAATTGGCAAATGCTATTTCTGCCAATATCGATTGCAGTGAAAAAAATGTCATTGTTTTGTTAAGCGATGGATGTCCTACTGATGATTATGAAGAAGGTATTTATGAATTACGTAAACAACCAGGTTTCAATAAAGCAGAAAAATTTGCTATCGCATTTGGTGACAATGCTGACATAAAATCATTATCAAAGTTTGTTGATGACAACAATCAGATATTTGTCGAAAATCATGCAGATGCTCTGCTTGATGTTTTAGGTGCAATCATAGGAACTATAACTCCTAATATTCATCATGTCTCAAATCAAGATGACATTGATGATGACTGGGCATAACTGTACCATAAACTTTCGGTATTAACATTTAAAATTATGAGAACAGATATTTATAGTGATACAGCATTTAGATTGATAAATAGCGGTAAAAGTCTTTTTGTAACAGGTAAAGCTGGTACTGGAAAAACAACGCTGCTTAAAAAAGTATATGACAGAACTGTTATCAATAAGAAGAATGCGATTGTGTTATCTCCAACAGGAGTAGCAGCTAAAAATGCACAAGGTGTTACTATACATTCTTTTTTGCATCTTCCACTTTCTCCTTATCTTCCAGGATATGAGAATACAGAATTATATAAGTTGAAACGTGAAGAAATAGAGTTGGTTCGTCAGTTGAATTTGATAATCATTGATGAAATCAGTATGGTAAGATGTGATATTTTTTATCGGAATATTGGAACTTTTTTCTATTATGCAGATAGACTGCACTCTTACATTATACCTTTGCCGCATAAAAATAATATTGCATGGAGCTATATCCTTAAAAGCTGTTATTAACAGCCAAATGAAAGGACTTCGTGATAAGAATGTTATCTTCTGATTCAGAAATAGTTATAATAGCTGTTTCGTCATAACCATGATGATAAATATTATATTAACGAATGCATTTTGATATTTATAGCACCCATCACAAGAACAGAATATTCACATATATAATAATGTTATGAAGAAGTTTATCTTAGGTTTCTGCTTAATTGCAATGCTCGCATCTTGTGGTAGCAAGAATGAGCAATGGGAATACAAAGTAGTAAAGGTCGCAGGACACGATGCAGAAATTGCTGCAGATTTCGGCACCCTGGTGTTTGCTGATCAGACTGCAATGTTGAACAAAATGGGAAAGGAAGGTTGGGAACTGGTCAGTGCTTACACAGAAACAGGTACAGCCTTTCCAAACTTCGGTAACTCTGAATACGTCACAGGTATCAGAGACAATACCAGAACTGCTGTCGTCAACTTCGTTTTCAAAAGAATCAGCGATGGCAAGGAAGAGGTAAAAAAGCCAGCAAAGAAAAAATAATAAGAAGAAATGAGATACACTGTAATATACATATTAACAGCATTGGTTCTGTCGTCTTGTTCCCATAAGAACGAGGCGATGGAACTTTCTCGTAATTTCTTCACGTCGTTATCAGATACCACCTATGGAAAGCCAGGTGATTTCTATCCACTGTATGACAGCTTGCATATAGAGGCTAAATCAGATGCTGTGGACATAGAAGAATCTGGCATCACTGTGAAGAATGATACGATAGCTGTTCGCTGCTATAACAATTATACTGATGCAACAGGCACATTCAAGCAGGACAGTATAACTTTGTATATCGCAAAAGACAAAGAATCCTCCTGGTATATCTATGACTCAAAGGGGCTGATCACAATGGATGAAGATCAGGAATGGTTCGGCAGAGCGACTGGAGCACTTGGAAAGAAGCAACTCAATGATGTAGCATTGGCACAAAGATTGAGCAAACTAAGTGATTTGATAAGTGCAAAGTACTGGGACACGTGGGCAGAACTGAGGACTAAAGTCAAGATAGTCAACTGGTCATGGGAAACAAGTTATAATGGAACCGCTAATGGAGATGCTCGCATAGTGAATACACTTCCCTACTCTATCTCCGGTATCAAGTATCTTGTTACATATTATGACAGGAGTGGGAATTTCATGGCAGAGGATGATGGTAGAGTCAGCAAAACACTGAATCCGAGTGAGAAATACAACTTCACATTCTGGAGTTCAAATGTCAAATATCCAACGACTGCCAATCTCAGGCTCGATTTCTCGGACAAAACAGTTCTTGAACTGATGAAAGAGAAAACATATACAGGCAAAGAATTTGCCGAATTTATCAAGAAGAAATAAGTTCAATCAAAGACAGACAATGAAAAAGATAATCGTTTTATTCATGCTGGTGATGGCAACCATCGGTGTACATGCCCAGTTTTCTATAAGCAATTCTACTCAGCGAAGAGTAATTGTTGCTTATGAACTTGGAAGCGATGGTTATTATAAAAGAGTAACCAAGAAGTCGGTTGAGCGTGTTGACAATATTGTGGGCAGCTATGCATATGACAAGAAAGCTCAAAACCTGTATGTCATAACTCCATATAGCAATCTTGTGATCACTCTTACCAAAGACTACGCCAAGATCATCAAGAAGAACAAGTCTATTCCCCAAGTAGCAGAGGATGAACTCGACATGCTCGTTCAGAAATATAGTAAGCAGCTGGATGATAAATATACAGCACTAAATGATGCAAGAACAAGGCATATTCAAGACTCTATAGCTAAAGCAAAGGCTGACTCCATAGAAATAGAGAAACTTAAAGCCGAAAGATTGGCCAAACTGAAGAAAGAACGTTCAGACTATATGGAAACCCACAACTGGAGAATGGTACCGACAGGAAATAAGTCTCTGTATTGTGATGAATGCGAGAAATCATTTTCAGAGGATTCATTATTCACTATTGGAATCAAAAATGATACCATTTATTACTTCACAAGAACTGATGGCAGACTGGGCTACACATATATAACAGGACATAAAAGTGAACTAAGCCAAAGTCTGAAAGAATATAGTCCTTTCAGGTATCACTATGAAATATTCAAAGATAGCCTTACAGATGAGTCAGAGGATTATGATATGATTACAAGTGAGCTGTCATACCATTATCTTGACGAGTATGTCAAACGTCTCAAAAAGAGAGCACCTTACGGCTTCTTTACTGATTGGGGATGGGATTCAGAATATTCATGTATATCATTCAATTTCAACTACATGAATACCAACAGAAATACGATCAAGTACATCGATGTATATTTCAAGGTAACCAACGATGTAGGCGATTTGAGGAAGACCGGCCATTTCCAGGGCACTGGACCACTTCGAGAGTTTGAATCAGCAAGCTGGGAATGGGACACTTCCTATTATTATGTGTCTGGAGACGCTTCTAATATGAATATCACCAAGGTGATACTGACATATATGAACGGCACCAAGAAAGTATTAACAGGCAAATTGCTTGTGTTTGAATAAACTATAGGGAGTTTTTGAGCAATTCACGAACATACTTCAGAAGGATGACAGGGTCAAACACCTTGCCATCCTTTTTTTGTTGTCAAGTGCAGATGGGGGCCAGTTGACATTCCGGAACTTCCAGATACCCCAAGCACCTCTCCTGCATTGACGAACATCCCCTTTGAAACCCAGAAAGCAGAAAGATGGCAATAGCTGATGGTATAGCCAGCAGTTCTTACTGTGACATACTTACCTGAGCGATTGTCATGGCCAACGCCAGTCACTTCCCCTGGAAACATGGAAAACACTTTCTCGTAATGAGCTGCCAGATCCACGCCATTGTGCATGATAGTCTTGTGCTTCACTGGGTGATTACGCATTCCAAACCTTGAATTGATCTGAATACTTTTCAACGGAAACGAAGCCCGAAGATAAGGAAGAACATCTCGGGAAGAATCCGGAGGCAGAGAATCAGCCTTCATCACAGAGTCCACAGAAGCAACATGAGTTGTTTCTTGTGGACTCTTCTTTTAGATATACTATGCTTCTTCACATACCCAATCGTATTGAATTGGGCATGTGAAGGAATCTTTGTAAGCATCATTGTCAGTATCAATATGAGTGTCTTTATTGCTTTCATGTTGCAAAGGTAATCAGACTCAGCTCAACAACACGAAAGAAGTTACCTCTTCCCTATTATATCTAACTTTATTTATGTTTATAGTATGATAATTGAAGAATAATCATACTATTTTCATAACTATCTATAAAACTTTGATGATACTAACGTACATGTTTAACTTCTTCTATATCTACAATGTAACTTTGTTGTCGGTTTGGCTTTAAGCGCAGTCTGAATAAGACCTGTCATAGATCAGCCACCAAATAAAAAACGAATAAAACAGAAGCAAATGAATTACAATTTCGATGAGAACGAGATGCCTTATGGCATCCTTGAAAGTTTCGGACTCACCCAGGCAATGATTGACGACTTGCCGACCGATGTCCTCCAGAACATCTACAATGGCCGCAAGTCGCCAGTCCTGCCAGTTCATATCACAGCCGATGATGGTGAGGAAGTCAAGGCACGAACCAGATTCAGCCTGGTAAGAACAGCCGAAGGTGGCGTTGACGTGCTTTTCTATCCACAGCTCGATGAGTTAGACTTGAAACTCTTCAATGAGCAGCAGGAGAAGAACCTTGTTGCAGGAAAGCCTATCGTCGGCCATTTGGAGAGCAACGAGGTTGGCAAGGAACTCGGCAGTAAGTGTTTCTTCCAGCTTGATCCAGAAAGCAAGCAGGTGCTCAGTGTTCCAACCCCGGTCATCGGCAGAAACATCCAGTATGTAGCAGACCGCTACCACCTTACTGGTGCAGAGATGCAGAAGTTGCAGAATGGTGACATCCTTACCATCGTAGAGGATGACGAGGAACAATCCATCGGTATCGACCTCAACTCCAACACCGGCATCCGTTTCGCAGCAGGCAACGAACTTGTCTGGAAGAGAGAAGCCAAGCGTGACTGGGATAAGTTCAACTTCGGCATCTTCGGCTGTTGGACTATGGATGAAGACGGCAATCTCGACTACATCCCAGAAGAGAACTATACCGAAGAGATGTGGAATGAACAGAAGAAACTGGGTATGCGCATGATGCAGCGATAACCCAAAGTATTAACCCATAAAACAAGATTTCATGGCAAATGTAAAGTACTATCCAGAAAACGTGCTCGTGGAGAAAGTCCAGAGCGGAGAATATGGCTGGCTTGACTACATCAACCACCACTCCCCTGAATGGCAGGAGGAATACACTGCCTTCTGCAAAGAGAAGGATCTCATTGTCAATGAGGAATCGGCAGAGGAATTTGTCGATTGGAAGGGCGAGCAGATTGAAGCTGGCGAATAATCACACAGTACAGAATCAATAAACAGCATTAGAATATGTCAATCAGATCAAATGCATTACCAGTAGGCAGAGACCTGGCACCAGAGCTTCAGGAGATTCTCAGAAAGAATGGTATGCAAGCACATATCATCAGACAAGGAGAAGGTTATCAGTTGGCCGTTCAAGGTCACGATTCCCCTCTGCTGACCTACGCCATCACCGCACAACAGCACAGAGCCTTGGTTGACTGGGGAGCAAACTCAGCCAACAAGCAAGCCTACAACACCGTGGCAGAACTCGTGAAGAATGATTTCTACATGCCACGTGACTTCGTTCATGCCAGAAATGCCAATGGTCGTGTTGCCATGGGACTCCACGGCTACCGCATAGGCGTTGGCGAATACGGCAGACTTCCCTGGAACAAACGACATGCCCACATGATGATGGATCCATATCACGGAAGATTCCTCGGTTGGACTCCACGATGCCAGGAAGGATTCCATATGCGCAGAGTTGGAGGAGCCATGTTCATGCAGGGTGCTCCAATCGTACCAGAACGTCCTGACGGCAGAATGAAGCCGGGCGAATTGCTGAATGGCGGTTATGGCTTCTATTATAAAGGTGGTCAGCAAAACATGGTACAGCAACCTTCGCAGGATGTGTTGGCAGACCTGCAATCAGTCATTACCCCTGTAGTGGTTCGTCCACGTCCCAAGGAACCTGCCAAGCCATACAACGAGCTTATTACCTCCAAGGTCTATTTCAGCAATGACAAATGGCAGGAGTGTCTTTCATCTCATGGCATCATCGTAGATGCAGCCAACAAGACACTGACTATCCAGTCCACTGCTGCTAAGCAGGACTTTGTCTATGACCTCACAGAGGACGAGGTGAAGAAACTGACCAACAATTCCATCAAGCAAGTACCAGTCCAGAACCGCATCGACATCATCACCAATGCCATTAGAAACGATTTCCAGGACAAACTGACGATGGATATGCTCAATTCTAAAGAGCAGATCAGCTTGAAGCTCAGACCAGAGATAGAGGCAGAACTCAACAACCGCCAGCAGATGGTGATTGACCAGTCGCTCCCAACTAATGGCGACCAGATTACTATCGAGCCAGAAGACCGCAGTGTTGCTCATGTAGATGGCAACAGCCTGTATGAGCAGAACGAAAGCAAGGGATGGTTCCGTGAAGGCAAGCATGGCAGAGAGGTTCAGGTTGATGACATCAAGGTTGAACCAGTGCGTAATGAGCAGGGAGAAATCCAGAAGGATGAGAAAGGCAACGCCAAGTATCGCATGACCGCCGTCATCAATGGAGAGAGCATCAGCCATGAGATTACCCAAAAGCAGTATGACAAGTTCATGGCCATCGATGACTATCACCGCATGAAACTCTTCTCCCATATCTTCAAGGAGGTGAATATGAAAACCATCCCTGGAGAAGGCAAGAACATCGGAGCACAGATTGGAGGAGCCCTCCTTGCAGGACTTGCCGTGATGAGCGAACTGGGCAGAGACCGTCCAGCACCGGCAGTATTCGTAGAACACCATCATGACCATGCACATGGGCCACATGTCTATTTCAAGGGCAGCGTGGATTCACCGCAAGACCTTGCTTCACGAGCCTTCGATGCAGGACTCAATGCAGGAGAACACGGTGTAGGCTTAGGTCATGGCAGATAAACAACAATTCACATTCAAGAGATGACAGACGAACAGACATTTGCAGACTACAGAAGCCGTCTTAACATCAAGGACGTATTGGAGGACGCAGGCTACACGTTTTACAAGCGTGATGGCTTGCGCTATCCTGCGTATGTACGCCTGGGCAGCGACGGAAAAAGAATCAGTGGAGACAAGTACATTGTCATGCCCAACAAGAACTGCTGTTTCCAGCCGCCAACCATCAAGCTCTACTCTGTTACCTCCTTCATCTGGGAACATCCAGATCTTTTCAAGGAGTACAAGTATGGCATGAAGGAATCAGCCCTTGTCCATAAGGTCTGCCAACGCCTGCTTAACATCCCGGTAGAACATCGGAGTCAGGACGTGCATAATCCAACTGTCAGCAGCAAGCCATTTGATATCAATGACTACAAGATTGACCGTTTCAATCCCAAAGACTTCGAGTCACAGAAGCCGTTCTACGCCTTCTTCAAGTCAAGAGGAATTGATTTCGCCACCCGTTGTGCCTTCCATCACAGCTTCTTCCTCGCATCGAAAACAGCAAAAGATGGCAGCACCTATAAGAATCTCTCCTTCCCTATGCACATTCCTGGGCAACCAGACAAATGTGTAGGGTTAGAGGAAAGAGGCTATCCTCGCAAGGATGGTTCTGCCCGAAAAGGCATGGCTACTGGCACCAACGCCAGTGAAGGATTATGGATGGCAAGTCCCAAGAATACGGCACTCCAGAATGCCCGTATCGTACTTGTCTTTGAAAGCGCATACGATGCCATGGCATTTTACCAGCTGCAGATGCGCAAGGAATCCGGTTTGGACCAGCGTGGGCGGCAGGATCTGAAAGCCGGAGTCTATGTTTCCACTGGAGGTAACCCAAGCTATGGGCAGATACAGGGATTGCTGAAAGCAGCACCACAAGCCACCTTCCACCTCGGCTTTGACAAGGATGTGGCAGGAAAGCAGTTTGTGGCAAACTTCGAGGATATTGCAAGCAAACAGAGTCCGGTTGCACCGGGAAATGTACCAGCTGACATGAGGGAGTTCATGGAAAGCTTCGACAAACAGCCGAAGACCATCAAGGAACTGCTAAGTTTCAACGATGAGAACTATAGCTTACTCCCCCATGAGCTCAAACAGCTATACCTGTTTTACGATTCTGCAAAAGAAGAGGCATTGGAGTATCACTACTCTCCCTTTTTGTGTAAAGAAGACAAGCAGGAAGCTGCTGACAAGATGAACAAAGCGTTCAAGGACTTCAAGGATGCACTGCTACAGAAGCTCAACCTGCACGAAGACCAAGACCTCACTCCCGTGAAGATTATTCGGGAAGAGCCATCGGAAGGCTACAAGGACTTCAATGACGAACTTTTGGATAAGAAACAGTTTTCTATGACCGACGTAGTAGAGACCGCATTTGACGAGAACGGTGTGGACTTGACCTTTGAACGGCAAGAAGAGAACGAGGAAACCAAACATCATGGATTTAAACGATAATGAATATGGCAGACCCAATCAGACGATACAACATCATCACCCTTCGCCCTCACTGGGCGCAGTACATCATCTCGCAAGGGATGTCGTTCATCATCAGCTGTGCCCTGTTCCTTGTTGCCGGTCACGACAGCATCACCTACAAGATGCCTTTCGTGGTACTTGGAGGTGTGATGACCTGCATCATGCTCTATAGATGCTTATATCTCTACAAACTCAGATACATCATCACCTCTGAACAGCTCATCATCCAGCATGGAGTACTGACAAGAACCAGTGACTACATAGAGCTGTACCGAGTGGTGGATTTCAGCGAGAACCGTGACATTCTGGAACAGTTGTTTGGCTTGAAGACAGTATGGATATTCAGCGGCGACCGCTCCAATCCCAAACTCGACATCTACGGTGTGAAGGAAAGGTTGGACGTTGTGAGAATCATCCGTGAACGTGTAGAATACAACAAAAAGAGAAAAGGCATATATGAAATTACCAACAGATAACAGAAGAAGCAAGGTTGTTGCAGCCATTACCTTGGCATTGATGCTACTGCCAGCTATAGGTTATGCTCAGGTTGCCTCCAGCAATCCTTTGGAGTATGTAGCCTTGGCTGAGGGAAACGAGCTTATCAACGGTCAGATCAAAAGCCAGATAGAAGACCAGCAAAAGACCGCATTCCTGCAAAACACCATCGCAGCCGAGTTCTCCCAGATTCACAAATGGGAAAAGAAGTATAACAGCTATCTGAAAACGGCATCGGGTTATGCGTCCACATTGAAAGCCTGCACCTCGCTCTATGACGATGGTGTGAGGATCTTCATCAACTTGTGCAATCTAAAGAAAGCCATAGCAAGCAACCCACAGGGTATTGTGGCAACCGCAAGCATGAACAACCTATATATCGAGACCGCCACAGAGCTCGTCACGGTATATACTACTTTAAAGGATGCCATAGCCAAGGGTGGCAACGAGAATATGCTCACAGGTGCAGAACGAAGCAAAACCCTCTGGGAACTGAACGACCGTCTGGCACAGTTCAACAAGAAGCTGTCAAGGCTATGTCTCAGCATCAGATACTACACCATGGCCGATGTCTGGAACAATGTCACGGCAGGAATGCTCGACCGGAGCAATGCCGAAATAGCCAGTCAAGCCCTTGGCAGATGGCGCAGATGCGCCAGAGTTGTAACACCATAAGAAAGATTATTTGAGGATAACATTTATGAAACGTCTCTATGCTCTCATATTACTTCTCTTTTCTCTCATCCTTCCCTTTGATGGGCAGGATGGGAGTTTTCTCCGTGCCCAGGGTAATGACCCTGTCCTGGCAGGTATGATATTCCAATATACCGACAAAGCCAAGAAAGAGTTGAAGCAGCAGGAACAGATGATGCAACTTGTTTCTACAGGCCATATATGGATCAAGGAAGAGGTAGAAGGTACAACCAACCTACAGAAGGAGTTCAATAACTATCTTGACCGGTTCAACAGCATCATCAGCTATGCAGCTCAGATCTATGGTTTCTATCATGAGATAGACCGACTCGTTGGACAGCTCGGCACTTACAGCCACCAGCTCAGCCATCAGACGACCAATGCTCTTGCCGTGGCTCTATCGACAAATAGAAATAAGCTCTATCGGGAACTTGTCATGAGCAGTGTCGAGATAGTCAATGACGTTAGGCAGGTATGTCTCTCTAATAACAAGATGACAGAGAAGCAGCGACTGGAGATAGTCTTTGGCATACGACCGAAACTCAAACTGATGAACCAGAAACTCAAACGGTTGATACGGGCAGTGAAGTACACCAGACTGTCAGACGTATGGGCAGAGATAGACTATGGAGCCAGGAGTGAAGTGGACAAACCTACCATTGTACAGCGATGTAAAGAACGATGGCGAAGGAATGCAAGACGTTGAAGTAAAGGTTCAATATAATCAGATAACAAATAACAGTACAATATTTTAGAAATACATAGCATTATGGGTTGGGGTTCATTTTTAAAATCAACTCTCCGATTGGGAGGAAGGATGACCAGTGCAACTGCACACACAGTGGGCAGTGCTGTGCTTCATCCTCAGCAGACCTTGAAAGGCGTAGGTTCGGCCACTAAAAGCGCAGTGATTGGAGGAAGTCTCGGTTACATTAGTTGGGAGAAGCTCACCACGGACAAAAGCGTTGTTGGCATAGTCAGCGATGCCGTCATAGGAGAAGACACCACCAAGAAGATTGGCGACACCGTATCTGGGATTGGTGATGGCGTGAAGGACTTGAAAGACTCAGTTACAGGGCTTTCAGACAACGTAAATGGGGCTATCAGCAGCGTGGATTCCAAGTGGAGCGGAATGTCTGGCTTCCTCAGAGCCATGTTCTCTGGTCATGGCGGTGACATGTTCGGAAACTTCTTCAGCAATATAGGCAAAGGTAACGTTTCAGGTCTCAGCCTTGTAGGACTTGTTGTCTCTGCCCTCCTCGTCTTCGGTCGCTTCGGATGGTTAGGCAAGATCGCTGGAGCCGTTCTCGGAATGATGATGATAGGCAATAATGCCAATCTAAGCAACCTACTTGGTGGCAACAGTGACCGTAAGGCAAGCAACCACAAGGAAGAAGAAAAGCAGCAAGAAACAGAGCAAACCAATACTGTAAGCAGACGAAGATAACAAACACTACAACAAAGTATTATACAATGCACTATACACAAGAAATGATACTACATTCCGACAGTGGCTATTGCATGCCATTCGAGGAAAGAAACGGAGAAGTGACCATGTCCCTGGGCTACGGCAAACAGAAGCATCCGCACACAGGAGAGTCATTTTTCCATCATGGAGTTGACTTCAAGGTCAGGAACTACCTGCTGTCTGCCGTAGCTACCGGCAAGGTGACAGGTCTGGGCAACGATGCTATTCACGGCATCTACCAGATTACCCGATACGGTGACTATGAAGTGACCTATGCCCACCTGTGCAACATGTTTGCCAACTACGGCAAAGAGGTAAAGGCAGGGCAAGTCATCGCCGTCAGTGCCGACTCCCTCCATGTAGAAGTCAAATACAAGGGGGAAGAACTCAATCCACTGGAGTTCCTCACCATGATCTATAGCAATCTGAAAGTGATGGAACAGAACGGCAAGCCAGGCGCAGCACCTCAGTTCGTCACTCTTGATATGGATGTTCATACCATGTATGACAAAGACCAGAAGGAGATTGAAGACCTCATGATGCGCTTCTTCCCCGACTACATGAGCGACATGAGTCAAGGCATCTATGCCCTACCAGAGCATACGGAACTGGCACTTCGCAACATCTTCACCATGTCGGCCATGAAGAATTACTTCTATGAAACCCTGCCTTCCATGGCGAATCCATTGGGAATGGGATCAAGAAGCATTCCAATAGCCGAGCGAGTACAGAACCTCCTCATTGGAGATTTCCTCAACTATCTCGCCTTGCGCCATCAGATCTTTCTGTCAAGCATGAGCGCCATCGAAAAAAAAAAGCACAAGACCGGGCAATAGCGACAAGCGGAATAGTTGACCCACTGGCAGAACTGGACATCGATGTTCAAAGCTTCGACATTCCACGCCTGGTTAGCGTCTATCCCGATAAATCGGGAATCAGATGGTGGACTAAGGCTTGGTTCAACAACAGCGAGAAAGGCGAAGCAGCTATTGAGATAGAAAGAAATCTGGCCATCAAGTTCATCAACGACAACATCGAGAAGGACGAATGGCTGGAAGAATATTTCCCGAAACAGATGGAAGTCTATCACAACGCCATCGAACAGACCAGGGAACAAATCCTCAACCAATTAAACTTGTAAACATAAAGCTATGGTAGAGTCAAAACAGGATAAGATATTCAATACTAAGGTCATACCGATAATGAATAAAGTTCGGAATGACCTACAGAACAAGCTTGCAGACGAGTTGCGGTCAAACTCCAATTCGTTTGCAGGTCTGATGGCAGCAGCAGCTGGACCTGACGGTGGTATGGCATCCATGCAGGCGCAAAATGACACCCTCAAATACACAGGCAAATGGACATCCAAGACCACGGAAGACTATATTGCGATGGTCAAGAAAGAGTTGAAGCGACAGCATATCACGGTCAATGCCTCCATGGAACAGAAGATGATCGACAAGATGATAAAGGACAAAATACCGAAATCATCCATCGACTACATCATGCGAAAGGCTGCCACCAGTACCATCTTCTATCTACCGCAGGAAGTCGCAAAATCGCCATTGGAGCACAAGATAGACTCAGAGGCAGAGAAGCGGTATAAGCCATCGGTCTGGGAAAAGAACGCTGGTATAGCCCTTGGCTCTGTAACCGACCTTGCCTGTATGGGAGGATTGGGAGGTGGCTTGAAGACTGCTGCCACCTGGATAGGAAGCGACATGCTCGTCACTCATGTTGGTGACAAACTCAATGACCGTTCCGATGTTCCCATGATCATTGCACCGGGAAAGGAGGATGAATACAGACGAACGCAGCAGGAAAAGAAGAAACAAGCGGAGCAGAAACCACAGAACAAGCCACAATCTGAGGAAGGAGCACAACAGGCAGAACCAACAGAAGAAGTGAACCAATCTGAAGGTGAAGCCAACAACACGCAGCCCGAACAGACTAACATGAACGGTTGGCAAGGGCTTCTCACGTCATTCGGCCTCAACGGTATCAGTGACATAGGCCATAATCTTGGTTATGTATTGGCAATGCTTCCAGATATGCTCGTCGGCATGTTCACCGGTAAGACCAAGTCCATCAATATCAAGGACAACATGATGCCTATTGCAAGCATTGTAGCAGGTATGTTTGTCAAGAACCCGATTCTCAAAATGGTGCTCATAGGCATGGGAGGCATGAATCTTCTCAATAAGGCAGGACATGAAGCCTTGGACAACTTCAAGACACAGGATCATCCGCAACAAGCTGGTGGCAGAGTCAACTATCGCATCTATCCCGAAGAGCCTCTGAATGCACGCATCCAGAATCCGGAGATAAGAGCCAACTGCCTGATCGCAACCATTGACAGAGTGCCATGTACCATAGCCCTTCCAGAAAAAGTTGTGGATGCCTACCGTCAAGGAGCGCTGCCTCTCAACACCCTTGCCAATGCTGTGCTGGCAAAGAATGACCAGATGCGACAGATAGCATCCGAGAAATACGAGGCTGGCGAACGACAGACAGTCATCGAGAGACCACTTGCTCAAAGATAACATAGAACAAAGATGAAAAGATACTGGTATAAATTCCGTGTCAAATACGGCAAAGCCCTTGACACAGGAAAGAACAAGAAAGTCAGTGAAGAATACCTGGTAGATGCCGAGAGCTTCACCGAGACAGAGAAACGTGCCACCAAAGCTGCTACTGAGCTTATCGGAACCAAAGACTTCGACATCACAGCCATCTCACGTGAACCTATCACGGAGATTCTGAAAGAAGACGAGAAAGAAGGTAACCACTGGTACAAGACCGTCGTCTCCCTTGTCACTGAGGATGAAGACACTGGCGTAAAGAAGTTCTCACCACAGACCATCTACGTCAATGCTCCTTCGACAAAGGAAGCAGACCACATGCTACGTCAGCACATGAGCAGCAGCGTGACAGAGTGGGAAATCAAATCCATAGCCGAGACCAAGGTTCTTGGTGTTCTTGGCTATAAGCAATGATCACAAAAACATCATATCCATGACAGAAAAGAATCAGCAAGAAAAGATGGCTGCAGAACGTCAGGTGGAACTGTTCACCAAGGCGTTTGGGAAAGCCAAGGAAGATAATGGCATTTGGCTGGACAACAACGGTCGCAAGGCTCCTGGACTCTACCAGAAGCATTTGCAGGTATCAGCCTTCAATGCCATCATCTTAGGAATGCACGCCGCACAAAACGGCTACAAGACCAACCAATATACGCTTTTTTCGGAAGCGAAGAAACGTGGCGAGTCTGTTCAATCAAAAGAGAAAGGAGTACCATTCCTCTGGTACAACTGGAACGAGTATGTCAACAAGCACAACCCTGAGGACAAAATCAGCCGTGCAGACTACCAGGCTCTTCCTTCAGACAAGCAAGCAGATTACAAAGGTATCAGAAGCCGTGAAGTAAGAGCCTTGTTCAATATCGAGCAGACTACCCTACCCATGGTTGACAAGACCGCCTTTGAAGCAACAGTCCAGGAATACGGCAGGTTGAACGACCGAAAGGATATAGAGTCTGCCTCCACTGCCATTCGCAAAGGCGTAGAAGAGCTTCTGGAGAAGGCACGTGAGAACATGGTCGAAATCCGCAGTGACTCTACAGGTGTAGCACATTACGACAGCAAGAAAGACATTGTCTTCCTGCCCAAAGCATCTTCCTACGAACACTATGAGGATTATGCCCGTGATGCAGTATCGCTACTTGTCACAGCCACTGGCCATGGGCAGCGACTGGCTCGTGAAGGTATGGTAACAAAGAACGGAAAGGTCTCTGCAGAGGATGCCATGAAGCAGGAGCGTCTGGTCACAGAAGTTGCCACAGCCGTAAAACTCCAGGAATTGGGAATCTCAGCCAAGCTCTCCCCGGAAAGTATGGCGATGACCGATTATTGGTCAAGAGAACTGAAAGAGAATCCTTGTCTCATTGATATACTGGAGAGGGATGTCAACAATGCCGTGGATATGCTCCACAAGGCAGAACGTGGCGAAAAGGTTGAATTGAACAGCAAGACTGCCAGAAACCAGGCAGATGCCATCAAGAGCATCCTTCCAAAGCACTACTATGTGGCTGACGAGATCAAGACCCTTCCCAACAAGTCAACCAAGGAGTTTGTCCTCGTAAAGGACGCAGAGGGTAAGATGGCAGATGTTGTCCTTCCAGAAGGTGCATCGCTGGGTATGGATAGCGACATTCCTGGCATGAAGAAAGGACGTATCGAGCATGCCCTACAGAAGGAAGGATATGAAACTGTCACCTTCTACAATGTTGATGGTTCCATGGGCTACCGTCCTGACGACAGTTTCTTTGACGGCAAGGCAGTCTCTGTTGCCAGACTCAACAACTGGAGCCTGGAGACCATCACCCTGCTTGATGTCTCAGATGCAGTGAAACGCTCTGGAGCCGTGGACTTCGACAAGATCCTGATGCTGCGTGACGATGAAGGAAAGTGGGCACTCTATCTGAAGCCTGAGAATGAAAAGGCTTTCAGCGTATATCCAGACAAGGCCGATGTCAACCTGTTCTTCACCACAGTAAAGCAAGGTGACGAGGAACTTTCAGACACTATGCGTCAGGACATGGCACAGAAATACTACATGGAAGCTTCCAATAAGCCGGAAATAAAGGTTGACCTCTTCAAGAGCAACGTTCCTGCCGAAGAGGTGGACAAAATACAACGTGTCAACATCTTCAAGACCAAAGAGACGGACAATCAGCCGAGTGTCATCCTCTGTATGCCTACAGTGAATGGTGAAAAGCTCAAACCTCGTGAGATCTCACCATCCCAGTGGCAACGTATGTGGCTCGCCGAGAACATGCAGGATTACAAGAAACACCTTGCTGCCAGTCTTTTTGCCGATGTATTGCGCAAAGACCGGACCGATGCGGTAGCTGTAGGCACTGAAAAATCGGAGCAGGAAGCTCAGAGCAATGAGGTAAAGCAGAACACCGCTCAGCAAGAGGAAGACAAGGCTACGGAGGAACAGAAAGAGGAAACTCCAGAAAAGAAAGAGCAGAAGCAGAAGGAAGAAAAGGCAAAGGAAGAGAAGACAAAGGCTGAGACAAAGGCTGCCGTTGTAGCAATGACTCCGATGTTAAAGCAATTCTACGAGCTAAAAGGCAAACATCCTGATGCTGTGTTACTTTTCCGTTGTGGTGACTTCTACGAGACCTATAGCCAGGATGCAGAGAAAGCTTCAAAAATCCTGGGCATCACACTCACCAAGAGTTCCCATACCAAGGATGCTGACGGCAAGCCTCTGGCCATGGCTGGTTTCCCATATCATGCTCTCGACACCTATCTGCCGAAACTCATCCGTGCAGGAGAACGGGTTGCCATCTGCGACCAGTTGGAAGCCCCCAAACGTGCCACTGAGGAAATTTATCCCTCCAAGGTAGAGAGTCCTCAGCAGGAACAGAACAATTCTTCAGGAATACACAGATAATATGTAATCATCATGTCAAGGAATCAAGAATATGTAGAACAATATGCAGAGTATGCCATGGAGCAGATGCGACGATATGGCATACCTGCTTCTGTCACCCTTGCACAAGGCATCTGCGAGAGTGCAAGCGGACAGAGCGAGTTATCCCGAAAGGGAAACAATCATTTCGGCATCAAGGCTACTTCCGGTTGGGTTCAGAACGGTGGCAAGTACCTTGTATATACCGATGACCGTCCCAACGAGAAGTTCTGTCAATATGCTTCTGTTGGCGACTCATACGAACATCATTCTCAGTTTCTGAAAGGAAACAAGAGATACAGCTCGCTCTTCAAGCTATCCCCTGATGACTACAAGGGATGGACAAACGGACTGCAGAACTCCGGCTATGCCTCCAACAAGAAGTACGCTTCAAGTCTTCAGAGCATCATCGAGAAGAACAACCTGCAGAAGTATGACCAGATGGTCATGAAGGAGATGAAAGCGCAAGGAAAATCATTCGGTACCGAAACCAATCCTCGTCAGCAAGGAGAACAAAGCAGCCAGAAAACGAGTGTTTCAAAGCCTGCGGAGAGTGAAAAGTATTCCTATCCCTTGAAGAGAAACGAGTTTATGCTCGTCACATCACCCTTCGGAATGAGGAAAGATCCGCTCAATCCGGCCAATACGCAAATGCACAAGGGCATCGACATTCAAGCCAGGCATGACAATGTACTGGCTACGGAAGATAAGGGTAAGGTCACTCGGGTCAACAACAATCCGAATACTGCAGGTGGACTGTCTGTAACTGTAGAATACAACAGAAATGACGGCAGCAAGTATCAATGTACCTACATGCACCTGAGCAGCATTGCCGTCAAGGCTGGAGATAACGTCAATGCCGGTCAGCGATTGGGCGTGACTGGCAATACGGGAACCAGAACCACTGGTGAGCATCTGCATTTTGGAGTGAAAAGCATCTCTGCAGATGGCAAGGCACGGGATATAGACCCTGCTGCGTATCTTGCTGAAATCTCTCAAAAGGGAAATATCCAGCTGCAGACTCTCCACAACGGCAAGGACATCACCGCTCAGTATAAGGTTAGCAATCCTGCCTCGCAAGGCGAAGTGCAAGATATGGCACAAAGTCCGGAAGCCTGGATGAGGAAACTTCTGTCATCTGAGGACAGCGGAGTAAAAATGCCAGGCGAAGACCCTGTCATTGAGATGGCTATGACCATGTTCACCTCTCTCATGGCACTTGCCCTGCAGATAGACAACAAGAGCGAAGAAGAGAAAATGCAGACTGTGACCGACTCGGTTGTCAGCAAGAGCATCGACCTCTCCTCGCTCCTTCCCTCTTATAAAGCCTGTTCCGTGAACATTCAGGATGGTAAGCCTTATCTCCATGTAGATAACGGAACCGTCCAGTTTACAAGAGAAATGACCCAGGCTGAAATGACAAAGCTCCAGCAGACGCTCGGCAATGCCAATCTGAGCGATGATGACAAGCGAAGAGGTGTTGCCTCTATCATCCAGGCAGCGACGGTATCTCAGCAGATGTCACAGAATTACCAGAAAGGCGTTGACAATCAGCAGGACAGACAGGAATCTGTTCAAATCAAATAATGAAGTAAAACACAATAAGCCAAGTTTATTATGATTAAATGTAATGTAACCGTATGCGGCACGGTATGTCGCCAGGCACAGATGCGTGCCAACAAGGAAGGTAAGCAGTTTATCTCGTTTGGAATCAGCGTAGTGGTTCAAGCCAAGACCGGTATCAACAAGACTGTAGAAATCAGCGTAGCCAAGGATGGTGACAACCAGGCAGAACTGGTCAACTATCCAGTAGGTTCCCGTATCGAGGTGGCTGGAGTTCTCCAATTCCATAAGAAAGGCGATGCGCTTTACCTCAATCTCTCGGCTTCGGGAGTGAATACCTTCAATGCAGGAAGCCAGGACGCAATCATCGGCACCATGGAGTTCCGAGGAACCATCGGCAAGCAGGTTGAGGTGAAGACCGACAAGAAAGGCAAGCCTTATACCCTATTCTCTGCCTACAGCAGCGAGAAGGATGGTGACAGCTATGCCTACACCTGGATTCGTTTCATGCAGTTTGACACTACAAAGGCCGACTGGGTACAGGCTAAGGCTGGCATCAATGCCAAGGGTGATCTGCAGGTGGGAGCCTACAACGACCGCCTCGACCTCACTTGCCGTGTCACAGAGCTTACTCCATGGGAAAAGAAAGCAGCATCCACCAACCAATAATGAATAAGTATGGCTGATTACAAGAAATATAATACTGATGGCCGTAGCAGTGAAGACCGGGCTTTGGACAAGTTTGCCGAGATGATGATTGAGAAGATCAACACCTTGCAGAACGACTGGAAGAAGCCTTGGTTTACTGAAGGTTCCTTGACATGGCCGAAGAACCTGTCTGGGCGTGAGTATAACGGCATGAATGCCCTGATGCTCATCATGCACTGTGAGAAGCAGGGATATAAGTTGCCTGTGTTCTGCACCTTCGACAGAGTGGCCGGTCTGAACTTCAATAAGGACAAGCAAGGAAGAAGACAGCAGGTTAAGGACAACAACGGCGAAGCTTTGCCTCAGGTGACAATCCTCAAAGGCGAGAAGAGTTTCCCTGTTTTCATCACGACTTTCACCGTTGTGAACAAGGAGACAAGAGAGAAAATCAAATACGATGACTACCGCCTGATGTCCGAAGAGCGACGCAAGGAGTATAACGTATATCCTAAATTGCAGGTTTACAATGTATTTAATGTGGCGCAGACCAACTTGCAGGAAGCTCGTCCGGAACTCTACAAGAAGCTGGAGGCAGCTGCAGGAGTGAACAGACCTTTGAATCAGGGTGATGACTTCTCCTTCCCTGCCATGGATAAGATGATTAAGGAAAACGGATGGATCTGTCCTATCAAGCCTGTCTATGGCGACAATGCCTACTACAGCATTTCGAAGAATGAGATTGTCATTCCAGAGAAACGCCAGTTCAAGGATGGAGAGTCCTTCTACACCAATCTCGGACATGAGATGGCTCACTCTACGGGCTCAGAGAACCATTTGGGCAGATTGAAGCCTGCATCTTTCGGAAGCGCAGAATACGCCCGTGAGGAACTTGTTGCTGAACTAAGTGCCGCTCTGGTAGCACAGCGTTTCGGTATGACCAAGCACTTGAAGGAAGACAGTGCCAGTTACCTCAAGAGTTGGTTGGACAGCTTGAAGGAGTCACCTGAGTTCATCAAGACTACGCTTACCGATGTGAAGAAGGCTTCGCACATGATCAACCAGCATATTGATGCTATGCAGCTGAAAATAGACCAGGAGCAAAGTCAAAAGGCTGAGCAGAAGCAAGAGAAAGCTCCAACGATGTATTACGCTTCAGTGGCGTATCTCCAGACTACCGATGCTACAGACCGTCTCGACAAGTTCAAAAATGACGGCAACTACGATGCACTCCTTACTGAGGCTAAGGAATACGACCAAGGTGATGCTCCTGAGCTCTCCAAAATCAATCTTTCACCAACTAAATACCGTGGCGATGACCTCCTTGTTGAGGATGAGCATTATGCTGTGGTATATAATCCGACTGTTGGAGGCACATACGATGTGATGCGCAAGGTAAGCGCAGAGGAAATCAAGGATAACATCATCCGCTACGGTCTCCCAGAGGATGCAACAGACGACGTAAAGGAAGTTGCCAAGCAAATGGAAAAAGAAGAGGTTGTTGCTCAGGAAGAAGAGCAACATTACCATCGAGGACGATAATTCATCCGATTCAATTAAAGACAGTCACTATGTTGGCTGTCTTTTTTATGCAATAAATACTTTCATGGTCATTTTGAGTGCAAGCGTAAAGTTTCATAATGAAAATTAAATCGTCGGTCATGACCGACGATTTAAGTGATCAATACATTTCTTTGAATCAAAAGACTCAGATTCTCCATGACTCACATACCCAAGCTGATTCGAAACACATTGAGTATTTCCTATTATCCTGTCTATGTTACGATGAGAATGACCATAAATCCAATAATCTATTCGGCTATAAGCAATGAAGTTCCCCAGCTCTGCTGTGAAAGCACCGTTTATCGGACTTCCCTTGAAATCCGGAGACACCAGTTGAAATGATGGAACATGATGCGTTGCCACAACAATATGCTTTGCCTGGCTCTCACTAACAGCCTTTTCGATGAAAGCACGGCACTTAGCATGCTCTTGATTAAACCGTTCACTATTTATCACAACGCCACAATCCTTAATACGGTAGAAATCATTTACTCTGCGCTCGGTTGAAAAAGCATCCTGCGGCTCTATATATCCCCATAGTGTAGAAACGATGAGGTCTGTATCATCCGAAAGATGTATTACTGCATTATAATAGCATTTGATATTGTGCCGAATTTCCATGCACCATCCATCCTGGAGTTGCCCCAAGTCATAACCCAAATAAAACTCATGATTACCTGGTATTACTATTACTTCCTTGAAATTCTCTGAAGCCCAATCCCAGAATGGATGCTTGACAAAGCCTTCATCATCTAAATAGCCAGTATCTCCAGCTAACACCAGGATGTCAGCAACTGGCTGAAGAGGATGAGTCTCCAAATACAGGGTATTCTCCATGAATTCCAAATGCAAATCTGAAGCATATTGTATCTTAACCATGACTACAACATTGATTTCTTAAGTTGTTCTATAATCTGCAGGCTTGTCACATTGCCAAGACCTGCTGACTTGATGAAATCGGCATTAGGCAAATCCTGCATGATAGCATCACAAAAGTCACAAACATCAGTTTTTAATGTATTGGGCAGTTCATATCTACTTGCTGGAGTAAGCATTGCTGCAAGACGAAAAACATCTTTCTTATGCTTTGCAATATGCTTGCTATCAACACTTTCACCTTTAGCTTTTCTTTGACTCAAATCCAAGAAAGCCTTGCTTTTCAAACAGATAAGACTCTCGATGTTGGCGATATGCACGCCATCTTCCTGCAAGCTATGTTCTATCGTGAAACGATAATAGTCTTCATCCATGAGTATTGCCGATAAACTTGAAAGGTCTTCATCCACTGGAATCGGTGTAATACGAGCCTCCTCTGGGAAATTCATCAAGCCAAGACTTCGTGAAAAGAGTTCAACCTGATATGGGAAAGCAGAATTAGCAGGCTTCATGAAGCGGAAATATTCATGTTTGGGCTCAACATTCTCATTAACACCCTTGTTTCGCTGCTCATAATTGCCCTTCTTTACAAACTCCCAGAATTTGGCTACAAACTCAGCCGACAAAGCTTCAACCACTAAGATAATGTCAATATCCTTAGTAGCACGAGGTACCTGAGCATACAAATCCTCATGGATTTCGCATGCCGTACCACCTATTATAACATAATTGTCCTCAAAACCTTTGAAGAACTCCTTGAATGTATCTATTCCTCTTACCATGACATTTCATTTATCAATCGTTCTAACTCTATTTGTATTCGCTCATCTTCATTGTCTTTCAATGACAGATAAAGCGAGAGCTTATCAACTACTCCTTCTGTACTTAACATTTTGGGATTATACTTCCAAACTTGGATTTCATTTTCTCCGAACTGCTTGTCGGTTGCGACGGCCAAAATTTTCAGTTCTTTCTTTGTAACAGCCCAACACTGCCTTGATTCTTCATTAAGCATCGTGTAGGAAGCCAGTGCATTCACCCCACTTATCTGTTGTCCTTCAAGTATAGCATCCGTATAGTAAAGCTGCTCTATCGGAGAGACTAACATTGGCAATGCTTTATTCCAAAGTTCCCTATTGCTTATATCAATTTGCACCGTCTTTGTCTTTACTCCTTCCAACTTAATCAGATCTTTGGAGACAAGCCAGCGCAATGATTTGTTTGCTGTCGCATAAGAAACGCCAAACTTATCGCTCAGTCCATAACCAGTTGTCCCAACAATGGATTCAATCTGCAAATGATAAAGCAACAAACATTGGGCAAAGGGAGGAATGGTTTCTTTCAAATCCAAGCCCACCTTTCTGTCTGGCTGGATGTCAAGCAAAAGAGATGGCAGGAACATTTGCCTGTTGGGGATAACAAAGTTAACTTTTTGTGCCACCAATCTTACCTTATTATAAGATGAAATGCATGGAGTGATTAATACGACGAAGAGCTGTGTCTGTCGATGTATAATATCCAATTGCTTCTTCAACTGGGCAGGTGGTACTGAGTCACCATCCTTTAGGTAAGCCATCAAAATGTGCTGCCCCAAAATACATCCTTTATAAAAAGAGAACCTGGAAGAAACATTCATAGGGATTCCTTCCAACAAATCTTTATCTGCTGGTTCCAAAGCTACTTTTTCGCCCAACATATTGCCGAAATATGCAGCTGTTTCATCTATATAATATTTAATATTGCACATAATATCGCCACTAATATTACGTGCAAATATAATGATTATATTCTGAATATCAAAACATTCTATTGAATAAATAAGTTTTTTTAAGATAATTATGGGGAGTTTACTCATCACGAGCAAACTCCCCTTGATGTATGAGAGAAGAATTTTAGTGCTTTTACTCAAAAGCTACATTCAGTATATATTATGTATATATGTGTACATGTATTCACGTATTCATGAATACACGTTTCAGCCTATTTCAGCAAGAGAACGGTTGTAAAGCGGTTTGCCTCATTCGCCGCATATTTGTCGATTCCGCCTAAGTTGTAGGCCTTGATCTGGCTCTTATCTACACCTCGCTTGATGAGTGCCTTGGCTATAAACTTGGCACGGCGCTTACCCAGATCCTGGTTGCCGGACTGAGTGCCAGTAGCACTATCAGCTGCACCGGATATTTTAATATTCAGATTCTCCTGCTTAGCCATCTTCGCAATATCGTCGAGGTTTACGAGCTGTGACTTGTCAACCAGTTTGTCGGAGTTGAGCTTGAAGAAGAAATACACCGGAACACCAATGCTTACTTTCATGTGGTCAGAAGAGGAAAGGGAATCTGAGCGGTAACCCTCAGCATTACCTGCCATATTGCCATCACCGCTGCCCATTGCACCCTGATTACTGTTGCCATTCATCGAGAGTCGGGCACGGAGGGAGTTGAGACCGCTGTAGCTGTTTTTCGGATAGACGGTCTTGCCATCATCATTTCCTGCAAGTCGCTTTTCCAGATGAGCATTCCTATCCCTCATGTAGGCTATGTAGTCCTGGAGGGCGAGATTCTGCTCGATGTAAGGAGTTGCATCCACTACTCTCTTCCATCCCGTCTTGCCTATCGTGAAGGACAGACCGGCTGAAACGGAAAGCATGTTGTCACCGAACTTGGTAGAAGTTCCGATGCCGTCAAAGTTCCTGGCGGTCAGCATTCCTCTCACCTCTCCTACGAGATGAACACGGTCGCTGATGCGGTAACGGGCTTCCACGCCATAGGTGAAAGCAAACGGATGACTGCCACTTGAACCGCCCTGGCAGGTACAGTTGTTGATCCAGTCGGAATTATGAATCATGCCGACACCTACGAAGGGAATCACATCCCAAAGAGGGATTCCGCTTTCGTTCTGACGGATGCCGGACGTGATGTTGTACAGAAAGTCTGCATGGACAAACTGATACTTCATCGTATGGAACTCTGCGTTCTTGAAGCTGAGTCCCTGAAATCCTATTCGTCCACCGATTGCGGGCGTGAACCATTTGCCGACTCCTATCTGCAAGAGAGGAGTGACACGGTCGAACACGTCACCGCAACCAATGGGCGTCCCAAGAAAAGCTGAAGCCCCGCCCTTTGCTTCTATAAACCAATTTCTACCCCAGTTGGCTGCTTCGCTTACATTCTTGAGATATGTAGGATTCACAGGCATGAGCATCTGCTCCTGACTGTACGATTTCTGGATATAAAGACTGTCAGAACTCTGTCTGGCAGTTTGTGCCGAAGCTGTCATTGCAGCCAGACACATCATTGCTATTGATAATATTTTCTTTCTCATGTTGTTGTCTTTGATGATTGATTACTTGCGTAAACAAATGAGCATGGTGTTACATTTTCTTTCTTTTTCTGACGGATGGAGCGCACATCTTGCGTGCCATTGCCAAGCATCTTCTTGCCCACTCCCTATCGTCTTCATCCGGTCGCTTGCCCCATCCAGAGCCCGGGCTGCCGCCTCCACCTCCATGCGTCTGTGCGATGGTCGTGGCATCATCCACGAAACCGCACACGAGGTTCAAGGCTACCTTAACAACATGGTTTCCGTCTTCAGCCAACTGACAGAGAAGCGTGCCGTCGAAGTCGAGTTTCACGCTGTCAGGGAGATTCGGGAAGCGAATGGCAAACTCATGTGCCAGGGTGTCGAGCATCACTCCGTTGAGATGATAGCTCATGTTGTGCGCCCAGGAAAGTTCAGACTGGTTGGCTTTGTCTTCCAGTTCACTGGCCTGCTTCTCAATCTCTTCCTTGTCATTACGTAGGGTGTCAAGCAACTGGTTGGTCTCAGAAAGTTTCTTCTCCTTGTCTGCCAGTTTATCTTCCACCATTGCCTTCTGCTGTTCAAGGCTCTGGATCTTACGGGCGATGTCGGCACTGATGTTGTCGCTGTTGGCTTGCAAGGCTCTCAGCGGTTTGAGTTCAGCTTCGAGGCGGTTGATTTCAGCCTTCAGATTCTCTATCATAGAGGTAAAGGATTTCTGCTTCTTCTGGGCGATGGAGAGTTCCACGTTCAGATCTTCGAGGGCTTTCCGGGTGTTCAGCATCTGGGCTTCGAGCGTCACGCACTCGTTGGCAAGCCATCGTCGATACTCTTCCGTAGAACGGTGACGTGCTCCAGTCTCTGCTATCGACACCCCTCTCGTGAGTCCCCATTTCTCATTGACCTTGGCCAGTTCGTCGTGCAGTGCAAGAAGATAGTTCTTGTAATCGATGCGGTTCTGACCATGGAAAATTTTCTTGAAGGCGAACTTCTTATCCTTGTCTATCGGCAGAAGCGCACAGTGGACATGCGGATTCTTCTCATCGCAGTGGACGATGAAGGAGACGATGTTTTCCTCTCCATATTTATCTGCCACAAAGCGGTAGATGTCCTGTGCCCACTTTTCTATTTCTGGCATTCGCCGGATATGCTCGTTGCCACCCTTGCTTTCAAAATCTACCTCTTGATTACCAAAGGCAAGCTCTCGCATACGTTCCGTTGAACCGCCGAAGATGAAATTCACCACGGTTCGGAAACGTGGTTCTGCCAGTCCTTCGTTGGGGTCTTTGATGCCACGTGAGGCGAGATTTTCTGCCATGCGCCTGGTAAGCGGACGGCTCTTGTCTATCGGGGCGACCATGCCACCTGGACGGATCTCGAAGTTGAGATGTTCACGGCTACGGTCGTAGTTGCCTTCACGCATGGCCTGGTTCCATCCCTTCTCCGTCCAGTCTCTCAACTCTTCGTTGCCTACCGAAGCGAGGCCTTTGGTAACCTTGATGTCCATGACCTGTTTTGATGATGTTCCCATATCGTATTTCTTTGCTATAGTCCTTACTCCATGAGCCTTTTTCAGTCTTGGCAACACCAGGAAATCTGACCCAGCTTGCTGTTTATCTGGTCAGCCCTCCCGACTACTTCAGTAGGTCGGGGTATTAGGCTTCCCAAGACTGAAAAAAAATGGCACGTGCAAGCACGCTGCCTCACGTTGCTTGAAATCATTCAGCGATGTGCTAACGGGCGTCCTGATCGCCATCAGCGTGCCTCGCATGGAATAAGGGGAATATGACTGCTGTTTTTAATCGTCGGAAGATTCCGCAGGTGCTACCTTTTCGGATGGCTCCCTGGCCTCAGTAAGAGGACGAGGGGGATTCACATAGTAGTTGGATGCGGAGCAGCAGATGTAGTGCTCGAAGATGCAATCCAGGAGTACTGTCTCCGCTTTCGAGTATCGGGTTGCCACTTCGTCCATATAACTCGGCTTGGTGTTGCCACTGATGGCTTTAGCCAGAATGCCAAGAGAATCGATCACCTTGTGCCAGTCCCAGACATGGTCTTTTCCGAAGAGCAGGCTCACGGAATCTGATAGCTCCTCAGGCAGTTCTTTCTCCTGATTGAGATAACCGAGGATGGAAACTGCCAGTGAATCAAACACCTGGGCTTGCTGGTTGAGTACACGCCTGGCAGGAATGCCTCCATATCCTTCCTGCTTGGCCATATTCATCTTCAAGTCGTAATAACGGCTGTAGGAATCGGCCACTTCCCTGGCGGTGGCTCTGCCTTTGATGAAGCGGATGAACTGCATGGCGCAGAAGTCGAGAATGTCGTCCGGACTCTCGATAAGAAGAGAGAGACGTTGCTCCAGGTTGACAGAGAAGATGAAGCTCTTGGAGTATGGCTCTACGGAAAGCTGGCCAAGTTTGGTAAGTCCGGAGATAAACTGGCGAACCGTGGCACGCTGCCATTGCCACTGACGGGCAAGTTCGGAAATGGTGGCAACAAACTGGCCGGGCAACAGTTGGAGGGCTCCATCGGTTCCCGGAGACTGATAGGCTCCTGAGGATGCTTTCGAAAGCAGGTCGCAGTAGGCTTCCAGCTTGCTGTAACGTTCCTCTGCTTTCGGCTTCAGAAACTCCAGCAATGAACGGTCAACACCTCGGCATCTGTCTGCTTCGGGTGTCTGTTGATTGGGATGATGAGTCATTTGAGTCATTTTTGATTTTGGAATGTTGAGCAAGTGGATATGATACTGTGCCAGTTGCAGGTGGCACCTAATAGTAATTTCTGATAATCAGCGCAAGCAGATCCTTCGGGTTGTTGATGGCCTCAGGAAGCCTCTTCAGCTGAAGAACTCTTTCAGATGGATAGAAGACTGCTGCCACACTGATAGTAAAGAGGAACAGAGATATGCTGTTCATATAAGGTAAGGCGTAGCAAACCATCGAGAGCAGCAAGGTGGCGAACCACAGCTTTTTCCTCTCATGCAAAAGATGGAAGGTGCTTTCTGCAATTTTCTTGTTGAGCAATACCAGGGTCAGGAGCGTTGACACTACGACAGAGAGATTGGGAGCTGTGACATGGCAACACCAGTTGATGAAGATAAGCATCAGCACGACCAGATAGGCATAGAGATTTCTTGCACTCTGAAACATGGCCATCTTCCACATAAACCGCTTCATGAATCCATATTCCTTCCTGTAAAGACAGAAAAACGCTGTCAGCAGGAGGAACGGAAAGGCAAACCGGATGAGGGTTAATATCTGTATCATATATTCCTTTATTTTACTTGTTATTACCTTTGTCGAGTGATTCAAGTCGCTCGGCAATTCTGTTATTTAACTGGATGTTGTAACTGGGTGACATCTGGTCTATGGTCGGGTCTTTCGCCAGTTCTTCATCTGCTTCTATAAGAAGACGGAGATAGAGATCCACATTGGAATTGTGGTCTAACTTCTCTGTGGACATGGCTGCAGTCGATTTGCCATGAGGCTCTATCGGGAGCATCGTATCAGGGTCGATGTCATCAGGAAGCTGATAAGCCGTCTGAATGCTTCGCATCACGAAGATGCAGAAGACTATCATCAGTCCGACAATCGCCTTGGCCATGATGTTTAAATCAAAGAGCATCAGAACAAGCACCATTACCAGGATGGCTATTATATAGAATGTATATACTTTTCGTTTAGTACTCATAATCGCTTAATTCAAGTTTGACGATTCCGAAGGATGCTTTCTCTATAATGTATTCGACATCACGCTGGGTGAGAGTGCCCTTCTCTACTCTACCCTTGGCGCTCGGATCTTTTCTACAAAGAGCTGCCAGACCCTGGTTCAAGTCGTATTCATTGATTTTCCAGGTTCGCTTCTTTCTGAAAGAGTAATGATCTCTGTAACTCTGGAGCGAAAGTCCCTTGTAAAACAGGGTCTTCAACACCCCATCCTGCAGGATTCTCATCTCTACCAGCAGTTCCGTATCTTTAACTATTATCCATGTTCTGTATCTTTGTATGATGTCTGCAATCAGGTAATACGTCTGTTTGTTCATCTAGAGACCGCAGTTGAAATCATTCATGATCTGTACGTGTTCTCGCTTAGCCCGGAACGTGCCGCGACGCTCGTGCAGCCGGAGGTCTTCAAAAAGATCTGCCGACATGAGTTCGATGGAGTTGTAAATCGTCACATTCAACTCGTGGATGAGTCCATCGGCGGAAGTCTTGCAGTTGATCTTGAACATCCTTTCGGTGACCGGATAGCAGTAGGCGCAGCATTCATGTCCGAACACCGTATGGACTGATGGCTCCAGATGGTAGAGAATGGCAAGGTCGGCATTCATTTCGAACATATCAATCACCTTGTCTATAGGTTGTGGGATATGCACTTCGTAGGGAAGAATGGCATAATCTTCGTATGCCTTTATCTCGCCAATCCAATAATTGTCAATCAGCTCTGGCAACAGCATGGGGCCGGATGCCTTGAATTTGTAGATAGCTTCCTGTAACATGATAATGAAAGATTAGAGGGTTGATATGTAAAGACGCATCAGCTGGGCTGGAATCTTGTTGGACACTTCCTTGTTGACAAGGTGCTTGCCTTCAAGTCTCGTGATGATGGCAGGATAATCCTTGGCGATGTCCGTCATCAGCTGAGCCTGTTCCGGGGTGAGCATGGCAATGGCCAGCGCATCCATCGAGAGATAAGGCTGCAATATCATCCAGAGATAGGCATTGGCTTGGATAGCATCTCTGATTTTTCCTCGCTTCAAAGCGTCACGGCAAACCTGGGCGTTGAGAATCAGACGGCGGTCTGTTCGCATCGACATGAGGACGAGGGTCTCAGAAGCTGGCAGCTTATTCCTGGAAGCAGACTTGTAGATGGCAGAACAGATGTCTGCCGTATGGTTGGTGATTTCCGTCATTCCGATGGATGAGCATTCGTCGATATGAGCGAGGAACGTGCGGAAATGGCGGTCTTCCTCATGCAGGAATGCCACGAGTTCCTTTCTTGACTTGATGCCATGCGACTTAGTGCTCAAAAGGAACTTTGAATAGTTGACCAAGGCTTTGTGAACTTCCAAGTCGTAGGCAGGCGATTGATCCAAGGTGGCGAAGAACTTGATGGCATTTTCCTTCAGAGAGCCGAGTTCCTTGTTGTCCTTATATAAAGAGGTGTGGAGCTTCACATAAGCCACATCACTCAAAGTACAGTTGCCTGTCATCCCCAGAAGTTCTGTGCGGATGGAGTCTGAAATCAGATCATACTTCATGGAAAGCCCACTGTGCGCATTGAACGAAGGATCCTTCTTAATGTAGTTCAAGACGGTGTCTCCATACTCGTGCCACTGGTTGATGAAACCTGCAAGCTGCTCTGCATCAGAGTCAGAATGCCCTTTCATCGTTTGAAAGAAAGCCTGGTACTGTTTCAAGGCATCTTCTGAAGACTTGAAATCATATTGACGACTTCCACTGCATGAGGTGATCATGAGTAAGGCACATAAAAAAAGCAAGTGAAAGAATAAACTCTGCTGAGTTGTTTTTCTTTCACTTGCTTTACTTTCTTTCATTTGGTTTTTGAGACCTGTTGCTGAAGAGTTACCGAGGCAACCGACAAAACTGTTCAACTGTACTGTATTCCTATTATCCATTGGCATGTAATTGAAAATTTTGCGTGCAAAGATACAGATAAAATTCCACATTAACGACACTACAATCAGACTTTATGTTATTTTATGTTTCATACTCTTTGCAGTATGATTATTGAAGATGCGCTCCTAATTTATAAATTAGGTTAAATCCAGTCTGCTGAACCAACAAAACCAAATAGTATGAATCCATTTCTGAATATAATTTGTATCTTTGCAGAAGAATCGTGCCTGAGCAGGTGTTATCCTGCCGTAAAAAGGCGCATAACTATCAAGTTATCAGTCAATAAAACATTTTGATATGGCAAAAGTAGGCTACATCATGGCTACATCCCAGTATGACAAACTGGAAGAAGACCGCAAATGGATGAACGAGTTCGGTTGTGTAAGAATCATCGAAGAAAGTGATGATAACGAACGCACAGACCGCTGTGGAAACAACTGATGGCAGCATTGCAAAGAGGCGATGAACTCGTGATTCCGAAATTTTCCAACGCCTTGCGTGGCAGTCGTGAACTGGCAATATTCCTGGAATTCTGCCGGGTCAAGGTCATTCGCATCATCAGCATCCACGACCGGATTGACTCCAGCAACATCCTGTTCCCGGAAACCAAGCCATCAGACGTATTGGTAATGATGGGTTCCCTGCCCGACGAAGTCCTTGCTCTCAGGAAATCAGCAGAGCATGTAATCAAGCTGCAGGAGAAGATGATTGTGTCCCTGCCTCCTGTTTCTGCCAGCAAGATGCAGAAGCTCGACAGAGAGAAGACTGTGGTGAACCTCTATGTTGCAGGACATCCGATAGATGAAATCTGGAGAGCCAGCGGATTCAGAAGCCGAAGCTCCGTTTTCCGCATTCTCAATAAGCACGGAATCAAACTGAATAGAGGCAATCACTCCGGACCTATCAAGAAAAGAGACACAAAGTAAACAAGACATTGAAGATTAGAGCATGAAGAAGATACTTTTCCTACACGGATTCTTCGCTACGGGCAGCTGTCCGATGGCGAGAGCCTTGAAAGAGGCGTTTGAGGGGACGGCGGTGGTGCTGACTCCCGACCTCCCTTTGCACCCCAAGGAGGCACTGAAGGAGATTCGCTCCATCATCGACCGAGAACAGCCCGACTTGCTTCTGGGCAACAGCTGCGGCTCTTTCCTCGCCCAGATGCTGGCTCCGGTGGTGGGCATTCCTGCCCTGCTCGGCAATCCGTATTTCATGATGACGGAGTTTCTGAAGGAGCGAATCGGCGAGCATGAATACAAGGCACCGAGAAGGGACGGAAATCAGCGACTGGTGATTGACGAGGCGCTGATTGAGGAGTTTGCGGAACTGGAAGCCGTGCAGTTTGACCATTGCAACCCCTATTATAAGAATCGTGTGTGGGGACTTTTTGGTGAGCAGGACACCCTGGCTCACTTCTCCCCTCTCTTCCTGGAGCACTACAACCAAGCCTTCCATTTCCCAGGCGGTCATACGCCTACTGAGCAGGAGGTGAAGACCTGGTATGCTCCCCTTGCCCAGAAAATGCTGATGGAGTTTTCAGCAAAGGAAGAAAGATATTTCCAGCACTTTAAGGGCGGCAAATACAGGTTCATCCATTCTGCCTTCGACTCCGAGACTCAGGAGCGCATGGTGGTTTATCAGGCTCTCTATGGAGACCAAGCCTATTGGGTAAGACCGGAAAAGATGTTCTTCGGGAAAGTTACGAGGGACGGCAGAACTTTCAATCGTTTCACGGAGATAGACAAATAATTATGGAGACATTCAATAATGTAATAAACAGTGGCCAGCTTGTTCTGGTCGATTTCTTTGCTATATGGTGCCAACCTTGCAAGGCGATGCACCCCATTCTGGAGCAGGTGAAGAGTGTATTGGGCGACCGCATCCGAATCATCAAGGTGGATGTAGATAAGTACGGCGTAACAGCAAGCCAATTCCGCATCCAATCCGTGCCAACGCTGATGCTTTTCCGAAACGGAGAAGTATTGTGGCGCACAAGCGGTGTGGTAGATAAAGCCGAACTGCTGGCTACGCTTGATCCTTTCTTGACATAATCAAAAATATAAAAGAATAATCTTATGCGCATAATAGGAAACTTACTTTGGTGGCTCTTCGGAGGTCTCGAAGCTGCCATCGGTTATTTCACCGGAAGTCTGGTTCTTGCATGTACCATCATCGGCATTCCCTTTGCGATACAGACATTCAAGATTGGCCTGCTCTGCCTATGGCCTTTTGGTTCTACAGTAAGAGAATCGAATAGTCCAACTGGTTACATTCGCATTCCGCTGAATTTACTTTGGCTGATTTTCGGAGGATTGTGGGCTTGCCTCATGCATCTGTTCTTCGGCTTTCTCTTATGTATAACCATCATCGGCATCCCTTGGGGAAAACAGCATTTCAAGATGGCCGGTCTTTCGCTCGCACCATTCGGCAAGGATGTGGAGTTGGGATTTTAAAGTGATAAGAAGAAGTTGAAAGATATGAATACATTACACAGTTGCCTCACCTACTATCTCCTTGCCATCAATGCAGTTGCATTCATCATGTACGGCATTGATAAATACAAGGCCAAGAAAGCCAAGTGGCGCATTTCGGAAGCCACGCTTTTGTTGCTGGCTGTACTTGGAGGAAGCATCGGGGCATGGATGGGAATGAAAGTCTGGCACCATAAGACGATGCACAAGAAATTCAAATACGGCATTCCTGCCATTCTGCTGATACAGATTGCGCTGATGGCGTATTTACACATGAATTAATAAAAAAAAAGAACGAAGCATATGAAAAGTTTTTCACCAAAGCCGTGGTTTGCACCACAGCCTGTGCTGATTATCGGCACATATAATAAGGAAGGAGTTGCCAACGCAATGAACGCTGCCTGGGCTGGACAGTGGGACATGAAGGAGATTATGATTTCGATGGGAAATCACGTCACCACAGACAACCTGAAGCTTGGTGGCGAGTTTACCGTTGCCTTCGCTACCAAGAAGACCATGGTGGCTTCTGATTTCGTGGGCATTGTTTCTGCCAAGAACGACCCGAAGAAGATGGAGAAGACGGGATGGAACATCGAGAAGGCAACCATGGTCAACGCTCCGGTGTTCACCGATTTCCCGATGACCCTGGAGTGCCGCATCAAGGAGAAATATGACGAAAGCGAAACCGGCTATTATCTCGTTGCTGAAATCGTCAATATTCTTGTAGATGAGAAGTACCTGGCAGAAGACGGAAATCCAGACATGGAGAAGATGGAGCTGATTGTCTTCGACCCTATTCATCACGGCTATATCCAACTGGGCGAGAAAGTCGGCAACGCTTTCTCTGACGGCAAGGCTTTGAAATAATCAACGTAATTTTAACGACTCAGAAACAATGAATCCAATAGCAATACGCCTGCTTTCGCAGCAGCTCATCTGCCCTCAATTTGATACTCCCCAAAAGGTGGTGTCTCATTTTGGAGCCATGCAAGCCCAGGATTACCGGATGGTAAGATGGGCTGTGATGATGCGTACTCGCAAACCTTCTTCCTTCGCATTCAAGAATGCATACGATGAGGGTGAGATAGTCCGTCTTCACCTGCTGCGTGGCACTTGGCAACTGGTTTCAAATGAAGACTATTGGTGGATGCTGGACCTGATTTCACCTAAGGCAACTTCTGTTGTAAAAGGATGGATGAAGAGTAATAAAATCAGCATCGATGATTCTGAGCTCAATCTGATTCACGAGATATTTGTTCAAAAAACCGATGAAATGCAGTCTGTGACAAGCAAAGACCTGAACGAGGCTTTGCTCGAAAAGGGCATCATCATGGACAAACATCGCCTATCCTACCACATTCGCTTTAACGAATTGAACGGTACTTTCTGCAGCGGCAATCTTCTTCCTACAAAGGCAACATACAGTCTCACGGAAAAGAAGATTCCCCGAACTGCCAGGCTGGAACGTGATGAAATGCTGATGCTTCTGGCAAGAAAATATTTTCAGAGCCATTCACCAGCCACATTCGAAGATTACGTCTGGTGGTCAGGACTGAGCACTTCTGATTGCCAACGAGGCATTGAGTTGCTTGGTTCAGAACTGAGGATTGAAAAATGGAAAGACTATCGGTTCTATCTGCATGAATCATGTCGAACACGTGGATTCAGAAGTGGGAAGACTCATCTGATAGCTCCCTTTGATGAATATCTGATTGGTTATAAAAGCCGGGAATTAGTGATCCATCCGCATCAAATGCCTTCTGCATACACTAATAATGGCATTTTCTTTCCTGTTATCGCCCATGATGGCAGAATTTGCGGCAACTGGAATCCTTGGGAGAAAAATTTCAACATCAGTTATTTTGATTCGATAGAAAAGGATTTGTCATTTGAGAAGCAATGGAATACATTTAATGAAACGATAAAGAAAAAATAAATGGCTATTGATACAACAAACCTCTGTTCACATCTTCAGAAGAAATTGTTTGAACCTGAGGGAGTATATTATCCTATCTGGCAAGCCATGCAGAATGATGAGGAGCTGACAGCCGTGGTTCGCTCACGACAACTTCATATTTATCGTAACGGCAAGAAGATTCTCATTCTCGCTGGCAAGGCTCAGCCGAAGATTATCAGAGAAGATAAACTGAACGAATTGATAAAAATATAAAGAACGAAGAATATCATTGAAATAATCTGATGGAAACAGAAAGAATTTTACTTCGATATTGGCAGGAATCAGATGCAGAGGTGCTCTTCAAGTACGCCTCCGACCCTGACGTAGGACCACGTGCTGGATGGCCGGCGCATAAGTCTGTTGAGGATAGTCGGGAGATAATCCGGACATTCTTCCATAATGAAACGACATGGGCGATTGTGTTGAAAGAGACTGGCGAGACTATCGGCTGCATCGGCTACTACACCCATGAGACCAGCAACATCCCTATCGGAGAAAACGACTGCGAGGTGGGCTACTGGATAGGAAAACCTTATTGGAACAAGGGAATCTGCACCGAAGCCTTGAAGCTGATGCTCGACTACTGCATCAACGAGAAGCATTTTGAAAACATCTGGGCAGACCATTTCACAGGCAATCCTGCATCAGGAAGAGTCATGGAGAAATGCGGTTTCGTCGATACAGGTATGTTGAATAAATGTAGCCAGCTCGTGGGTGGCGACAAGGATATGGTCAAGGTGTTTAAGTACAACGGATAAAGGAGAAAAATAGAATGATGAGAAAGAAATCAAGTGGCAAATAACCATGCATTGTCCATTCTATCATCCCGTACAAAAGTACCACAATCAGCAACATTTGTGGTACTTTTGTACTAAAATAGCTATAAAACTGTTGGAATGTATTAAAAAAGAGCGGATTTTAAAAGTTTCCAGTACAAAAGTACCACAATTAAAAATATTTGTGGTATTTTTGTACCAAAATTAGGAGAACAATTATGGAAACAAAGAATTCATTCATATCATCAGCAAGCGTCAAAGTACAAGGACGAACAGCTTACTACAAGATGCTGGAAGCCGTTCGCCAAGGTGAACTGATTCAGGTTTGCCGTGGCGTATATGCTAACATAGACCAATTGTCAGCATGTATGGTTGATATTGAGTCTATTGTTCCCAACGGAATCCTCTGCCTTTGGTCTGCCTGGAATATCCATCAGCTTACGACATCCATGCCGCAGGCTTATCATGTCGCCATCAAAAGGGATAGAAAAGTAAAAGTACCTTCATTCCCTAAGATAGAGCTCCATCACTATACTTCCAACATTCTTGAAATCGGCGTGATGGAGAAAGTCATAGATGGATTTAAGGTAAAGGTATATGATGTAGAACGATGCGTATGCGATGCAGTAAAGTTCCGAAACAAGGTGGGCATGGATGTCTGTTCTGAAATCATCGATAACTATCTTTCCAGACCAGAAAGAAATATCAGTAAACTAATGGATTATGCCAGACAATTGCGTGTTGGCAATATCCTGGAAAATTATCTACAAGTGAAGCTATGAGTAAAGAACTATAATGGTACAAGATACTTCTACATATTACGTTTGGATAGGTGGCTCATGTGATTATGGCCATAAAGAGAGAGCTGGTGGTGCTGCCGTTGTGATTGAGCATAACGGCAATATCATCAGCCGTGATGTAATCAGCGACCTACACACCACTGAGTTCCGCATGATGCTAACCCTCATGGTGAAGGTAATGCAGGAAATACCGGAAGGTTCCGACATTCTCTTCCTGACCAATGCCGCCTACATTCAGAACTTTGACAAAGCTCCAACATCAAAATCTGCCAACCCGGACTTGATCATTCAATGCATCGAGGAAAAGGAAAGGCACAACTCAGTCGGAGTCAAGATTGTGCAATATCACAAGAGTCCATTGCTGATAGAAACCCATGACAGGGCTACGGAAGCAATGGCAAAGACAAGGAAGGAGTTTCATCTGAAAAACAAATGAAAATAATGGAATACAAAGATAAAGTAGTCATCGTGACAGGTGGCGCACAAGGCATTGGCAAATGTATTGCCGAAGAGTTCAGAAAGCAAGGAGCTCTGGTAGAAGTCATCGACAAGCAAGAAGGACTTGATCATTTTGTTGGCGACCTCTCAAACAAGTATGCTATTGAGGAGTTCACGAAACTGGTAATCGAAAAATACGGCAAGGTAGATTTCATCGTGAACAATGCCCTACCCCTGATGAAAGGCATTGACGAATGCTCATACGAAGAATTTGAGTATGCGCTCAAAGTTGGTGTAACTGCGCCATTCTACATGGTGAAACTCCTGAAGAATCATCTTGCAGAAGGTGCTTCCATCGTCAATATTTCATCTTCTCGCGACCGCATGAGTCAGCCTCAGACAGAAAGCTATACGGCAGCGAAGGGCGGTATTGCAGCACTCACACATGCCCTTGCCGTCAGTCTTGCAGGCAAGGCTCGTGTCAATTCCATCTCTCCTGGATGGATAGATACGGACTATAAAGTATATGAGGGTCCCGATGCCTATCAGCAACCGGCAGGACGTGTCGGCAATCCTCTCGACATTGCCAACATGGTACTTTTCCTCTGTTCCAAAAAGGCAGGTTTCATCACAGGCGAGAACATCTGCATAGATGGTGGAATGACCCGACAGATGATTTACCATGGTGATTGCGGATGGAAACTGGAATAATACTCATATAGGAAATTGAGTAATAGTACACAAAACTATTGAGACCAACCCTTTATCGGTCTCGTCTGAAATCGTTGCGTCCGTCTCCATGCCACCATGCGCCCAGAAAGGCGAGGATGGCACGGAGAACGACGTAGATAACGATGATGTCAACAAATTCATTCATAAGCTTGATATTTAGCGAGTTATTCAATATATATTCACCACGGGAATGCCCAAACTATTGGCTTTCTTGAAAGTGTAGTAGGTTCCACCCTTCTCTCTCCCATCATAGAAGGCAATGAGAAGGGACGCATTCTCAACCATGAACTCGTCTCGGTCAAGAAAACATCGGGTGTAATAGTATTCTGAAAGGATGATCACCTCATCTGCAGAAGCCATCAATCCATCATAAACCATCCTATCGCCGGGCTTGAACCTATCTGCCTGACCTCTGAAAGGAATGGCTGCGGTAAGCGTCATTCCCGGGCAGGAAGGTTTCAGCAACTGCACAATCTGGGCTGCCATCAAGTCAATACCGATGGCGAATCCCGAAATAAAATTGCTGATGCCATGCTCGTAAGCTTCGAGGATGGCTTTGGTCAATCGCTCTCTTATGACCTCCTGCTGTGAGAAGTTGTAAAAGCGATGTCCTGTAAAGGCTGCCGAAACAGCCTTGTCAAACTTTGTCATATTCTTTCTTTTCATTGCTGTACATATTTATATGATGTCTTGCCGAGGAAAATGCCGTTTGTAACGTGCGCCCCTACTTGTTCTAATTGTGCGGTGTAGGCACAGAAAGAAGTGCCGGTAGTGACCACATCGTCCCAAATGCAGACTATCTTGTTTTTGAAGAAGTTCGCATCCACCTCAATATTATTCTTTTCCTTCAATCGCTTTTCTCGCTCTTCCTTCTTGACCTTTGTGCCATGAACTGCGGTACGTTCGCCAACAACCTTGACATGGGAAAAGCCGTTGATTGCTCCGGAAAACTTGCAGACAAGTTCAGAGAAGTTCTTGTTGCGTGCCTCGTTACGTTCCTGGCTGCTTGCAGGAACACAAGAGAAGACAACGCTGCGAACCTTACGGCCAAACTTCTTGACAAGCATCTTTGCCACGCACTTCGCCACATCTGCATGGTTTCGACCATCCTTGAAATCATAGATAACCTGGCGGTCGAAGAATGCATCCATACCGATGTTCTTGATACGTACCGGATAATAGCGCAAAAAGCTGCTCAACTCCTTATCCTCCTGTCCCTTAATGTAAACCTGTACCATGTTCATAGCTTTAATTGTTGTTACTTGGCAGGTAGCAGCCATCAGCCACTACCAACCGAGAAAAATGTTTCAATCGTAAAGTCTGTTGAGGAAAGACTGCAACTCTCTGTCGATGATTTCAGAAAGCTGACATGGTTGGAATGGCTTTCTCTGCTCCACTCTGACCTTGCCGAGTCCGAACTTGGTTGCGTCCAACTCCACACTTGCCATTTCATTGGCAGAAATGTAGCTGTACTCAGTCTCAGCCAAACCTACAACGATGCCAAAGAGCACAAAATCATCATTCTCTCGCTGTCCTTCAAGAATGTACCAGCGAGCGTTGCCGATGAAAAACACTGCGATGCAAACTGCATCCTTCTTCTTGCTATCCTGGGAATAGAGCGGATAGTCCTGCATTGCCTTCTCCAATTCTGGAGTAATCAGGCGGTTGTTGAAATCTTTTGCCATAGTCTCTAAATTTTTTTCTCCCTTTCGTTAAGTCCTTTCGGACTTGGGATCGGGAAGCTTTTTCTGCTTTTCAAAGTGCGTACAAGGCAATAAGGCAAGTCTGATGGGAAGAATACTCTTTTGCATGTTACATGGAAAAGGAAGATTGTTACCGAATCACGACTTGCTATTTGCCAAATACGCGATAACTTTGCAGAAACAAGTTATACGACACCAAAGTACGCACAAATAAAACACAACCAAAACAATATTAAACCGCTGTAAAACAGCTTTTTAGTATCTATTTTATCGCTTATTATCGTGTTTTGTTTATGTGTTAATTATTCTTTATTTGTGCATTATTTGTTGCTATTTTGTTGCACATTCCAATATTTTTTTGTATCTTTGCAATGTCACAAACAAGGAAAGGTCAACTAAGGTTGACTAAATATTAACAACTTAATTTGCAAGATATGAAATACAGCGAAGTAAGAATCGGGCAAAAGGTTTTAGCCCTGAGACCATTAAACACAGAGTGGAAAATGGTACGTATTATTGGAAAATCGTATTCAACGATTTTCGGCGGAGTTATCACAATTGAGGATGAGGACGGCGAGACCTTCACTTATAATCGCCGCCGTGGCGAGCCTTTTCCGTGGCTGAAAAAGCCGACAAAGGCGAAGCCATAACTTATTTCAAAAGTAAGTAAAACCAAGCATTACAAACAAGCATTTCGCAAACTTTTAATTTATTGGAACATGAATAACAAATTTATTTCGACTAAGAGACACGGACAAAGCCATCGTGAGCAATTCGCCAACGGCAAGAAAAAAGCCGCTTACAAGCGAGCCAACAAAGCCAAAGAGCATATTATATCATCTTTGGCAAGTGCCAACAACGCTTTACATCGTGAGCTTGAAGATACCAAAAAGCTAAGTGATTTCTATTTTTCACAAATTCAAGAGAAGGACAAACAGATTAACGCCCTTCTGGAGATAGTTTCAAGCTGCAAGACCCAGGGCGGCAAATTGATACCTGATATTGCAGAGGTTGCACAACAGCCAAGCACAGACAAGGAGCAAGGCGATAATTGATAAAGTTTTAGAGATTTAGAATTTTCGTTCCACCCAACGCCCGGCAATCAAGACGGCGAAAGGTGGAACGACCTACAGAGAATTATATATTTTTCAATCATGGGAGCAAGAAAGAGCGACCCTTCAAAGGGTAAGATACAAGACTTTGAACGCCGATTTGTAGACAAAGAAAAAGGCGCAATTAAGTTAAGAACCCGAGAACGTGCAAACGGGAATTTCGTGATATATCTTGATATGTATATTGGGGAAGGTAAACACAAATGTGAAACCGTTAATATAGATAACCAACCCTTGTATTTAGTGCCTGAAAATGGACGTAACGACACCATTAACAAGACCCGAAACAACAAGACGTGGGAACAAGCAAAAGCCGTCAAGGCTCAAAGAATCATAGACAAGCAAAACGGTGAATTAGGTTTTAACCAATCGGTGGAACGCCGAAAAATGGAAGTTTTGGCGTATATAGAGCACTACAAGGACGAAGCAATAAAAGAAAGCAAAGAACGACATGTGCATTTAACCGACATTCCGGGATTGTACAACCATTTCAAAGATTTTGTGGCAGGGACAAAGATAACATTCGCACAATTGGATAGAGATACTATTTTGCGTTTTATTGATTTCCTGAAGACTTCAGCCTACAAAAAGAGCGTTAAAAGTTTAAAGCCCCAAAATATTGGTATTGGAACACAGCATAATATTTATAGTGCCCTAAGTGGTATTTTGAATAAAGCGGTACAGGCGGGAATCATAGACGTAAATCCGTGCTATTTGATTGCCAAAAACGAGAGACCCCGAAAGCACAAAGCAAATGTCAATTATTTGACCGTGGAAGAGGTGCAGCAGCTTATAAAGACACCTTGTTATTTTGATATGTTGAAGAGAGCCTTCCTTTTTGGTTGTTCCACGGGATTGAGGGCAAGCGACATTTCTGCCCTTACATGGGGGCAAATATTTGATGATGAGTATTTCGGCAAGGTGGTGAAATTGAAAGTACAAAAGACCCAACAGGAAGAAACTTTGCCTTTGCCTTCTTTGGCACTCCACGTAATGTCAGAACGAAACGGAGCGTCAGACAATGAGTTAATCTTTCCTGATTTTTATAAATCAAGAATGGGTGAAAAGTTGCAGAAATGGGCAGACGATGCCGGGATACATAAGAAGGTTAGATTTCATGTTTCCAGACATACGGCGGCAACGATCAACCTATCTTTGGGCGTACCGATAGAGACCGTTTCAAAGTTGTTGGGACACTCTAATATTACCACAACCCAGATTTACGCCGAAGTGATTAACGAGAGTAAAAAGAAGGCGATTGGCCTTCAAGACAAAGCATTTAAGTTTGATTAATATGATAATAACAGAGCCACAAGTTACGCCAACAGGGCTTTATAACATGAGCCAGGCGGCAAAGGCGTTAGAGATAGACCGCCACACACTCGCACGATATGCGGCGAATGGTGATATTAAATTCCGTGTTCGAAAGGTTTCTAAGCAGAAACTAGTAACTGGATCGGAGATAATAAAATGTTGGAAAACAATGTATTTATAAGGAACAAGTACAATGAAAGATATATTGAAGTTTGGGCAATATGTGCGACAAATCGCAGAAGCCCAAAGCAGGGGCGACACAAAGCGAGAAAAGAGACTCGCACAGAAGGGGGAAGAATGGTTTGATATTTACGGCGTTCCCGATTATTCAGCAGAGACAGGCGAAACAGTGGGTGAACTCCCCTTCTTTGAGGACTTGAAAGCCGCCGAGCGAACAGGCAAAGACGGAAAGAAGATTCTTTTCAGTAACCTTCAGGACGCACAAAGCATTAAGGAGCAAGCCGAAGAGTATCTAACAGCAACCGAGGGCACAAGAGCCCCCGGGCGTTGTTATATACGCCGTTGCCTGAATGCCGTTGAAGGAATAATCGAATATCTGGAGAAGCTGCAACAAGTATCAAGGTTTGCAGCTTTTCCAATCGATCAAGGCGAAGTCGCAGGCGTTGAACCCTTACAGGCGGTAGAAAGCGCAGAAATGAACGAGGAGCACCGAAAACCCGAAATTGTTTGTTTCGATTTGCCACCACAAGAGGAAAAAAGAGACTCTCTTTTCAGACAAACCGAAGTTAGAACCGATATTCGATTTATAGATTTCAAAGACTATATAACACAACTTACCCAAAATGGTATATTGTGCCAAGGGGAAAAAGATTCGGTTAGAAAGCTGCAAGCGGGATTTAAGTCTTTTCTAATGGGAGCCACCAACAAAGAAGATATTAGCGAGTTTGGCAGTAAGGATTATTTGCTAGTTGGAGACACTAAGAAATTTGTTTTGCTTATAGATAAGTTGCAGTCTAAGGTAAAAGCAGATATGAGAAAAAACAATCTTTGGAGTATAACCCGAAAATGGTTTGTCTATAGAAAAGGGGGGAAAACAAAAAAGTTCGGCAAAAATTCGCTAAGGACAATTTGCAGCAAGGCAAAAGCACAACTCGTTTCAAACGATAGAAGTATTGATGATTTAGTTACCCAATTATTGAATATCATATATAAGAATGTGTAAACAAAGCGCAGTTGTTAACAATATTGTTAATTCCCTTGTTTACACATTACAATAAAGGTCTGAATTTCGGTTCAGACCTTTTTTTATTGCCGTATCTTTGCAGCACAAACCAACAAACAAAGCAATATGAATGAAGAAATAAAGCAATATTTAGAAACTAAGTTTCGAGAGTTGGAAGCAAAGATTCTGATTCAGCAGAAGCGAGTTTTGAACACCGATGAAGCGGCGCAGTATATAGGGATAAGCAAATACACCCTTTACCAAATGACAAGCAAGGGCGCAATACCATTCAGCCGCCCAGAAGTCAAAGGTAAGCCGTCTAGGTACATATATTTTGACCGGTTGGCCCTTGACGAGTGGTTACTTTCCAACAAGTCAGAAGTACAACCAACGACAGTTGCAATGATTCAGAAAGCGGCCAATCAAGTATTATTCCGTTAATCGTTGCACAACTTCAAAGAAACAAGACAATGGAACAGGAAATCAGAAAAAGCATGATCAAGAATGCAAAACAGAAAAGTGGAAATCACTTGAAAATGTTTGCAGGCCTTTATAACAAGGCTTGTAGTCTTGAAATGTTTGTCCCACAAAAAAACGGTGAGATTCTTTTCAAAGCAATGATTTGCGGACTAAGCCCAGACGAAAAGACGATCAACACGGAAGGCAAACAATTGGAGCCGGACAAATTGCCGATGTTTAATATATTCTTGATATTCTTGAAAAAGTATGCAGAGCAAAGCGGCTACAAACTTTATTGTGCATACGACATGAACGTTAAAGAGTGGATAAAATGCGATGTTACAGCCTACAATCAAGCTATCTGCAAAATGCAAGGTTTGGCAAACGCTCATTATCCCGAACTTATAGATATTGGGGGGAATCTCAACAAGCTAGCAAGGGACACAATAAGAACAATAAAGTTAATAGGGAAAATTTCCAAATAATAACATTAAAATTTAATTGATGATATGGAAAAAATTGAATTGAGAACCACCCAGGGGCAGCAGTCACGCCCAATTCTCGTAAGAGATGCACAGGGCAAAGAAAGCCGAGTTATTGAAGGCTATGCAATTGTTTTTGGGGCAGAATCACAAATTCTTTGTGACGGTTACGGTTATTTTATTGAGACAATAGACAGAGCGGCTCTTGATGAAGTGAAGCTAAAGTCTTTTGATATTCGTTGCCTTCTGGAGCATAACCCGGAACGTTTACTTGCACGTTGGCGCAATGGTGAAGGAACGCTCGAATTATCAATTGATAGTCACGGACTGAAATACAGATTTGAAGCACCGAACACCACGGACGGAGATACAGCCCTAGAACTCGTAAAGCGTGGGGACATTTTCGGCAGCTCATTTGCATATTTAGCCGATGAGGATTCAGTTGTTTGGGATAAGAAACCAGACGGCACACCGACCCGACACGTGATGAATATCCGCTACATGGAAGACGTTTCACTTGTAAGCCGCCCGGCATACATGCAAACAGAAGTTAGTTGTCAAGACCTTGAAAAGAGAGGTTACAAACCTATGGCAGCACCCCAGGGCGCAGTATCTGCAAAGCGAACAAAGACGCAAGCGCAGTATATACAGGAGAGCCGCAAGGCCGCCGCAGAAGTATTCAAGGGAGTGTTAAACTAAAAAGAAGGGAAGGACATTATATGTTTATTTATTACAAGCAGAAGGAAAAAGACGACCTTGCAAAGGTTGATTCTATAAACAAGACGTTGGCGAAAGCCCACAAGGGCATGTACGAGTTTATGGAAACAAGTATTAACCGCCTAAGTTGGTATATGGTTCTATCTGGGGCAATGACTTTTAAGGAGGCGTTGATGATGAAATACGCAGAAACTCACGTTTCCCAAAAAGAAATTGACGAAAATCCGAACCTTGGAATTTATGCGTATGTTTGCCCACAAGATGTGCAAGAGTTTGGCGATACTATAACTAAAGAATTGGGAAAGGTTAAATTCCCTACAGACGTTATAATATTCGAACACGGCACAATAAAACCGCCAATTATATCCCCGGAGTTGATAAAGAAATATTACCCACGTTTGTACACGTTGGAAGTTGAAGAATTAAGCCCGGAAGCAATAGCGGAAAAGAAAAAAAGTGCAGAGGGAAGCAACTCTACATTTTCAGGTATTGAGAATATCAAAACCTACATGAACCGAGTACAGGTATATACAACAACGCCAAGACCCGGTTTCCGCCGATTGGCAAACGGAAAAATGACTTTTTCCGAAGCCGACTATTACAGAGACGTGGCAAAGAAGAAATTGAACGTATAACAAGAGGGGGCGCAATTATGAAACGCCCCTTTTAATTTATTGTGAGAATGGAAACAAGAAAATTCAACCCTTCATATGATACCAACCTTACAATTTTTGTTGGAGACAACAGTAAAGCGACCAATTGGGAAAACAAAGAGACCACTTGGAGCAGCTTGTTAAATCGTTGCGCCGATACCACCAAAACAAAAGAAACTTTGGTGCAGTATCTACAAATGGATAAGGCTAAACAAAGCAAAATTAAAGATGTTGGCGGTTTTGTTGGCGGTTATTTTGCAGCCAATGGGCGAAGAAAAAAGGAAGGCTTAATCGGGCGTACCGTTGTTACGCTTGATGCTGATAACGTGAAGAAAGATTCTAATATCTGGGAAGGATTCAAGGAAATTTTCAGTTTTGCCGCTTGTATATATTCCACACATAAGCACACGGAGGAAGCCCCGAGATTAAGAATTATTATTCCGTTGGCAGATAGTACCAACGTGGAACAATACGAAGCCGTGGCCCGATATATCGCCGGCAAAATAGGTATGGAGTATTTCGATCCGACAACGTTTCAGGCTTCAAGGCTCATGTTTTGGCCAAGCACTCCAAAAGACGTTGACTTTTTCTTTGATTGGCAAGACGGTGAAATCTTGAATCCGGAAGAGATACTCCAAAAGTACAAAGATTGGAAGGACGTTTCCTCATGGCCAATGCACAAGAGCGAGACCCCCGAAGCGATTCTAAACAACAAACGCAAGGCACCAGACCCAACAAGCAAAGGTGGAATTGTCGGGGCATTCTGTAATGCTTACACTATAGAAGAAGCAATCGAAAAGTTTCTTCCAGATGTTTACGTCCCCACAGCGCAGAGGGACAGATATACGTATAAGAACGGAAGCACATACGGCGGTTTAGTTGTATATAAGGACGGGTACGCATTCAGCAATCACGCCACAGACCCGGCAAGACTGAACGGTCAACACGGTTGCAACGCCTTTGACTTGGTTAGAATCCATAAGTTTGGGGCAGAGGACACAGGCGTTAAAGATGATACGCCAATTAATCGCCGACCTTCTTTCTTGAAAATGGAAGAATTGGCAACCAAGGACACCAAAGTAAAAAGATACATTCTAAAGCAAAGAACGAAATCTGTAAAAGATGATTTTGAAGGCGTGGACTTTGAGGAAACGGCGCAGCATGGAGAACGTGAACAGGCACAAGAGGACGGCGAGACATGGAAAGACAAACTAACATTCAACAAGAGAATGGAAGTCGAGAACACGCCGACAAATCTTGTATTGTTGTTCCTGAATGATCCAGAGTTAAAGCAAATCAAGTTTGACACCTTCCGAAATAGAGATTTTTCCTTTTCCGAGCGATTCAAAAACACAAAGGGCGCAATCATAAATGAAGAATCGACCGGAAAGATAAGTTTGTACTTTTTCACGGAATGGAATATCAAGGTACGCCAAAGTAGTATATTTGACTATCTGCAAACAACAGCTACAGAACGAAGTTTCAACCCAGTTCAAGACTTTATAAGGCGTGAAGAATGGGACGGCAAAAAGCGAATAGAAACCGCTTTAATAGACTATTTGGGAGCCGCAGACACAGAGTTAAATCGGGCCATAACAAAAAAATGGTTTGTCGGAGCAGTTGCAAGAGCATTTGAGCCGGGAATAAAATTTGATTACGTTCTAACCATTCCAGGCCCGCAAGGTATAGGCAAAAGTACCTTCTTTAATACAATTGCCGGGAGTTGGTTTTCTGATTCATTCTCATTTGCGGCTAAAGATAACGCCAAGTTTGAAGCCGTAAATTCGGCGTGGATACTTGAAATTAGTGAGTTGAACGGACTAAAGAGAACAGAAGCAGAAGCCGCCAAGCAGTTTATAAGCAAGCAAAAAGATACGTACAGGGCAGCGTATGGGCGAACGGTAGAAGATTATCCAAGGCATTGCGTTTTTGCCGCCACAACAAACGAGGAATACTTCCTTACAGGCGACCACGGCAACCGCCGTTGGTGGATAGTCAAGGCAGAGGGAAAAGGGCGTGTTTCCTCATGGTTAGGCGACTTAAAAGCCAACGTTGGGCAATTGTGGGCGGAAGCATACAAATATTACACGGACGGCGAAGAATTGTGTTTGCCTGAATCCTTGGATAAGGAAGCCGAAAAGATTCAGGACGAATGCAACCAAGTAGGGGGCGATGACCTTTTGCCGATAATGGAATCTTTTCTCGATGAACTTTTGCCGACAGATTGGGAAACCAAGAACAAAGAGGAAAGGCGCAGTTTCTTTCGTTACAGAGACCCACTCGAAGCAATAGGCACGGTTAAACGTAAGTTTGTGACCGCTGAAGTTATCCGTAATGAATTACCCGATGAAATGGTTAGGAAGTATCCGGCGCAGAGAATCAACGCCCTTTTGGAACGTTGCAAAGGTTGGAAGTTGACGAGCCAACGAACCAAACCGGGGCAATGTTATGCAAGAGCGAGAAAGCTATTTGTTAGAATCCCAGACGAAGAAGAGGACAACATTTGAACGCTCAAAAAGGTTGGTACAAAATTGTTTGGTACAAAATGTACCACCCTTTTGCCCTTGGTACAATTGGTACAAAACAATGGTACAGAATATTTGCCGTTTTTCACTTTGTGCCAAGGTTAAAAGTTTAGTAGTTAGGCACTTATAATAATATGGTACAAATGGTACAAAAATATATCTATTTAAGAGAAATTAAGTAATTAGGGAGCATTATACATAAGAATGCAGCCTAATAAGGAAAAATATATTATTTAGAAAAATTTTTGTACCAAGTGTACAAAGGTAGTAAGGCGGAAGCGTTGCACCTGATTAATGATGAAAGAAACAAGAACATGAAGAAGTTTAAATTATACGACAGGACACAAGCCGATAACGGCAAAACAAAGGTAAGTGATTCAAGACACAACACACACCGAGCAGACACAAAGACAAAGACGGTTTCCGTCAAGGTGCCGGGCGAAGTGTACGACCGTCTAAACCAAATAAAGAACGAACAGGGCTTTAAATCGGTTTACGAGATAATGCAACTTTTAGTTGTTGCCTTTATTCGACACACAGACAGAGCGCAGCAGACAAAAGAACAGAAGGCGAAAGATATAGCCCAACCGATAGCAGATGAAATCGCCGATATGTTTTCACTATTAGCTAACACCGAGCCGACACCGTGGCAAGAAGCCAGACCAACGGCACACAAGCCGAGAAAAGCAACTCTTTACATTTGAAGTAAGCAACAAGCAACGATTCAAGGTAATAACAAATTTTGCAAAGCTGCAATCAATCCCCGACAATTGGGAAAAGAAACGAAGGCACAGCAGAGCCACAACAACAGCAAATAAATTTGTATGAATGCAAACAGCAAAAGACGATCGACACGAGAACGGAATTTTTCAAAATACATCACCCCGAAAATAGGGGGGGTATGTTTTTATTTTTGAGGGCAAGCCCGATTAAACCTCACCAACCCCAATTTCCACACGTAAGGTATTTTTGAGCCGTGGGGGGAAGTAATGAAAACGCAAGCCCCCATTCATAGAAACAGCCACCGCACGCACAACGGTACAACGGCACAACCTTAAAACGCATAGCGTACAGGTTATTATTATATCATGTGCATATATGGAAAGCGAAAGCCCGACAGTTGCTTAAAGCGCATAAGATATAAGCATACAGGGCAATAAATAAACGTAGTTTCGCCCAAGGAATCCAGCAAATTATTGTGGCGCAATACTGCAAAAGGAATACCTTTACACAAATACGCCCGAATAGTGAAAGGCTTGTTTCTGTTTCAGCAAGTTGTTAGGTTTTTGAAAAGTGCCGAAGGGCGATTCCAAGTGTTTCGCCCTTCATTTTAAAATTTGAGCGATGAAGTTATTTGATAAGATATTTAAAAAGCGCAGTGTTTCGGGCTCATTGGTTTCAGCCGTTGCACCTTCTTACCCCGGCGGCTTGAATGTTGTCGAGGTGGGGAACGAATACCAAGCAACCAAAATCGCCGCAGTATATCGTTGCGTTGAAATACTTTCGTCAGGTGTAGCCGGACTTCCATTCAGAAAGAAACGCCGCAATCGCGCGGAAGGTTATTTCGTAGATGTGGACGGCAAGACAGACCGAACAAATTACATTATTGGCGTTAAACCGAATGAGCATACAACAGCCTATGAACTGATAAAGAACGCAGTTGTTCAAATGTGCCTTTTGGGGAATGCCTATATTATCCCCCGATATGGAGATAATGGAACGTTGCAAGAGTTGATTCTTTGCAGCCCACACACGGTAAGCCACACACCGAACATTGATATTTACACGGTCAACGATCCATATAACGGAATTTATGGAGAAGTCTTTTGCCCAGAAGAAATTATTCATTTGCGCAATATGTCCTTAGACGGTGGGCGAACGGGTATTTCAACCGTTCAGTATGCCGCCGCAGCTCTTGGAATCCAAGCAACGGCGGACAACCAAACGAAGCAATTATTTGCTAAAGGTGGACGTATTAAGGGAATCGTAAGTAACGACCACACAACAACAGGTTTTGGTGAGTATCAAGATAAGGAGTTAGACAAAACGGCGGAATCGGTGGACGGTAAGTTTAAGCAAGGGCAAGATATTGTTTCTTTGCCGGGGCAAGTTCAATTTACACCGATTTCTATGACTTCCGTTGATATGCAGCTTTTGGAACACAAAAAATTTGGCGTTCAAGAGATTTGTCGTTTTTTTGGCGTTCACCCTGATAAGGTTTTCGCCCAACAAAGCAACAATTACAAGGCGAGTGATATGGCGCAAGTAACATTTATCACGGATACGTTAAGCCCTATATTGCGTAAGTTTGAAGCAGAGTTTAAAGCAAAGTTGATTCCTGGGGCAGTGGCAGACGATTTCACATTCAAGTTTGATTTGTCCCCATTGTTTACGACAGACCTAACCACGGAAGCCGCTTATATGGAAAAGACCATTAACACCGGAGTAATGACAATTAACGAGTGGAGACGGCGCAAAGACTTGAAGCCGATAGAAGGCGGAGATGTAACCTTCATTTCTTGCAACGTGGCCCCTATAAATTCAGCAAAAATCCAAGGTGAAGGCACAGCCAAGCAAGAGCCGCAGCCACCAAAAGAATAGTACAGTATAAAATACGCCAGAAGGCGCAGTTATAACAAAAAGATATTAGAGTTAATGAACATAAGTTTAACAATTAAGGTTTTTCAAAAATGAAAAAGAAAAGAATCGAAATTCGACAATTTGCGGAACGCTTGGAGCAAATCCAAGTTCGCATGAATGAGATTACCGACCTTTGCGAGAAGGAGAACCGAGCACGAAATGACGCCGAAAACACAGAGTTTGAGACGTTGCGCCGTGAAAGTGGAATCATTAACGCCCGAATCCAAGCCGCAAATGTTAACGGCGGTTTTGTGGACGTGACAGACCAAGCAGCGGCGTTTGATTCCTTCCTTCGTTCAGCCACACAGAACGGCACACAGGCGGTTAACTCGCAAGTCTTGAAACGTGATTTTGTCGGGCAGACCGTGGCAAATTCAGCCGCAGCCGTACCGCTCACGATTGGCGACATCGTGAAGCCACTTGAAGCCGGGCTCATTTATGACAAAGTCGGAATCCCACTTCTTACAGGTTTGCAAGGTGAATATTGTTGGCCAGTTGTTGGCACGGTGGAAGCATCGATCGCAGATGAAGCGGTAGAACTCGCAGATTCAAAGATTGATATTGAAGCCTTGAAGCCAACCCCGGTAAGACTTGGTATTTCAATTGATGTAACCAACCAGACAATTAACCAAACAACCGGAATTGTACTTCAAATCGTACAACAGCAAATGCCGTTGGCAGTTGCACGCCTAATTAACCGTTGTATGTTTATCACAAGCACCACGGCGAAAGGCTACAACAAGAAGTTCCACGGCCCATTTGTAGATTGCAAAAACAAGATAACATTTGCGGCTGATATTCCAACTTACAAGGAACTTTTGCAAATGCGTGGAAAGGTTTTCGCCGAAGGCGTGGAGAATGACGGAACAGGCGCATATATTATGAACGCCGAAACCGCCGCAATCCTTGAAGCCACACCAAGAGACACCGGAAGCGGCTTGATGATTATCGAGGACGGCAAAATCGGCGGTTTCCCGGTATTCCAGACAAGCCACATTGACGGTATTGGTTTTGGAGTTTGGGGCCTGGAGCCTTTGGGACAATTTGGCGATATTCGCTTTATTGTTGACCCATACAGCAAAGCCGGGGCAGACGTTACAAAATTGACCGTCAACGCTGATTGGTCGATGTCAACACTTAGAAAGGAAGCCTTTGTTTTGGGAAGTTTTCCTCAAAAGTAATAGAGTTAAGTAATAATAAATTAAATCTTTAAAAACTAGTTGTTGCATAAAAAGAAATACTATCGTAGCCCCAAGCGTTGTTAAGTCTCATTTGTGGCACGAAAATTGAACTTTTCCTTTTCACTGAAAGATTAAAAATTGAACAATATTGGACACGGGGCACGCCACGAGTTGGCGAGCCCTTTTTTGTTTATGTAGTTTCGTGTGTAAGTCCACTATAAAAGTATTTCGTGGAAGTGATCGAAGCAAAAACTAAACAGCACCATACCACCAAGGTGTGGGCCCTGTTGGTTCTTTTGGGTCAATGTCTGATGCTTTGACAAATGCAAAAACACATATCGCAGTGCTTATTATAAGCGCAAAAAAGGAATACACATTCATATCTACGAATATGAAGAACAGTGCAGAAACGATGTGAGCCAATAAAGCCCAGCAAGCAACGACCGCCCAACGTTCACGGCGTTTGTCGTATTTCGTTGGTTCATCTTCACCTATTACCTCAATACTGATTTCAGCCTTAATTACATGATCCGGCTTGTTTGTTGTATTGTCGTTGATAGCTTCAATAATGTTATCTTTGTTTTGATAGTCTTGTTTCATATAGTTTTATTTTTTATAATCTAAAGATCCAAAAAGAATGCTTAGAGCATTTTTCTAAAGCCCGAAATACCACCAAGGAGTATAGCCGTATTCCTTATTTGGTTTGAGTGAATCATATTGCCCATACGCTATGAGGGCGAACACGATGCTTACAAAAAAGGCTATGCAGCCAAGGAACAGCAAAGACACAATAACAGCGATGAGCGAGACAATAAAAATATTGCGCCAAAGTTTCCGTTCTTTGGCTTTTCGCTTTGCTGATATGTTTTTATTCTGTTTCATGCTCATAACCATTGTTTTATACTGCAAATATACAAAAATATTTCGATAGTTAGTTACTTATACGTTGAAATTATGGCAAAAGAAATAAAGTTTAACGCAGAAAGAAGGAATTATTGTTCCTCACCTTCCCACAGGCTCAATAAATCACAGCCCTTGAAGCGTAGTAAATGCTTTTTCTTTGTGCGGTATCGGGCAATTCCTGATGAAGGGGTACGAGACCATTTCAACAAGGTTTGCTCATTGACTTCCAAAAGGAGAGCAGCTTCCAAAGGTGTATAAAACCTATCTGGGATAATGTCCGGGCGTTCTATTTTCATTATATTGCTATTTTGATATTTATATACCTACAAAGGTACGAAAAATCTTCTTATTATA